>DASVRO010000037.1:0-30564 GCA_036388575.1 Allosphingosinicella sp.
GCTGGCGCCGTCGCGGATGACGACGATTGGGGTCAACAGCTATTTGTGGCGCGCATCGATCGACACCCTGTCCTTCGCGCCATTGCTTCAGGCTGATCCCAGTGGCGGGGTAATCGTCACCGATTGGTACGCAAGCCCGCAAAATCCGGGCGAGCGGATCAAGCTCACCGTGTCGATCCTGGACCAGGATTTGCGCGCCGATGCATTGCGCGTCGCCGCCAGCCGCCAGGTCAGCCATGCCGGAAGCTGGGTCGATGCCCCGGTCGCCGCAGCGACCGTCCAGAAGCTGGAAGACATCATCCTGACCCGGGCCCGCGATCTTCGCCGGACCAGCATCGGCTGAGGGCTGCCCTGTCCAGCCCCCGCCATATTGTGCATATGGTCGGGTCATGGATAATTTTCGTGAATTTCGACTGAGCAGTGCCCGGGCATGATCGACCGTTTTGACCCGCGAGCCGCCGATCCTCGTTGGCAGCAGCGTTGGGACCAGGCGCAGAGTTTCGTCGCGGACAGCAGCAGTCCCAAGCCCAAAAGCTACGTGCTCGAGATGTTTCCCTACCCTTCGGGGCGGATCCATATGGGGCACGTCCGCAACTACACGATGGGCGACGTGCTGGCTCGGTTCCGGCGGATGCAGGGATTCGAAGTCCTTCACCCAATGGGCTGGGACGCCTTCGGGATGCCCGCCGAAAATGCGGCGATGGAGAAGAAGGTTCACCCCGGGACCTGGACCCGGGCCAATATCGCCGCAATGCGCGGCCAATTGAAGCGCATCGGGCTGGCGATCGACTGGAGCCGCGAACTCGCCACTTGCGAACCGGACTATTACGGCCACGAGCAGGCGCTGTTTCTCGACCTGTTCGAGGCCGGCCTGGTCTTCCGCAAGGAATCGGAAGTCAACTGGGACCCGGTCGACATGACCGTGCTTGCCAACGAACAGGTGATCGACGGCAAGGGTTGGCGCTCCGGCGCGCCGGTCGAGCGGCGCAAGCTCAGCCAGTGGTTCCTCCGGATCACCGACTTCGCGGAAGAGCTGTTAGAGGGCCTCGGCACGCTCGACGGATGGCCTGACAAGGTCCGGCTGATGCAGGAGAACTGGATCGGCAGGAGCCAGGGGCTGCGCTTCCGCTTCGACTTGGCCGAGCCGGTCGCGGGCGAGACGAGCTTCGAGGTCTTCACGACGCGTCCCGACACGATCTTCGGCGCCAGCTTCGCGGCCATCTCTCCCGATCATCCGATCGCCCTGACGCTCGCCGAGGGGAATGAGGCGCTCGCCGCCTTCATCGCCGAGTGCAAGCAGGGCGGGACCACCGCGGCCGAGCTCGAGACCGCGGAGAAGAAGGGGTTCGACACCGGCGTGCGGGTCGTCCACCCGCTCGACCCGGATTGGACGCTTCCCCTCTACGTCGCCAATTTCGTGCTGATGGACTATGGCACCGGCGCCATCTTCGGCTGCCCGGCGCACGACCAGCGCGACCTCGATTTCGCCCGCAAATACGGCCTGCCGGTGACCCGCGTCGTGTCGCCCTCGCCCGAGGAGGCGGACGAACCGGTCGGCGACGAGGCCTATACGGGTCCCGGCCGCCTCGTGAACAGCCGCTTCCTCGACGGACTCACCGCCGAGGACGGCATCCGGGAGGTGATCGGCCGCGCCGAGGCGGACGGATGGGGCGAGGGCACCACCGTGTGGCGGCTGCGCGACTGGGGCGTGTCGCGCCAGCGCTACTGGGGGACCCCGATCCCGATCGTCCATTGCGAGGCCTGCGGCCCGGTCGCGGTACGGCGCGACCGGCTGCCGGTGGTGCTTCCGGAGGACATCGACTTCGAGACTCCGGGGAACCCGCTCGAGCGCCACCCGACCTGGTCGAGGATCGATTGCCCCGATTGCGGCGGCCCCGCCCGGCGCGAGACCGACACGCTCGACACCTTCGTCGATTCCTCCTGGTATTTCATCCGCTTCGCCAGCCAGCCCGGCGATTCGCCGTTCGACCGCGCCGAGGCCGAGCGCTGGCTTCCGGTCGACCAGTATATCGGTGGCGTCGAGCATGCGATCCTCCACCTGCTCTACGCACGCTTCTGGACCCGGGCTCTGCAGCGCATCGGCAGGCTCGACGTGGACGAGCCGTTCAGGGGCCTGTTCACCCAGGGTATGGTCACCCACGTCACCTTCCAGGATTCCGAGGGACGCTGGGTGACCCCAGACGAGGCGGAGAGCCATCCCGGCCCGGTCACCCGCGGCCGGATCGAGAAGATGTCGAAGTCGAAGCGCAACACGGTCGATCCGGAGCCGATCGTCGATCAATATGGCGCCGACGCAGTGCGCTGGTTCATGCTCTCCGACAGCCCGCCCGAGCGCGATCTCGAGTGGAGCGAGGCCGGGATCCAGGGCAGCTGGCGCTTCGTCCAGAGGATCTGGCGCCTCGCCGCCGAGGAGGCCGAGCGCGGCCACTCGACCTGGCTCGGCGACTCCGGCGACTCCGCGCTTGACCGCAAGGTCCACCGCACAGTCGCCGCCGTCGGCGCCAATATCGAGGCGCTCGCCTTCAACAAGGCGGTCGCCAACCTCTACGAGCTGACCAGCGCGCTCGAGAAGGCGCCCGCCTCGCCGTCGCGAAGCAGGGGCATCGAGACCCTCGTCCGCCTCGCCGCGCCGATGGTGCCGCACCTCGCCGAGGAGGCCTGGGCCGCGCTCGGCCGCGAAGGCCTGATCGCCGAGGCCGATTGGCCGGTCGCCGACCCGGCCCTGCTCGTCGAGGAGGAGGTGACGATCGCCGTCCAGGTCAACGGCAAGCTGCGCGATACGCTCACCGCCCCGAAAGGATCGGCGAAGGAGATACTCGAGGAGCTGGCGCTCGCCTCTGAGAAGGTGGCGCGGGTCCTCGACGGCAAGCCGCCCCGCAAGGTGATCGTCGTCCCGGACCGGCTGGTCAACCTGGTCGCATGAAGCGGCTCCTCGCTTTGACCCTGCTCCTCGCCGGCTGCGGCCTTCAGCCGCTCTATACCGGCGGCGGCCGCGGACCGGTCGCCCAGTCGCTTCGCTCGATCGAGGTCGGGCCGATCGAGGGGCGCGCCGGATGGCTGGTCCGGACCGCCCTTCAGGACCGGCTCGGCGCGCCCGCGGCGGGTGCCGCCCGGTACCGCCTCGAAATCCTGCTCGACGACGACATCACCGGCTTCGGGATCCGCTCCGACGACGCGGTGACCCGCGAGCGCCGCACCCTGCGCGCCCGCTACCGCCTCGTCGATGCCGCCAAAGGCACGGTGCTGCTCGACGCCACCGCCGGCTCCGACGCCGGGATCGACGTGGTCGGCTCCGAATATGCCACCGTCGCCGCCGAGCAGACCGCCCTCGAGCGGCTGTCGAAGGAGGTCGCCGACCAGATCGTCACCCGGGTCGCCCTCTACGCGAGGCGCAGCGGCGACACGCCGTGAAGGCGAAGCGCGGCGAGATCGAACGGGCCCTGCGCGGCCCCGGCGGCTATCGCGCCTTCCTGCTCTACGGCCCCGACGAATCGGGATCCAACGCCCTGGTCAGGCTCGCCGCGGCTGGCGCCGGGGAGGGCGCGGAGCGGGTCGAGCTGGCCGGCGCCGAGCTCAAGTCCGACCCCGCCCGGCTCGCCGACGAGGCCGCGTCCCTCTCGCTGTTCGGAGGCGCCCGCTACATCGTCGTCCAGCCCGCCGGCGACGAGAGCATCGCCGCGCTCGAGGCCCTGCTCGAGGCGCCGGCCGCGGGCAATCCGGTCCTGCTCGTCGCCGGGGCGCTGAAGCCGACCTCCAAGCTGCTCAAGCTCGTCCTGGCATCGCCGGCGGCTTTGGCCTTCGCCAGCTATGCGCCGGAAGGGCAGGAGGCGGAGCGGCTCGTCCTCGAGATGGCGCGCGCCGAGGGCCTGGTCGCCCGCTCCGACGTCGCCCGCCGGCTGGCCGACGCCTGCGCCGGCAATCGCGCCATCCTCGCGCTCGAGCTGCAGAAGCTCGCTCTCTACCTCGACTCCGCCCCGGACCGGCCGCGGCCGCTCGACCACGAAGCGCTCGACGCCGTCGGCGCCGCCGCCGAGGAAGGAGATCTCAGCCGCCTCGTCGACAGCGTCGGCAACGGCAACGCCGCTCAGCTCCAGGCGGAGCTGCTTCGGCTGTCCAGCGAAGGCATAGAGGGCATCCCGCTGATCCGAGCGGTGCTTCGCCGGATGAGCCTGCTCTCCCGCCTCCGGGCCCAGGTGGAACGCGGCTCGAGCCCCGACGCCGTCATGGCGTCACAGGGCAAGTCCTTGTTCTGGAAGGAAAAAGACTCGATAGGCCGGCAACTCTCACGCTGGCGGTCGGAGCCTCTGGCGCGCAGCGTCAGCCGGCTGCTCGAGGCGGAACGGCAGGTCAAGGCCTCCGGCGGCCTCGGCCCGAGGGCGGTCGACGAGGAGCTGTTGGCCATCTGCCGCCAGGCGTCTCGACTGCGCTAGGGCCTCTCCCCTCCCTGCGTGCAGGGAGGGGGATTCAGATCTTCTCGCCGCTCAATCGCTGGCAGATCATGTCGAGCTGGTCGAGGGTGGAGTAATTCAGCGACACCGTGCCGCCGTCCGGCCGATAGGCGATCTTCACCTTGAGGCCGAGCATGTCGCCGAGCTGGCGCTCGAGCGCCTCGATGTCGGCGCCCGCGCCCTTGATCTCGAGCCGGCCCTGGCGCTCGCGGCCCGGCTTGCCGAAGCGGGCGAGCTTCTCGGCCTCGCGCACCGACAGGCCGCGCTCGGCGATGTCGCGGGCCAGCGCCTCCGGGTCGGCGGCGCCGATCAGCGCCCGCGCGTGCCCCATGGTGAGCTCGCCGGTGGCGACCATCTGGCGGACGCCCTCGGGCAGGTCGAGCAGCCTCAGCAGATTGGCGACATGGCTGCGGCTCTTGTGGACGAGCCTGCCGAGCGCCTCCTGGGTATGGCCATATTCGCCGATCAGCCGCTTGTAGCCCTCCGCCTCCTCGATCGCGTTGAGGTCGCGGCGCTGGATATTCTCGAGCAGGGCGACCTCGAGCGTCTCGGCATCGTCGAAGTCGCGCACGATCACCGGTATCTCGTGAAGCCGGGCCCGCTGCGCCGCCCGCCAGCGCCGCTCGCCGGCGACGATCTGGTAGCGATGGCCGTGAGGGCGGACGACGATCGGCTGGATCAGGCCGCGCGCCTTGATCGAGGCGGCGAGCTCCTCGAGCGCCTCCTCGTCGAAATGGCGGCGGGGCTGGTCGAGATGCGGCTCGATCGACGAGATCGGCATCATCTGGATGCCGCCTCGGGCCGGCGCCACGCCCCCCGTCACCGGCGCCTCCTGGGCGACCTCGCCGAGCAGCGAGGAGAGGCCGCGGCCGAGGCCGGACGGGCGCTTGCGGGTGGCGGGCGGGTCGTCGCTCACGCCGCCGCCGCCTTCTTGGGCAGCCGGCCGATCAGCTCGCGGGCGAGGGCGATATAGGCTTCGGAGCCGGGGCAGCGATGGTCGTAGATCAGGGCCGGTATGCCGTGGCTCGGGGCTTCCGAGAGGCGGACGTTGCGCGGGATCACCGTGTCGAACACGACCTTGCCCAGGCACGCGCGAACGTCGTCTGCGACCTGGGAGGAGAGGTTGTTGCGGCGGTCGAACATGGTCAGCGCCACCCCAAGGATGGAAAGCTCCGGATTGAACCTCGCGCGGATCCGTTCGATCGTCTGCAGAAGCTGGCTAAGCCCTTCTAAAGCAAAAAATTCCGTCTGCAGCGGGACGAGGATCGACTGGGCCGCGACGAGCGCGTTGATGGTCAGCAGCCCGAGGCTCGGCGGGCAGTCGATCAGGCAGACGTCCCAGCGCAGGGCGGCGGCGTCGAGCGCGTTGTCGAGCCGGTGGGTACGTTCCTCCAGAGCGACCAGCTCGATCTCGGCCCCCGACAGGTCGACCGTCGCCGGCACCAGGTCCAGCCGTGGCACCTTGGTCGGAACCACCGCTTCCTCGAGCGTCGAGCCGCCGGTCAGGACGTCGTAGCTCGACCGGTCGCGGAGCGCGTGGCCGATGCCGAGCCCGGTCGAGGCATTGCCCTGCGGATCGAGGTCGATCAGCAGCACCCGCCAGCCGGTGGCGGCGAGCGCGGTGGCGAGATTGATCGCCGTCGTCGTCTTGCCGACCCCGCCTTTCTGGTTGGCGACCGCGATTCGAATCAACGTCTTCCCCTCGTTCTGCGGTGAACCGCGCTCGCGACGATGATCCCCGCATCGGCGTCGGTGAGGCTCGGCTCGAGACGGAAATCACCCTGCCACGAAGATCGCGCCGCATCCAGTTCCGACTTGGCGTTACGGCCCTTGGGCAGGATCCACACCGTCCCGGAACCGGAAAAACGTTCGGCCAGGTCGAGCAACTTGGGCAGCGGCGCGAACGCGCGGGCGCTGATCACGTCGACCTTGCGCGTCGGCACGGCTTCGATCTTCGACGCGACGATCTCCACGCGTGCCTCGATGCCAAGCGATGACGCTGCGGCGCGAAGAAAGTCCGCCCGCAAGCGCCGCGCCTCGACCATTATCGCTTGCGCCGGGTGGAAAAGCGGCACCAGCAGCCCCGGGAATCCGGCCCCGGTGCCCAGATCCAGCCAGGATCTCGCCTCTGGCGGCGCGAAACGGATCAGTTGCGCCGAATCGAGGACATGTCGCTCCCAAAAGGCATCCAGGGAGCTGCGGGAAACCAGGTTCTGCCGTTCATTCTCCCCGCGCAGGAGCGATTCGAAGGCCTCCAGGCGCTCGATTGTTTCACGTGGAACATCGAGTCGCTGCTTGACCTCCTCCGCGGTCATCAGGCCGCCCGACGCCGCGAATGGACGAGAATAGCCGCCAGCGCCGCCGGGGTGATGCCGCGGATTCGCCGCGCCGCACCCAACGTCTCCGGCCGGGCGGCGTCCAGCCTTTCCATCATTTCGTGCGAAAGCCCGGGGATCGAGCGATAATCCAGGTCCTGGGGGATGCGCAGCCTCTCGTCGCTGCGCAACCGCGCCACCTCCGCCTGCTGTCGCTCGACATAGGGCGCGTATCGGTGGTCCTCGACCGCCTCGTCGAGCGCTTCGCGGCTGACGGCGGCCAGCGACGGCTCGAGGCGGAGCAAGGCCGCCGAATCGACTTCGGGGAAGCGGAGCCATTGCGTGAGCGGCCGCCGCTGCGCATCATCATGGAGCGGGACTCCCGCCCCCCTCACCTCCGCGCCGCTGCGCACGGCCGACAGCGCCGCTTCCACCGTCGCCCGCTCGGCGCGCCTCCGTTCGAAGCCGGCACGCCGCTCGGCCGAAACGCACCCGGCCTCGATCGCCTTCGGGGTCAGCCGGGCCTCGGCATTGTCGGCGCGCAGCCGGAGCCGGTATTCGGCGCGCGCGGTGAGCATCCGATAGGGCTCGGTGACGCCCTGCAGGACGAGGTCGTCGACCATGACCCCGACATAGCTTTCGCTCCGGTCGAACCGCACCGGCGCCGAGCCGGCGGCCCAGGCCGCGGCGTTGAGCCCGGCGACCAGGCCCTGGGCGGCGGCTTCCTCATATCCGGTCGTGCCGTTGATCTGTCCGGCCAGGTAGAGGCCCTCGGCCACCTCCGGCCGCACCGCGAGAGCGCTGTCGAGAATGCGCGGGTCGACATGGTCATATTCGACCGCATAGCCGGGCTGGACGATCTCGGCGCGATCGAGGCCCGCCATCGAACGCACCATCGCCACCTGGACGTCCTCCGGCAGGGACGTCGAAATCCCGTTCGGGTAGACGGCGCGATCGTCCAGGCCCTCGGGCTCGAGGAAGACCTGATGCCCGTCGCGGTCGCCGAAACGGTGGACCTTGTCCTCGATCGACGGGCAGTAGCGCGGGCCGACGCCTTCGATCTCGCCGGCGAAGAGCGGCGACCGGTCGCGGCTCGCCCGGATCAGCGCGTGGGTGCGGGCATTGGTCCGGGTGATGGCGCAGAAGAGCTGGGGCGCCGGGCGCTCCGGAGTCATCGGGGACATCGTCCAGTTGCCCCCGTCCGACTCCTGGCGCTCCAGCGCCGCCCAGTCGATCGTGCGCCCGTCGAGACGGGGTGGAGTCCCGGTCTTGAGGCGCGCCAGGGGCAGGCCGAGCGAGCGCAGCTGGTGCGCGAGCGCCGTTGCCGAGCGCTCGCCGACCCGGCCGCCCGGCCGGCTCGTCATCCCGAAATGGAGCTTGCCGCCGAGGAAGGTGCCGGTGGCGAGGATCACCGCTTTGGCCGCGAGGCGGCGACCGTCCGCCAGCACGACTCCAGCCACGCGGCGACCGTCCAGCGAAAGCGAGGCGGCCTCGCCTTCGACGATCTCGAGCCTCTCCTGATCATCGAGCAGTTGGTGGATGGCCGCCTTGAACAGTCGGCGGTCCGCCTGGACCCGCGGCCCGCGCACCGCCGCGCCCTTGCTGGCATTGAGCATCCGGTAGTGGATGCCCGCCGCATCGGCGGCTCGCGCGATCATGCCGTCGAAAGCATCTACTTCCCGGACGAGATGGCCCTTGCCCAGCCCGCCGATCGCCGGGTTGCACGACATCGCGCCGATCTGCCCGCGCGTGAAGCTGAGCAGCGCCGTCCGGGCGCCCATCCGCGCCGCCGCGCCCGCCGCCTCGCAGCCGGCATGCCCGCCGCCGACGACGATGATGTCGAAATGCCAATTCATCCGGCAGCCTCTACATGTTCCACGTGGAACATTGAAGTTGGCTGATTCGGCTTCACTTGCCGATGCAAAAGCGGCCGAACAGCGCGTCCAGCATATCCTCGACGCCGGCTTGGCCGGTGATCCGATCCAGTTCGAGCCGCGTCAGGCGAAGCGACTCTGCCAGCAGCAGCAGGTCGGTTTCCTGGGCGGCCCTGTCGAGCTGGCCGAGCGCGACCGCCGCTGCGGTCTCCTGGCGCGAATTGAACGCCGCTTCGCTCTCGCCCGGAAGCAGGGCCTGCGCCCGCTCCTCGAGCAGGGCGAGCAGGCGATCGATGCCCGCGCCCGTCCTGGCGGAAACCGCCACGTCCGCATAAGCCATGTCCGGATCCTCCCGAAGGTCGGCCTTAGCCGCGACCAGAATCGTCCGCGCCGGCCCGCGGTCCGGTTCGCCAAGCCACAGGACGATATCGGCTTCGGCCAGTCGGTCGCGCGCGCGGGCGACTCCGATCGACTCTATCTCGTCGCCGCTGTCGCGCAGGCCGGCCGTATCGGTCAGCAGGAAGGGCGTTCCCCGGATCGCCGCCGGCACTTCGATGACGTCCCGCGTTGTCCCGGCGACCGACGACACGATCGCCGCCTCCCTTTGGACTAATGCGTTGAGAAGGCTGGACTTTCCAGCGTTTGGCGGCCCTGCGATGACGACCCTGATGCCGTCCCGCAACCGCTCCACCGTCGGCCTGGCCAAAGCGGCTGCAATTTCGGCACGGAGCGCTGTGAGGTCGTCGCTCAAGCCCTGCGGGAGCGTGTCGCCCACCTCGCCCTCGTCGGAGAAGTCGAGCACCGCCTCGACCGCCGCCGCCATCGCCAGCAGGCGCTGACGCCATGCCTCCACCTGGCGGCTGAGCGCTCCTCCGGCCATGGCGAGCGCGGCTCGGCGCTGGGACTGGGTCTCGGCGGCAAGCAGGTCGGCGAGGCCCTCCGCCTCGGCGAGATCGATCCGGCCGTTCTCGAAGGCTCGGCGGGTGAACTCCCCCGGCTCCGCCGGCCTCAGCCCCTCCACCCCTGCCAGGGCCTCCAGGACCGCCGCCACCACCGCCCGGCCGCCGTGGAGGTGAAGCTCGGCCACATCCTCGCCGGTGGCGCTGTGGGGGCCTGGAAAGCGAAGCACGAGGGCGCGGTCGAGGGGCTCCCCCCGCCATCGCAGGTTGGCGAGCTGCGCGACCCGCGGCCCGGGCAACTTGCCGGCCAGGGCCTCGAGCGCCGCCTCCGAACGAGGTCCGCTGATCCGGACCACCGCAATGGCCGCGGGAGGGCTGCCGGACGACAAGGCGAAGATGGTGTCGTTCACGGCTCTTCGTCCATTCGGAACGTGGCAGGGCGTCAACCCTTCTTCCCGCTCATCCCCTCGAGCATCGAGCGCCACATCGCCATGCCGGCCTCGTTCATCGGGCCCCAGGCCTTCATCATCTCGGTGGCCGATTCGGCGGTCAGGCCCTCGCTGGCCACCTTGGTCATGCGCGCGACATACGCATCGTGGACCGGAGTGAGGTCCGGCAGGCCGAGGAAGCGGCGCGCCTCCTCAGGGGTGCAGTCGACGTCGACGCTGATCTTCATGGCCGGTCCTTCCGCAAGTCTCGCTGCTATGTGTATAGAAGCGCCGCCGGACACAAGGAGGAGGCTCGAATGGGGACGATCCGCATCGACACGCTCGAGGGCGACGGCGGCTTCGACGCCTATGTCGCCGAGCCCGACGGACCGCCGCTGGCCGCCATCGTCGTCATCCAGGAGATATTCGGGGTCAACGAGGGCATCCGCCGCAAATGCGACAAATGGGCCGGCAAGGGCTATCTGGCGCTCGCTCCGGACCTGTTCTGGCGCCTCGAGCCGGGAGTCGAGCTGGATCCGGACGTGCCCGACCAGTTCAGCCGCGCGCTCGACCTGATGAGCCGCTTCGACCAGGATCGGGCGGTCAGCGACCTCGAGGCGACGATCCGCGCCGCCCGCTCGCGCCTCGGCGACGGCGGCAAGGTCGGAGTCGTCGGCTATTGCCTCGGCGGCCGCCTCGCCTTCATGGTCGCGACCCGCGCCGACGCCAATGCCAGCGTCGGCTATTACCCCGTCGCCGTGCCCGCACTGCTCGGCGAGAAGCACGCCATCGCCAATCCGCTGATGCTGCACATCGCCGGCGCCGACCATTTCGTCGACGAGGCGGCGCAGCGCGCGATGCACGAGGGCCTCGACGACCATCCCCGGGTTACCCTCCACGACTATCCCGGCGAGGACCACGGCTTCGCGGCCGAGATGGGCCAGCGGCGAAGCGAGGAAGCGGCCGAGCTGGCGGATGGACGGACGGTGGAGTTCTTCGCGCAGCATCTCCTATGAGCCGACCCGGCGAGCGCTGGCTGATCGCGGCGGCCCTGCTCAGCGCGGCCGCAGCGATGCTGCATCTGGCGGTGATCGCCGGCGGCCCTGACTGGTACCGATTCTTCGGCGCCGGAGAGGAGATGGCCCGAATGGCCGAGCGAGGTTCGCCGGTCCCGGCGCTGGTGACGCTCGCCATCGCGACGGTGCTGGCGGCCTGGTCGGCCTATGCGCTGTCGGCGGCGGGGAAAATCCGGCGGCTGCCCCTCATCCGCACGGCGCTCGTCGCGATAACCGCGATCTACCTGCTGCGCGGCCTGGTCCTGGTGCCCGTTCTCGCGTTGAGCCCCGGGCAAGTGGACGCCTTCACCTTGTGGAGCTCGCTGATCGTGCTCGTCTACGCAATCACCTACGCCGTCGGCACCTTCCTCGCCTGGCCGGCGCTCGCCAGGACCGCCTCGTGACCGATCCCTACGCCTTCATCCTGCGCCGCACCGGCGGCCCCGAAGTCCTCGAGGCCGAGCATATCGACGTGCCGCGGCCCGGGCCCGGCGAGGTGCTGGTGCGCAACGAGGCGGTCGGGCTGAACTTCATCGACACCTATCACCGCTCCGGCCTCTACAAGCTGCCGCTCCCCTCCGGCCTCGGCGGCGAGGGCGCCGGGGTGGTCGAGGCGGTTGGCGAAGGCGTCGCCGGCTTCCGCGAGGGCGACCGGGTCGGCTATTTCACCGGCCCGCCCGGCGCCTATGCCACGCACCGCACGATCGACCCCGACCGGCTCGTCAAATTGCCCGATTCACTGCCGGCACAGCAGGCCGCTGCCGCGATGCTGAAGGGCTGCACCGCCGAATATCTGATCGAGCGCTGCGCCCGGGTCGAGCCCGGCCAGGCCGTGCTCGTCCACGCCGCGGCGGGCGGCATGGGCTCGATCCTCGTCCAGTGGCTCAAGGCGATCGGGGCGACGGTGATCGCCCACGCCGGCGACAGCCGCAAGGCGGCGCTCGCCAGCGAGCTCGGCGCCGACCACGCCCTTTGCTGCCCGCTCGATTCGCTCGCGGCGGAAGTCCGCGGCCTCACCGGCGGCGCCGGCGTGCCGGTGGTGCTCGACGGAGTCGGCGGGGCGAGCTGGAAGGCCTCGCTCGGCTCGGTCGCCCGGCGCGGCCTCCTCGTCACCTACGGCAACGCGTCCGGCCCGGTCCCGCCCTTCACCGCGCTCGACCTGCTCGGCGCCGGCTCGATCTTCGTCACCCGGCCGACCCTCGCCGACTATTGCAAGACGGCGGACGAGATGCGCGCCTCGGCGGCGCGGCTGTTCGAGATGATCGAGAAGGGCGCCGTGACGATCCAGGTCGGCGCCACCTTCCCCTTGCTCAGGGCCGCCGACGCCCACCGAGCGATCGAGGCGAGATCGACGACCGGATCGACGGTGCTGATTCCCTGAACCTACTGGTTCATCGAGGCGAAGAAATCCTCGTTCGACTTGGCGTCCTTCATCTTGTCGAGAAGGAACTGCATCGCGTCGACCGTGCCCATCTGCATGAGGATCCGGCGAAGCACCCACATCTTGGAGAGCGTCGCCTGGTCGACGAGCAGCTCCTCCTTGCGGGTGCCGGACTTGCCGACGTCGAGCGACGGGAAGATGCGCTTGTCGGAGACCTTGCGGTCGAGCACGATCTCCGAATTGCCGGTGCCCTTAAACTCCTCGAAGATGACCTCGTCCATCTTCGAGCCGGTGTCGATCAGAGCCGTGGCGATGATCGAGAGCGAGCCGCCTTCCTCGATGTTGCGGGCGGCGCCGAAGAAGCGCTTCGGGCGCTGAAGCGCGTTCGCGTCGACGCCGCCGGTCAGCACCTTGCCCGATGACGGCACCACCGTGTTGTAGGCGCGGCCGAGGCGGGTGATCGAATCGAGCAGGATGACGACGTCCTTCTTGTGCTCGACGAGCCGCTTGGCCTTCTCGATGACCATCTCGGCGACCTGGACGTGGCGCTGCGCCGGCTCGTCGAAGGTGGAGGAGACGACCTCGCCCTTCACCGAGCGCTGCATGTCGGTAACCTCCTCGGGCCGCTCGTCGATGAGCAGGACGATGAGGAAGACCTCGGGATGGTTGTCGGTAATCGCCCGCGCGATGTTCTGGAGGAGCACGGTCTTGCCGGTCCGCGGCGGCGCGACGATCAGGGCGCGCTGGCCCTTGCCCTGGGGCGAGATGATGTCGATCACCCGCGCCGACTTGTCCTTGATGGTCGGATCGGCGCTGTCGAGGGTGAGCTTCTCGTCCGGATAGAGCGGCGTCAGATTGTCGAAATTGACCCGGTGGCGGACCGCGTCGGGATCGTCGAAATTGACCGAGACGAGCCGGACGAGGGCGAAATAGCGCTCGCCGTCCTTGGGCCCGCGGATCTCGCCCTCGACCGTGTCACCGGTCCTCAGCCCAAATTTGCGCACCTGGTTGGGCGCGACGTAGATGTCGTCCGGCCCGGCCAGATAGTTCGCCTCGGGGGAGCGCAGGAAGCCGAAGCCGTCGGGCAGCACCTCGATCGTGCCCATGCCCATGATCTCCTCGCCATTCTCGGCCTGGACCTTGAGGATGGAGAACATCAGCTCCTGCTTGCGCAGGGTGGAGGCGCCCTCGATTCCGAGCTCCTCGGCCATCGCGACGAGGTCGGCGGGAGATTTTTGCTTCAAATCTTTGAGATGCATTGGGGGGTACTCAGAAATAGGATGGTCGACAGGCCGCGCGGAAGGGGATTTTCGGCGGCTGGGAATGCCCACGCGGACGGCAGGCGAACGACTTGACGGGCGTTAGGCTCCGCGATTTTTCAAGTCAATCCTTCGATACGCCGGTTCGACAAGCTCACCGGCTACTCAGGGTGAGCGGTGGAGAATATTCCCAACCGCTCACCCTGAGTAGAGACTGAGCGAAGGCGAAGGCTCGAATCGAAGGACCGGTTCGGAAAGTCAGAACGGCCTGACGATCACCAGCACCACGATCAGCACCACCGCCAGCCCCGGAACCTCGTTCATCATCCTCAGCCCCCGCCCGCTGAGCGCCCGCTCCCCCCGCGCCAGCTTTCGGCCGTATCCGACCATCCAGCCGTGATAGGCGGAAAGGGCGACGACGAGGACGAACTTCGCCTGGAACCAGCCCATCGCCCAGGCCTGGGTCGTCCAGGCGAGGAAAAGGCCGAAGATCCAGACCAGGATCATCGCCGGGGTGATGATGATCCGCCTCAGCTTGCGCTCCCGCTCGATCCAGCGCGCTTCCTCCGCCGATCCCGGCGCCGCTTCCTGATGGTAGACGTAGAAGCGCGGAAGCATGAACAGGCCCGCGATCCAGAAGATCACGAAGATGACGTGGCCGGCCTTGATCCAGGCGTAGGTCAAGCTGAGCGCCGTTCCGAGCTCATCGATCACGCGCGCACCAGCTCGATGAGCTTCTCGACGTGTCCGATCGGCGTGTCCGGCAAGATGCCATGCCCCAGGTTGAAGACGTGCGGCCGCTCCGCAAGGCTAGATAGGATGCGTGCCACCGCGCTTTCAAGCGCCTCGCCGCCGGCGATCAGGGCAAGCGGGTCGAGATTGCCCTGGACCGGCATTCCCGGCGGCAGCACATCATGTGCCCAGGCCGGGTCGACGGTCTCGTCGATCCCGATCGCATCGACTCCGGTCTCGCGCGCATAAGCCGCGAGCTTGCCGCCGGACCCCTTGGGAAAGCCGATCACCGGAGTCGACGGGTTGCGGGCCTTGAACGCGGCGACCAGCGCCGCGGTGGGAGCGATCACCCACCGCTCGAACTGGGCCGGAGACAGGCTGCCGGCCCAGCTGTCGAACAATTGCACCGCCTCGACTCCGCTTTCGACCTGCCGCGACAGATAGTCGACGGTCAGGCCGGAGATCGCGTCGACGATCGCCTGGAAGGCGTCGGGATCGCGATAGGCGAGCCGCCTCGTCTCGCCCTGGTCGCGGCTGCCCTGGCCGGCGACCATGTAGGTCGCGACCGTCCAGGGGCTTCCGGCGAAACCGAGGAAAGTGGTGGATTCCGGCAGGCTTGCGGCCACTTTCTCCACAGTGCGGTAGACGGGCTCCAGACGCGAAGGGGCCGAGTCGAGCCGGGCGAGCGTCGAGTCGACCAGGGCCGGCGACAGGCGCGGACCTTCGCCCGCCTCGAAACGCAGATCCTGGCCCAAGGCGAAGGGCACCATCAGGATGTCGGAGAACAGGATAGCGCCGTCGAAGCCGAACCGGCGGATCGGCTGGAGGGTCACTTCGGCCGCCGCTTCCGGGTCCTGGACGAGGTCGAGAAAGCCGCCCTTCTCGGCCCTCAGCGCCCGGTATTCGGGCAGGTAGCGTCCCGCCTGGCGCATCAGCCAAACGGGAGTTTTCTCGGCTTTTCGGCCGCTTAGCACGCTCAGCAAGGGCTTTTCGGCCAGGGCCATGAGGAAGGGAGGCTCCGCTCTACTCTCTATAAGAATCTTATTTAAAGAGAGTCAGTAGTAGGTTGTAGGAGGGCGCGTCGCGGGGTTTATTGGCTTCGCCGGATTTTGCAAACAGCTTGACTCTGGACGGTTGGCGCAAGCCCGCGGAGTCGCGCCATCCATCCCCGCTATCCACAGGGGGCCGGTAGGAACTTTTTCACCTTTGCGAATCTGTGGACCGATTCCGGATTGCAGGGAGAAAGCCCGCGCTTGCAACGGTCCCGAGGCTTAAGCTAGCGATTCCCACATGCTTATCCACAGGCGGCTTCGGGGTTGACCCTGCTCCATCTCCATCTCCTGTCCGATTCGACAGGTGAGACTCTGGAGGTCATCGCCAACGCCTGCCTCGCCCAGTTCGAGGGAGTCGACGTCCGCCGCCATCTGTGGCCGATGGTCCGCTCCGAAGGGCATCTCGATCGGGTCCTCGACGATGTCGAGCGCAGGCCCGGCCTAGTCCTCTACACGCTGGTGAACAACACCCTCAGGCGCGATCTCGAGCAGAAGACCCGGCGCCGAGGCATTCATGCCGTCGCTGCCCTCGATCCGGTCACCCACGCGCTCTCGGTGGTGCTCGGCCGCGAAGCGGTCGGCCGGCCGGGCCGCCAGCACGCGCTCGACGCCGCCTATTTCGCGAGGGTCGACGCGATCCAGTTCACCATCGCCCATGACGACGGCATCGGCTCCGACAATTGGGAGGAGGCGGATATCGTCCTCGCCGGAGTCTCGCGGACGTCCAAGACCCCGACCGCCATCTATCTCGCCAATCGCGGCTTCAAGGTCGCCAATATCCCGCTGGTCCCGGAAGCGCCTCCGCCGCCCTCGCTCTTCTCGCTCGATCATCCGCTCGTCGTCGGCCTCACCACCAATCCCGATCGGCTGGTCCAGATCCGCCGCAACCGCCTGCTCGCCCTCAACCAGGCGCCGGAGACCGACTATGTCGATCTCGAGGCGGTCAATGCCGAGCTCGCCTTCGCGCGCCGACTGTTCGCCGACAATGGCTGGCCGGTGATCGACGTCACCCGCCGCTCGATCGAGGAGACCGCCTTCGCGATCGTCAAATTGTGCAACGAACGCACCGACGCCGCGGCGGCCGGCGGGTGAGGCTGCTGCTCGCCTCGAAGAGCGAAGCGCGGCGCGGGATGCTCGAGGCGGCCGGAGTGCCGTTCGAGGCGGTCGAGGCCGAGCTGGACGAGGCGGCGGCGAAAGGCGGGCTCGAGGCGGCCGGCTTCGACCCGCGCGGGATCGCCGAGGAGCTGGCGCAGCTGAAGGCGCTGTCGGTCGAGGCGGGAAGCGATGCGCTCGTGCTCGGATCGGACCAGACCCTGGAGCTCGACGACGGCAGCATGATGAGCAAGCCGGGGTCTCGCGAGGAGGCGCGGGAGCAGCTGTCGGCGCTCAGCGGCCGGACCCACCTGCTTCATTCGTCGGCGGTCGTCGCTCACGGCGGCGAAGCGATCTGGTGGCATTGCGAGACGGTCGAGATGACGATGCGGCGCCTCGGCGACGCCTTCCTCGACGAGTATCTCGACCGCGAATATGAGCAGATCCGCTGGAGCGTCGGCGGCTACCGGATCGAGGGGCTCGGCGCGCAATTGTTCGAGCGCATCGAGGGCAGCCATTTCGCCGTCCTCGGAATGCCCCTCCTCCCCCTGCTCGGCTACCTGCGCGAGCGGGGAATACTGAAGTCGTGACCCTCTCCCCGTCTTTCACTCCTCCCCGAGCTCGCTCGCGGAGGAATTCTGGCGGCTCCTGATGGGCATTCCCTACGCCGAGGTGATTGGCGATCCGATCGCCCATTCCAAATCGCCGCTCATCCACCAATTCTGGCTTCGGCGGATGGGGATCGTCGGCGACTACAGGGCGATCCGGGTGAGGCCGGAGGAGCTTGCCGATTATCTCGCCGCCCGCCGCCCGGACCCGGACTGGCGGGGCTGCAACGTCACCATGCCGTGCAAGCAGGCGATCGCCGAGCATCTCGACACGATCGACCCGGTCGCGCGCCGGATCGGCGCCGTGAATACGGTGATCAATCATTCGGCCGGGTTGCTGATGGGCACCAACACCGATTTCCAGGGTGCCCACTTCGCTCTGGAGCCCAGCGCGCCGGCCGGAAAGCGGGTGGTCCTGCTCGGCGCGGGCGGCGCCGCCCGGGCGGTGCTGGAAGAGCTGCGCCAGGCCGGGGCATCGCACGTCACCATCCTCGCTCGAAGCGAGGACAAGGCCCGCGCCCTGCTCGAGGCGTTCGGCCTCGACGGCGCCACCGGCCCGATCGGCGGCGCTCCGGCGGCGGACCTGCTGATCAACGCCACGCCGCTCGGCATGGCGGGCCAGCCGCCCCTCGACGTGGAGCTGTCGGCGCTCCCCCCCGGCGCGACGGTGTTCGACCTCGTCTACCATCCGCTCGACACGCCGCTTCTCGCGGAGGCGCGCCGGCTCGGGTTCAGGACCGTGGACGGGCTGGCGATGCTGATCTGGCAGGCCTCGATGGCCTTCACCTATTTCTTCGGCGAGCCGCCGCCCGACCCCGATTCGGCGGAATTGCGGGAGGCGCTGGCGCGATGATCGTCCTCGGCCTCACCGGATCGATCGGCATGGGCAAGTCGACCGTCGCCAGGATGTTCGCCGACGAGGGCGTGCCGGTGTTCGACGCCGACGCCGCGGTTCACCGCCTGCAGGGTCCGGAAGGCGCGCTGGTCGATCGGATCGAGGCCGAATTCCCCGGCACCACCGGTGCCGCGGGCGTGAATCGCGGCGCCCTTGCCGAACGGGTGCTCGGCGAGCCGGAGGCGCTTCGCCGGCTCGAGGTTTTGGTCCACCCGGCGGTGGCCCGGGAGCGGGAGGCCTTCCTCGCCGCCAACGCCGAGGCCCCGGTCGTCCTCCTCGACATCCCGCTCCTGTTCGAGGCCGGCGGCTCGCAGCGGGTCGACAGGATCGCCGTCGTCTCGGCGCCGGCCGAGGTGCAGCGCGAGCGGGTCCTCGGCCGCGCGGGCATGACGGAGGAGAAGTTCGAGCGCATCCTCGCCCGCCAGCTCCCCGATGCGGAGAAGCGCGCCCGCGCCGACTTCGTCATCCCTACCGGCGGCGCATTGGAGGAAACGCGACGAGCGGTTCGGCGCATCCTCGCTTGCCTGACCGGCGGCTCCGATTCATAGTCGGAGCCATGCGGGAAATCGTCTTCGACACCGAAACCACGGGCCTCAGCCCGCTCGCCGGCGACCGCGTCGTCGAGATCGGCTGCGTCGAGCTGGTCAACCGCTGCGAGACCGGCCGCACCTTCCACGCCTATTTCAATCCCGAGCGGTCGATGCCGAGCGGCGCCGAGGCGGTTCACGGCCTGAGTGACTCCTTCCTCGCCGACAAACCACGCTTCCGCGACCGCGCCGGCGAGCTGCTCGACTTCCTCGGCGACTGCCCTCTGGTCGCCCACAACGCCGGCTTCGACTTCGGCTTCCTCAATCATGAGCTCAACAATTGCGGCCACCCTTTGGTCTGCATGACCCGGATGGTCGACACGCTCCAGCTGGCGAGGAGCCGCCATCCCGGCGCCAAGCACAGCCTCGACGCTCTGTGCACCCGCTTCGGGGTCGACCGCAGCGTGCGCGTCAAGCACGGCGCCCTGATCGACGCCCAGCTGCTCGCCCAATGCTATGTCGAGCTGACCGGCGGCCGCCAGATCGGCCTGACTCTGACCGACATCGTCGCCACGCCAGTCGCCGGCGACGGGACGGCGGCGGGCCTCGATACCGCGCCGATCCTCGTCGAGGTCCGCCCGCCTCGCGCCCACGCCCCGAGCGAGGAGGAGCTTCAGGCGCACGCCCACTTCCTGTCGACCCTGGCCAACCCCATATGGCATCGGCTGGACGGCCGCGGTTGACGTCGAACGGCGGCGGCGCCTAATCGGCGCGGCCCCTTGCTGGAGAATGAAATGGATATCCGCGTCTCGGGCCACCAGGTCGATACAGGCGAAGCTCTGCGCGAACGCGTGGCGACCCGGCTGACCGCCGTCGCCGACAAATATGCGTCGCGCCTCGTCTCGGCCCAGGTGACGTTCGGCAAGGGCCCGCACGACCATGGCTTCACCTGCGAGATCGTCGCCTACGCGCCGCAGGGCGTGGTCCTGAAGGCGACCGACCGCGCCGCCGCCGCTCCGGCCGCCTTCGATTCCTGCGCCGAGAAAATCGAGAAGCAGCTTCGCCGCCACACCCGCCGCCTCAAGGACCATCATGCCGATTCCGCCGCCGAGCTCGAGGCGGCCGAGAGCTTCGGCTTCCGACGAGGCGGGGCCGAATCGCCCGGCGCCTGATCCGCCCGGCGAGCAAGCCTCGCTTTCCTTCCCAATCTTCCCGGCGCGGCTCGACCGCGCGGCCGCACTCGGTGGATCGATGAACGACATGACCGACATCCTCACCGTCGACTGCGTCGATGCCGGGATGACCGTTCCGAACAAGAAGGGGCTGTTCCAGCTGCTCGCGGTGGCCGCGGCGCGTCGGACCGGCCTCGATTCGAAGACGATCGCCGCCGCCCTGAGCGAGCGCGAGAAGCTCGGCTCGACCGGCTTCGGCGACGGGGTCGCCATCCCGCACGCCCGGATCGAGGGGCTCGAGGGCGTGTTCGGCTATTTCGCCAGGCTGACCGCCCCAGTCGACTTCCACTCGGTCGACAAGCTTCCCGTCGACCTCGTCTTCCTGATCCTCTCACCCCCCGACGCCGGCGCCGACCACCTGAAAGCCCTCGCGTCGGTCAGCCGAGTACTTCGCCACCGAAATACGGTGGCAAAGTTACGTGGCGCCCGCTCCCGGGACGCCCTCTTCGCCCTTCTTTCCGGAGTCGAGAACCGGGATGCCGCCTGAGCCCGAGGCCGGCGCGGCGGCGCATTTCCGGGCCCTCGAATCGCTCTACCGCCACGCCCCGGTCAACGGCCTGTTCGAATCGCGGCTCGAGATCGTCGAGAAGGGGTTCGCCCGAATCACCTTCGAGGTGGCCGAGGCCCTCTACCACGCCGCCGGAGCCGCCCACGGCACGCTCTACTTCAAGATGATGGACGACGCCGCCTTCTACGCCTGCAACAGCCTCGTCACCGACCGCTTCCTCCTCACCACCGCGTTCAACCTCCTCTTCACGCGCCCGCTCCGCGCCGGCCGGGCCACCGTCGAGGGGCGCTGGGCGAGCGGCAAGCGGCGAGTCTTCGTCGGCGAGGCGCGGCTGATCGACTCGCAGGGTGAGCTCGCCGCCAGCGGCACCGGCACCTTTATGCGCTCGCACATCCCGCTGAGCGGCCTGCCCGGCTATTCGGCCGGCTGATGGAGTCGCGAATCGCCACGTCCGTCCTGGTCGGCGGGCTGATTCGCAAGGCCGAGGGCGAAGGCGGGTTCGGAGCGGTGCTCGCCAAGGGCGACCCGACGGCCGGCTCGATTCTCGTCATCCTTCTGGAAAAAGGCGTTAATCCGCGCCTGTTCGAGCGCCTTCTGCAGCCGGACGGCCGCTATGCCTGGCAGGAGAGCGGAAGCCAACGTATTGAAAATCCGAGGGAAGTTCCGGAGTTCGTCGCTCGGCAGCGGCGCTTCGACCCGGATTTGTGGTTAATTGAACTGGATATCGCGTCTGCCGAACGGTTCGCCGCTGAAATGAACGCGCTCGATTGACTCTGCTGCACCGCACAACCTAGCCGCTTGCCAGTCCTTTCGAGCAAGAGCGGGGGGCCGTCACGACCCGGGGTATTTGGGGGCGGGCGGCCACGCGAGACGGAAGGCGGTCCGGGATGCGCCTTTTTCGACATGCATCCGGCTTGGGATCGCTCGCCGCACTGACCAGAGATTGAATGATCCGCCTTCTTCGCGCCGCGTCCTTCGCGGCCGCCACCTTCGTTTTCGTCTTCGGTGCTCCCTCCCTCGCCTGGGAGCTGACCGGGACTCCTCTCCCCACCGAAATTTCCGCGCAGCCCGGCATCGGCGCCCCGCCTCCGGCGGCCTCCGCCCCGCCCGTCGCTTCGGTCGAGCCCGCGCCGGTACCCGCACCCGCCGCAAGGCCGGAGCAGCCGATTCGGCGCAGCCTCGCCGAGTTGGTCGCCGACCATTCGAGCACGCAGACACTCGACGCTCAGCACGAATGCCTCGCCGGCGCCGTCTATTTCGAAGCCAAGGGCGAGCCGCTTCGCGGCCAGCTCAGCGTCGCCGAGGTTATCCTCAACCGCGCCCGCTCCGGCCGATTCCCGGCTTCGGCCTGCGGAGTCGTCAAGCAGCGCGGCCAATTCTCCTTCATCCGCGGCGGCGGCTTTCCGCCGATCGCCCGGTCCTCTCTGGCGTGGAAGCGGGCCGTGGCCATCGCCCATATCGCGGTCCGGGACCTCGCCGACGGCCCCGCGCCGAAAGCGCTCTTCTTCCACGCCAAGCGAGTCTCGCCGCGCTGGCGTCTCACCCGGGTGGCGGCCGTGGGGAATCACATCTTCTACCGTTAGACGGTATCGACATCGATGGTCCCGGTTTCCCTCTCCCGCGAAGAGCGTGAGAGGCGTTTCCGGCTGAAGCGCTGATTTCGCCGAGTCGCGCGCTTCACACCGTTCCCGATTCATTCTAGCTTGGGGCAATGGCTGCCCGCCCGAGTCTCCAGCCCGAGCTCTGCTTCGCCGACGCTCCGCCCGCCGCCCGCGACGTGGCGCGCGGAGTCACGCGATTGTTCTTCAACCGGGACCTGTTCGCGCTCTGCGAGGTGCCGCTGCCCAACGGACGGCGCGCCGACATGATGGCGATCGATTCGGCCGGCCTCATCACCATCGTCGAGATCAAGGTGTCGCGCGCCGATCTGATGGGCGATTGCAAGTGGAACGACTATCTCGGCTATTGCGATCATTTCTTCTGGGCGGTCCCGGCCAGCTTCGATCTGACGCCGTTCGAGCAGCCCGGCTTCCAGCCGCAGCATTGCGGCCTGATCGTCGCCGACCGCTACGACGCCGCGGTGATCCGAGAGGCGCCGCTGAGGAAGCTCGCGCCGGCCCGCCGCAAGGCCGAGACGCTGCGCTTCGCCCGCCGCGCGGCACGGCGGCTGGTCGGCGATCTCGATCCCGGCCTGGCCGGCTTCGCTTAGCTCGTGCCCCGGCGAAGGCCGGCGCCCGGCAGCGCAGCCTTTTGAGAACTGGGCCCGGCCTCCGCCGGGGCGCTCTGTGCCTACTTCGTCGGCCCGGCCACCGGCTTGGCCGGGGCGAGCTTCGCCTCGAGCAGCCTGAGCACCGCGCCGGCGCGCGGGTCCTGCTTGGCATAGTCGAGCGCCGACATGCCGGCGACGTTGTCCGTGCGCTTCGGGTCGGCTCGGCGGGCGAGCAGAAGCCGGACCATCGCCAGGTCGCGGCGCTGGGTGGCGAGGATGAGCGGGGTCTCGCCGCGGCCGTTGGCCAGGTCGACGCTCGCCCGGCGCGCGAGCAGCTGCTCCGCGCCCTCCAGCCAGCCGATCTGGGCGGCGAGGGTCAGCGCCGTGTCGCCGCGATTGCTCTGGAGATCGGGCCGGGCGCCCTTGCCGAGCAGGACGGTCAGATAGGTGATGTCGCGCGCCCGGACGACATAATGGAGCGCGCCCTCGCCATTGGTGCGGTCCCGGCTGTTGACGACGATCGTTCCGGTCGTGCTGCCGAGCAGCTCGTTGACCTTGGCGCCGTCGCGCTCCTTGACCGCCTTGAGGAAGGTATAGCTGTCGGAATAGGTCATGCCGCCCTGCGCCGCGGCGACGGTCGGCACCCCGGCCAGAGCCAGCGCCATGGACGCCGCGAACGCGCGGCCGAACTTGTGATACACTCTCGCTTCCCCGTCTCGACTTGTTCGCGCCACTATAGCAAGGCAAGCCTGCCTCCGCCATGAATGAAACCTCCAAGCTCTCCCCTGCGACGATCCTGTGCCTGCTGCTCGCGCTGGCGGTCGCCGCCTGCTCGGGCGGCGGCCAAAGCGAGCCGCCGCTCAAGGGCGCCGCCATCGGCGGCCCGTTCACGCTCACCGACCAGGATGGCCGGCCGGCGACCGACCGCGATTTCGCCGGCCGCTACCGGATCATGTACTTCGGCTTCACCCATTGCCCCGACGTCTGTCCCACCGACCTCGCCGTCCTCGGCCAGGCGCTGCGCCGCTTCGAGAAGAGCGATCCGGAGCGCGCCGCTCGGGTCGTCCCGATCTTCGTCTCGGTCGATCCGGAGCGCGACACCCCGGCGGTCCTCAAGGAATATGTCGCCGCCTTCCATCCGCGCCTGGTCGGCCTGACCGGCACTCCGCGGCAGCTCGCCGACACCGTCAAGAAATATGGCGCCTATGGCGAGAAGGAGCCTCCGGAGTCCGGCGGCGGGTACAACGTCAATCACAGCCGGCTCGCCGAGCTGATCGGGCCGGCGGGCGAGCCGATCGCGCTCCTGCCCTATGACAAAGGGGCCGACGCGGTGGCCGCCGAGCTCGACCGGTGGGTCAGATGAATTTCTGGGAGAAGCCGCTGGCGACGCTCGACCGAGGCGAGTGGGAGGCGCTGTGCGACGGCTGCGGCAAATGCTGCCTGCACAAGCTCGAGGACGAGGAGACGGGCGAGATCCACGCCACCAACGTCGCCTGCAAGCTGCTCGACCGGCACACCGCCCGCTGCAACAACTATCGCGGCCGCAAGGCCTTTGTGCCCGATTGCGTGCGACTGACCTCGTCGACCGTCGCGGCGCTCGCCTGGCTCCCCTCGACCTGTGCCTACCGGCTGCGCTCGGAGGGCAAGCCGCTCCCCGAATGGCATTATCTCGTCTGCGGCGACCGCGAGGCGGTGCACCGCGCCGGCATGTCGATCCGCGGCTGGACCGTGGCCGAGGACGAGGCGGGCGACCTCGAGCATCATCTGGTCGAGCGTGAGCTTTGACGTCCGGCTGACCGTCTCGCCGACGGCGCGAAGGATGCGGCTCAAGGTTGACCGCCGCACCGGCGAGGTCGTGCTGACCATCCCCAGGCGCGCGTCGCGCCGGCAGGCCCTCGCCTGGGCCGACGGCCATCGCGAGTGGATCGAGGCGCGGCTGGCCGAGGTGGCGCCGGCGACGCCGCTCGTCCCCGGCGGGATCGTCCCACTCTACGACCGGCCGCACGTGATCGACTGGGCGCCCGCCCGGCCGCGCACGCCGAAGCGCGAGGAGGACCGGCTGGTCGTCGGCGGCCCGCCGGAGGGCCTGGAGGCGCGGCTGCTGCGCTGGTTGCGGCGCCACGCTCTGGACGTGCTCGCGGCGGAGACCGCCGAATTCGCCGTTAAGGCCGGAGTGGAGGTGACCCGGATCGGAGTTGGCGACCCGCTGTCGCGCTGGGGCAGCTGCTCGTCGAGCGGCGGCATACGCTACAGCTGGCGCCTTATCCTCGCGCCTGACTGGGTGCGGCGGGCGACGGTCGCCCATGAGGTGGCGCACCGGGTCCACATGAACCACGGTCCCGACTTTCACCGCCTGGTCGAGCGCCTGCTCGGCACCGATCCGAAGCCCGCTCGGCTATGGCTCCGACGCCATGGCCCGGTCCTCCATAGGATCGGCGTCCCGGTCTGACTCGCGCTCGAGCGGACGGGGGGCGTCCCGGTCGCGGCGGCGAGGGGGCTCGGGACGCACTCGATCGGTCGCGCGGTCGATGAATTCCTGGTCGAGCCGGTCCTCCTCCCGCTCGTCCGGGAAGCGCCGCACATCCTCATCGCGCATCGGCGGCGGCGGCGGGGGGAGCGTTCCGGCCGGGCCGCTGCCGTCGGGGTTGACGAAGGCGCCGTTGTCGGGCGCCTCGAACCAGGTCTCCTCGTCGGGCTCGGTGATCGCCCATTCCGGCGTCTGGACCGCGATCTCGAACGCTTCCGCCGGCCGGTTGGCGACGGCTCTGGCCATGAAGTCGTGGAAGGCCCGGGCCGGCGCCCGGCCGCCCTGCAGCCCGGGGATCGCCTTGTTGTCGTCGCGGCCCATCCAGACTCCTGTGGTCAGGCCGCTCGAGAAGCCGAGGAACCAGCCGTCCTTGTTCGAGCTGGTCGTGCCGGTCTTGCCCGCCACCGGCCGGCCGATCTGGGCGGCGCGGGCGGTGCCGGTCAGCACCGCCGCCTGAAGCAGGTCGGTCATCTGCGCCGCGACCCAGGGCGCGACCAGCACCCGGCCCTCGGCCGGCGGATGCTGGTACAGGATGGCGCCATCGGCGGTGGTCACCCGCTTGATCCCGTAGGGCACGACCGCATTGCCCTTCGCCGAGACGGCCGCGAAGGCGCGGGTCATGTCGAGCAGCCGCACCTCCGAGCTGCCCAGTGCCATCGACGGATGGGTGACGACCGGCGTGGTGATCCCGAAGCGCTGCGCCATGTCGGCGACGGTCCGGAAGCCGACCTCCTGGGCGAGGCGCACGGAGACGGTGTTGATCGACTGGGCGAAGGCCTGGCGCAACGGGACCTGGCCGGCGAAGGTGCGATTGTTGTTGCGCGGGCTCCAGCCGTTGATCTTGATCGGCTCATCGGAGACGAGGTCGTCCGGCTTGTAGCCGGCCTCGATCGCCGCGAGGTAGACGAACAGCTTGAAGGCCGAGCCCGGCTGGCGATTGGCCTGGGTGCCGCGATTGTAGAGCGAGCGCACATAGTCGCGCCCGCCGACCATCGCCCGAACCGAGCCGTCGCGGTCGAGCGCGATCAGCGCACCCTGCGCCCCGGCCGGGGTGGCGGCGTTGATCACCTGGTCGCCGTGCCGCTGCATGTTGGGATCGAGCGTCGTCCACACCTCGATCGGCTCGACCGTCTCGTCGATCAGGGTGTCGAGCTGCGGCAGCACCCAGTCGGTGAAGTAGCGCATGCTGTTGGGAGTCGCGGTCGGGACGATCCTCACCTCGGCGGGCTCGGCGGTGGTCGCGGCGGCGGCGCTGATGTCGCCATTTTCCTGCATCAGCCGGATCACCACCTCGGCTCGGCTTCGGGCGGCCTCGGCATCGGCCGACGGGGCGTAATTGGACGGCGCCTTGACGAGGCCGGCGATGATCGCGGCTTCCGACAGGCTCAGCGTCTTCGCATCGTGGCCGAAGAATTTCCGCGAGGCGGCGTCGATGCCGTAGGCGCCGCCGCCGAAATAGACCCGGTTGAGGTAGAGCTCGAGGATCTGGTCCTTGGAGAACCGCCGTTCGAGCGCCAGGGCCAGAACCGCCTCCCGCACCTTGCGGCCGAAGGTGCGGCTGTTGGTCAGGAAGATGTTGCGCGCGAGCTGCTGGGTGATGGTCGAGCCGCCCTGGGTCCAGCGGCCCTTCTCGGCGCGGACCTTGAACGCCCGGGCGGTGCCGATCGGATCGACTCCCGGGTGGGAGCGGAAGCGCTTGTCCTCGACCGCGACCATCGCCTTCTTCATGATGTCGGGTATCTCGTCGTAGCGCAGCCAGTTGCCGAAGCTCGGCCCCGAGGAGAGGATGACCGAGCCGTCGGCGGCGCGCACCCGGATGGTCTGGCCGAGATCGTCGCGGCGGATCAGCTCCTGATAGCTGGGCAGCGAGCTCATCGCCACGCCGACCGCGACGATCAGGGCGATCAGGGCGAGCAGCCCGCCATAGAGCCCGATCTTGAGGATGGTGACGATCGTCCGGCGAACGCGGGACGGCGGAGAAGCGACACTGGCCATTGCGGGCGCAGCCTAGGGCGGTACGCTGGCCCCTACAAGCACTCCGCGCCGGTCACTTCTTCGCTTTGAAGTCCAGCGAGCAGCTGTTGATGCAGTAGCGCAGGCCGGTCGGCCCCGGCCCGTCCGGGAACACATGGCCGAGATGGCCGTCGCACCTGGCGCAGCGGACCTCCACCCGGCGCATGCCGTGGCTCATGTCGGCATGCTCGCTGACCGACGGAGCGGCCGGCTCGGTGAAGCTCGGCCAGCCGCTGCCGCTGTCGAACTTCGAGCCGCTGTCGAACAGCAGCTCGCCGCAGCCTGCACAACGATATTCGCCTTCGTCGTGATTATGGACATAGCGGCCCGCGAAGGGCGGCTCGGTGCCTGCCTCGCGAAGCACATGATATTGCTCCGGGCTCAGCCGCTCGCGCCATTCCCGCTCCGACATCCCCGCATGATCCCGCACCTGGTCCGCCATCTGGCTCCTCATTCCTCGGCTGTCATTGAAGCCGCCTCAACGGTTCGGCCCCGCAACAGGTTTCGATTCATCAAAAGATAGACTGGAACGCCGCTCAGCAGCAGCGCCAGGCCCCAGCCGGTCGCCTCGAGGCCGGCGCCGTAGAAGGTCCACAGCGCGAACAGGCTCCCGCCGATCGCGGTCGCCACCACCAGCGTGCCGCCGAGCGCCCCCCGGCGACGGAGCACCAGGGCCGAGAGTGCGGCGAGCAGGTATAGAACGAGCGTCGCCGCCGTCGCGAGGAGGATCATGAACTCGAACAGGGCAGCCATGCCTCGGCTCAGGTTGCTGGCGATCAGGGCGCAGCTCAGGGCGCAGCCGAGAGCGTGGCCGACGATCGGCGTGCCGGCCCGGTTGAGCCTCGCGAAGGCCGCCGGAAAGACGCCGCCGCGAGCGAGCGCCATCGGCACCTCCGCCTGGACGAAGACCCAGCCGTTGAGGGCGCCCAGGGCGCTGATCGCGGCGAACAGGGCGATGAGGTGGGCCGCGCCCGAGCCCCAGTAGCGGCCGACCAGGTCCGCGAGCGGCGCCGAGGACCGCGCCGCTTCGTCGGTCGGAAGGAGCAGGAACACCGCCCAGGTGGTCAGCAGGTAGATGCTTCCGACGAGCAGGGTGCCCGCCAGCGTCGCGAGCGGCACCGTCCGCTGCGGATCGCGTACCCGTCCCGACGGCATCGTCGCCGATTCGAAGCCGAGCATCGCCCACAAGGTGAGTGTCGCCGCGGCGGCGACCGACGACGGCAGGAGCGGCGCCGGAGCGAGGCCGCCCGCCGCTTCCCCACCGCCGCCCCAGACGATCGCCGCGAGCGCGACGACGGCGATCAGCGGCAGCAGCTTGAGGATCGTCGTCGCCACCTGGACCTCGCCCGAGGCCTTGGCGCCGCGGGTGGCGATCAGGGTGAAGAGGATGACGAACCCGGCCGCCGTCAGCGGTCCGGCGTAGAAGGGCGCGAAGAAGCCCGGCGCGAGCGAGGAGAGGTAGCTGACCGCCCCGACCGAAACCGCCGCGTTGGTCACCCAGGACGAGATCCAGTAGCTCCACATGACGAAGAAGGCGGCGGGAGCGCCGAGGGCGGGCCGGATATAGTCGTACGGCCCGTTCGCTTCGGGAAGCGCTCGGGCGAGGGCGGCGAAGACCTGGGCGAGGCACAGGCAGCCGGCGATCGTCGCGATCCAGCCGGCGATCGCGTTGGCGCCGTAGGGGGCGAGTGCGGCGGGCAACAGGAAGATGCCCGTGCCGATCGTGTTGCCGACGACGAGGGCGAGGCAGATCCGGAAGCCGAAGGCGCGCTTGGGGCCGGAATCGGGTGTCGCTGCCATGGCCCCTCTTCGGAGGGGCGTGACGCCGACATCGTCCCCCCGGACGATGTCTTATCGGCGTCAAATGGTGCGGTCGAGAAGACTCGAACTTCCACGGCCTTTCGGCCACAACGACCTCAACGTTGCGCGTCTACCAGTTCCGCCACGACCGCACATGTCATACCGCCGAACGAGCCGGCAGCCGGTAGGCGAGCGCCACTAGCAGAGGGTTTGCCGCCCCGCAACGACCATTCGGTGGCGTCCGGTCAGTCGCTGTCGCCGACGAAGGACAGCTCCAGCTGGCGGGAGTTGGCGGGAACGTCCAGCTTGGCGGAATTGAAGTCGACGGTGGCGCCGGGCGCAAGCATGCGCCGCTCGGGCGTGATCTTCCAGCTGAACACAGTGCGGCCGCGCTGGCCGGCGGCGTCCTTCAGCTCGACGAGGATATCGGGGACGCGCTGGCGATCGGCGGACGGATTGATGACCTGGCCGCTGACGGCGAACAGTTCCGAACCGTTTTCCAATTCGCGCCGCTCGATCGGGTTGTCGCGCAGGCGGAGCGGGCTTTCGGCCGGGCCGATCGCAAGGCCGAGCTGACGCGCCAGCCCCGGCGCGCCCGACCAGAGAATCGCACCGACCCCGATCAGCATCAGAAGTCCGGCGGCGAGCGCCAGCGCGGTCCACCTCCTGGCCGGATTATGCCGCGCGCGGATCGGCGGCGTGTGGCCAAATGGGGCGAAACCGGGTTCTGGGGAAAGGCGCTCCGGCTCCGGCACGGATTCGGTAAAGACGGGCGGTGGCGGCGCGGAGGGAGCAGGCGGCGGAGTCAGTGCCACCTTTGCCGGTGGCGGCGCGGAATCGGCCAGGTCGAGCACCGCCGCATCCTGAAACCAGCTGTGCCGACAATTGGCGCAACGCACCGTTCGTCCCTCCGCGCCGATCGCGCTGTCGGGCACCAGATAGCGGGTGCGGCATTCGGGGCATTCGAGGATCATGGCTTGGCTACGCTGACCGGCGGTGGTCGACATGACCCCCTGCACCGATGTGGCACGCGCGCCACAGGGCTTGCAAGCTTGAAGCGGCGCGCGTCCCGTGCGAGACCGCGTCGACCCATGGCGACCATCGTGCAATTCGAGAACGTCGGCTTGCGTTACGGCACGGGACCCGAAACGCTGAGCGATGTCAGCTTCTCCCTGCAAAGCGGCGCCTTCTATTTCCTCACCGGCGCGAGCGGCGCGGGCAAGACGTCGCTGCTGCGCTTGCTGTACCTGGCGCAGCGGCCCAGCCGCGGCATCATCCGCTTGTTCGGGGAAGACGCCGTGGTGTTGCCGCGCGCGCGGTTACCCGGGTTTCGCCGCAGAATCGGCGTCGTGTTCCAGGACTTCAGGCTGGTGCCGCACCTGTCCGCCGCCGAGAACGTCGCGCTGCCGCTGCGCGTGGCGGGGATGAACGACGACGACGTGCGCGGATCGGTGCGCGAGATGCTGGCTTGGGTCGGGCTGACCGATCGTGCGGACGCGAGGCCCGCAACCTTGTCGGGCGGCGAGCAGCAGCGCGTCGCCATCGCGCGCGCCGTGATCGGCCGGCCGGAGATCCTCGTCGCCGACGAGCCAACGGGCAACGTCGACCCCGACATGGCCGAGCGGTTGATCCACCTGTTCGGATCGCTCGGGCGGCTCGGCACCACCGTCGTCGTCGCGACGCACGATC
>DASVRO010000038.1:0-137884 GCA_036388575.1 Allosphingosinicella sp.
CTCGAACTTGGGCGCCTGGGCCGTCTGCGTCTGGCTGAGGTCGACGAGGCCGAGCCACACGGCCCCGATCGCGAGAAGGATCAGCAGGGCGACGATGATCAGCACAGCACGTAACATGGATCAGCTTCCTCCTCCGACGACAACGACGCGTAGGCCATTCGGTTGCACCTCCGCAACGACCGTTTCGACTCCGGGGCCGCAGCTTCTCGTTGACGAAACCGCCTTCCGCCGCTATCGGCCCCGGCTTTCCGGGACCGTCTGACGGCCCCGCCTCAAATCAGGACGAGACACTATGTCGCGCATTTGCGAGCTGACCGGCAAGGGCCGGCAGGTGGGCCACAACGTTTCCCACGCCAACAACAAGACCAAGCGGACGTTCCTGCCGAACCTGCAGAACGTGACCTTAATCTCGGACGCGCTGAGCCGGAGCGTGAAGCTGCGCGTATCGACGCATGGGCTCCGCTCGGTCGAGCATGTCGGCGGCCTCGACAACTGGCTGCTCAAGTCCAGGGACGATTCGCTCAGCCTCAAGGCGCGCCGCCTGAAGCGCGAGATCGCCAAGAAGCAGGGCGAGACGGCGGCCGCCGCCTGACGTCGTCCCGGCGAAAGCCGGGACCTAGTCGAATGGTAGGCTGGGGCGTCTTTCCGGCCCGAGGCCCCGGCTTTCGCCGGGGTGACGATTTTAGGCTACGTCCTCACTCCAAGGCGAATTTCAGCAGCAGGGTCCGCTGGAGCTTGTTGTAATTGTCGTCCGAGGCGAGCCACAGGATCGTCCTGCCGCCTTCGCGGCCGACGCTAAGCGCCTCGAAATTGTCGCGCGCGACGCCGCCTTCGAACGCCGCCGCCTCCTCCCCCTCGATCAGCGCGCCGGCCGTGAGCGCCGGCAGCCGGGCCACGGTCACCCTCGCCGTGAAGCCCTCGAACAGGCCGACGCGCCGGTGCAGCAGAGCGAGCCGGCCGTCGGGCAGAAGGCCGGCGTCGGTGATCCGGAAGCCGGCGGGCGGGCGGTAGCGCAGCCGCAGCGCCGGAGTTCCCGCCGACGCCGGGTCGCCGGCGAAGAGCAGCGCCTCGCTGTCGCCGCCCTTGCCCTCGCTGAAGACGAGGAAGCGGCCGTCGGCGAGCCGGACCATCGCCTCGGCGCCGTGGTTGGCGTTCCAGCGCTTCATCGCCGCCGGCGCGGCCGAGCCGCGGACGGCGAAGCTGCGCCGGTCGTAGCGCCAGATCGAATTGGCCTGCTCGTAGCCGACCCACAGGGTGCCGCCGTTCACGACCAGCGATTCGGAGTCGCGATTCTCCTTCTCCTCGGCCGGTCCCGGCCCCGCCTCCATCATCGCGACCTCGGCCCGGACGGAGCGCTCGCGGCCCGGCAGCGGGAAGACGGAGCGCCAGCCCGCGTCGCTCAGCGCCAGCACCCGCCCGGCCTCGACGTGAAGCGCCGAGATGCCGCCGAATCGTTCGTCGTTGCTGGTCAGGGCCCAGCCGCCGAGGAAGACCAGCCGCCCCAGCCGCTTCGACCCCGGCGCCGCCTCCTTGAGCGCCACCGGCTCGAAATGGATCAGGGTCACCGCCGGCGGCGGGTCGCGCCGCTGCAGGCTGAGCGGCGCGAAGGTGGCGAGCAGGACGAAGGCCGCGAGGAGGAAGAGGATACGCACGCCGGTCCGCCTAGCGAGCGCCCTCGGGGCAGCGGACCCGAACGAAGCTGGTGCCGTCGCCGCTGACCGTCAGGGTCGCTCCTCCCTCGCCGAGCTTCAGCTCGCGCAGGTTGCGCCAGCTTTCGCCCTCGCCCCGATAGTCGGCCTCGACCGTCACCGTGCCGGCGCCGGTCGAGGTCACCTGGCGGACCGTGCCGACGCTCTCGTGGAAGCGAAGCTCGGTCGGCGCCACGGTCAGTCGGCCGTCGCTCCTCCCCGCGCAGGACTCGATCGACGCATCGTAGACTCCGAGCAGGGTCGCGGGGATCGTCTTGCCGGTCGCCGGGGGCGACGGCGGAGTCGGCGCCGGCTCGACGGCATCGCCCGGAGCCTCGGCGACGGCCGGCGGCGAGGCCTCCCGGTCAGCTTCCCCGCCCGTGCCGGGGCGCCCGCAGCCGGCGATCAAGGCCGCCGCGAGGGCTGGAAAGACCGGAAATCCGCGCATCATGCTCTCCGCTTCCGCGCCGTCCGTGGCGCCAAAGCGTCGCCCTACCGCAAAAGTGCAACAGGCGCGCCGCCCAATCGTTGTGCAGGCGAAGCGAGGGGCTTTGTGGAGTATCTGTTATGAAAAAGCTTCTTCTCTCGATGGCCGCCGTCGGCGCCATCGCCGCAGCGGCGCCGGCCGCGGCCCAGTCCGGCTACTACAATAACGACGTCCGGGCGGGCGGCTCCGTCGGCATGTCCAACCAGATCGAGCAGCTCGACGCCCGGCTCAGCGCCGGCATCCAGGCGGGCCTGATCGACCGCCGCGAAGCGCGCGACCTGCGCATGGACCTGCGCCAGCTGAGGCAGCTCGAACGCCAGTACAGCTATAACGGCCTGACCCAGGCCGAGCGTCAGGACCTGCGCCAGCGCCTGCGCAGCCTGCGCCAGGAAATCCGCGTCGCCGACAACGGCCGCTTCGACCGCGACAACCGCTTCGGCAGCTGGGACGATCGCGACGACGGCTATGCCGGCCGCGGCGGGCCCTACGAGCCGGCCTACGACACCACCGTCTGCGACACGCGCAGCGGCATCGGCGGAGTGATCGACAGCGTCCTCGGCCGCGAGAATTGCTACGGCATGCGGGTCGGCTCGCGGGCGACCGGCAACCTCTATGCGGTGCCGTCGCAATATCGCTACCGCTACAGGGACGGCAACGGCGTCTATTACCGCTCGGACGGCCGCGCCATCTACCAGATCGACGCCCGCACCAACACGGTGCTCAGGATCTACGACGTCGACTGAGCCGCTCAAGGCCAAGGGAAAGGCGCTCCGGCTTCGGCCCCGGGGCGCCTTTTTCTTTTTCGCGTCCGTCAGCCCTCGGCGGCGACGTAGACGAACGCTTCCTCCCCCGAGACCAGCCGAACCGCGATCCGCCGGATCGGGCCGGATTCGTAGCGGTCGGCCGAATCGAGCTCGGCGGCGGTGATCCGAAGGACCAGGCCTTCGATCCGGTCCGCCGGATCGCCGGTCGGCCGGGCGATGGTGTGGACGTCCTTGCCGCTGACCGCGATCACGTGCGGATCGAGGATCGTCATCGGCGACAAAGCGAAGCCGGCGAGGGCGTCCGGCCGCCCCTCGAGCAGCCGGCCGAACGTCGCTCGCTGCACCCCGGCCTGGCGCAAGGTGCCGTAGGAAAAGAGGGAGACGGTGTCGCTGTCGTCGGCCATGATCCCTCCCACGTCCGCAAAGCGCCTCAATAGCGGCCGCGCCGACCGCTGCAAAATAGAGTCTGGAATAACCCCCCACGTCCGCTAAACAGTTGAAGAGATTGGGAAGGTTGGGGGTACGGGGATGAGGTACCGGCGTTTCGGGACGGCCATGGCGCTGGTCGCCATCCTGTCGTCATGCGGGGGTGGCGGCGGCGGGAGCGGCGGCGGCGGCAATCCGGCGCCTCCGGTCACCGTCGTTCCGACTCCGCCGCCGCCGCCGCCGGTCTCGACCTGCTCGCTTCGGACGCGCCAGGATTGGGCGGCCGGCGTGCTCCGCGAATGGTATCTGTTCCCGGAGACCCTGCCCGCCAGCCTCGACCCCGCCGGCTTCACCACCGTCGAGGGCTATATCGACGCGCTGACCGCGACGGCGCGCTCGCAGCGCCGCGACCGCTTCTTCACCCACCTCGCCTCGATCGCCGAGGAGGACGCCTTCTTCAGCCAGGGATCGAGCGCCGGCTTCGGGGTCCGGCTGTCCTACGAGACGGTCCAGGGCCGGGTCTTCATCGCCGAGGCGTATGAGGGCGCGCCGGCGCTCTCCGCCGGGATCGACCGCGGCGCCGAGATCGTCGCGATCGGCACCAGCGCCGGCAACATGCAGACCGTGAGCTCGCTCATGGCGTCCGGCGGTCCCGAAGCGGTCAGCGCCGCGCTCGGCCCCTCCTCGGCCGGAGTCACCCGGCTCCTGCGCGTCACCGACTCCGCCGGCACTCGCGACGTCAGCGTCACCAAGACCAATTACACTTTGACTCCGATCTCCTCGCGCTACGGCGCCAAGATCATCGACGACGGCGGCCGGCGGGTCGGCTATCTCAACTTCCGCACCTTCATCACGACCGCCGATCCGGCGCTTCGCAACGCCTTCGCCACCTTCCGAGCCCAGGGCATCACCGACATCGTCGTCGACCTGCGCTACAATGGCGGCGGCCTCGTCTCGACCGCCGAGCTGCTCGGCGACCTGCTCGGCCGCGACCGGACGGCCAGCGACGTGCTGAGCTTCACCACCTTCCGGCCGGAGAAATCGTCGAACAACGAGACCCGCTTCTTCCGTCCGGAGGCGAGCTCGATCGCTCCGACCCGGATCGCGTTCATCGGCACGGGCGGCACCGCCTCGGCGAGCGAGCTGGTGATCAACGCCTTCATCCCCTATCTCCACGCCCGCGCCGCCCTGGTCGGCACCAACACCTACGGCAAGCCGGTCGGCCAGATCGCGGTCGACCGCTCGGCCTGCGACGACCGCCTCCGGGTCGTCGCGTTCAAGACGGAGAATGCCGCTCGCCAGGGCGATTATTACGACGGCCTCGCGACCAAGGTGGAAGCGAGCTGCCAGGCCGCCGACGATATCACCAGGCCGTTCGGCGATCCGCAGGAAGCCTCGCTGCGGGCCTCGCTCGACTTCCTCGCCGGCCGGGCCTGCACCAAGATCAGCGCCTCCACCGGAATCACCACCCAGGCGATCAAGGAGAAGCGCGAGCTTCTCACCCCGGAGCGGCCGAGCACGGTGCAGCGCGAGGTGCCCGGAACGTTCTGAACGTCATCCCGGCGAAGGCCGCGACCGGAACGCCCGCTTTCCCGAAGCAGGCGATCAGCGCTTCACTGCACTGACGGATTTCGCGTTCCTGGGTCCCGACCTCGCCGGGATGACGAGCCGCATCCGGAATGTCCCATCCGAACGATCGGCCGATGAACCTCACCTGTGGACTCCGTTCAGGCTGACCTCACAGCAAGGGGCGCCAGGTGTCCGGCAAGCGCTGGGGAAACGCCCAAACAGGAGCATTCGACATGAAAAAGATCATCATCATCGCCTTGGCCGCCACCTCGGCGATCGCCGCCGCAGCGCCCGCCTCGGCCCAGTCGGGCGGCTATGGTGGCTACGGCAACGGCCCGATCCGCTCCGACCAGCTGCAGATGCAGCTCCAGGCCGGCGTGCGCAGCGGCGCCATCACCCGAGCGGAAGCGATGCCGCTGCGCGAGCAGCTGCGCCAGCTGACCCGCCTCGAGGCCCTCTACGCCCGTGACGGCATCAGCGGCCGCGAACGGGCCGACCTCCAGCACCGGATCAACTCGCTCCGCCAGGGCATCCGCATGGCCGAGCGCACCGGCGACGGCCGCTTCGGCCGCGACGACGATCGCTTCGACCGGGACGACAGGGACGACCGCTACGGCGGCCGTGACGGCGGCCGCGACGGCTTCGACCGCAACAATGACGGCTGGGACGACCGCGACGGCAATCGCGACGGCCGCTGGGACGTCGACGCCCGCAACGATTCGAACCGCGACGGCTGGGACGACCGCGACTACAATCGCGACGGCCGCTGGGACAACGACCAAGGCTATAGCCGCGAGCCGGTCGCCGACCGCGGGGTCGTCGGCGAGATCCTCGACCGGGTCACCGGCACCGGCGGCCTTCGAGTCGGCCAGCGGGTCTCGGGCGATCTCGGCGCCGTGCCCTACGCCTATCGCAATGAATATCGCGACGGCGGCGGCACCTACTACCGCTCGGACGGACGCCGCATCTACCAGATCGACGCCCGCACCGAGACGGTGCTCCGAATCTACGCGATGACGCGCTGATCCTGAGTCCCAAGCTCGAAAGCGTCCCGGCCTCGGCGGCCGGGGCGCTTTTTCGAGCCCGCCTCCATTTGAGTCTGGGAACGCGAAGCCCCACAGTCGAGCGATGATTCGGCTTGTTCTCCCTGTCGCACTGCTCACGCTCGCTGGCTGCGAAGACGCCCCCGTTCCAGCCGAGCCCGCGGCCAACCGGGTCGCTGCGGCGCCGGTGCCCGTCGCTCCGCTGCCTGACCTCGTCCGGGTCCGGCTCGAAACCGAGGCCGGTCTGATCGTCCTGGCGCTCGACCACAAGAGGGCGCCGGTCACCGCCGCCAATTTCGTCCGCTATGCCGAGCAGCGCCGTTTCGACGGCACCTATTTCTATCGCGCGGCCCGGACCAAGGGCGCGAAGGAACGCGGCTTCGTCCAGGGCGGGATCCGCCACAGCGCCCGCCGATCCTTCCCGCCGATCGAGCACGAACCGACCGGCGACACCGGCCTCAGGCATGTCGACGGCGCCGTCTCGATGGCGCGCGCTGCGCCGTCGGGAGCGATGGGCGATTTCTTCATCATCGTCGGCGGAGCGATGCCGGCGATGGACGCGAGGGCCGGCGAGCCCGGCTTCGCCGTCTTCGGGCGGGTGGAGGAAGGAATGGACGTCGTCCGCCGGATCCTCGCCGCGCCGACCGTCGCCAATGCCGGCCGCGGCCCGATGCGCGGCCAGATGATCGAGAAGCCGGTTCGGATCGTCGGCGCCAGGCGCGTGGAATGACGGCCTGACCCGGCCTGAACCTTTGGTCGCTCAAGCGGTTAGGAGCAGGTCACCTCAGGAGATGCCGCCGTGGCGGACAAGTTCGATGCCCGCTTTGCCATCCGTACCGCCTGCGTGGCGGCGATCGCCCTGGGCCAGCTGGCCGGTATCGCCGCGGTGCCGCTCCTGTCCCCGCCCGCCGTCGAGGCTGCCCCCAGGCCGCAGCGAATGGCCGGCACGTGGGACCTGAGCTGGAAAAACCGGAGGGGCGAGACCAGGACAGGCTATATGGTGGTCGAGCAGCGCGGCGCGGAGCTCTTCGCCCAGGTCTACGACCGGGGCGGCGCGACGGCGACCGGCTCGATCGCGGGCACGGCCTTCACGCTCTACGGCCGCCGGCTGGCCATTCCGTTCACCGTCACCGGCCGGGTCAGGGGCGCCCGGATGACCGGCATCCTGACCGCGATCGGCACGGAGAGGCACTTCACCGGGGTGCGCCGCGGCCGCCGCTAGAGGGCGGCCGAAGCGGCTCCGCGCACCCGCTGCGCCGCTCCCCACCGACGAGCAGATCGGCCGCCATCGGGTATCGCCGGTCCGACATGCCGTCCGAGCAACCCGGACTGGCGCGGGTCCTGAGCTCGAAGCGCCGGCCGCCGAGCGAGCCGGACCAGGTGCCACCGTCCGGACCCGCCGCGAAGCGGGTCCACACCCGGGTGCCCTTCTGGTCCTCCGGATGGGAATAGGTCACGCAGCGGCCTTCGACCCGGGCGCCCCAGAAGGGCTCGGTTCCAACCGCCCGCAGCGGCGCCGTTCGGAGGCGCTCGCCGTCCTGCACGAGGCAGGGGCTGGTCGAAGCGGCCGGCCCGTCGGCCGCGGGGCGGGCGCCTGTCGCGCTTTCCCGGCAGGCGGCGACGAACGCGCCGGAGAGAGCTTGCGGAGGCGCGGGGTGGGGCCCGCTGCGTTGCGTCCCGTAGCTGGCCGAGATCGAGCCGGCGACCAGCGCCTCGAGATCGACCGGGACCTCGCCGGTCCCGCTGACGCCGCCGCGCCGACTGTCGCCGCGTGGGTCCGCGACCAGAGCGTGCGCACGGCCGCCGCCGCCGAACGACAGCCGCTCCTCGCTCCCGATCGGACGGAAGGCCGGTACGTTTACCAGCAGCCGGTCCTCGCCGGAGGGGCAGAAGAGGCGGATCGCCGCCCGGCCCGATTCCGGGAGCAGGGCGAGGGCGACCCCTTCGCCGCTCGACTGCAGGTCCCAGCGCACGGCCGTGGCGGCAGGCGGCGCCTTGGCGGACGCCGGGGGATCGCCGGCGGTAGCCGCGGCGACCTCGCTTGCGTTAGCGGGGGCGGGTGCGGGGCCGTCGTCGCGACCCGAGCAGGAGGCCAGCAGGGCGGACGCGGCGGCGATGAGTCCCGTTAAACGCATGTCGCCCCTCCTCGGCCTTCCGTGGTCCCATCGAGCGGACACCGCGTCAAGGCCGGCCGAAACCGGCACCGCGCTTGCCCGCGATCCAGCCGGCATCCCCGGCCGCTCTGAACCGCCGCCGCCGCGGCGCGTTGGGCCCCCGATCCAGATCAGGAGCCCGACATGGCCGAAATGACGCTAGCCGAGATTTCGAAGAAGCTGCGCGACATCGACTTCACCATCCTTTCCACTCGCACCGGCGGCGGCGCCATCGCCGGCCGGCCGATGAGCAATAATCGCGACGTCGAATTCGATGGCGACGCTTGGTTCTTCACCTGCGACGACACCCGAACGGTGGCCGACATCATCCGCGATCCCCACGTCGGCCTCGGCTATCAGGGCAAATCCGGCGCACTCGGGTTCAAGCCGTTCTTCGTCTCGGTGGAGGGGAGGGCCGAGCTGATCCGCGACAAGGGCAGCTTCGCCGAGCATTGGACCAAGGACCTCGACCGCTGGTTCGAGCAGGGCATCGACACGCCCGGGCTCGTCCTGATCAAGGTGGTCGCGGAGCGGCTCCATTATTGGAACGGCTACGACGAGGGCGAGCTCAAGCTCAAGGAGCCGGCGGCGGCCTAGGAGCGGTCGGCGCCGGGCCAGTCCTCGCGCCGGATCTCCCAGATGTCGCAGGGATCGCGGAAGGGCGTGAACCGCTCGCCGGTCCGGCGCTCGCCGAGGCGTTCGGCGACGGCCTGGCTGGCGGCGTTGCGCGGGTCGATGATCGAGACGATGCGGTCGAGCGGAAGGCTGCCGAACGACCAGTCGATCGCCGCCCGGGCCGCCTCGGTCGCATAGCCCTTGCCGCGGCCCCAAGGCGCCAGCGACCAGCCCATTTCGAAGGCCGGCCACCAGGGCGGGTGGAGCGGACCGACCCGGCCCAGGAAGGCGCCGGTCGCCCGCTCCTCGACGACGAACATGCCGTAGCCGAGCATCTGCCAGTGGCCGATGAGCCAGATCGTCTCGTTCCACGCCTCGGTCTCGGTGAGGCCGGCGCCGCGGGCGGTGATGAAGCGCGCGGTCTCGTCGTCGGCGAGCATCGCGGCGTAGGGCGCAAAATCGTCGGGCCGCCAGCCGCGCAGGATCAGGCGGGGCGTCTCGAGCCTCGGAGCGGCGGGCGTGCCGAGCTTCATCCGCTCGAAAATGGCACCCGCTTGTGGCGCAATTCGGGCGGGCCGGGCGCGGTCAGGCGAACTGAACCAGGTCCCAGCGATTGCCGTACAGATCCTCGAACACGGCGACCTTGCCGTAGGGCGCGTGCTTCGGCTCGCGGACGAAGCGGATGCCTTTGGCGAGCATCGCCTCGTGATCGCGGTCGAAATCGTCGGTCCTCAGGAACAGTAAGACCCGCCCGCCGGCCTGGTCGCCGACGAACTCCGACTGTTCCGGCGTCGAGGCTCGGGCAAGGAGCAGGCTGGTCGCGCCCTCGCCCGAGCCCGGCGGGGCGACGAGCACCCAGCGCTTGTCCTGCTCGGGTTCGTCGGCGACGAGGACGAAGCCGAGCTTGCCGGTGAACCAAGCGATCGCCTCGTCGTAATCGCGGACGACGAGGGCGATGTGGGCGAGGGACTGGCGCATTGCGCCGCTTTGGCCCAGCTCGCCGGCCAACTCCAGCGATCGGTCGGCGACCTATCCGCTCACCGTCACTCGCAGATAGGCAGCGGCGATCTCGGTCCGCTCCGGCCCGGCTCGGTTCTGCGCCTCGAACAGCTCGGTCAGCTCGGACTGGAGCTCGGCCTCGCGGCCGTCCTTCGCCGCGGCGTCGAAGGCGTTCATGGTCGGGCCGTAATAGTCGCGGAACATCGCCAGGAACTCGGCCGGCGGGCCGGAGTGGCGGAAGACCCAGGGCGAGCGCTCGAAGGCGATGTCGTCCGGCGCCACTCCGGCGGCGGCGAAGCGCTCGCGGACATTGTCCTCGACTCCCCAGGTGACCGGGCTGACGAAGCCGTCGGGCGGCGGCGGGGTGAAGGCGGCGCTGATCTTCAGGATCTGCGCCACCAGGGTCGGATCGCCGGGGATCCAGTTGCCCATCACGATTCGCCCGCCCGGGCGGGTGACCCGGACCATCTCGCGGGCGACGTCGAAGGGGCGCGGGGCGAACATGGCGCCGAACAGGCTGACGACGAGATCGAAGCTCTCGTCGGCGACGCCGGCGAGATTGGAGGCGTCGCCTTCCTCGAAGCGGATGTTGCCGAGGCCGGCCTCGGCGGCTCGGGCGGTGCCGGCCTCGACCAGGTTCGAAGCGATGTCGACCCCGAGCACGTCGGCGCCGGCGCGAGCGGCGGGAAGCGCGGTGGTGCCGTCGCCGCAGCCGAGATCGAGCACGTCCATGCCCTCGCCGATGCGGAGGGAAGCGACCAGCTCGTCGCCGCTCTCGCGCATGGTCCCGGCAATCCGGGTGAAGTCGCCTTTTTCCCACAGGGCCTTGTTCGGGTTCATCCGAGATGTTCCTTTTCAATGTCGATTGGCTGGGTGCGGCCGTGGCCGCCCGGGTCGGCCGCGATGGCCTGCCCATGTGTCAGCTCGATGCCGCCGCGGCGGGGTTAAGGTTACGATTGTGGCCGGGCCGGCGCGACGAAGCAGTCGAGATTTTCAAGGGAGGAAGCGAGGCCCGCCGAATGATCCTCGGCCGATATGCCCAATGGGACGTTCTGCGCCGTGACGATGACCTGCGTTCCGCCCGGCGCGGCATCGAATTCCCAGCTCATGACCATGGTCCCTGCGAAGGCGGGATCGGCGGATTCGAATTCGACCGTCTGGACGATCCGCCGGCCCGGGACGAGCTCGAGGAAGCGACCGGCGGTGACGTCGGTCCGCTCGGTGGTCTTGCCCGGCGCCCCGTGCCCCTCGCCTAGCAGCCTGAGCTCGACCCGGTAGCGGCCGCCTTCCCCCGGCTCGAACAGCAGGGCGCGACCGCTCATGCCCTCCGGCGGGAGCCAGGCCATCAGCGCTTCGCCGTCGACGAAGGCCCGGTAGGTCACGGCCGGAGAAGCGCGCACGAGGCGTGTCGCGGTGTCGGTGCGGCCTGTCATCGGCGTGGGATCATTTTGGGATACCCCTCCACCACCCTCCCCATCTGGCGCTGGGCAGGCAGCTCAAGTCGCGAAGCTTGGGTCGAGCCTGTAGGCCTTCCTCAGCAGGGCCGGCCAGGCGAGGGCGTTGGCCGCGAGCTTCAGGCCGATCTTGCCCTGCTGCGCCGCGACCTCGGGAGTGCCCTGGGGCGGGTTGCTGAGCTGGCCCTCCCCCGCCGACAAAGCGAGGATCTGCGCCTGGCAGGCGCGCTCGAGGAAGTAGATCCGGATGAAGGCTTCGCCGACATTGTCGCCGACCGCCAGGGTGCCGTGGTTCCTGAGCAGCATCGCGCCTTTCGAGCCGAGATCGGCGACGATCCGCTCGCGCTCGTCGAGGTCGACGGCGACTCCCTCGTAATCGTGATAGGCGACCTCGTCTCGGATCAGCATCGCCGTCTGGGTCAGCGGCAGCAGGCCCTCGCCATGGGCGGAGACCGCCTGGCCGTGGGGGGTGTGGAGGTGGATGACCGCCTGCGCGTCCTCGCGCGCCATGTGGATCGCCGAATGGATGGTGAAGCCGGCCGGATTGGTGATGAACGGCGACGGCTCGACCGGATTGCCGGCGACGTCGACCTTGACCAGGCTCGACGCGGTCACCTCCTCGAACATCAGATTGTACGGGTTGAGCAGGAAATGATGCTCGGGCCCCGGCACCCGAGCGGAGAGATGGGTGAAGATGAGGTCGTCCCAGCCGTAATAAGCGACCAGCCGGTAGGCGGCGGCGAGGTCGACCCGGACCTTCCATTCCTCGGCGCCGACCCTGTCCTTCATCGGCGGGATTTCGACGTTGGCGAGCGGCGCCAGATCCGCCATATTCTGCCCGATCGCTTCGACTCGGCCCATGATCGATACTCCTAAGACGATGAAGCTATAGCGTCGGGATGGGCCGCCGCGAAGGCGTCGAGGCGGTTGGCTTCGGCATCGGCCCGGACCAGCGTCGGAAAGGCCTCGAGCGGCACCTCGAAGCGGCGCGCGTTGAACATCTGCGGGACCAGGCACAGGTCGGCGAGGGTCGGCGCGTCGCCGAACAGGAAGCGCCCGGCGCGCGGCTCCGCCATCGCCTCCAGCGCCGCGAGGCCCTCGGCGACCCAGTGGCGGTACCAGGAGTCGCGCGCCGGCTGCTCCTGGCCGAGCTCCTCCTTCAGATATCTGAGCACGCGCAGATTGTTGAGCGGGTGGACGTCGCAGGCGACGGTCAGCGCCAAAGCGCGGACATGGGCGGCATCGGCGGGGTCGGGCGGAAGCAGGGGCGGCTCCGGCCGGGTCGAGTCGAGATAGCCGATGATGGCGAGGCTCTGCGCCAGCCGGTGCCCGTCGATGTCGAGAGTCGGCACCAGGGCCTGCGGATTGACCGCGCGATAGGTGGGCGAGCGCTGGCCGCCGTCGAGGAGGTTGATGGCGACCCGCTCATATTCGACGCCCTTGAGGTTGAGGGCGATGCGGACCCGGTAGCTGGCCGAGGAGCGGAAATAGTCGAACAGGACGGGCGGGCTCATGCCGGCCTACGCTAGAGCGCGGCGGCCGCCAGTCAATCGCCGCTCGGCCGAGCAGCGCCGTTCAGACTGGAGCCCCGCCGTCGCCGGCGAAGAACGCCCGAAGCTTTTCGAGCGCGAGGCGGCGCGGGGAAAGCCGGTCCTTCTCCTCCGGCTCCATTTCCGCCAGGGTGCGGGTTTCGCCGGCGGGGACGAAGACGGGGTCGAAGCCGAAGCCCTGGCTGCCCCGCGGCTCCGCGACTACGGTGCCCGCGACCTCGCCGGTGAACACCTCCAGCCGCTCGCCGTCGCAATAGCCGATCGAGGTGATCGCGACGGCGCGCGCGTCGGCGGAGTCGGGCAGCATCCGGAAGAGAATGGCCGGGCCGCCTGCGTCAAGCGCCCAAGCGACCAGCGCGCCTGGAAAGCCGCCCAACGCCTCAAGTCCCAGCGCCGTGTCGTCGACGATGACGGCGCGCCCGAGCGCCCGGGCCGCCTCCTCGGCCTTGCGCCGGGAGACGCGGGCGGGGTCGAGCTCCTGCACCTCCGCGAGCGCTATCTTCACCGGCTCGACCGGGCGGCCGAGGATTCGCGCGACCTCCTCGGCCTTGTGGCGGTTGGAGGTGCACATCGTGAGGGTCGCATCGGTCATCAGAACCAGCCTCTCGCAGTGATCCGGTAGACGCGTTCCTCCATCGCGGAGAGCAAGGCCTGGACCTCCTTCTTCGGGAGGAAGGCGTTCTTGAAGCTGGCCTTGACCAGCTGCAATATCTCCCAGCGGGTGAGGCCGTTGCTGAGGCGGGCGGCGGTCAGATATTCGCCGGTCAGGGTCTGAAGCCGCTCCGGGTGCAGATAGCGGTTGTCGGTCGAGACCGCGACCTCGAGTCCGCTGCGCATATATTCGAGCAGCGGATAGGCTCCGCGCGGATCGCTGGGGGGTGGATAGCGGTCGTCGTTGCGCCGCTCGAAGCGATTGGTGAACAGGTTGCTGTTCGGACACATCTCCATGCAAATGCCTTCGTTGACGCAATAGCGAAGAAGCGCATCGTCCTCGCGCAGCCTGAGGCCGTGCCCGATGCGGGTGGCGTTGTTGCGATAGACCGCCTCCCAGATGCTCGCCGCCGAAGCGGCTTCGCCGGCGTGGATGGTGATCGGCGAGGAAAGCCTGGCGAGCGGCTCGAAAATCCGTTCGAGCCAGTCGGGAGTCGCGCTCTCGTCTCCCGAGACGTCGAAGCCGGCGGGATGGCAGGGACCCCACCATTCGGGCAGCAGCCCGGCGAAGGAAGACGCCTTCGGCCCCAGCCTGCGGCGGTGGAGATAATGCGTGAGCAGGGTGACGGCGTCCCGGGCGGCGCCCTCGTCCTTGTGGCGCTTGGCCGCGATGAGGAGGTTGGTCCGGACCAGCGGCAGCGAATGCCCGCTGCCGCAGCTGACCACCAGGCTGGCCAGATCGAGACCCCGGCAGAGCAGGTCGGTCGCGCCATAGGGATCCATGCCCCCGTGGCAATAGCCGGGCGTCTCGCAACGGACCTCGCTGTAGATGACGTTGTCGCGGGCATTGTCGAGAACGAAGGCGAAGGCGGCGAGAAGCAGGTTCTCGGGATATTGCAGGTGGTCGGCGCCGAGCAGGTCGGCGCCGCGGAGATAGCGCTGCAGGCCCTTCCTGCACCCGGGGTCCGGCTCGCCCTCGGCCGGTATCCTGACATAATCGTCGAGGCGGGTCGCGGGCGGCGCTTCTTCGTCCGGCGCCGGGCCCTGTCCAAGGTCGCCGAGCAGACAAGCCCGCCCACTCGGCAGGAAGTCTACCATGTGCCAGTCCTTGACCAGCTTATCGAGCGCATCGAGGACGCCGCGGCGCTCGAGCCCCGCTATCGGTTGGCCGTCGCGCAGCCAGGACCAGGTCTCCTCCCGCTGTCGGCGGAGCCGGCCGTCGGCCTCGGCGAGGCGCGTTCCGAAGACGGCGGCGAAATCGTCCCAGATCTCCGGGTCCGCGGAGAAGGAGAGAAAGGCGTTCTCGACGCGGGTGCGCGTGCTTCGGCCCTTCCAGCTCCCGGCGACGTCGCGCAGACCCTGAGCAACGGCGTCCGCTGCCAGGGCAAGGGCCGCCTTGGCCTTGTCGCCGCCGGGGTTGTCGGCTCCCATGAGGGCGCGGCCGACATGCGCGAAGTAATCGGCTGGCCGCTCCGGCCGGAGCCCGCCGTCCGCCTCCTCGGCCGCGCTCGCCACGCTCTCGCCGCCGCCGGCGCAGATCGCGGCGACGAGAACCGAGGCGACTTCGAACGACTGCACGTTCTCGCTGTCGTTGCGCAACCAGCGGATGACCGCATTTCCGAGCCCGAAGCCGGGAAGCATCCTAGGTGGGGTTCTTTCCGAGACCGCCCCCGCGCCCAGCGCGAGCGCGAGCATCGGGTGCAGCTCGGTCCGCTCACGAATCCAGTCCGCGAGCACGACCGCCGCCGTCGCGCGCCGGATGACTAGGGCGACGCTGGGAGTTTCCTCCGACTCCAGGTCGACCGGCAGCATGTAACGCGTGCTGTTGAGAGCGAGGGCGCGGATCGCGGGATAGGAGATGCATGTACCGAAATGGCAATGGAGATCGGCCTTGGGCAGGTCGCGGATCAGGCTCTCCTCACGCCGGTCCACGACGAGTTGGCCGTTGGGACTCCACAGGCCGCCATGAACGAAGCTGAGGCCGACGTCGCGGCGCAGCCTCGCCCGGCGCTCCGGACGCAACGCGTTGAGCTTGCGGAAGAAGGACGCCTGGCGGGTTTCGTCGCGGCGCCTCTCCACCGCCTCGAGCGCGCGCTTCATCTGGAACGGCAGCTGCAGCATCCGTTCCTTGAGCACGTAGGCGACCGCGCCGAGGTTGAGGGACTGCTGGATGTGGCCGATGCTCTCGGTCCGGGTCAGGACGATGATCGGCGGCTTGTCCCGCTCCTTCGATGTCGCGACCAGCGAGCGCAGGCGCTGGATCAGCTTCGGGCCGAGCGCGGCCTCCGGCGATTCGACCTCCGCCAGGACGAGCGCGAAGCTGTCGATCGTCCTGACCGCCGTCGTTTCCGTGGCGAGCATCCGCACCTCAAACCCTTGGGCGAGCAGCTGATCCTCGCGGATGAGGTCCGCCGATTCGCGAGCGCCGGCGAAGGCCGCGGACGAGGCTACCGCGGCATTTTCCGCCCAGCCGATATGGCCCAGCAGCGCGCGGAGCGGCTCCAGCGAGGCGCCGTCGCCGTCGCCGCTGGCGAGCGTATCGTCGATGACGAGGATGCCCCGCGCCCGCGCCCTCGCCGGAGTCGGAGCGCTGCCGCCGAGATAAGCGGTCGCGCCGCTGCCGATGCAGCGGCCGAGATCGCGGAGCAGCTGGTAGCGCATCAATTCGCTGGAGGATTGCGCAACCGGCTCCGCCAGTAGGTCGCGCTCGCGTTCCGCCTGAGGCGCCCCGCCCCACCGGCGAAGGCTCTCCTCCAGCTGCCTCCAGGCGGCGTAAGAGCTGGGGGGCTCGTCGCGACGTTTCTTGGCCATCTTCGCCAACCGCCCCATCGCCTTGGTGCGGTCCCGCTTGCCGAGTTGGAAAAACCCTCCGATTTCCTCGATGAGTCCCTCGTCTCCAGTCGAGGGGTTGCCGCGATCGCCGATCAGGTGCGGGTCCAGGATCCGCGCGAATTCGAGCAGCTCGCGAACCGACGCCGCCATCACGTCGCAGCGTTCGCCGAAGCTTTCCACCTTGTTGACCAGGCCATAATGCCGGGCGAGGCCGATTATCGCCGATTGGGCGAGGCCATCGGCAGCGTCGCGCGCCGCCTTGTTGGAATGCCACCACAGCGCCAGCGGTCCGCTCAGCGGGAACGCCAGCGCCGCACCGCGCTCGATGACGCTTCCATAATGGGCAAGGCCGGCGCTTTGCAGCGCGCGGATGTAGAATTCGACCGCCTTCTTGCGCGAGACGCGCTCGCCCTTTTCATCCTCCGAGCTGTCGATTCCCGGCGTTGCTCCGACAAACAGGACCCGGGACGGGGCGTTGAGCTGCCGTTCGAGCCCGCCAATCTGGCTGCGCACCTCCGACAGGGCGCCGGTCAGCAGCGCTCGAAGCTCCGCCTCGAGGCCTTCGGGATCCTGGGCCGCGGGCGTGACGTCGATGACAAGGAAGTGGACATGCCGGTCTTTCTCCCCCGAATTCTCCGCCAGCGAGGCCAGACTGGCATCCTTGAATTGATTCTCCAGCAGCTCCACGAACTCGGCCTCGCGCGCCGGGCTGCCCGAGCCCGGCCACGGGCCAAAAGAGAGTTTCATCGGCAGGCCTCTCGCGAATGCGCCGGAGTGTCACTTTCGTTTCGGCTCCGTCAACCCGAGTTGCCTCCACTTTGACGCAAAGCTGGCGGAGGCGGGGCAGGTGCCGCGAGGCTGGCGCCAATGCGGATCGAGGCCCCGGGCGAGCCTCGCCCCCGGCTTGCGCTGAGGCCGTCCGCCCGGTTACGGCCGGGCCGACTCCTGACGAAAGATGCCGCCGTGGCCGAGACCAAGACTAAGAAGACTGTGTTTTCCGGGGTCCAGCCGACCGGCGACCTTCATATCGGCAACCTGATCGGCGCCATCTCCTTGTGGGTGCGCGAGCAGGACAGGCATGACAACATCTTCTGCGTCGTCGACCTCCACGCTTTGACCGTGCCGGAGGCGATCACGGCCGAGCGGCTCCGCAGCTACAGCCTCGACGTCGCCGCCCTCTACGTCGCGTGCGGGATCCATCCGGACAAGTCGATCATCTTCCTGCAGAGCCAGGTGCGCCAGCACGCCGAGCTCGCCTGGATCCTCAACTGCGTCACCCCGATGGGGTGGATGAACAAGATGACCCAGTTCAAGTCGAAGTCGGAGAAGAACCAGTCCGCCACCGTCGGCCTCTATTCCTACCCGATCCTCCAGGCCGCCGACATCCTGCTCTACCATACCCACTTCGTCCCAGTCGGCGAGGACCAGCGCCAGCATATCGAGATCACCCAGGACATAGCCGAACGGTTCGAGCGGCTGTTCGGCTACAGATTCACCCGCCCGGAGATCATGGTCCAGCAGGTCGGAGCGCGAGTGATGGGGCTCGACGATCCCGAGGCGAAGATGTCGAAGAGCTCGACCAACCCCAAGCACGCCATCTCGATACTCGACGAGCCGGCGGTCATCCTAAAGAAGCTGAAATCGGCCAAGACCGACAGCCGCACCGCGGTCGACGCCGCCGATCCGGGCGCAGGGGTGAAGAATCTGGTCACCATCTACCAGGCCTTCGCCGGCGGCAGCTGGGACGAGGCGCTGAGGCGCTTCGACGGCCAGGGCTACGGCAGTCTGAAGACCGGAGTCGCCGAGGCGGTGATCGCCGGCCTCGAGCCGATCCAGCGCCGCTTTGCCGAGATTCGCGGCGACGAGGGAGGGCTGACGGCGATGCTGACGCGCTCGGCCGAGGCGGCCGCGGCGCGGGCGGAGGCGACGATGAAGGACGTGCGCACCGCGGTCGGCGTCCGGTGATCTCTCACCGCGCCCGCGGCTAACCGCCCTCTTCCTCAGCCCCCGGGCCGAGCCCCGCGGCGGCGGCGAGGCGGTTTCTCGCCCGCGCCTGCGCCTCGCTCAGAAAGGCGCCGATCGTCTGGACTCGCAATTCCTCGCCGGCCAGGTCGAGAGCGAGGCTGCCGGCCGGGCTGTACAGCCACAGAGCCGAAAGGCTCAGCGGGGCGAGGTCGAGAATCCGCGCCTCGAAATCGCCCTCGCCGTCCGCGGCCCGCTCCGCCGCCACCGCGGCTTCGGCAAGCCGCTCCGCGGCTTCGCCGCTTTGCACGGCGGCGACGCGCAGGATCGCCTCGCGGCGGGTCAGGTCGACGAGCGACGGCCGGTCTCCCTCCTGGACGATGTACCGCCAACCATAATGCACTGCCGAGGTCTCCGCTCCGCCGCCGCGTTCCGCCACCCGCTCCAGGCTGATGGAATAGAGTGCCATTGGCGGCGTGATCGTGGCCGCGCCGGCGGCGAGGGCCGCCTCGCCGCGAGTGCGCAGGTCGCCCAGCGCCCGGCGGACCAAGCGGGGGCCCGAGTCGGGACCGGTGGGGACGGCGACGGCCATCACCCCACCCGATAGGAATAATTGTTGAGACCGGCCGCGCCGCCGGCGCTGTAATGGATGAACTCGTCCAGGGTCAGCCAGCTGCTCGGCACCTTCCGGCCGAGGGACCCGGCGCGCGGGTCGTGCACCCGAACCGAGCGAACCCCACCTCGTACGCGCCAGCCGGTGAGGCAGACGAAATGGCCGGAACTGTCTTCGTAGGCGATTCGGCAGACGACCGGTCTGCGCCGGCCGATCTCGCTCACCACATCCTCGAAGCGGACCGGCGACTCAGCCCGCAGGACACCGACCTCGACCCCATTCTCCTGGATGACGACGCGGACCTTGTGGAAGCCATTGCAGGGCTTGTTGCAAACATTGTCGCAGGTACCGCCGGCAACCTCTCCCTGATCGGCGACGCAGGTAATATTCGGTTGCGTTCGCCGAATGTGGTCGGTGGCGATGCGGGCCTGCTTGATGAACCGGTTTTCGTCGAGGTAGAAGAGGACGGCCTGGGTTACGGCGGCCCAGCACCAGTTGGTCGCTTCCTGGTGCAGCATGGTAAAATCGATCTCATCCCCGGTCGCGTCGGGACTGACCCACGCGACCGCGGACGCGAGGAAGGATGGCGTCGGCAAAGGCCGCGGCTGGAGGAAGCTGGGAAGAGTCAGCGCCAATCGAGTCCGCCCTCAATCCTGAGGATAGAGCGGCGCGCAATTGGAGCCGGCGGTGCGGTTGCGGCGGACTCGGCCGGAATGGACGTCCCCGATTCTGGTCAGCGCCGTCCTGCAGACGTGGACGCCGCTGGTCAGCAGCCGGCCAGAACTGGGTTCGGTCAGCCGGTGGTGGACAATGAGTCCGCCGGAAATATCGACCGCCGAGGCGCCCAAGGCCGTGAAGAGGTTCGACCGCTTGACGACGCTGCCACCGGCCTTTTCGACGTAGACTCGAAGGACGTTGGGCTTGGACTGAAGCAGCGCGTCATAGCGTATCGCCTGGGCCAGCGGAATCCGGCCGGCATCGTCCGGCTTGGTCACCTTGGCGTCGAGCGCGTCGATGGCGCCGATCGCCTGGTCGAGGGCGGCAAGCTTCTTCTTCACCCACGACGTCGGCTTGTTCTTGGCGAAATTGATCCGGCACGTCCTGGCCTTGCCCTGCGCGCTTGCGAGGGCCTGCCACTTGCCGGCCAGCGCTCCACCCGCAGGCGGCGCGATAGCGGCCGCGGGCAGAATGACGTCGGCGCCCCGCGCCAGCCGCCGGCCGACCGCGGCGACCAGCATCCGGTCGCCAAGCGTGATGTCGATCCCGCTGATCTCGGTGTCGGTCTTGAGGAGGCCGACCAGCGCTCCGATGGCGGCGATGGGGACGGCGCCACCATCTTCGCCCGACGCGGCGGCCTTGCTCAGGCATTGCTGGGGGATCGCCGCCTGCAGCTTGGCGGTGAGATCGGTGGTCTGAAACAAGAGGTTGTTGGCGGCGTCGAGATTGAGCGCTTCCTCACCGGCAAGCAGAAGATAGGTCGGACGGGCGGAGCCGCCGCCCTCCTCTTCGGCCGCCGCCTCTTCGATGTTTCGGCGTCGGCCTGGACCGCGCGTGTCCGGGCGGTCCGTCGGCGGCGGGGCGGCCGCGGCGGCGACCTCGCCGACGATCGCGCGCGCGGCCGCGTCGAGCGTCGAGGCGGACAACATCCATGTCTCGATCACTCCCGCGTTGGTGCCCATCGTCGTCTTGCCCTCGGGTTTGGGAAGGCCGAGGGCGTCGATCTGCGCCTGCAGCCGGGCGGTGGCGGCGGTGGTGACGCCTGCCCGCGCCGTGTCGCGCGCCGACTGGGCATTGAGGCGGGCCGTCTCAGCCTGAAGTCGCGCGATCTCGGGATCGACCGGAGCCTCCTCGGCGAACGCGGGGCTTGCCAATGCCACCGCCACGATGACGGCTGTCGATCTTTTCATCTTTCCCCCCACTTGCCGGTGTTGCGCTCGCGACTGACAGGATTGGAACCCGCCCGGCAGCCGAAGAAGGAAAGGCATTCATCGACCGGACGCGGTGAATGTGCACCAATTCCCGGCCAAGACAAGCCGGCCGGTCACGGCGTCCGGTAATGGGACAGCGTCAACGGACTTCACTCGGCGGGACAAAGATAGTCCCGGGTCGTCGGCGCTCCGTCCTGCCGCCGCGCCAGCTGGAGCTGGAAGACGAGGTGGCCGCCGTGGCGGAAGGCGGCGATTCCGCCGGCGAGGTAGAAGCTCCACATCCGGAAGAAGCGCTCGTCGTAGAGCGCGACGATCTCGGTGCGGGCGGCCTGGACCCGGTCGTACCAGGCGGCGAGGGTGCGCTCGTAATGGCCGCGGAGCAGCTCGACGTCGGTGAGCCACAGCCAGGATCGCTCGATCGCCGGAGCGATCTGGCTCAGGGCGGGCACGTAGCCGCCGGGGAAGATATATTTGGCCAGCCACTTGTCGGTCGCGCCGGGACCGTCGGCCCGGCCGACGGTGTGAAGCAGCATCAGCCCGTCGTCGCTCATCAGCTCGCGGCAGCGGTCGAGGAAGCGGCGGTAGTGCGGCGGCCCAACATGCTCGAACATGCCGACGCTGACGATCCGGTCGAACCGGCCGTCGACCTCCCGCCAGTCGAGGAGCTCGAACCGCACCCGGCGGTCGAGCCCCTCGGCGGCGGCCCGGACGCGGGCATGGTGCAGCTGCGCTTCCGACAGGGTGATCCCGAGCACCTCGACGTCCGCCGTCCGGGCGAGGTGGAGTGCGAGCCCGCCCCAGCCGCAGCCGATGTCGAGCACCTTGTGCCCCGGCGACAGGCACAGCTTGGCGGCGATATGGGCCATCTTGGCGGCCTGGGCGGAGTCGAGGTCCTGCGCCTCGGGGGTGAAATAGGCGCAGCTGTACTGGCGCTCGGGATCGAGGAAGAGCGCGTAGAGCGCGTCCGACAGGTCGTAATGGTGGGCGGCGTTGCGCCGCGAGCGCCGCTTCCAGTTCCAGGCATCCCAGGCGCCGGCGAGGCGAAGCGGGCGCCACAGCGCGGCGCGCACCGGATTCTCCTTCTCCCAGCGGATGTTGAAGCCGATCAGGTCGAGCAGCGCGCGGATGTCGCCCTCCTCAAGGACCAGCCGGCCCGCCATGAACATCTCGCCGAAGCCGAGCGCCGGGTTGCGCGCGATGGCCCGCTCGGCGGCGCGGTCGGCGATCCGGACAGCGACGGACGGCACCGCCGCCGAGGGCGTGCCGTAGCGGCGGGTCCGGCCGTCGGGTCCGGTCACGCCGAGCGATCCGGTGCGGATCAGGGTGCGGAAGAGAAGGTCGCTCATCGCGCGACCGCTCTTAGGCGGCCCACGTCTTCCAGGCACGCGGTATCCGGTCCAGGCCGGGAGCCGGCATCCGCAGCAGCGCCATGACGAGGGCTTCGTGACGGTCGGCGGCGGGCGGGGCGAGCCGGTCGAACAAGGCGCCGATCCGGGCGACGAAGGCGGCGCGCGCCGCCCCGCCGGGGCCGCCCCCCTCCCGGTCGGGGGGAGCGGGAGTCCGGCCGGCGGCGCGGTCGCGGGCGGCGTCGCGAAGCGCCAGGAGGGTGCGGCGATCCTCGGCGTTGAGGCCATCGAAACCGAGCTGGGGCAGTGGCGCCGAGCCGGCGGCGTCGGCGAGGCGGCCGATGCGGAGCGAACCCACGCCCCACACCGCCGTCATCCGAACCCGCCAGTCGGGATCGCGCAGGCCGGCGGCGACCAGGGGCTCGGCCGTGCCCCGGTCGGTTTCCGCCGGCGATCGGAGCAGAGCCGTCAGGACCTCCCATCGTACCTGCGCATTGCCGGGGGAGTTGGCGCCCGGCGGCACGGTGAGCAAGTCGGCCAGCGCCGCCGAGTCGCCGCCGGCGACGGCGCCGCCGAAGGTCTCGGCCAGGAGCGCGGCGGCGCGGCCGGCGCCCTCGCCGCGGGTCTCGATCCAGGCTGCCTCGCCCGGCGGCGCGTGCCAGTCGGCTTCTAGCTCCATGCCGGGCTGCTTCGTCCACGACGCGAATTCCGGCAGGTCGGGCTGCGCCGTGGAGTCCGGGTCGCGGCGAAGGCCCAATGTCCGCAAAAGCGGCTCGAGGCGGCCGAAGTCGACCCGGCTGGGCATGCGCGCCCGTCCCTGAGAGGAATCGGACCAGCCGCGTTCGCGCAGCGCCGGCGGCAGCTCCAGGCCGGGAACCAGCAGCCATGCGGCAGCGAAAGCGGTGGCGGGCGCCTCGATCAACCCATTCGCGGCGAAGGCAAGGCCGAACAGGCTGGCGGCTTCGAAGCCCGGGAAAGTGTCCAGGGAGGCGGCGGCGTGAAGCCGCAGATATTCCGCCGCGGCGCAAGGCCGCTCCGCCGGCGGCATCTCCGCAAGCTCCGCCAGATCCCGCTCCCTGGCGGCGAGCGGCGCGGCGGCGCGGCGGATCGCGGTGATCGCTTCGCCGTCGCCCGCCCAGCCCGCGTCGAGAAGCGCCAATCGCAACCGCTCCGCGCTCGTTCCGGCACCGTCGCGCTCGACCAGCTTCCGGCTGGACTCGGAGGCGGCCCGCCATTCCTGCAGCGACGAGTCGCCGAGCAGCCAGTGGGCGACGGCGCAGGCCCGGTCGTGCTCGACCCGCGCCGCGAGCGGATCGCCCCCCGGCTCCGGCTCCCGATCCCGCGCCAGATCGAGGAACGCCGCCGCCCGGACGAGCCGGTCACGGATTCGATCCTCCTCGCCGACGAACCACCCGACGATGATATGACGAAGCAGCGAGGCTTCGACCGCCCAGGAATCGGCAGGGTCGAACGGCGGCAGCGTTGCCCGGTCGGCGCTGTCGCCTTCCGGATCCCGAAACAAGACCGCGAGCCTCGGAGCGTCGAACGGGCGGCGACCCTCAGTCGGCATGGCGATTGTCCTCTCCGCTGTAGGTGACGACCCGCTCGCGGAAGTTGCCGGTCGCCCTGTGGGCGGTGACTCCGTTGGGGCTCGTCACCCTGCCGTTGTTGCTGAGATGCGCGGTCACCCCCCTGAAATTCCAGTCTTCGAGGCTCTTGACGGCAAGGGCATGCAGTTCCGGGCTGAGGCCGTGGTCGCCGGTGGCGAGAAAGGCGAGCGCCTCGCGGCGGACGTTCGCCATGTTGGCCGCGCTGAACGTGTCCGAATGGCCGTTGCCGGTGCTGGTGCCATGATATTTCGCGTCCCACACCGTCACCTGGCCGGTGCTTCGATTGACGGAGATGTGATCGGCGAAATTGTTGGTCACCCTGTGGCCCCACTGGACGACGATATCGGCACCGCGCGACGCGATCTCCGTGGCGAGCCGGATTTCGGTGATGAATCCGTTCATGTGAAGGGCGAAAGCCTCGCTGGTTCGGGCGGTGATGTTGTAGCCCCAACCGGCGAGCGGATCGCGCAGGTCCGCGTGGACCTCGACGTCGTACCAGGTCCGGAGCCCGAGCTGGCGATATTCGGTCTCGAGCTGGCGGATGCGCGCGTGCGCGGCGTCCCGCGCCTGCACCAGCGCTTCCCGGCGCTGCGCGTGGTCGTTGAGCATCTGAAGGCTGGCGCCGACATTCTCGAGGCGGGTCCGGGTCTGCGCCTTGGGGCGCAGGCTGGCCACCACCGCCGTATATTCCGGCGACCTGACCAGCCGGGCGTGGACCGCCATCATCTGGGCGGCGGATGGGTTGAAGCCGAGACCGGCGATCGCCGTCCGCAAATCCCGCGGCAGCCGCGCCTTGATGTCGTTGAGAGCCTGCAGCCAGACCGTGTTGTTGTCGCGGGCGTGGTTGGAGAATTGCGAGAGGCCGGCCGCGTCGTTGTCGAGAATGCCCTGTTCGGCATTGGCGTGGATCTCGTTCTGAGCGCGGATCTCCGTGATGAGATCGGTCGAACGCTGGCGCTGCGCGGCCCGGGCCGCCTCCGCCTCGAGGTCCGGAGTGCCGGCGGGCTTGTCGCTGCCGCCCCTGTTGGCGGCGACATAGCCGACGGACTGGGCATCGGCCCCCAGAGCGTAGCGCGCGTGCTCGGCGCCGAGCTGGCGTTCGAGGCCGGCGATCTCGTCCATCAGCAGCGCCCGCCGCCGCGGGTCGAGCCCGTGTTCGGAAAGGCGCAGCATTCGCTCCTCGATGATGCGCGGGAGCTTGGCGATTTCGAGGGAGGCTTCCCAATGGCCGCGGTCGCGCGGCGAAACCAGGTCCATGCCGAGGGCCCGGCCGATATCGTTGATCAGGATCCGTGCATGGCCGGCGACTCCCGCCAGCCGGCGCATCGCATCGATCGTGCCGACGTGGTTCTGGATGTCGGCGGCGCGCGCGTTGGGGCCGATTTCGAGACCGACGCCGATAATGTGGCCCTTCTCGTTGCGGATCGGAACCGCGGCGACCCCGTCGAGGTCGAAGCCCGGCCGGCGCACCACCTTCACCGACTCGATGCGGTTGCGGAGGCGCGGCGGCAGCGAATCGCGCGGATTGACCGTCCGTCCCGCCGTGCCCGGCGCCACGACCTGGCGAAGCTCGCCGCCGAGCCCACGCACCGCCGCCGCCGGAGCGCCCTCGCGGACGACGATCACCGCCTGGCCCTCGTGGACGTGGATCATCGCGTCGCCGTAATTGCCCTTGTTGATGGCCCGGAACTGGGCGTCGTCGACATGGAGGATCGGAACGTCGGCGATCGCCCCGCGCTCGCTCGGAGGAAGCGTGTCGAGCAGCTCCTGGCGGGCCTCGCGCACCGCCGCGTGCACGGCGTCGGAATGGGCCGAGGACTGCGCCTGCTGGGCCTCGAGATGGGCGACGAAATCGGCGTGGCTGGAGCCGGGGTTGAGCTCACGGAAGACGCGCAGGTCGCGGGCCCGGCTCTCGACGGGAGTCATCGGCGGATGCTCGACATGCATGAAGCGGCCGAGCCCGGCATGAACGCCGCTGCCGGCGACGCCCATCACCAGTCCGGCCTTGAGATTCTCGATGCTCGCGTCGATCGTGCCGCGGGCGATGTTGGCGAAGGCGTTGCCGCGCCAATTCTCCTCGTTCATCATGTTGGCGGCGATCGCCGTCGGAAGGGCGGTGACGAGGTCATTTCCCTGGCTGATGACGAATTGGCGCCCCCAGGCGGCGGTCCGGGCGCCAATGCCGCGCCGGACTCCGCCGGCGACGGCCCGCTCCGCCGCCGTTCCGACCGTGCGCTGGGCGACCTGGCGGAGCGTTCCGCTGATCGCCGCCCGGCTGTAGGTCCGCATCGCCTCCCGGGCGGCTCCGAAGACGTTCCGGCCGAGTTCTTTCCCCCAGAGGCTCGAGCCCTTGAACGCGCCGACCGTGGCCAGGGTGACGAGCAGGTCGACGCCGCCGACGACCAGATCGGTGGCGACCTCCTCCGCGCCGTAGGCGGCGCCCTTTATGGCCGCCTTGGCGGCCATGCTGGAGAGGGTCCCGATCACCGATCCGGCGATTGCGATCACCGCCGGCAGCGCTGCTCCGCCGGTGACGATTCCGGCGACGATGCCGAGCACCGCGGCCACCGCGCCGATCGCATATTGGAGGACGGTGGTGAAGCCGTCGGCAAAGGAATCGACCGCCGCGCGCTGCGCCTCGATCGCCGCCCGGCTGTTGTCGAGACGCTGGTTGAACGCGCCCACCACGCTCGCCCGGCGCTCCGCCGACAGGCTGCGGTCGTTGAGCCTGGCCGACATCGCCTCGAGCTGGTCGAGAGCCTGGTGCGACCGTCGCGCCTCGCCGCTCGAGGCCCAGGCGCCGACTAGGCCGACGCTCGCCTCGTCGCGGCGCAGCCGCCGGCGCTGCTCGTCGATCTGCTCGGCGGCCGTGGTCGCAGCGCCGTGATCGACCGTGTCGACGAGATCGTCCTCCTCGCGGCCGCCGGTGTCGCGCTGGACCGCGAGGCGAAGCGACTCGCCGTCATGGTCGTCCCGCCACCGCTGGTCGAGGATCCGCATCTCGGCCGCGGTCAGGCCGTTCAGGCCGCCGCGCAGCTCCTCCATGTTGGTGCCGGCGCCCTCGATCCCGAAGCGCGTCCGGGCATAGGCCCAGTCGATCCGGCGATTGGCCATCGCCGTTGCATTGTGGCCGTTGGGCTCGCGCCGAATGATCTCGAGCCGGGCTCGGGCATCGCTCAGCGCTCCCCGCTGTCCGAAGACATTGTCGGACATGGTCTGGGTGAGCATCTGGTCGAGCGACAGGCCGTAACGCTCGGTCAGCCGCCGGTCGAGGCGGGCGACGCTGTCGCGCGAGCGGTCGAACGCCTCGTCGGCCATCCTCGCGTCCATCTCGCGGGTCAGCGCCATCCGGCGGTCGATGGCGTCGGCCGGGTTCCAGGGGCGGCCGTTCCGGGCCGCCGCCGCTTCCTCGCGGCGAAGCTGGGCGTCGATGCCCACGCGAAGCTCGGGCGCGCGGTCGAGCTGGACCCGCTCGAGCTGGCGGGTGAACTGGACCCTCACCGCGGCGCCGACCACCTCGTCGTCGGCGTAATTGCTTCGCCGCTCGGACTGCATCGCGCCGGCGTCGACCGCTTCCATATCGCCTCGGGCGAGCGCGTTGATCCTGTCGTACGCGCCCTGGTCGCGGGCGAAGCTGTAGCCGATCGCGTTCTGAAGGGTGGTCCCCTGGCCCCAGCCATAGCGCGGGGCGTTGCGGAAATGCTGGCCGAAGCGGGCCTCGAGCACCTGGTTGCGGCGCGCCACCTCGGCGTCGAACTCGGCCGAGGTCCAGCCCTCGGCCTGGGCCCGGGCCATGGTCTCGCTGCGGATCCGCTCGAAGATCGCCGCGGCCGGGGCGGGATCGCGATTGAGCCCGCCGTCGAGCGCGACGTCCATCTCGAACGCCAAGGCGTCGTCGGCGCGCCCTTCGCGCAGGGCGTCGGCCTGCTCGTGCTCCGATCCTTCCATCTCGCGGCCGAGGACGGTCTGGATCGATTCGCCATATTGCTTCTCATACAAAGCGTTCAGGCGGGTTCGGGCTTCCGCACGCTGGTCCTCGGGAAGGGTGTCGAGCGAGCGCAGCGCCGCAAGGATCTGAGCTTCCCTGGTGCCCGGTCCCCAGGCGGCGTCGTGGATCGCCTCGACCGCGGCTCGGACCGGGTCGCCCTCCATCAACGCCTCGGCGCGCCGCCATTCGTCGCCGGAGAATTCCGCGTCGAGATCGTCGCGCAGCGCGGTGTCGCTGCCGCGCATATTGTTGTAATATTTGGTGACGGCCTGGAGCTCGATCGGCCGAAGGCCCTCGAGGTTGGAGTAGATGGCGTCCGCGTTGGTCCTCCAGGTCAGGTCGGCGCCGGCGGCGAAGATCGCTCTGGCGTTCCTCTCGGCCGAGAAATTCGGGTTCTTGGCCTTGGCGGCGAAGTCGACGTCCAGCCAGTTCTGCCGCGGCAAGGCGGTGAGCTGGCTCGCCACCAGCGGCTCGATCGTCGCCCGCTCTGCCGCGATCTGGCGCGCCATCAGGCTCGTCGACAATTGATCGAGGAAATTCGGCCGCCGCGAGGTCGAGACGGTGCGGACGACGAAGTCGCGTTTCTGGTCCTCGGTCATCCGCGCATAGCCGGCGGCGTTCTCGGCATCCTCGGCGATCGAGCGTTCCATCGACTCGCGGATCCGGCCGACGTCGCGCTGCATCTCCAGCCGAGCCAGCCGCGACTCGGTCTCGGCCCAGGTATTGGCGGTGTCGTGGGCCGCGCCCGCCCAGCGTTCGAGATTGGCGACGCTGTCCTGCCACCATTGCTCGCCGGCGCCCTCCTGGGTCGACCCCCAGTCGCGCAGGTCGCGGAAGGCGGCGGCGCCCTGGTTCTCCACCTCGGTGATGTTGAGGTCGGCGGCGGCGTTCGCCGCGGCCTTGAAGCGCACGACCGTGGAGCGCAGGGTCGCGAGCTCCCGGTCGCGCCATTCACGCGCCCGGTTGATCGCCGCGGTGACCCGGCCACGGGCCGTGGCGAGCGCGGCGTCGTCGGTCGGAGGAGTCTGCGTCGGCCCTAGTCCGTTGGCCTCCTGCGCGGCGGCCTCGTCGGCCGCCACCGCCAGCTCATAGGCCGCGATGATCCGGTCGCGGGCGGAGTCGAGCTCGCGGGTGCGCTCCGACTTCTGCAGGCGAAAGCCGGCGATCGCCTCTGACACCTTGGCCTGGATCCGGGTGACGGCGGCCTCGGCCTGAGCGCGGAAGCCCGGGACAGGAGCCGGCTCGCCGGCCGCTGCCCGCCGGCGTGCTTCCTCCCCCGAGGCGCGTGCCGCCGCGGCCGCGTCGAAGCGGCTTCGAGCGGCGGTCTGGGCCGCCTCGATCGCCGATTCCGAGGTCGTGTCGCGATGCTCGGCGCGGGCCGCCGCTTCCGCCTCCAGCTCCTCCCGGCGGGCGGTCACCGCCCGATCCAGCATCGCCCCGGCCGACCCCATCGTCCGGGCGGCGCCGTTGACCCGGTCGGTGAGCCGGGTGCGGAGCAGCGGCAGCTGGTCCCGGCCGAGCCCAACAAGGGCGGGATGTTCTTCGCTATTGAGCGCATTGCCCGGATATTCGGGCATGGCGGCCTTGATTTCCTTCAGCATGTTGCGGGCGCTCTCGTCCGCATCGACGGTGAGGCGCGCCAGCAGGGCGGTGAACAGCTCCTGCTCGGCGAGGGTCACGTCGGCGGCCGGCAAGGGCGGCGTCCGAACGGTGATGGAGGGAACGGGCGGCGCCGCGGGCGCCCCGTCAACCGCCGGCGCGATCGGAGCGACCAGCCGCGTGCGGATCGCCAGCAGGCGCGCCCGCTCGCTTCCCGGCGGAGCGGCGCCGGGCGTGGGCGGATCGGTCGAGCGCGACAGTCCGGCCCGGTCCATCGCCGGCTCGCCGAGCAGGATCAGCCGTCTCTCCGCATCGCTGATCGGCTGCTCCGAAACGGACGGCGTGTGGCCGCCGGGGCTCGCGGTCAGCGGTGGAAGCGCCTGTTCGGGAAGCAGCCGGTTGGCGACCTCCTGGATCCGCTGGGTCGCCGGAGCGACCGGATCGGGGACGTTGGCGAAGGACGGCTCGAGCGTCGGCACCGGCGGCGGCCCGGGTATCTGCCGGGCGGCCGCCGTCCGCGACGGCGGCGACCGCGGCCGGGCCGGCGAGGCTGGCGCCGGGCGCGCCGGCGGATGCGGCATTGCGGCGGCAGTGGCGGCGGCGCTGTCGACGACCGCCGCCGGGTCGGCCTGGGCGGGCAGAGCGACCGCTCCGCCGCCGCCGCCGCCGGCCGCCCGTGGAGCCCCGCGCGGGACTGAAGCGGGCTCGGTCGGGCTGTGCGGCGGCACTTCGGGACCGGCGGCGGCCGGATCGGCGGGCGTTCCGGCCGGATCGGCGGGCGTGGGCGCGTCCGGGTCGGGCGCCTCGGCGGGGCGGTCGGACGGCTGGTCCCGGGCCGGCGCCTCGCCCGGGCCGGCCGGAAGCCCGCCGGCGAGGTCGGCGGCCGCGGGCGCGAGCGCTCCCGCCATCGCGGCCACGGCCTGGTTGCCGACGATGCCCTGGGTCGCCCGCAATATCTCCGCGACCGGACCGACCGAGTCGGCGGGCAGATCGAGCGGCCCGGCCCGCCGCCCCGACGTCATCAGCATCAGCAGATAGGCGGAGTTCACCCGTCGGCGCGGCGGCGCCCTGGCCGGAGCGGCGGGGGTCTGCGGGTCCGACTGGCGCCGCGGCGGCGGGGGGCGGGTGGCCATGGCTCAGCCCTGCGGCTGGAACCGGCCGAAATCGGCGGCGATCGGCGCCCGGCCCATCTTCTCCAGCTCCCGGGTGATCGCGCGAAGCAGATGCGGCATGGCGATGGCGCCGCCGTCGGCCGCCGCGAGATAGGCGGCGGCGAGCGCGGCGTTGCGGATATTGCCGCCCGACAGCTCGAAGGTCGCGGCGATCTCCGGCAGGTCCACGGCCGGGTCGAGCTCGGCGGCCGCCGGGAAGGCGCCCCGCCACAAGGCGCGCCGAAGCGCCGGGTCGGGCATCGGAAAGGCGACGACATGGGACAATCGCCGGGCGAAGGCCTCGTCCATATTGCGGGGGAGGTTGCTCGCCAGGACGACGAGCCCTTCGTGGCACTCCACCCGCTGGAGCAGATAGGCGACGCTGAGATTGGCGTAGCGGTCGTGCGAATCGCGGACCTCGGTGCGCGATCCGAACAGGACGTCGGCTTCGTCGAACAGCAAGGCGACTCCGGCGTCGGCCGCCGCGTCGAACAATCGGTCGAGCTGCTTTTCGGTCTCGCCGATATATTTGTCGAACACCGAAGCGAGGTTGACCCGGTAGAGATCGAGGTCCGCGGCGGCGGCCACGATGCTCGCCGCCATCGTCTTGCCGGTGCCCGACGGCCCGGCGAACAGGGCGAGGCAATGCCGGGCCTGCGGGTTGGCGGCGCCGAAGCCCCAGCGGTCGATGACCTGCGGCCAGTGGGCGACATAGGCGGTGAGCTCGTCGAGCCGGGCGAGGCTCGGCGCCGGCAGGAGCAGTTCCTCGGGGCGCCAGCGCGGCGGGACGGGCTGCATCACCGCCGGCAGGCGGCGCGCGGCCAGCGCCCGGGCGGCCGCCACCGCCTCCCCCGGCGCAGTTCCGCACAGCCGGCCGATGGTCGCCGGGCCGAGCCGGGTCGACCAGGCGAGGCGGTCCGCCTCGGGCCCGGCCCCGATCGCCGCCTCCCACCAGCCGCGGCGCCGCGCCGGATCGGGATCGGCCAGCCGCAACCGGGCGACGGCGACGGTCGCGGGCAGCCGGGCGGAGTCGAGCGAGTCCGGCGGAGCGGCGACGACCACGGCCGCTCCGACCGCGACCGCGGCGGCGGCGAGCGCTTCCAGGGCCCCGGACGGGGCGGAAGGCCCCGCCTCGACCAGCAAGGCGGCGCCGCCGAGCATCGCCTCGCGGCCGAGCAGGCGGCCGAGCGTCCCCGGGGGAACCACCCCGGCCAGCGCAGACCCGGCGTCGACGAGGAGCAGCCGCAGGCCGCGCCCGGCGCAGGCCTGGGCCACCATGGCGCGCTGGCCGCAATCCCGCGCCGCCTCGACCAGCATGAGCCCGTAGCCGGGCAGTTCGAGCCGGGGAAGAGCCCAATCCGCTTCCTCGGCCCCGGCGTAGCGCGCCCCGCAGTCGGCGAGCCGCCAGTCCAGTCCGGCGTCGAGGCCGAGCAAGGCGTGGACGACCCGATCGTCGGCGGCGAGCGCCCGGTCGGCGAGCGGCTTGTCCTCGTCGCCCGCGGCACAATGGATCAGGGCACCGGCCATCAGCGGCGCACCGGCGGCGAAGCGGTCGAGCCGGCGAAGCCGCTCCGCGGGCGTCGCGGCCAGCAGGTCGAGCAGCAGGCCGACCGTCGGCCAGCGCCTCGAGACGTCGTTCTGGGCGAAAGCGAAAGCGGTCTGGAAGCGGCGGTCGAGCGCCGGCGCCGCGACGATGAGCAGGGCCAGCCGGTCGAATTCGTCGAGCCCGAAAGCGCTCGCGATCGCCGCCAGCGGCGGCCTCGGCTCGAGCGCCGAGCGCCGGTCGACGATCGCCCGCAGCGGGTCGCGGGGCGCCTCGCCGCTCTGGCCGCGATGCCGCTCGAGCGCGGCGAGGACGTCCGCCTCGGTGAGGAACAGTCCGCGGGTCGGATCCTCGTTGAAGCGCCCCTGCTCGCGCAGCGCCCGGACATGGTCGGCGAGGCGGGCGTCGAGCCAGCGGCACTCGGCCTCGAGATGGGCGATGCCGTCGGCGAATGGCTCGGCGGGGAGGGTGTCGAGCCGCATCAATTCCGCCCCGGCAGCTCGATCCGGAACCGGCGCCCGTCAGCCAGAGCGACGTCGCTGCCGTCGAGCCCGGTCATCCGAAGCACCAGGTCGAGGGACACGCGCGGCATGTGCAGCCGCGCCGGCTCACCGGGGACGAGCTGTCCCCAGCCGGCGAGGACGTTGGTCCACAGCCACGCCCCGCTGGACCGGTCGAGCCCGACCAGTCGCCTCGCGAGGTCGCCGTAAGCGGCCCGGGCAAGCAGCGCCCAGGGCCTCCGAGGCCGGTCGCGGGCGAGCCCGAAGAAGGCGATGTCGCGGGCGGGATCGCGCAGGTCCGGCGGCGCCGGAGCGGCTCGAAGCGGGGCCGTGTCGCGGGCCGTGCCGACGGCCAGCCAATCCTCGCTGCCGCGATCCTGAACGAGCCGCAGCCGGCCGCACGACCGGGCTACGGGGTGGAGCGGCCGCGGCTCGGCGCGGCGCGCCATATGCGCTCGGAAGCGGGCCTCGAGGCCGGGCGGAGCGGCGATCGGCCCCGACCCCGGTTCCGGGACGAAGCCCGCCAGCCAGTGCAAGGCGGGATCGTTCCACGCCGAGTCGCGATCGGGCCCGGCCAGCGAAGCGGCCAGGGTGAGGCGCATCGGCCCGGGGTCGACGTCCGGCGGCCAAAGCGCCTCGAGCCCGAGCTCGGCCACCGAGCGCCAGAGGAGGAACAGCCCGGCATAAGCCGTATCGACGATCCCGTCGGGCGCGAGCGGCGCGGCGGGGCGCAAGGTTGGCGCAGCGGGGGCCGGAGCCGGGGCGAGCGCGGCCGTCGAGGGTGGCGAGGCGGGCGACGGGGAGGCGTAACGCGACGACGTCGCGCCGGCGGGCGCTGGGTTAGAGGCCGGCGCCGGCGCCGGCGCGGCGAGCGCCTGGGCCTGGGCCGCCGTCGCCGTGGCGCGATCCAGCGGAGCCTCGCCCGGAGCGGCGGCGGCGGCCTCGATCAGAGCGACGAGCAGCGCCCGGCCGGAGGCGACCGGCAGGGCCGGCCCGGCATTGGCGACGAGCCGGCGGGCGAGCGCCGCCGCCGCACGAGGCTCGGTGCGGGCCGTCGGCCGACCCGTCAGGACCAGGGGGAGGAGCGGGCGGGCGCCGCTCTCCCCGATCGCCGAGGCGAAGGCGCGAAGCCGCCCCGCCGCGGCGAGGCGGAGCAGGGCCGGCACGGCAAGGTCAGGCTCCATCGCGAACAACTGGCGCGGCACGAAGGCCAGCGGCAGGGCGTCGAGAGCGGCGAAGCGGGCATAGGCCCAGCGGCCGCGCGCCTCGCCGCGGACATGGTCCCAGAGCAGGGCGGCAAGCCACGCCGCCCGGTCCGGATAGCGGATGACGCCCTCGGCCTTCTCGCCGCGAAGCACCCGCGCGACCGCTTCGCGCAGGCGCTGAGCGACGGCGCGCGCCAGCTCGGCGGCGCCCGGAGCGTATTCGGCATAAGCGGGGACGACCAGCGAGCGCACCACCCAGACCGCCGGATCGCCGGGATCGAGCATCGTCGCCAGGGCGTCGGCGATCGCCGTGCCCAGCTCCTCGCCGTCGGGCACCGGCGGCGGCCGCCGGCCGCGGGCGTGACGGACAACCAGCCTCATCCGCCCGATGCCGAGCCGGCCCGCCGCCGTCTCGACCCGCGTCTCTGGAGAAGGCCAGGCTGTGGCCATGGCTCAGGCGAGCAGGATGGCGATGTAGGAAAAGCTGAGCAGCTGCCCGTCGCTGTCGCTGACCGACCATTGGATCGGGAAGCTGGCCTGGTTCGGCTGCAGCAGGGTCCGTGAGCCCGGCGTATAGCTCACCCGCCACCCCGCGTCGTTGGCTCCGGCGACATTGTGGATGTGGCTGAGCGCGACCATCACCTGAGCTTCGCTGACGCTGCTCAGCCGCGAGGAGGTGACGAGCAGATTGTGGGTCCCCGAGCCGGCGCCGAGCTGGTTCAGCGCGACCTCGCCGGCGATCACGTCGATCAGGACGTTCTGGCCGCCGACGAACAGGTTGCTGTCGACGTGGACGTTGCCGTTGTTCTGGACGACGAACTGCTCGCGGACCGCGCCCGCGATGCGCGGGCCGACGACGAAGCGGTCGCCGCCGGCAAGATTGTCGCCGATCGTGACCTGGAGGTCGTTGCTGTCGCTGCCGCGGTTGAAGCGGGCGATCTCGAGCGGGTCCGTGTCGGTGCCGCCGCCGGCGTCGCGGAAGTCGAGCGGCGAATCCCATATCTCGACCCGGCCCTTGCTTCGAAGGCCGCCCTCGACGGTGAGCCGGCTCGTCGAATCGAGGCTCATCGCCCGGGTGCCGCCTCCGGCGGAGAGGGCCGCCGGATCGTGGCCGCCGCCGCGATACCAGGCGAAGTTGACCGGCGCGCGCATGTAGAGCGTATTGTCCTGGACGCCGATTCCGAACGCCTGCGCGCCGACGTTGATGTTGAACACCTGGCGGTGCAGCTCTCCGAAGAACAGGCTGCCGGCGGACGACAGCTGCATCAGCATCTTGCCGCTGCCCGGGTCGCCCGCCCCGGCGGCATGCTCGCCGCCCTGATACCAGTAATGGCTGTCGGCCGCGCGCTGGTAAACGCTTCCGGCCTGCCAGCCGATGCCGCTGCTGCTCGGCTGGGCGTCGTCGGCGACCGACAGGTCGATCGCCTGCCGGTCGGTGCCGGAGAAGCGCAGCCGCCCGCTCGGCACGTCGACCTTGTCGTCGGCCCGCACCGCGAGCACCACCTTCTCGTCGGTCCAGCCGTAGGGCGAGGCGCCCGCGCCGATGGTGAGCCGGGCCGAAGGCGAGGCCGTGTTGTCGCCGATGTGGATGCGCAGGTCGGCGCCGCTGCCGACCGCCGGCGCGAGGCGGCGGATCCACAGGGGCACCGTCTCGTCCGAGCCGCCGACCGACTGGAAGGAAGCCATCCCGCCGTGGAGGAACAGGTCCTTGCGGGCGACGATCCGGCCGTCGACCGTCAGCCGCCCCTCGAGGCTGACGAAATCGACGTCGTCGCGATCCGCCATCTCTACCGGCTCGCGCGGGGCGATTCGAAGCGCCTGCCCCTCGGCGAGTAGCGACGCCCCGACCAGCCCGGAGTAGCGGCGGCCCTGGACCAGCACGTCGGGCGACGCGGCGGCGCGGAACTTGCCGACGGTGCCGTCCCACCGAACGCTGCCGAGGCGCACCGGCCAGAAGGCGTTGCGCTCGCTGTCGGGGAAATCCTGATGGGAGATGGACGTGTCGGCCGGCTCGATCGGGGCGCCGCCGTCGGATTCGCCGCCCGCCAGCGGCGGCTTCGCCTCGCTGCCGCCGACGACGAGCGGGTCGTGCTCGGGGGTGAAGCTTCCGACCAGCAGGCGGTAGCTTTCGATCACCCGGCTGTAGGCGCCGTCGCCGGCGCAGATGGCGAGCCGGTCGCTGCCGGTGCGCGAGGTATATTCGTGGTAATGGAGCCACAGCTCGAGCACCCGCTCGGTGTCGAAGCCGGCGAACGATTCGGGCTCGACCCGGGCCGGCTCGAGAAGCACGATCTCGCGCCCGAAGCCGTCGACGGCGGCGCCCGGCGACACCTGGATGTCGACGAACCCGGGATCGCCCTCGCGTTCGGTCTCGACGATCCGGCAGCCGGCGATCACGCCCCACAGATGCGGGCCGAGATTGTGGCGGCGGCGCAGGTCGCGATGATAGGCCTGCTGGATATTGAAATCCTCGGCGCCGACCTGCTGGTACTGGAAATAATTCATCCGCTCGACGGGTTCGGCAACCATCTCAGCCTCCCTTGCCGGTCTTTGTGCCGCCGCCGCGCAAGCCCTTGCCGCCGCCGCCGCCGCCAGCGAGGCTCTTGCGGAGCTCGGCGATCTCCTTGCGGAGCGCCGCCGCCTCGTTCGCCAGTTCGGCGCGAGTCGCGAGCGCCTCCGTGCCGTCGCCCTGGCCGGCGCCCGATTTCGCCTGCTCGGCCGTCTTGTCCTGGCCTTTCTTCGCTCTTCCCCGCTCAAGCCTGGCGGCAAGGGCGGGCAGGACCGGAGTGTTGGATACCTTTGCCGCGATGCCCAGCAGGCGCCGGGGCAGCTCGAAGTCGTTCTCGACCACCTTGCGTCCCAGCCGGCCGGTCGGGTCGATGGCGCGAAGGGCCGGCACCAGATCGTTGACCAGCGGAGAGTTGCGCCGAAGCAGGTCGGGCTGGCAGCAGATCATCGCCAGAAGCTTCGAGAATAAAGGGATGAGAGGCACCGCCGACATCCAGTAGTAGAGCGACGGGAAGGCGCCGGCGTAGCGGCGGCAGCTCTGGTTGCAGATCTGGATGATCTTGCCGCTCTTGACGGTGATGCAGGCCAGCTCGACCCGCTCGTCGCACGGATCCTCCTCGCACTGGGGGAGGAAGGCACGGCAGATGCAGTCGAGGATCATCTGGATCGCGACCGCGGCGAGATCCATCAGCGCCGCCCGGGCCCGAACGAGATATTCGGCCTGGTCCTCTTCGTCGTCTTCGTTGGGCGCGGCCAGGCTGATCTCGCTTGCGGTACGAAGAAGCTGGCAACGGGTCGGCCGGGTGTCGGCGGCGAGCGTCGCGACGATCGCTGCGCGCAGGTGGCAGACGGCGGCGTGGATGTCGTCGAGCGGGACGGCCGAGTCGGTCGAGTCGGTCGAGTTGGATAAGTCGGTCGTGTTGGAATCGCCCTGTACAAGCTGGGACAGGACCTCGATGTCGCGCTCGCTCAGCCGGCCCCTGATCGCCAGGTAGCGGCCCAGCAGGCAGTCGATGATGTTGCGAAGCAAGGTGCGCTTCGGGATGAGCGTATCCAGCAGGCCGAGCAGGCCGTCCTGGCCACCCGGGCGCCGAGTGAAGCGATCGAAGGTCGGAGCGCACGGCTCCTCCGACCGGATCAGGCTGATGTCGAAGCATTCCATCACGCGGCGGGGGGCGCAGCTGTTGTTGGCGGTGACGGCGGTGGTCGCCGTCGGGGCCGAACTCATCGCCCCGCCCGTGCCGCAATTGCAGCCCGAGCCGCCGCCGCATCCGCCGCCGCCGCCGCAACCGCATCCGCCGCTCGTCGGCTGGGCGCTCCGGCCGAGCGTCGGGCAGGCGCTGCCGCCGGTGGTCAGGCGCTGGCTGACCGCGGTCTCGACCTCCCGGTAGCGCAAAGCGACGCACCAATAGGCGATCGCGTCGCGGCACCCCGGGTCGGGCGGCGGCAGCCACGGGTCGCAGTCGCCGGTCTTCGGCCTGCCGTGCATCGTGCAGTCGCGGATCGCGGCGAGGACGTCGAAGCGGACCGGCTGGCCGACGACGATGTCCGACCCGCACGGATCGATCGCGTAGCCCGGGGTGATCGTCACCGATCCCTCGCAGTCGTCGCAGATGACTTCGAGGCCGCAAACCACCCCCCAGCCGTGGAGGAAGCGGTTGTGGAGCCGGTTCTTGCCGGCAACGTAGCTCTGCAGCGAAGTCAGGTCGGCAGCGGTCAGGGTCTGCCCCGCGGCGAACAAGGGCCGCTCGTAGGTGGCTAGCCCCCGGCAGACGGTGCAGCAGCACTGGTTGCCGTGCAGCGACTTGGTGTCGATCTTGTTCATCGTGCCTGCTCCTTGGCCCGCGCCGTGCGGCCCTTCGGTGAAGGGGCGAGGTCGGTGGGCGATTCGATGGTGAACCAGCTGAGAAAGCGCCCGCCCTCGACCCGATCGCCGGTCGGGCAGCGAGCGGGCAGCCCGGGCGCGAAATGATTGCCATCCAGCGCCGGACGGACCTCGATCCTGGCGCCCGGATTGTCGGGATCGTCGATCTCGATCCGCTTCTCGCCGAGGATATGGTCCCCCTCCAGCACCACTCGATAGGTTCCGGCCGGCAGCCCGACCGGCTGGCCGGGGGCGCCGAGCGGGCGGATCCTGACCCCAGTCACCGCGACGGCGGTGGCATCCGTCTTCGGGACCTCGAAGGATTCGCGGCATTTCGCCTGGACCGCGATGCCGGTGACGAGGACCGGGACGTTGCAGTAGCAATAAACGGGCAGGGGCTGGTCGAAGTCGACAAAGCCCTTGCGGAGCAGCTGGACCGATTGCTCGTGCAGGGTCTCGAGCAGGACCGGGAAATTCGGATGGAAGGCGACCACCAGCCCTTCCTCGTTCAGCTTCCGGTGCCTGGGCGTGTCCTCCAGCATCCTGTCGTTGTGCGGCCAGTTGATGCCGACGATGCGGGGCAGGTCGTCGCGCAGTCCGGCGCCGTCCTTGCCGTCGACACCGTCCTTGCCGTCGATTCCGTCGACGCCATCCTTGCCGTCGACGCCGTCCTTGCCCGGCGCGCCGTCCTCGCCGTCCTCGCCGGGCGCACCGTCCTCGCCGTTCTGGCCGTCGGCTCCGTTCTGGCCGTCAGCGCCGTCCTTGCCGTCGGCGCCCGTCGGCCCCGCCGGTCCGGGCGGCCCCGGGTCGCCTTCGCCGCCGCAGCCCTGCTCGGCGATGCAGGTCAGGATCTCGGTGATCAGCTGGGTCGAGGCGAGCAGCCGCCGCTCGGCGCGGTTGTCGATCGCCGCTTCGACAAACGGATCGTCCCAGCGATATTCGGCGAGCGTCGCCAGGACGAGGACATCGTCCTCCTCGCAGGCCGGGCAGGAATCGAGCACCGAGTCGAGCAGGTCGAGGCATTTGTCGCCGGCGATGCTGAAGAGCGCGAGCCCTCCCGGGACGCGCGGCGAGGCGGCGGGATCGTCGCCGGCGAAGGCGACGAGGAGCTGCTTCGAGCCTCCCAGCGCCAGGGCCGAGGCGCGGGGCGGGGCAGCGATCGGATTGCTGATCGCCGGCTCGCGGCCGAGCATCCAGCGGGCGATCGAGACGATCCGAAGGTTGCGGCTGCCGTCCCCCGCCTCGCTCAGCAGATAGGCCCAGGTGCCGCCCGCCGAGACCGCCAAAGCGAGCGGCGCGTCGGTCAGCGCTTCGAGCGGTGGAGCGGCCTCGTCGACCCGGTCGCTCGCGTTCGCCGCCTCGGGCGTGGCGGCGATCAGGAACAGCTTCTTGCCGGCGCCGTCGGCGACGAGGAGCAGGTCGCGCCCATCATGCTCGCCGACCGCGAAAGCGGCCGGCCGGGCGGTCCCGTCGCTTCCGACCGGAAGCGTGACGGGAGCAAGATCGGCGAGCTTGACGGCGACGACTTCCGCGACATCGCCCAAGGCGACGTAGAAGAAGCCGCCCAGCGGTCCCTGGGCCAGCCCGACCGGATCGTGGGCGAGCGCGATCTCGGCCGCCGCGGCCGGGGCCGGAACGCCGCCGACGTCGCTGCCCCAGACTCGCAGCTTCTGGTCGGCGACGCTCGCGACCGCGAGCCGCCCGTCGGCCAGAGCCAGCATCTCGATGGCGTCGCCCGCCCCGGCCAGAGCGAGCATCCGGACCGGCGCCGCGGCGATATCGGCCGTGTCGAGCACCGCGACCTCGGCGTCGCCGCCCCCTGACGGCGCCAGAGCGACGAACAGCCGGGTGCCGTCGGCGGAGACCGCGACCCCGCCGCCGAGCCTGCCGGCGAAGCTGGTCGCGGCGACGACGCTGCTCGAAGCGGAGTCGAGCGCGACGAGCATCGCCGGGGCCCCACCGGTCAGCACGTAGATCCGGTCGTTCGCCTCGTCGGCCGCCACCGAGTGGCTGAGGTCGATATTGTTGGTCGATTCCCAATCGAGCGTCTTGAGGCCGCCCAGGCTCGGATCCGCCACCGGCCGGTCCAGCTCGGCCTCGAAGCGATAGCCGTCGACCAGCTTGCCGGGCACGCAGGCGGCCTCGGGGCTGCCGCAGCCCTGGAACACGGCCGGGACCGGATCGGCCGGGCATTCGGCGTAGCGAAGCACCAGGCTCAGTCGGTGGGGCTGGTCGTCGGGCTCGGCATCGGGCCCGTGCGCCTTGCGCCACGCCTCGACGAAGGCGGCGCGCCAGTCGACCATCGCCGGCGCCCGGACCCAGATCTCATGCCCGCAGCAATCGATCGCCATCCCCGGCTCGACGACGACATATTGGTTTCGGCAATTGGGGTTGGGATGCTCGCGCACCGCCAGCCCGCAGGCGGTTCCCCAGCCGTGGAGGAATCGGTTGTGGCGAAGATGCTTGCCGAGGAAATAATTCTGCTCGTCCAGGAAATCCTGGGCCGACATCGGCTTGCCGTCGAACAAGGTGTTGCGGGCGAGTTGCGGCTCTTCGCAGGCGGGGCAATCGACCGGTTCGCAACCATGAGTCATGACAATACCTCGCTCATTCCAATGTCGTGTCGGGGCCGAGGCGAAGGCCCTCGGACAGGGTGAAGCCGGACGGCGGACCGGCCAGCCTGATGTCCTCGCCGAGCACCGATTCGTCGGCCCGGGCGGTCCGGCAGTCGCGGCCGAGGATGGTGTTGACGCCGAGCAGCAGGTCGCAGCCGATCACGAAGCGCGGCCGCATCAGCCGGATGTCGACGGTGACGTGGGCGGGCTTGGCGGCTTCGACGACGTCCTCGATCGCGGCCCGGTCGACGTCGCCGAACGATTCGCCGACCGGCACGTAGACGGTGGCGCGGTGCGCGAAGGCGGCGACCGGATCGGTCAGCGGATCGCCTCCGTCGACCAGAGCGAAGCGGCCGATCTCCGAATAGGAATCGAGCTGGAGCCGGCGGACGATCTCCGGGCCCCACAACTTCTCCTCGTCGAGCCGGGTCTCGTCGAGGGTCAGCCAGCGGCGCAGCCGGAAATGCTCGATCAGCTTCGGCTCGATCCCGGTATAGACGGCGATGTGCCGCTTCAGCCCGGCCACCGTGCCGCGGATCCGGAACAGCTTCGGCGCTTCGGCGACGAGCCGGCGGCGGCGCTCGACGCTCCAGCCGCGGTCGAGCGCGATGCCGATCCAGCCGCCGAGCCAGTCCAGGAAATCCTCGCCCGACGCGCCCGCTTCCGCGGCCGGGGTCGCCATCGGGTCGAACAGCGCCGGCAGGGCGTCGATCGGCGCCAGCATCTCCTCGCGCAGCTGGTCGAACAGGCCGATGAAGCGGGCGAGGAAGTCGGCGCCGGCGGGCTCGGCCGAATAGGTGCCGGGCAGGTAGCGGGCGGAGGTGCGGCGCGGCCAGCCGATGGTCGCGCCGCGCAGCTCGGGCGTCGCTCCGCCGTCGCCGGCAAGGTCGAGGCGAAGCCACAGATAGCGGCCCGGCCCGCTTCGGATGGCGAGGACGCAGCGGCCGCCGTCGTCGCCGGTCAGCAGAGTCGTCGACCACATGCCGGCGCCGAGCGCGGCCACCTCGCCGTCGGCCAGCGGTGCGTCGCTTGCGAAGGTCGCGATCGACAGGGTCGTGCCCTGCGGAACGGTCAGGTCGAGATGGATGCGGTCCCACTGGGTGGCGATCGCGCCGCTGTCGAAGGCGGCGCTTCGATACTGGCCGGCGGCGGCATAAGCGGTCATGTCGGCGCGCTGCAGGCAGGGGGAGCGGGCGCTGCCGAGGATAGCCTGCCCTTCGGAATCGAAGGCGAGCAGGGCGCATTCCGGCGGCGTCAGCCGGATCCGCTCCGGGCGGCCGCAGCGGCCGGAGCAGTCGCGGCGGACGATCTCGGCGGGTCCGCCCAGCCGGGTCGAGATCCACAAGGTGCCGTCGGCGTCGACGGCGATCGATCCCGCTGCGAAATCGCCGGCGAGGAGCTCGCTGTCCTCGCTGCGCTCGATTATCCGTCCGCCCGCGTCGAGGATGGCGATCGCCGCCTTGCCTTCCTCGACGACAAAGATCCGGCCGTCGAGGCCGACCGCCAGCGCTCCGGGCGCGGCCAAAGCGGGCTCGTCGTCGGTCGCTCCGTCCCAGGAGGCGAGCGGGCAGCCGCGCCGGCCGAACAGCCGAAGCCGGCCGGCGGCACGATCGCTGACCAGGATCCGGCCGTCGGAAAGCCAGGCGAGGTCGACCGGGTCCCACGCCCCGGGCGGAGCGGCGACGTTGCCGTCGGGCGCTCCGGTGAGCGGGTCGACGCCGAGCGTGATCGGGACCGGGCGGAGGCTCTCGCTGGCGGGCGCGAACGGACCCCAGCGGCGGCGGATCCGCCCGTCGAACGCGATCGCGGTGATCGAACGGCTGTCGCCGTCGAGCACCAGAAGCTCGCCGCGCGGATCGACGGCCAGCGCGATCGGCCGGGTCAGGCCGGGCCGCCGCACCGCGCCCTGCAGGCAGGCGAGGGGGGCGAAGGCCTCCAGGCACGGGTCGTAGGCGAGCAGGGTCGACTGGCCGTCGATGACGAACAGCCTCCCGTCGGGGCCGGGGGCGACCCGGGTCGGCAGGGTCAGCCCCCCGAAGCTTCCGTCCGCGGATGCGAGCGGACGAACGCTGCCCGGCAGCGGCGCCAGCTTCAGCGACGGCTTGCCGAGGACCAGTCCGGCGGTCTCGGCCGAGCGCCAGCCGGAGCGCCCGTCGAGGCGGAAGGCGCGGGCGGCCGTCACGTCGTCGAGCCTTCCGCGAGCAGGACCAGCTTGTGGGGGACGGCGTAGACCAGCTCGCCCGGGCAGATGTCGATGTCGCGGCAGAAGGGGGCGAGCTCGCCGTTGACCCGGATTCCGATCTGGCCGTCGACGATCCGGACGACGTCAGGAGTCTCGATGACGAGGCGGTAGAGGTCGGAGAAATAGATGGCGCCGCCGAACGGCCAACCCTCGCCGTCGCTGCCCCCGGTCAGCGGATGGAGGAAGGCGTTCAGCCGGGCCTCCAGCTCGGTGCGCACCGAATCCGGGCTGGCGGTCCTCCGGATCAGGATGTCGGCCTCGATCGAGACGCTGTTGTAGGTCGGCGGAGCGACATGGACCTCGGTGGTCACGAGCCGGGTCTCGTCGAGCCGCGCGGCGACCGTGGCGAGGGTGGTGGCGCTCGGCATCGGCGCGGCGCCGTCGCCGTCGGGGACGACGATCACCGTCACCGATCCGGGGATGGCGACTCCGGGATAGCGCGGATGGGCGAGGGCGAGGGCCTTGGCCCGCCGGACCCCGGCCTCGAGCGCCCGAAGCTCGAAGTCGGCGGCGGTGACGGCTCGGCCGTTGGCGGCGATCTCGGCCGCCGCCCGTCCTTTCGCGGCGCTCACCGTCTCCTCGATCGCTCCGCCGGTAGCCGGATAGGGATTGGCGACCGCGCTGATCCCGGGAAGGAAGCTCTGGATCGTCGCCACCGCTCCGGCGGGCAGGTTGCCGCGCCGGCCGCCGCCGCTCAGATAGTGGCGGGCGACGATGTTGCCGCGCATCCCGGTCGGGGCGAAGACGGCCGGAATGCGGCCGTGGACGCCGTCCCCGAAGGCCACCGTCGCTGTGGTGCGGTTGAGCGTGAAATGCGGGTCGTCGGGGCCGGAGGCGTGGAAGTCCGCCACTTCCTGCCAGGCCGTGAAGCCGCTGCCCTCGTCCACTTCGAGCCGCAACGAGAGGATGTCGACGCTTCGACCGTCGGCCGTCGCCACCTTCTCGGCGCCGGTCGCCGGAAGCACCGGGCGGGTGGCGAGCGCGAATTGCTGGCCGGGGCTGGCGTCGCTGCGCCCGACCACCTCGTCGCGCCGGGCGCTCGCCTGGATCGCCTCGACCGTGTTGATCAGCACCGAGTCGAGCCGCGGCGCGCGCTCCCAGCCCGGCGCTTCGACCCGGCAGCGCAGCCAGTAGAGCGGAGTCGCGACGTCGCCGCGCACCGCCAGCCGGGCCGCGCCGCCCGGTCCGCGAAGGACGAGATGGCCGGACCGGGTGAAGGCGCCGGTGTCGTCGCGGATCACGGTCAGCGGCTGCCACTGGGCAAGATCCCAATATTCCCAGACCAGCCGGGCCGGCGCCGGCCCGGAGTCGAGGGCGGCGGGGTCGCCGCGCGAAACCGGCTCGGGCGAATCGCCGGATTGGAGCAGCTGGACGAGCAGGTCGATCGGTCCCGCGGTCAGGCTCGCCGGCCCGGCGAAGCCGAGCATCAGCGCCGCGCCGGCGCGGGCGCGCGGGCCGAATGGATAGAGCCACTGCCCCTCGGCGCCGGCGGCGGTGGTCGCCTGGCTGTAGGCGAAGCCGTCCCACAGCTGGACCGCCGCCAGCGGCGTCCCGAGCACGGCGAGCGGCGCCAGGGTCTCGAACAGGACCGGTCCCTCGGCGTCAGCGGCGGCGGCGACCTGGGTTCCCTGCGGCACCCAGATTTCGGAGACGTCGTTGCGCGCCGCGGCGAAGGACACCTCGACCCGCGCCGCGGCGGCGGGGCGCTGCTCGATCCCGACCATCTGCAGGAACTTGACGTAGGCGCGCTCGGGCACCTGGTTGAGCCGGTAGAGGGTCAGCTCGGTCATCCAGGCGAACAGCTTGGTGATGGCGATGCCCGGGTCGCTGTCGTTGCGGTCGGTCCATTCCGGAGCGAAGCGCGGGATCAGCTGGAGAGCCTCATCGACGATGTCCTGGAAGCGGCGGTCGTCGAGATTGGGGGCTTCAAGCGGCATTGCCGGCGCCTCCCTGGTCGAGCAGGTAGAAGGGGTAGACGAGGTTGCCGTAGGCGTGGTTCGAGCGAAGCCGGTAGTCGATGTCGATCAGCACCTGCGTCGGGCCGTCGCCCTCGGCGACCCGGATTTCGACGATATCGATGCGATGCTCCCATTCGAGCAGCGCCGAGCGCACCTGGTGGGCGATCTGGGCGCGGTTGGGCGGATCGTTGGCGGCGAAGACGAACTCGTTGATGCCGCAGCCGAAGCGCGGGTTGCGCTGCATCTCGCCCTTGGCCGTCGACAGGATCACCCAGATCGACTGCTGGACCAGCCGCTCCTCGCTCGCGGTCTCGATTCCGCCCCGCGCGTTGACCCGAAGCGGGAAGGCGAGGCCGGAGCCGAGGAAGGCGCGGGTGGCGGTCATGGCAGGGTCTCGATGATGGTCTCGAGGGTGGTGATCGTGTCGTTGAGCTTTGCGATCGTCTCGGCCAGCGCGGCGGAATCCTCGGCGCTGCCGAGCGCCGGAAGCTCGAAGGAGACGCCGGCGAGCTCGAGGAAGGAGGTGATCAACGGCAGGATATTGGTGACGGGGCCGAGCGACTGCTGGGCGTGGCCGGCGGCGGTGGCGGCGTTCTCGCGGGCGCATTCGAGCACCTTCATCAGCTCGGTATTGCCCGCCGCCTGCGCCTCGCCGAGGCGAAGCTCGATGCCCTGCATGATGCCGAGGATCGTCTCGAGTTGGCCGACCATGCACTTGATGATCTTGATGATCAGAAGCAGCAGGTCCTTGATGAAGTTGAAGATCGTCACTCCGGGGATGATCATCCCGAAGCAGGGCAGCAGCTTGACCGCGGCGTCGAGGAAATCGGGAACCGCCTGCGCGAGCTTCAACGGATCGGGCGGATTGAGCCCCTTCACGACGTCGATCAGCGGCTTGAGCAGCCCCAGCACCTTGAGCAGGCACTCGATGCTGGCGAGGAAAGGCGCGAGCTGGAGGAACAGATTGACGGTCAGCGAGCAATCGGTCGGGATGCCCCTGCTGAGGTCGGGGATGGAGGAGAGCGTCGCCCCGTTGGGCAGGCGAAGCTTGAGCTCGCCGGCCTGGGGCAGCTCGATCGCCTCGCAGGTCGGGATCGCGAACAGCGCCCGAAGATCGTCGGGGATCGGGATTTCGACGTCGTGGCGCATGCTTTCCCCCTCAGATCGGCGAGCTGTTGGGGGTGACCACCCGCCTCCAGCCGTCGCCGGAGAGGGTGATTGCGGGCGCATGGATCTCGACCACGGCCGTCGCGTCGAGGCGGATCTTGCCGTTGGACAGGATGATCTTGTTGCCGTTCGCGTCCTCGATGGTCAGCGAGCCCTTGCCGTTCGGGCCCGGAGTCTCGTCGATCATGCGGATGGTGTGGCCGTTGAAGGAGCGGATGATGCGCTGGCGCGGATGCGCCGTCGGCGGCGTGTCGACTCCGTTCCAGGTGTAGCCGAGGATGACCGGCTGCTCGGGATCATTGGCGATGAAGCCGAGCACGACCTCGTCCTCGAGCTCGGGCATGAAGAAGATGCCGCGATCCTTGCCCGCCATCGGCGCGGCGACCGGCGCCCATGCGGTGTTCGAGCGTCCCGGCATGGTCGGGATGCTGACCTGGATCCGCCCCTGGGCGGCCGGATCGTCGACATTGATGACGATGCCGGTGACGAGGCCCTGGGTCCTGCTCATCCGCCCTCCACCAGGTTCGCCGCGAAATGGGCGCCGGGCTCCTCGGGATTGGCCCGGCGGGCGGTGAAGCTCGTCCGGTAGCCCTGCTCGTTGAGCACGTGGCTCGTCGTCATCACCGTGTAGATGCCGTCGAAGTGGCGGCCGACGCCGCGGATGTGGACGATCTTGCCGGCGCGAAGGTCGGGCAGGCCGACGGTCGCCCCGGTCGCCTCGACCATTCCCAGATGGTTGCGCTTGAGCTGCTCGATCGCGCGCCGCTCCGCCTCCTGCTCGGTCCGCGCCGGCGGCTGGGTGATCACCTCCTCGCGGTTGGCGGCGCGCGCCACCTCGATATGGTCGCGGTTGGGACGGTCGGCCTCGGGAATGTCGTCGAGCGTCTTGCGCACCGCGATCGCCTTCTTGGCGGTCCGGTCCCAGCCGCACACCTTGACCGCGTAGAGCTGCCGGGCATTGGCGTAGGTGGGGTGGAACGAGGTGAGCGTCTTGCCCCATTCCAGAACGTAGGTGACGTCGCGCTCGAGCTCGGTCGGGCCGAAGAAGATGTGGCGGACCGGCACGGGATTGCCGTCGCGGTCCACCTCCTCGCCATCCTCCTCGCGCAGGATCACCTGGTAGCCGCGCGCCCGCGCCCGCTCCATCAGGAAGAGGATCGGATATTGGTTGTTCATGAAGATGTTCGCGAAGAAGGGTTCGCGCTCGAGCGCCTGCTCGTCGATCCGCACCTCGATGCCCAGCCCGGGACGATGCAGGGTCTCGTCGGGCGCGGCCGAGAGGGCCCGGGCGACCTCGCTGTCGCGGACGGAATCGGTGGGGGAATCCGGCCAGGACCAGGTATATTGCTGCCGCCGGAAGCGCTCGAGGACGTTGAGGCCGCTCACCACCAGCTTGGAATGGCCGCTTTCGGCGAACTGGACGTCGACCGAGGTGATCACTCCGGTCACCATCAGCCGGTTGAACCCGCCATAGCCCATGCAGAGCATCAGCTCGGTGCCGGGCTCGAACAGGTCCGGATGGTCCTCGGTCGCCGTGGGTGCGTAATGGCCGTAATAGATCGGCGCCCGCCGCTGGGCGTCCCAATTGTTGACGGTCAGGGTGAAGCCGTCGATGCGCTCGATCGCATCGTCATATTTGACCTCGATGATGTCCTTGACCGAGGGCACCCCCACCGGCTGGTCGAAGATGAAGACCTGGAAGGAGGGGACGTAGAAGGCGTCCCGCTGAGCGGACAGCCGGATGATCTCGGCGGTCATGCGCGCCTCCGCATCGCCGCCAGCGGCGGAACCTCGATGACCCGTCCCGGCTCGAGCGCGAACGGATCCTCGATCCCGTTCCACTGGGCGATGGCGCGCCAGTCGGCGCCGTTGTCGTGGGCGACCTCGGCGATCCGGGTGATCGTCTCGCCTTCCTGGACGACGTGCGCCTTGGTGCGGTCGGGCGAGTTGAGGTTGAGCTCGGCGATCTGCTCGTGGAGGGTCTTATATTCCTTGAGCGACAGCGACAGGGTCGCGCGCAGCGGCAGGCCGAGCGACGAGAAGAAGGTGTAGCGCTGGCGGACGCTCTCGACGACGCCCTTGAAGCCGTAGCGATTCTGGCTCGCCAGAGTCTCGTAGCTGCGGTGCCCGGGGAAGGCCTCGCCGCCCCAGCTGAACAGCACCACCGGCGGCGCGTGGCTCTCCGACTCGATCTTGACCAGCTGGTAGAAACGGTCGGTCTTCTCGGTCACCGGCCTCGCATCGGCGCCGGTTCCGCCGTCGTCCGAGGTGTCGAAGAAGAGATCGAGCGTAAGGGTCTCGGTTTGCCCGCGGACGAATTGCAGAAGCGGCGAATCGAGGCCCGGCACCGGCACCTCGGCGAACTGGGCCGACTTGGCGAGCGTATATTCGGTCGGGTTGAAGAGCACGTCGAGCGCCGCGCCGCGGGGCGTTCCGTCGGCGGCGAGCCGCTGCATCTGCGCCTTGGCGAGCCACTGCATGTCAGGCGACCTCGTCCGGGCGGTCGGTCGCGCCGTCGCGCATGCGGCGGTCGGAATCGAGCCGCGACTGCAGCCGCCGGTCTTCCTCGACGCGGCGCAGCACCTCGGCCAGGATCTCGGCCTTCAGAGCGGTGAGATCGAACGCCGTCACCTCGCTCGTCACCTCTCCGATCTCGACATCCATCTCGCTTCCTCCCTCAGCTGAACAGGTTCGACACGGTGTCGGCGAGCGAGCCGCTGCCGGCGCCCGTCTGGCGGATGCCCTCGTGGGCGATCTCGATCTCCTCGACCGCGACCTTCGACTGGAGCGCATCGAGCGCCGGGCCCGCCCAGCGCACCGGCAGGCCGCGCACGAAGCGCCACACGCGGACCGATCCGCCCGTCTCGTCGAGCAGGGTGATGACGCCGTCGCGGCGGCGGCCCTTCCCCTCGATGAAATCATAATGCCAGCGCCACAGGTCGGCGGAGGTGACGACGCCGCGTTTCAGCTTGATGTTCGACCAGGCGGCGCGGCCGGTGAACTTGAGCAGGGTCCCGTTATTGCCGCCCTCGGCATAGGTTTCCGCCGGGATCGTCACCTCGAGCCCCGAGCATTCCGAGAAGCCGCCCTGCGGCGGACGTCCGATTGCCGCCGACATGAAGGCGCCGACGCTGGCGCTCTCGACCAGCGAGATCGAGAAATTATAGCCGAGGGCCGGATCGTTGGTGCGGCTCATTGCGGCCACCCCCGGGCGTCGCTCGCCTCGACCAGGTCGAGGCGATCGAGGCTTCGAACCAGCCTTAGCATGACGAACTCGGCCGGAAGGACCGGGGCGACGCCGATGTCGACGACGAACTGCCCGGCATCGACCATCGCCTGCGAGCGCTCGAGGCGAACCGAGAAGGCCTCCTCGACGGCCGCGCCGGCCAGCCGCCGGTCCTGCCACTCGCGCTCGAGCAGGCCCTCGATCGTGGCGACGATGCTGGTCTCGAAGGCGCTGTTGGCCGGCTCGAACACGGCCCAGCGCAGCGCCAGCGCCAGGCTGCGCTTGAGCCGAAGGATCAGCCGGCGGACGGCGAGCTGCTTCCAGTCGCTGTGGCTCGACAGGGTTCGGGCGCCCATGATCCGGATCCGGCGGCCGGGCCGTGCGAGGATGGCGTTGATCCCGGCCTCGTTGAGCAGGGCATGCTCCTCGTCGTCGACCGATCGGGGCAAAGCCGAGACGCAGGCGAGCGGGCGGTTGGCGGGCGCCGCCATCGCCGGGTCGGAATCGGACGCGGCAAACTGGCCGAGGGCGTGGCCCGACGGCGGCACCTCGCGCAGCCGGTCCGGCGGGAGCGCGATCGGATCGGCGACCGCCACCCAGGGGAAATAGCAGCAGGCGTAGGAGCTGTCGAAGCGCTGGCGCCAGTCGAGCAGGTCCGGCCGGTCGTAGGGCGCGCCGGAGCCGCCGCCCCGCGGCGGATCGAGCAGGGCGATGCGGTCGCCGCGAAGCTCGCAATGCTCGACGAGCGCCTGCTGGACCGCGAGGACCGCGTCGGCGTCGAGCAGGGGCGTCGTCTCGAAGATCGGAGCGAAGGGCGGCGGAGCGGCCGGGATCGCCGGCGGCGGGCACAGGATGCAGGGATCGGCCGGCTCGGGCTCGGGCGGAACCGTCTCGACGGCCGGCCGGGGCGGCAGATGGAGGTCGGGGATGGCGAGGGCGGCGGGCTCGTCCTCCGTCTCGAAAAGCCGGATTCCCAGTCGCTCGGCGGAGTCGGCGGCGCCGGTGAAATCGGCGGCTGCGATCATGGCAATGCCGTCGCGCCCGCCGGCGAGGCGCGCCTCGCCATAGCTGAGCAGCGGCGAGCCCGGATCGAGCCAGCGGTCGTCGGTGGCGGGCAGTCGCGCGATCCGGATCAGCCTCGAGGCGGCGTTGACCGGGCTGCCCTCGGGGTCGGCGAGGGTCGGCAGGTCGAGATCGGCGAACGTCTCGACCAGCCGGCCGCGCTCGCGCACCGCCAGCGCGAAGCTCAGGCGGCGAAGCCGGATCGGCCTGGTGCCGGCGGCGGCGGCGGCGAGGTCGAAGCCGACCAGCGGGTGGGCGAGGACGACCTGCGCGGCGGCGGCGAGCACCTGCGCGAGCGTATTGCGAACCGCCGCCACGCCCTCCTGGACGATCTCTACGGTCGCGCCCGGCTTCAGGCCGGCGAGCCGTTCGAGGGTGAGCCGGTCGGCCGGATCGGCGGCGGACAGCTTGCGGGTGGGGATCTCGGCGGCGAAGCTGGTCGTCACCCGGACCTGGATATTGTCGCCCCAGCGCCCGGCGCTGGCGGCGCTGAGCGTCAGCAGCGCGTCGCCGCCCTCGTCCCAAAGGGTCGCGGCGGCGGCGCCCGCGCCGAAGCCGAACCGGATCGGCGCGGCGAGATCGAAGCGGCCGTCGAGCGGGCGGGTCCAGGCGACGCTGGCGCCGGCGACCTCCGCGACCAGCCGCTCGTCGCGCGCCGAGGCGGCAAAACGGAGCAAGGCCGTCAGGTCGAGCCCCGCGGGCAGCGGCTCGCGCCAGGTGAGGCGGCCGGCGACCGGGTCGACCGCGAGCAGCAGCATCCGCGCCGGCGTCGAGCCGGCCTGGCGGACGGTCACGGTAGCGCCGACGACGAAGCCGGCGGTCGCGAGAACGAGGCTGCTCAGCCGGTCGGCCGGCTGCACGCCGGTCGAGACGGTGTCCGAATCCTGCTCGATCGTCGCCAGCGCGCCGGCCCGCACCGGCGCCGCGTCGTCGAGCACGGACGCGCTTCCGTCGGCCGGCTGGGCGCCGCTGCTCTGGGCGAGATGGGCCGGAGCGGCGACTCGCGCGACGTGGCAGCGCCGGCCGCCATTGTCGAAGAAGGCGCGGACCGCATAAGCGAGGAAGGCGTAAGGCTGGAGATCGCCATAAGCGGCGACGAATTGCGACCAGCCTTCCAGCATCCGGGTCTCGCCGACCGGGCCGCGCTCGGCGAGGCCGACGAAGCCGGCGACGTCAATTCGCGGCGGTTCCGGCGCCACCTTGAGGCTCCAGCTGGCGTGGACGCCGGGGTTGAGGCCGCTCGCCACGTCGCCCTATTGCGCCGGCAGCATCAGCTCGACGCGATCGACGCAGATCTCGATCATCTCGATCGCGACGTCGTTGGCGGTCGCGTTGAAGCTGGGCCCTTCCCACTTGCAGATGAAGGCGTTGCGGAACGACCAGCGCATCCGGTCCTTCTGAAGCTCGTCGGTCAGGATGACCGCGCCGTCGCGAAGGCGGGCGCCGCCGTTGAGGATCTCGTTATACCATTTCCACAGCTGGAGATCGGTGGTGATGCCCCGCTTGGCCTGCAGGTTGGTGAACTTCCTCAGGCCGAACAGCTTGCGCACGTGTAGCCTCTGCTCGTCGCCCTCGCGATACTCGACCGGATCGGTCTCGAACGTCAGGCCCGAGAATTCGCGGAACGCGGCCTTGGTGATGCCGTCGAACTCGACTCGGAAATTATAGCCCCGGAAAGGGTCGGCTCGGTTTCTGTCAGGCATGGCTTTCGCCCCTCTCAAGCTTCGGTTGCGAAGGACCCGCTCGCCGACTGGCTGATGCGGATGATGACGAATTCGGCGGGCTTCACCGGGGCGATGCCGATCTCCATGACGAGGCGGCCGTTATCGATGTCGTCCTGGGTCATCGTGCCGGTGCCGCAGCGGATATAGAAAGCGTGGGCCTTCTCGGTCCCGAGCAGCGCCCCGTCCCGCCACATGCCGGTGAGGAAGCCGTCGACGCTGTCGATCAGCCGGTCCCACAGCCTCTGGTCGTTGGGCTCGAGCACCGCCCACTGGGTGCCGATATCGATCGACCGCTCGATGAAGATGAACAGCCGGCGGACGGCGAGATACTTCCAGTCGGACAGGCTGGTGATGCAGCGGGCGCCGTAGATCCTGAGGCCGCGGCCCTCCCTCCGGAAATCGCGGATGACGTTGATGTTGTTGGGCTGCGGGTTGAGGATCTCGTGCTCGCCTTTGGTGACGTTCACCTCGACGTCGACGATGTTGCGGATCACCTCGTTGCCCGGGGATTTGAACACGCCGCGCTCATTGTCGATCCGGGCGCACAGGCCGGCCATGTGCCCGGCCGGGCCGATCGGGCGGTTGAGATCCTCGGAGTCGCGGACGACGACTCGGGGATAATAGATCGCCGCATATTTGGTGTCGAAGCGCAGCCGCTGCGTCTGGATCTGGGTGAGGGTCGGCGGAAGGCCGCCGGTCACTTCCGGATCGAGCAGGGCGACCCGGTATTTGAGCCGTTCGCATTGCTCGATCATCGCCGCCTGGACGCTGGTGTCGCCCCAGCCGGGCGCGACGATGATCGAGATGTCGTCAATCTCCTCGAGCGCCCTCAGGCCGGTGCGCGTTCCGGGACCGGTGTCGGTGCCGCGCATGTCGGCGGCGGCCGGCGCCGCGTCGAGGCCGGCGGTGGTCGCGGTCAGGGTCAGGCCGTCGGCGCCGCTCGGAAAGAAGAAGGGATCGGTGCCCGCCGTCGGAGCCGCCGTGTCGACGCGGATGATCAGCGAGCGTCCGTTGATCTGGTCGGCGACATTCTTGCCGGGCACGGCGGCCAGGGTCAGCGACGGATAGCTTTCGGTCTGGCCGTCGTAGCTGACCGTCATCGCGAACTCGCGGACGGTGAGGACCGTCTCCGTCGCAGGCACGACCGGAGCCACCGAAGCGGCGATCATCGCCTCGCCGGCGAGGGTGAGGATGTTGCCGTTCACCGCCAGCACCTGGCGGAAGATCTTGTCGGCGGCGGAGCCGCGGTCGATCTGGACCCAGGCGAGGGGGTAGAAGCCGCTGGCCGACTGGACCTGGACCTTGTTGTCGTCGAGGGCTCCGGCGCCGACCAGGCCGACCGCGACCGCGCGTCCGGCACTGACGTGGCGGCTGGTGACGACGATGCCGTTGCCCCAGGCGCCGGGGTCGATCGCGGTGAAGGCGAGGCTGGTGTTGAGGGTGCCGGTGGTCAGCGGGATGCCCTTGTAGGGCGGCCCGGGATCGAGCCTCCTGTAGGCGGAGGCGACGGCGGTGGAGCGGGCCGGATAGAGGGTCGGGCCGGCGGGGCTGATGTCGAGCGCGTTGATTATGACGTCGCCGGTCGAGGCGTTGATGCCGCCGGCGGCGACGGTCCGCGCGCTCGACGTGTAGGTCACGCCGTTCTCGACGAAGGAGAAGGTGAGCTTGTCGCCGTCCTTGAGTCCGATCGCGCTGTCGAGCCGGGCGTTGATTCCGGTCACCGCGGCGTCGGACCCCGCCGCCAGCCGGGTGATGAAGCCGCCCGTGGTCTCGAAGCGGGCCGCGACCGCGCCGGCGCCGCTGGACCTGATCACGTAGAGCCGGCGGCCGCCATTGGCGAAGAAGCCTTGGGCGGCGTAGAACATCTCGCCCGCGCTGCCCGTCGCTGCCGGCAGCGGCCCTCCGAACTGCTGACGGAACTGGAGCATGTTGGTGACCAGCACCGGCGGGCCCAGCGTCGGCCCGCGCTCGGCATGGCCGACCATTCCGGTGGTGCTCGTGCTGACTCCTTCGATCGAGGGCGCCTTGAGATCCTTCTCCTCCACGAAGACGCCGGGTGCGAGATACTCAGCCATGGCATTCGGTCCTTTGCGCACTGAGGGGGATCATGGGATGAGCCGCCAATCGAGGGGCGAGGCGGCGAGCCGGGCGGCCGGGAAGATGCGGGTCTGGGCGGTGAAGCCGGCCGCGGTCACGGTCATCTCGCAGCTGCCGAGGCGGGCGAAGCCGCGGATGGCATAATCGCCGCCGGGCCCGCTGGTGACCTTGCGGTCGTAATATTGGTCGGGAAGGCCGGCTTCGCGGAGCGCGAGCACGTCGCCGCCGGCCGGGATCATATCGACCCACAGCACCGCCTCGCCGGCGAAGGCCGGGCCCTGCGGCGTGGCGATGTCCCCGGCGAATGCCACCGCGTCGAAGGGCTCGACGCTGTCGCCCGCGCCGACCGATCCGGACAGCGGCTCGACCAGGGTGACGAGCGCCGCCGGCGCCGGCCGGACCGGGTCGGGGGCGATGTCGGCCACTTGCGCCCAGTGGCGCCGCTCGGGCGGACCGAAGCGAAGCAACTGTCCGGCGACCACTCCGCCGCCGTCGAGCAGCACGATCTCGTTATGGCCGGAACGCGAATCGGCGGCGGCAATGCGCACCGGCTGAACGGTGAGGGCGAGTCCCTGAAGGGTGGAGCCCGGGCCCGGGTCGCGGCGCAGCGGCTGGGCGAGGAGCAGGGGCTTCTCGCCGCCCGGTCCGGTCGGCCCGGTGATGTCGATCGTCGCGCCGCCGACCGGGACGTAGGTGGGCTTGAGGCCGCCGGTGAGGCCGAGCACCTGGCCGGAGGCGCGCGCCGGGAGGCGGCGAAGGCCGACGTCGCGAACCTCCGGGCCGGTCGGCGCGGCCGGCACGGTGACCGTGAACAGATCCTCGCGATAATCGGGCGCGGAGACGATGAAGGTGACGTTGTGCGGGACATTGGTGTCGGTCAGCGCGACGTCCGGATCGCCGGCGATGCCGTAGGAATCGTCCGAGAATTCGGCGCGCAGAAGCGGCTCGTCGACGACGATCCGGGCCTCGCGGGCGATCGGCCGGCCGTCGGCATCGTCGGTGAGCCTGCCGGCGACGAAGCAGCGCCTGATCGCCACCCGGTCGAAATAGACCGCATAGTCGCGCGTGCCGACGGTGACGATCGAGTCCATCAGGTCACTGCCTCGATGCCGGCATAGCTGCCGAAGGTCTCGAGCACCGCCGGCGCCTGGGCCATCGTCCGCAGCGACTCGATCGGGACATATTGGGCCAGATAGGAGACGGAGAGCTGGTAGGGGTGGTGGAGCGCCTGCCAGATCCGGGTCGCGTCCTCGAACGACTGCTGCTCGAGATGGATTCCAATCGGGCTGTCCTCGGGACCGAGCAGGCCGGGGCGAAGGAACTCGGTGCCGATCTGCCCCTGGTCGTGCAGCGCCTGCATGGCGTTGCCGAGCAGGCGCTGCTTGCCGAGCTCGTCCGAGGCCAGCGGAGTCAGCAGATAATGGAGGACGAGCGGCAGCGGCGCCCGGACGATGCGGCCGTCGCGCACCGTCGGCGGAGCGTTCTTGAGCTCGTCGAAGCGGCTGACCCGGTAGAGCCAAAGCGACAGCTTCATCGTCCCGGCGGCCGGGGTGCCGATCTCCTTGGGCGAGCGAAGGTCGACGTCGGTGCCGGTGAAGGGGCCGCTGTTGGTCACCGAGGCTTTCAGGGCGTCCTGAAGGCTCTGCGTGGCATGGCCGATGGCGGCATAATCAGCCATCGGCCGAGTCCCCGAGGATCGCCGCGCGAAGGGTGGCGGTCGACGGCCTCTCGACGACCGTCACCGAGCGTTTCCACTGGTGCAGACGGGCGGTGCGATCCTCGTCGAACAGGGTGACGATCCGGCACGGCGGGCGCGGCTGGCCGAGCAGTCGCGCGACCTCGGCCTCGTCGCCGAGCGCGCCGGCATTGCCGAGGATGACGACGTCCGGCCGGTAGCGCTCGACCGCCGCGGGCACGTCGGCCGCGGCGACATTCTCGGCGACGACCCGAACGCTCGGACAGGCGGCGACGACCTCGCGGATGATGCCCATCAGCATCGCCGGAACCTGATCGATCAGGATCTCAACTTCGCGCCGCTCCACCGGGTCCTGTCTCGCCTCTTTTCGGGTTAGACCGGTGATAGGCGCGGCTCCGGGGCCGGGGATATGAACCGAAAGCGCCGTTTTCGGCCCGGACCGGTCGGGGCGCCGAAGGGCGGGGAATAGACCGAACGGCCCGGACCCTATGGTGCCGAGAGCGCGCACGATTTCGCGCCGCGCCCGGTCGGCGCGCGCCAATCAGCCGATCAATATTGGGCGGAGCGGAACAGGGCCGCGGCTTGGGCGCGGCGGGTGACCTTGAGCTTCTCGAGCAGGTGGTGAACGTGATTCTTGACCGTCGCCGCGCTGATTCCGAGCCGGCGCGCGATCTCCTTGTTGCTGGCGCCGCGCTCGAGGTCGGACAATATCTCGGTTTCGCGGGGGGTCAGGCCCGAGACCGGTTCCGGGCGCGGACGACGGGCGCGCCCGATGAGGCCGGACACGACCGCCGCTGCGGTGCTCGGCGAGCAGGAGAAATCGCCGCGGGAGACGAGCAGCACCGCTCGAACCACGTCGTCGATGCTGCCGTCATTGTCGACGAAGCCGGACACTCCGGCCTTGGCCCAGTCGGCGAAGTCGAGCGGGCTCTTGCCGATCGCGATCCCGACCAGCCGAACCGGCAGGCGCAGCGGCCGCAGCCGCTCCGCGAAATCGTGCGAATCGCGCGAACCGAAATCGAGGATCACCGCGTCGGGGGCCAGCCGTGCGAGCAGTCGGCAGGTGGAATCGTCTGGCGCGCCCGAGCCGATGACGGTCACCCGCGGGTCCCGGGCGAGCTGCGCGGTCAGGCCCTCGCAGACGAGGGCGACGTCGCTCGCCACCAGCACTCGCGGCGGCTCCGCTTCCGGCCCGACGGGCACACGATCTTTCTGCAACCGGCTCTCCACCCAAAGAAAGCAAGGACGTACTTCTCGAGGGCGCACGGGTCCCAAACGGCCTGCAGGACCTGGAAAAGCATGGCCGTCGCGCAAATGAGTCCGTGAACACGGCTGCTTTTCACGGGCGCACCACGCACCCCCGGAATGCGGGCAAGGTTACACGCCGACCCGGACCGGTCAATCTGACTCGTAGTTTCCGCAGGTCGCGCCGAACGGGACGAATCGGCGGCACGATCCCGCCGCTTTTAGCCACGGGTGCCAAGTCTAACCCGCGCACCCAAAACGATCTTTGCCTGCGCGCCTCGCCCGGCCGCCGCCGGAAGCTTTCACTGGCGCCCGGTTTGATTGGGTCCGATTCGGATTTAATTTGTGAACCGGCGAACGCTCCTGCGAAGCGGAGAAGCCAAGGCTCGAGCGCTCCGTACAAGGCCGTTCAGCGACGCGAACGGACCTCGTTTTCCCCCCGGCAAAAATGCTCTAGCCTCGTCGGCATGTTCGAGACCCCCCGCGCATGAACCTGCGCCACATCGAGATTTTCCATGCCGTCTACCTGAACGGATCGGTCAGCGCCGCCGCGCGGGCGCTCAACGTGTCGCAGCCATCGGTCTCGAAGATGCTCCGCCACGCCGAGTCCCTGCTCGGCTTCCAGCTCTTCCAGCGCACCAAGGGCGGCCTCGTCCCCACCGAGGACGCGCATATCTTGTTCACCGACGCGAGCGAGATCCAGGACCGAGTCCATGCCCTGCGCGAAGCCGGCCGGCAGCTGAAGCGGGGCGAGGGCGGGATGCTTCGGATCTCGGCCCTGCCGTCGCTCGCGCTGCAGGCCCTGCCGGTCGCGGTGTCGCGTTTCCGGCGCGGCCGCGAGACGGTCAAGTTCGACCTCCAGACCGTCCATCACGACGATCTGCTGCGCAAGCTCTACGAGCGCGAGACGGACGTCGCGATCGCCTTCCAGGTGCCGCCGGCGGCCCCGATCGGCCACCGCCGCCTCGGCGAGGGCGAGCTGGTCGTGCTCTACCAGGAGCAGGACATGCCCGACGCTCCGCCGCGGATCGAGCTCAAGGCGCTGCGCGGGCGGCCGTTCATCAGCCTCGCCGCCAGCGGACCGATCGGCCAGCTGTTCACCCAGGAGCTGCTTCGGCTCGACCTCGAGCTGGACGAGATCGTCTCGGCCCGCACCTTCTACATCGCGGCGGCCCTGGTCCGGCAGGGCGTCGGGATGACCGTGGTCGACAGCTTCACCGCCCAGGCGTCGCTGGCGCCGGGCCTCTGTGTCCGGCCGCTCGAGCCGAGGCTGACGTTCGACATCCACGCCATGTACCTGACCAACCGCCCGCCCAACGCGCTCGCCACCGAGTTCCTGAAGACCCTCGCCCGGGTGCTGGAGGCGCCATAACGGCAGATTATGGCGCGCGGCCCACTCACTATGCGGGCAAGCGCGCCTCAGGACTATAGGTCTGGGCCATGATCCCGGGCCCCTATCTCCTCTATCTCGGCCATTGCGCCGACTCGATGGGGATCAAGACCTCGCGCGGCCTCGCGACCTTCCGGCGGGAGGCGTGCGTCGGCGAGTTCCGCCACGAGGACTGCCCCCTGACCCTCGACCTTCCACGGCTCGATATGGCCGGCGGTGTCGCGGCCGGTGCCCGTACCCTGGTGCTCGGAATTGCCGGCGCCGGCGGCCGGCTCGGCAAGGACCTCGTCGAGGACGCCGCCGAGGCGCTCGAGGCCGGGATGAACGTCGCCGCCGGGCTCCACCAGCGGCTGCGCGACGAGCCGCGGCTCGCGGCGCTCGCCCGCGAGCGCGGCCTTTCGCTGTTCGACGTTCGCGAGCCGCCCGCCGTCCTGGTCGTCGGAACCGGCTATCCGCGGCCGGGCCGCCGCCTTCTCACCGTCGGAACGGATTGCTCGGTCGGCAAGATGTATGCGTCGCTCGCGCTCACCGCGGCGCTTCGCGAGCGCGGAGTGGCCGCCGACTTCCGGGCGACGGGGCAGACGGGAATCCTGATCGCGGGCGAAGGCGTTCCGGTCGACGCGGTCGTCGCCGATTTCATCTCCGGAGCGATCGAGCAGCTCGCCCCCGCCCGCCACGACGACGGCTGGGACATCATCGAAGGACAGGGCTCGCTGTTCCATCCCTCGTTCGCCGGAGTGTCGATGGGCCTTCTCCACGGCGCTCAGCCGGAGGCGATCCTGCTCTGCCACCGGCCGGGCCGAAGCCATATGCGGGGCCTTCCCGGCCGGCCGCTCCCCGACCTCGCCGAATGCCTCGAGCGCAACCTCGAGGCCGCCCGGCTGACCAGCCCCGCGGTCCGCCCCGTCGGCATCTGCCTGAACACGACCGGTCTCGACTCGGGCGAGGCGCGCCGGCTCTGCGACCGGACCGCCGACCGGCTCGGACTGCCCACCACCGATCCGATCGCCTTCGGGGCGGACATAATCGTCGACGAGCTACTATGCCTCGAACCGTCCAAGCGCAGCACGACCGCTTCGCGCTGACCCGGCCGTTCCGGATCGCGCGCGGCGAGAAGAGCTTCGCCGACGTGATCACGGTGACGGTGTCGGAGGGCGGAGTCGCCGGCCGCGGCGAGGGCGTGCCCTATGCCCGCTACGGCGAGAGCATCGAGGCGGCCCTCGCCGCCGTCGAGAGCGTTCGGCCGGCGCTCGAGGCGGGGCTGGAGCGGCGGGCGCTGCTCGCGCTGCTCCCACCGGGGGCGGCCCGCAACGCGATCGACTGCGCGCTGTGGGATCTGGAGGCGCGGCGATCGGGCAGGGATGTCGGAGACCTGCTCGGAATTCCCGCCGCCGGCCCGCTGGCGAGCGCTCTCACCATCGTCATCGACGCTCCGTCGGCGATGGCCGCGGCCGCCGCCCGGGCCGGATCGGCGCCCCTGCTCAAGATCAAGGTCGACGCGGTGCGGCCGGGAGAACGGATCTTCGCGGTCCGCGCCGCGGCCCGCGGGGCGGCTCTGATCGTCGATCCGAACGAGAGCTGGGACCAGGCGATCGTGGAGGCGATGCAGCCGGCGCTCGCCGAAGCCGGCGTCGCCCTGCTCGAGCAGCCGGTCCCCGCCGGCTCGGATGCCTGGCTTGAGGGTTTCGAGCCTGCAGTCCCGATCTGCGCCGACGAATCGGTCCATGTCGCCGAGGATCTCGATACGGTCGCGCGGCGGTACCAGGCGGTCAACGTCAAGCTCGACAAGGCCGGCGGGCTCACCGCCGCGGTCGAGCTCGCCCAGGCGGCACGGGCGCGCGGCCTCGGCGTCATGACCGGCTGCATGGTCAGCTCGTCGCTGTCGATCGCCCCGGCGCTGCACGTCGCCGCCCTCTCCGATTTCGCCGACCTCGACGGCCCGCTCTGGCTCCGCGAGGACCGGCCGGGGGGCGTGCGCGAGGAAGACGGGATCCTGTTCCCGCCGGAGCGCGGCTTCTGGGGAAGCTCGTGAATCGCCCGCGCTCCGCCCTCATTCTCCTCCTTGCCGGCGCCTCGCTCGGCGCCGCGCCCGCTCCTCAACCGGTCGACCTGCTGATCCGCGGCGGCACGATCTACACCGGCTCCGACGCACCGTTCGTCGGCGACGTCGCCGTCGCCGGCGACCGGATAAAAGCGATCGGACGGCGGCTCGCCGGTCCGGCCGCGCGGGTGATCGACGCCAGGGGGATGATCGTCGCGCCCGGCTTCATCGATCCGCACAGCCATGTCGGCGAGGACCTCGCCTCGGCGGACGCCGGCACCCGCCTGATCCCAGCTTTCCTGATGCAGGGCGTCACCACCGCATTCGTCGGCAATGACGGCGGCGGCGATCCCGACGTGGCGAAGGTGCTGGGCAGCGCTGCGGTCAGGCCCGTCGGAATCAATTACGCGACCTATGTCGGCTTCGGGGCCGTCCGCGAGCAGGTGGTCGGCCGGGCGGACCGTGCCGCCACGGACGAGGAGATGCGGCGGATGCGGGCGCTGGTCGCCAAGGGCATGTGCCAGGGAGCGCTCGGGCTTTCGACCGGCCTCTTCTACGCTCCGCAGAGCTTCGCCACGACCTCCGAGGTCACCGTACTCGCCCGCGAGGCGGGGCGCCGCGGCGGGATCTACGACAGCCACATACGCGACGAATCGAGCTACACCGTCGGTCTCGCCGCCGCCGTCGACGAGGCGATCGCGATCGGGCTCGGGGGCCGGCTGCCGGTCCACATCTCCCATATCAAGGCGCTCGGAGTCGACGTTCACGGCCAGGCCCCGGCCATCGTCGCCAAGGTGGAATTGGCCCGACGGGCGGGCCACCGGGTCACCGCCGACCAATATCCCTGGTCCGCCTCGGGCACGAGCCTGGCGGCCGCCCTGGTCCCGCCTTGGGCGCAGGACGGGGGCCGGGAGGCCCTGCTCAGGCGCTTCGACGATCCCTCAGTGGAAGCGCGCCTTCGCGCCGACATGGCGGAGAATATGCGCCGGCGCGGCGGCGCGGCCGCCCTTCTCGTGACGCAAGGCGCGTTCAAGGGACGCACGCTGGCCGCCATTGCCGCGAGCCGGGGCGAGGATCCGGTCGCCGCCGCGATCGCGGTCATCCGCGCCGGCGATCCCGCGGTGGCGTCGTTCAACCAGACCGAGCCCGACATCAGGGCGTTCATGCGGCAGCCCTGGGTGATGACCGGCTCGGACGCTTCCGCCGGCCACCCGCGCGCCTACGGCAGCTTCGCCCGCAAATATTCGAAATATGTCGTCGCCGACCGGGTGCTGACGCTCCGGCAGTTCGTCGAGCGCAGCTCGGCGCTCGCCGCCGACACTTTCGGCCTCGCCGGCCGCGGCCGGCTGAAGCCGGGCGGTTTCGCGGACGTCGTCGTGTTCGATCCGAGGCGATACGCGGCGCGGGCGACCTACGAGCAGCCGACCCTTCCGGCGGCGGGCGTCCGAACCGTTCTGGTCAACGGCATCCTTGCGGTCGACCGAGGCGTTCTTACCGGCAAGGCCGCGGGCCGGGCCCTGCCGCACAGGCCGACGCCGGGGACCTGTCCGTAGGCCGGAGGAAGTGGAGTAGACGAGCGTGGCGTATCAGCAGGCGGCGGACGACAGCGACTATGTCGAGAAATACCGGCGGGACGGATATGCGATCGTGCGGGGCCTGTTCAGCGCCGACGAGATCGAGGCGATAGGGACGGCGGCGGATCAGGTCCATGCCGAGGGGGTGCGGCACGGGCGCAGCTATCGGCACGGCAACCTCTTCTACAATGTCGGCCAGGGCGAGGCCGGCGAGCCGCAGGTGAGGATGGTGCAGTGGCCTTCCTATCACCAGCCGGTGCTGAACGGAGTCCGCCTCGACCGGCGCATGGCGCGGCTTCTGGAGCCCCTCCTCGGCGGAGACCTCAAGCAGATCATCAACCAGATCCACTGGAAGGAGCCCGGCGGCCGTGCCGAGTTCGCCTGGCACCAGGATTCGCAATTCCGCGAGCCGACCCACGCCTATCGCAACCTCGGCGCCTCCTACGTCCAGACCGGCCTCGCCATCGATCCGCAGACTCCGCGGTCCGGCTGCATGCGATTCATCCCCCGAAGCCACCTCGACGGCGACCTGAAGCTGGACACTCCGAAGGAGGTGCTGGGCGTGGCGATGGACGATTCGGTCCTGCAAACGGCCGGCCTGTCTCCGGACAGCGCCGTCGAGGCTATCCTCGAGCCCGGCGACCTGGCGTTGTGGAGCCCGTTCACGGTTCACGGCTCGGGGGTCAACAATTCGGATCACCGCCGCCGCCTCTATGTGAACGGCTATGTCCGGGCCGGGGATTGCGACCGGGGCGAATGGGCGTTCCGCGACGGCGCGCCGGTCCCGCTCGGTCCCGAGCCGGCGCTGGTCCATTACGAGGCGCTGCGCGAGCGGGGCGAGCCCCATTACGTCTAGGCTGTATGTCGGCTTCAACACGGAGCCGCACCAGCCCCTCTCCCGCTTTTCGCGGGAGAGGAGGGGACCGCCGCGAAGCGGTGGGAGGTGAGGGTCTGTACACCAAACTCAGCAAGACCCTCACCTCCCAAGCCTTCGGCTTGGGCCCCTCCTCTCCCGTAAGGACGGGAGAGGGGGTTCGAGCGACCGCGCGCACGAATGTCGATGCGGCCTAGCGGTAGAAGCGGACGTTGCCGAGCTCCAGCCGGGCGCTTCCGCCGGGCTCGCCGTCGAGGCGGAACAGGAGGGCCCGGAGCCGGGCGGGATCGAGCTCGGTTCCGGCGAGCGGGCTGCCGAAGGCGGCGAACGGGATCCGGATCTCGCTCCAGGCCTCGCCCGCTTCGAACGAGGCGCGGAACCAGCTGCGCGGGTGGATGGCGTAGCTGTTGAGCAGCAGGGAATAGTCGCCGGCGCCGCGCGCTTCGAAGGCTATGCCGGTAAAGCCGCGGGCGTCGGCGAGCTCGACCGCGCCGCGGGTCAGCGGCAGGTGAAGCTCCGCGAACGGCTGCGGCGCCGCGCCCATCCCGGCCATCAGGAACAGCCGCCCGCCCGGCGCGTGCGCTACATCGAGATGGCTGTGATCGAAGCCGGGATCAGTGCCCTCGACCGGCAGGGTATCGAGATCGGTCCGGCCGGCGGGGCCGGCGCCGGTATGGATCGGGCCCGCCATTCGATGCACCGGCAAGGGGGACGGGCTATCGTCCTCGAGCTGCCGCGCGAGGCGCTCGATCGGCATCTCGCGGCCGGCGACGAAGACTCGCCGGACGTCGTGGAGATCGGCGACATCCTCGTCGGGCCGGCCGCCGGTCAGGACGAGGTCGGCGCGCTGCCCGGGCGCGATCCGGCCATGGTCGCCGCTTTGGCGCAGGATGCCGGCGCTGATGCCGGTCGCGGCGGCCAGCGCCTCGGCCGGAGTGAAGCCGAGCTTCGCCAGCCAGCCGATCTCGCGAAGCGTCGAGGAGCCGTGATAGACCCCGCCGATCCCGGCGTCGGTGCCGACGCCGATGCGGATCCCCGCCGCCTTCAGCCGCCGGACGTTCTCCCGCATGATCGTCCAGCGGGAGGATTCGCGTTGCGGGGGGGAGCCGGCCTGCTGCGCCCTTCGAGCTTCCTCCCGCGCCCGCTCCTGCGGCCGGAGCCGCCGCCATTCGGCCGGAAGGAAGGCCCGGCCCTCCTGCGGCTCGTAGACGACGAGGGTCGGGACGTAGGCGGTTCGGTTGGCCCTCATCAGAGCGATCAGCTCGTCGTCGACCAGGGCGTCGCCGATGCCGTGGCCGAGCGCGTCCACCCCCGCCGCGGCGGCGACCTTCGCGCCCTCGAGCGTGACAGTGTGGGTGATGACGGGAATGCCGGCGGCGTGCGCGTCCTCGACGATGGCGGCCAGGGTCGGCTCGTTCATGCTGTTGAGGCTCGGCGAGCGGCCGTAGCGCCAGCCGTCGGCGAAGACCTTAATCACTCCCGGCCGATAGGGAAGCGCCCGCGCCATCGCCTGGCGCGCGGCCCGGGGAGTCGCCGCCTCCAGGGTGAATTGCCGGCCCCAGCCATATTCGGTGCCGTGGCCGCCGGGCACTCCCAGCCGGGCAGCGAGCTGCAGGTTCGGAGCCGCCACTTTTCCGGGTGCGGCCATCTCCCTCGCCGGCGCGAACATCTCCGGCGAGAGCGAAAATTCGTTCACGGACGTCACGCCGTTGACGAGATAGCCGGCCCACGCCTTGGGAAGATCGTCCGGAGCGTCGAACCCCGGAGCGCGCAGATGGGTGTGGAGGTCGTGCAGGCCGGGGATCAGGGTCAGGCCGCGCGCGTCGACCACACGGCTTCGGCGGGGCGCGCGAAGGCGAGGGCCGACCGCGGCGATCCGGTGCCCCCGCACCAGCACGTCGCCGACCGTGGCGGGCGCGCCGGTGCCGTCGAAGATGCGGGCGCCGCGGATCAGCAGCGTCTCCTGGGCATGGGCGGCCCCGGCGATGCACAAGGCGGCGAGACAGGCGAGGACGCTCCGAAGCCGGATCATCGGCGGGACGCCTTCAGCGTCTCCTCGAAAAAGGCGTCGGCCGCCCGGAAGCTGGCCAGCCAGTGGGCGTGGAGGAGAAAGCTGTGCCGCTCGTTCGGGAAGACGAGCTCGCGGAACGGGATCCGCCGGGCGGCGAGCTCCCGAGCGAGCAGGACCGATTGCGAGAAGTCGACATTGCGGTCGTCGTCGCCGTGGATGAGCAGCACCGGCGAGCGCCAGCCCTGGATGGCGCCGAGCGGCGAGCTGTCCCATTGCAGCTGGCGGGCCGCGGCCTGCGCGTCCGGCGACAGGCTGTTCGGCACCGGCCGGAGCATCGAATGGACGCCGTGGAAATCGACGCCGGCGGCGAACAGGTCGCTGTTCCGGGCCAAGCCGAGGGCGGCGAGATAGCCGCCCCAGCTTCCCCCCCAGATGCCGATGCGCTTCGGATCGACGTCCGGCCGGGCCTCCAGCCAGCGCCCGGCGGCGAGCACGTCGCGATATTCGGAGGCACCGCCGCGGGCGAGGCCGGGAGCGTCGCGAAAGGCGGTGCCGTAGCCGGTGCCGCTTCGATAATTGACCGCCAGCACGTGATAGCCGCGCGCCGCCAGATGCTGGTTCAGCACATAAGCGTGCGAATAATAAGGGGACGGATGGAAGCCGAGCAGCATCTGCCGGCGGGGGCCGCCATGGACGTAGACCACGGCCGGATGCTTTCCAGGGCCGCGGGCGCGGAACAGCTGGCCATGGACCTCCACGCCGTCGGCGGCGCGGAACAGGACCGGCTCGGGAGCGACGAAGCCGGCCGCCGCCGGGACCGGCCTGACCGGGCGCAGCCCGCGCTCGACGAGCGCGACATGGGCGGGCCTGGTCACGTCGCTGGCGACGACGGCCAGAACGGCCCCGCCGAGCACCGGAGCCGTCTCGATCCCGCTCCCGCCGGTAACCCGCACCTTCGCTGCGCCGGCGAGGGGCCGCTGCCAGATATGCCGCCGGTTGAGATCGCCCTCGTTGCCGGCCCAGATGAGCGAGCGGCCGTCGGCGCCGAGCAGGAACATCTCGACCTCGAAGGCCCCCGGCGTGAGGTCGCGCGGGGCGCCGCCCTTGCGCGCGTCGATCGCGTGGGGGTGGAGCCAGCCGCTGCGCTCCCACGGGAAGACCAGCTGTCCGTCCTCGCTCCAGAACAGGTCGCGCCCCCGCGATTCGTAATAGCGGCCGCCCATTCCGGGCGGAGCGGCCCAGAGCTCGCGCGCCGCTCCGGTCGCGACGTCGGCGACCCGGATCGACCAATAGGGGCCGCTTTCCGGCCCGGCCCCGGCCGGAGCGTCGAAATGGCGGATGTAGGCGACCTTGCCGCCGTCGGGCGAGAAGACCGGCTCGACCGAGAAGCCGAGGCCCGGGTCGAGGAAGCGGAACCGGGTCTCCGCCGGATCGAGCAGGGCGACGAAGCTGTAGTCGCCGCGATGGCTGACGAAGAGCAGCCTTTTGCCGTCGGGCGACCATTGCAGCCGCCTGATCTCCCCTCCGGCCGAGGCGAGCCTGCTGGCCTCGCCGCCGCTCTGCCACAGCCAGATCTCGCCCCGCCGGGTGAAGGCCAGGCGAGCGCCGTCGGGCGAGAAGGTCGGCGAGTGGCCGTCGCCGACCAGCAGCGGCTCGCCCCCTCCGGTCGCCGCGACGAAGACCTGCTGCGGGGGCGCAGTCGCGTCGGCGGCCGCGTTGGGCACGGAATCGTCGCGCGAATCGGGGTCGCCGCCGCGTACGAAGGCGAGGCTGGCCCCGTCGGCGCTCAGTGCCAGATCGTAGAGCTGACGGCCGTCGTCTCCGGCGAAGGCGGTCAGCCGCCGCGCCGCCCGGCCGCGTTCGGCGAACCAGAGGTTGCGCACGCCCGCCTCGGTCTCGACCCAGGCGAAGCTCTCAGAGTCCTCGGCGCCGACGAGCTCGCTCGCGACCGGCAGCGCCAGAGCGGCGGCCAGCGGATCCGGCTCCGCCGCGGGCGCCATCGCCGCCACCGCCCACATCGCCAAACCGAGAAACGCCCGCCACATCATCGCCCCTCTATTGAGGCCGCCGCGGAGTCCCGGCAAGCGCCGAGCCTTGCTTAATGCGCGGGGGTTATAGCGGCGTGACTCTTCTGAATGCGGCGCCTCCGCTTGCCCCGCGCGTCTTTGCGGCTACGGTTCCGGCGATGGAACGAAGGATGGTCCCGCTGATCCTCGCCGCGGCGCTTGCCGCCGCGCCCGCGCTTGCCGCCGATCCGGCGCCCCTGAGCCAGCGGGTCGAGGCCCGGCTCGCCGAGGCCGGTCCCGGGCCCCGCTTCGGCCTCGTCGTCGCGACCGAGGACGGCCGGGAGCTGATCGCGATCGCGCCCGACGCGCGCTTCATCCCGGCCTCGAACACCAAGATGTTCACCACCGCCGCCGCCTATTCCGCCCTGCCCGGCCTCGACCGGCCGGATAGCGAGGGCGGCGCGGCGGTGCGGCTCGAGGCATTCGGCCGGGGGGCCCCCGACGTCGTCCTCGAGGGACGCGGCGACGCCCGCCTGTCGAGCAGCCCGGACTGCCTCCGGGACTGCCTCGCCGCGCTCGCCGACTCGGTCGCGGCGGCGACCCGGACGGTGCGCCACGTCGTCGGCGACGACAGCCTGTTCCCCGACCAGCGCTGGAGCCCGGGGATGAGCTGGAACAACATCCCGACGCGCTCGGGCACCGCGACCTCGGCGCTCAGCCTCGACGACAACGAGCTTCCGATCCGGGTTCATCCCACCGCGCCGGGCCAGCCGCCCCGCCTCGAGATGCTGCCCTATTACAAGGTCGACAATCGCGCGGTGACGGTGGCGGCGGGCGAGACGGCGCTGGAATATGACCGGCTGCCGGGCAGCCGCGACGTCCGGCTCACCGGCCGCATCGCGGCCGGGGCCGAGCCGGAGCGGCTGCGCCTCGGCATCGACGACCCGGCCCACTACGCCGCCTGGCGCTTCAAGGCCCTGCTCGAGGCGCGCGGGGTCCGGGTCGCCGGCGATGTTGCCGTCCGCCACCGCCGGCCCGGTCCGGGCGACGATCCGGCGGTCAGGAAGGGCGCGCCGCCGGCCCGTCCGCCGCGGACCGAGCCGCTCGCCAGGCTGGTTCCGCCGCCGCTGGCCGAGGACATCGCGGCGATCAACAAGGCCAGCCAGAACCTGCACTCCGAGCTGCTTCTGCGCCGGGTCGGCCGGGTCGCCGGCACCGGCTCGCTCGCCGACGGCCTGGCGGCGGTCCGCGACATGCTGGCGCGGGCCGGAGTGCCGCGCGCCGGCTACGATTTCTCGGACGGGTCCGGAATGTCGACCTACAACCGGGTCGCGCCGCGGGCGATGATCGGCTTCCTGCGCTGGGCGGCGGCCCAGCCCTGGGGGGCGGAGTGGCGCTCGAGCCTCCCGGTCGGCGGAGTCGACGGGACTCTGGCGAGGCGGTTCAAGGGCAGCGCGCTGGAGGGGCGGATCTTCGCCAAGACCGGCACCCTCAACGCCACCAATGCGCTGTCGGGCTATCTGACCGCGAAGAGCGGCCGGACCCTGCTCTTCTCCGCTTATGCCAACGACGTGCCGGAGGGCGTCGAGGCGACCGCGGCGATCGATGCCGCCCTGGTGATGATCGCCGAGGCGAATTAGGGCGCTCATTCACGGAGCTGCAAAAATCGGTGTCGGACACCAATTTCTAAGTCTTTGATTTTCCTGTGCGACGCGCGCTCAAGGCGACCACGCGCCGATCACCGCGTCGCCGGTCGCCCGGCGCAGGTCGACGATGCCGGTGTCGCGGTGGCGGGTGGGGTGGACCCGGTTGGTGAGCAGGGTCCAGGCGACGCCGCGCTCGAAATCGACCCACAGGCCGGTGCCGGTGAAGCCGGTATGGCCGATCGTCGCGGCGGAGCACGCCTGGCCGCCGTGCCAGCCGGCGAAGCGGCGCTCCCAGCCGCAGGTCCGATCGTCGCGCACGGGGGTTCGGATCGCCGCGATCGCGGCGGGCGAGGCGCCGCTTCCGTCGAGCAGCCCCGCCGCGAAGTCGAGCACGCCCGCGACGGTGCCGAACAGGCCGGCATGGCCCGCCTCGCCGCCGAGGGCGGCGGCATTCTCGTCATGGACCTCGCCGCTGAGCACGCGCCCGCGCCACGAGCAGGCCTCGGTGGCGACGGCGGGGCCGGGCGGCGGGCCGTAGCCGAGGCCGGCGCCGAGCGGCCAGGCGGAGAGCGGAGCGCCGGTGATCCGCTCGATCGCGATCCCGAGCAGGATGAAGTTGACGTCCGAATAGACCGTCGGGCCGTGCCGCCACTCGCGCTGGAGGACGAAGGCTCGAAGCCGGGCCGGATCGCCGCCATAGGTGTAGATCGGCTCGACCGCGGGAAGGAAGGTGCGGTGGCCGAGGCAGTCGCGGAAGGTCAGGCGCCGCTCGGCCGCGCCGGCCACGTCATACTGGCGAAGGTCGGGAATGGCGTCGGTCAGCGGCCGGTCGAGGTCGAGACGGCCCTCGTCGGCGAGACGCAGGATGATCGTCGTGGTGGCGATCACCTTGGTGAGCGAGGCGAGATCGAACCAATGCGCCTCGGTCAGGGGCTCGGGCGCCGGCGCGAGCCGCGCCATTCCGGCCCACTTCACCGCCCGCCGGCCGTCGGCGGCGACGATGCCGAGGGCGGCGCCGGGAATGCGCCCCGCCGCGACCGCCGCCGCGGCCGGCTCGAAAGCGGAATTGATCATCGGTCGTCGGGCCTCGGCCGGATCCGGGCGAGGAACGGAAGGAACAGGATCGCCGCCAGGCTGAGCACTCCGGACAGTCCGAAAAACAGGTCGAAGCCGTTCAGGCCGCTGTCGTCGAGCGACTTGACGATGGCGCCTCCCGCCCCCGAGAGCAGGCGCGGGAGAAGGAAGGCGAAGCTCGACAGGAAGGCGTATTGGGCGCCGGGGAAGCGGGGGTTCACGAGCATCGAGAGGTAGACGACGAACACCGTCCCGGCCATGCCGTTGCCGAACTGGTCGGCGCCGGTGGCGAGGTAGAGCCACAGCACATCGACCGGCTGGTTCGCGAGCCAGACGAAGCCGAAATTGCCGAGCGCGGCGAAGAATGCGCCGATCGTCAAAGCGATGCCCATCCGCCAGTAGACGACCATCAGGCCGCCGAGGCCGACTCCGGCGATGCTCGAGCCCAAGGCGACCAGGCTGTCGGCATAGCCGATCTGGTCGAGCGAATAGCCGAGGCCCTTGATCATCGGCTTCGACAGGTTGAGCGCCAGCACGTCGCCCATCCGGTAGATGGAGACGAACGCCATGACGACGAGGGCGCCGAAGCCGTAGCGCCAGAAGAAGTCGACATAGGGGCCGATCGCCGTCGACCGGCGGATCGCCGAATCGGGGGGCGCCTTGCGGATCCTGGGAAGGGCGGCGGCCATGATCAGGAAGGGGACCATGCAGATCGCGAGCACGTAGGGCGTGACGTTGGTCTGGCTGTCGATGCCCGCGCCGGCGGCGGCGCCGAGCACGAGCCAGCCGACCGCCGCGGTCACGGCCAGGACGGCGAGCAGGATCGCCGCGCTGGCGGCGAGGCCGGCGGCAAGCGCCGGCGCCCGTCCGCCGCCGCCTCCCGGATCGCGGGGCAAAGCCGCCAGGATCGGCAGCGGCAGGAAGGCGGCGGCGGCGATCAGCAGATAGGCGGTGGTCCAGCCCGCCTCGATGCCGAAGCCGGCCAGCCACGGGGCCGCATTGCCGACCGGGTCGGCGACGAGCAAAGCCCCGCTGCCGGCCGCGACCATGGCGGTGCGATAGCCCCACAGATTGGCGGCGGCGATCGGCCCCTGCTCCTCCTGGGTCGGGGCGAGCTCGATCCGCCAGGCGTCGGCGGCGACCTCGAGGGTGGTGGTCCAGAAAGCGAGAAGCACCGCGAACAAGGCGGTGACGGCGAGATTGGCGTCCGACGACGTCAGCGCCATCGCCACCATCGAGCTGAAGATGCCGAGCTGCGAGAGCATGATCCAGCCGCGCCTCTTGCCCCAGAAGCGGGCGAAGCCGGGCACGTCGTAGCGGTCGAGCAGGGGCGCCCACAGGAACTTGAAGGTCGGCAGCAGCTGCACCCAGGCGAAGAAGCCGATGACGACGAGCACGACGCCGTGCGCCTGAAGCCTCAGCGCCAGAACGGTCGAGAACATGTAGAAGGGGAGTCCGGCGGAGAAGCCGAGCAGCACGTAGAGCGCCATCCGGCCGAAGCCGGGCTTGACCGCGGGCGGGGGAGGGGCGGCTTCAGTCAAGGCGGCGGGCGGGGCGTGAGGAAGCGGGCGGCATCGCGGCCAAGCTCCACCGGGCCGGACGAACAGTCAATGCGCCGGCTCGATAATCCCTCTCCCGTCCTTACGGGAGAGGAGGGGCCCGCCGCGAAGCGGTGGGAGGTGAGGGTCTGTACGCCGGACTCAGCAAGACCCTCACCCCCCATCCGCTGCGCGGATGGGCCCCTCCTCTCCCGCGAAAGCGGTAGAGGGGCTTAGGCCCGCCGATGTTGCACCGCAGCCACGCTCCGGCCGCAGAATGGCGAGAGGTTATGGCTCGGCGAAGAGAAACTATGCCGGGACCGGGCATTCCTGCTACTTAATGCCCGCTAATCACGCAGCAAAATGCGGGTTTCAGGGGGATCTGACATGTTTCGTCGCACATCGTTGAAAACGTTCCTGTTTTCCGGAGCCGCAATTGCCGCGGTAGCCATTGCGGGTCCCGCGGCGGCCCAGGTCGGACCTGCCGAGGAGGAACCGGTGGCCGACGCCGCCGCGCCGGAGACGGCCGCGGCCGACCCCGAGAACCGCCAGGACATCGTCGTCACCGGCACCCGGATCGTGCGCGACGGCTATCAGGCGCCGACGCCGCTCACCGTCCTGACCCGCGAGGACATCGAGAATACGTCGCCGACCAACAACATCGCCGACTTCGTCAACCAGCTGCCCTCGCTGGCCGGATCGACCCGTCCGTCCAACTCGCGCCTCAACCTCAGCAGCGGCCAGGCCGGCATCAACGCGCTCAACCTGCGCAACCTCGGCGAGGTGCGCACCCTGGTCCTGCTCGACGGCCGCCGCTCGGTCGCCTCGACGATCACCGGCCTGGTCGACGTCAACACGATCCCGCAGCTGCTCGTCGACCGGGTCGAGGTCGTCACCGGCGGCGCTTCCGCGACCTACGGCTCCGATGCCGTCGGCGGAGTCGTCAACTTCATCCTCGACAAGAAGTTCAAGGGGCTGAAGATCCAGGGCGACAGCGGAATCACCACCTACGGCGACGGGTTCAACTATTCGTTCGGCGTCGCCGGCGGGATGTCGTTCGCGGGCGACCGCGGCCATGTCCTGGTGAGCGCCGAGATCGCCCACCGCGACGGCATCTTCGACACGACCGATCGCGAATGGAACCATACCGGCTATGTGCGGATCCAGGATCCGGCCTGGGTATCGGGAGTCTCCACCACCCCGCGCTACCTGATCCGGCGCCAGGTGGGCGCCGCGAACTCCACTCCGGGCGGGCTCATCACCGGTTCGACCGGCGGCCTCGCCAACCGGCTGCGCGGGCTGTACTTCAACCAGGGCGGCCAGATCCGCCAATATCAATATGGAGCGCTGACCTTTCCGTCGCCGACCGGAGCTGCGGCGCCGACCCTGACCCAGGGCGGCGACTGGCAGATCAACGATAGCGGACGCCGCATCGGCCTCGATCCGGAAGACGACCGTCACGGCCTTTTCGGCCGGCTGAGCTTCGAGGTCACCGACGGCATCGAGCTGTTCGCCGAAGCGTCGTACAATTGGCAGGAAGTCCTCTTCAACGCCGGCCCGAACCTCGCCACGGGGATCACCTACCAGGCCGACAACGCCTTCCTGATCAACGCCTTCAACGTCTCCGGGCGCTCCCTGGCGGGGATCAACACGGTGACGGTGGCGACGACCGCCGCCGATCTTCCCTATCGGGTCGCCAACAACAGGCGGAAGGTTCAGCGCTACGTGCTCGGCGCCCAGGGCGATTTCCAGGCCTTCGGCGAGCGGGCGAACTGGGACGTCTACGCCCAGTACGGCCGGGCCGACCTGCGCGAGCAGCTTCGCAACATCATGCACACGGCCCGGACCAATGCCGCGACCGACGCGGTCTTCTCGGTGGCGGGCAACACGTCCAGCCCGATCGTCTGCCGGATCAATGCCGACGCCAATCCCAACAACAACGACCCCAATTGCGTGCCGCTCAACCGGCTCGGCCTCGGCGTCGCGAGCCCGGCGGCGATCGATTACATCCTCGGCGATCCCTATCGCGACGAGGTCGTCGAGCAGACGGTCGCCGGCGCCAATTTCTCCTTCTCGCCCTTCGCGACCTGGGCCGGCGCCGTCACGATCGCGGTCGGCGGCGAGTATCGCGAGGAGAAGATCAAGGGCTTCGTCCCGTCCGAGTTTCAGCCGGTGGTGAGCACCAATGCGGCGGGCCAGCTGGTCACCGCCAACGCCTGGTCGGTCGGCAACTATCTGCCCACCAACGGCCGGTACGACGTCAAGGAAGCCTATCTCGAGACGGTCGTGCCGCTGGGCTTCGGACTCGAGTTCAACGGCGCCGTCCGGGCGACCGATTATTCGAGCTCCGGCTATGTGACCACCTGGCGCGCGGGCGCGACCTGGCAGCCGATCGACGACATCAGGCTTCGGGTGACTCGTTCGCGCGACATCCGGGCGCCCAACCTCAACGAGCTGTACCAGGCCGGAACCGCGAACAGCGATTCGGTGAGCAACCCGTTCTTCCCCGGGGTCGGACCGCTCGGGAACACCTATGGCGCGAGCATCTCCTATTCGCAGAACGCGACCGGCAATCCGAACCTGACGGTCGAGAAAGCGGATTCGTGGAACATCGGCGGAGTCATCTCGCCGCGCTTCCTCCCCGGCTTCAGCGCCTCGGTCGATTATTTCCGGATCGAGATGGAGGATGTGATCGACATCCTCACCGCCCAGAACATCATCAACTTCTGCCAACAGGGAAACCAGGATTTCTGCGCCGCGATCACCCAGGATCCGAACAACGCCAGCCGAGTCCTGTTCCGCAACCAGCCGTTCAACTTCGCCAGCAAGCTGGTCCGCGGAATCGACTTCGAGGCGTCCTACCGGCGGCGGCTGAGCGACCTGTTCTCCGGCGCCGGCGGCGGCACCGTCAGCCTGCGAGGCCTGGCGACTCATTACTTGGACAATATCACCGACTTCGGAATTCCGGGTCAGATCCCGCTCGACAGCGCCGGCTTCAACGGCGGCCAGTACAGCACGCCGAGCTGGATATTCCGGGTGAGCGCGGGCTTCGACACGCCGACCTACTCGCTCACGGCCGTCGGCCGCGGGGTCAGCAAGGGCAAATATACCGCCAGCGGCATCGAGTGCCAGACCAACTGCCCGACCGGGCGCCCTGCGGCCATCGAGACCCAGTTCCCGACCTATGAAGACCTCGACGTCAAGGGGACCTTCTACGTCGACCTCAACGCGGCGATGAAGTTCGACGCGCTCGGCCGGGGCAATGGCGAGTTCTTCATCAACGTCACGAACGTGTTCAACAAGGGCGCGCTGCTGCTGCCCGAGACCGGCCTCGCGGCGAACAGCACGTTCAGCGATCTGCTCGGACGCACCTTCCGGGCCGGGATTCGGCTTCAGCTGCGCTAGCCGACGCGCCGGGCCTCGCCCGGCGGGAGCCACGTTAAAAAGGCCGCGGCCGGCCAGGCCGCGGCCTTTTGTCCTGGATGCAGCCATTCGCGCCGATGGAGAAATCGCAGCGGATAAGGAAAAATGGTCGGGGAGAGAGGATTCGAACCTCCGGCCCCTGCCTCCCGAAGACAGTGCTCTACCAGGCTGAGCTACTCCCCGACCGGATCCGGCTCGAAGGCCGCCCGGGAGACAGGGGGCGGTACATAGGGGCGGGGCGAGGGGAGCGCAAGCGCGAGATAAGGCGGACGCGGCCCTCGCCGTGACGCCGGTCACGGCTCGTGGAATGGCGGCGTGATAGCGCTGAGCCGCACCGCAAAAAGGCACCGACGAACGATGCCGTGCGCTGCATCCGAGGAGGCAATCATGGCAACGGCATTGAAGATGGAAGCGCTGAGCGAGAATGACGATATGAACAACAGCTGGGCCCATGAGGACCCGGAGCGCTACGTTTATCGGGACATCTCCTACAAGGTGGATGCCTTCGGAGGAATCCAGTTCTGCTTCCGTAACAGCACGCTCGCGGAGCCGATGGGCAACAGGACGATCCGGGAGATCGTCGACGGGCTGCCGCGGTTGGACGGGGCGGGAATCGTCGCCGGGGCGGCCGAGCCGCCCGAGACGCCGCTCGACATCGGCGTCCAGAGCGATCTCATCTACATCATCTATCGGATCGCGCGTCCCTCGAACATGACCTTCCACCCCGAACGCAAGGCGCTGTCGCACAAGCAAGAGGGACCGCGCTCACGCTACGGACGGCTTCGCCACGTGACGGGACAGGGCCACACTTACGAGCCTGGAGAGGATTGCAAGATCGTCTATTTCGCCTGCAAGCCCGACACCGTCGCCTATCGCGACGGCCTTAATCTCAGAGTCCGGCTGCAGCAGGAATCGCGGCCCGACTCCCCCGACGTCCCCAGGGTGCTCGACCTCGAGATCGACCCCGACATCCGCTTCCCGGGCGGATCGCCGACCTGATAAGGCTATCGCCCCAGCGCGGCGATCATCTCGGCGATGCTGGTGAACTTCTCGCGCGGGCTGCCTTCGCGCGCCCGCGCGTTTTCTTCGGCCTCGATGCGCTGCCAGTCGCGGAAGGCGACCGGCTCGACGCCGCGCGCGTGGAGCAGGGTGTCGAGGCCGGCGCCGCCGGTCCTGCCGCCGCCGGGCGGAAAAGCGGCGAAGATCTTCTCGGCGACCTCGAAGCCGTCGGGCCGGTTGGTCCCGATCGTCCCGGTCGGCCCGCGCCGGGCCCAGCCGACGCAATAGAGGCCGTCCGCGATGAGTCCTTCCGCGTTGGCGAAGCGGCCCCGGCCATGCTCGTAGGGAACGCCCTCGATCGGCGGCGTCTGATAGCCGATGCAGCTGACCACCAGGCCGCAGTCGATCGCATAGGTCTCGCCGGTGCCGACCGACCTCAGGTCATCGGTCAGCCTGGTGCGCTCGACGACCAGCCGCTCGACCCGCCCATGCCCTTCGATCGCGACCGGCATGGCGAAGAAGTCGAAGTCGATGAGCTTGGGCTTGTCCTGCGGCAGTTTCGCGAAGTCGCGCAAATGGGTGACCGACTTTCTCATCCCCGGCTCGAGCAAAGCGTCGTCGTCGGCCGGCGGAAAGTCGGCGAGGTCGACCCGAGGCGCCGCCGCCTCGAGATGGCCGAGCTCGCCCAGCTCCTTGGGCGTCATCGCGATCTGGTGCGGCCCGCGCCGGCCGAGCACGTGGATGGTCCGGATCGAGCTCGCCTCGAGCGCGTCGAGCGCCCGGCCGACGATGTCGGAGCCGGCGAACTCGGCGCGCGTCTTGGCGAGGATCCGGGCGACGTCGAGGGCGACATTGCCGTTGCCGATCACCGCCGCCCCGGCCGAATCGAGCGGCGGATCGAGGTCGGCGAAATCGGGATGGCCGTTATACCAGCCGACGAAGGCGGCCGAGCCGACCACTCCGGGCAGGTCGCTCCCCGCAATCTCGAGCCGCCGGTCGTTCGGAGCCCCGGTGGCGAGGACGACCGCGTCGTACAGCCCCCTGAGCTCCTCGACGCCGACGTCGGGGCCGATGCAGACGTTGCCGACGAAGCGGACGTTGGCCGACAGCGCCACCTTCTCGTAGCGCCGGTAGACCGCCTTGATCGACTGGTGGTCCGGCGCCACCCCGGAGCGGATCAGGCCGTAGGGGACGGGCAGCCGGTCGATCATGTCGATCGCCACCTCGTCGCCGTAGAGCTTCTGCAGCGCCTCGGCGGTGTAATAGCCGGCCGGGCCGGAGCCGACGATCGCCACATGCCGCATGAAACGCACCTCCCCGCCCGAGCGGAGCCGATGCTAGCGCCGTGCCGGGCAGAGGCAAGCCGCCATCGTCATCGCCGGTTCAGCGGGACCAGGGCATGACGCCGTCATGAAATATCTCCTCCTCCCCCTCGCCGCCGCCTCTGCGGCCCCCGCCCTCGCCGCGCCGCCGGCTCCGGCCGGGGCCGAAGCCAGCATCCCGTTCGTCAGCCAGCCGCGCTCGATCCGAAGCTTCAGGGCGGCCGGCAACGACATCCTCTATCTCCAGGACCGCCGCGGCCGCTGGTACCGGGCGGAGCTGGGCGGGCCCTGCATCGGCCTGCCCTGGGCCAATGTCATCGGCTACGACACGCGCGGCCTCAGCCTCGGCCGCGGCGACTCGATCCTGGTCGAGGGCCAGCGCTGCCTGATCACCTCGCTGACCCGAAGCGAAGCCCCGCCCCGGAAGCGGAAGCGCAGAGGCTAGAAAAGCCATGCTTCCCGGCGAAGGCCGGGACCCAGCCTCTCCGCCCGCGCCTCTGGACCCCGGCCTTCGCCGGGGAGCTCACTTCTTGCTCTTGTCCTCGAGCAGCTGCGCGCCCTGCTTGCGGATCAAGGGCTCGAGCATTCCGCTGAAGAAGGCCAAAGCCGGCGGCAGGGTCATCGTCAGCCGGACGACGCTCTCCTGGATGTCGATCATCGCGCCGACCTGCTGGCCCATCGCGTCGATGTCGAGGTCGAGACGGTCGCCGCTCCATCGCGAGCCGACCTTGGCGCCGCCCGGGATATGGTTGGTGAGCTTGTCGACGTTGCGCTCGATCCGGCGCCGCGCCTCCTCGGCGCCGAGCTTGTGGGGAAGGTCTACAACGATGGGATTGGTCATGAGGCGCGCCTTAGCGGCTCGCGGCGCGCCCGACCAAGGCTTTTCGCGCTGTGGTTCGCCGGGCACAGTGATTGCGCTATTCTTGCGTTGCAGCGGAAAATCCTTCCCTGCCGCCGCGATTGACATAAGCTAAGTCTCGCTTCGCAGCCGGGGGCTGCCTTGATGGGGGATTCCAAATGGTTCGCACGACGCGGGTCGCTCTGCTGACGACGCTTTCTACGCTCGCCCTCGCCGCGAGCCCCGCTTTCGCCCAGGGCACGCCCACCGCGGCGGAACAGGCTTCCGCCCAGGACCAGGCCGCCGCCGAGGCCGATACCCAGCCGGCGCCGGATTCGACCATCGTCATTACCGGCACCCGCCGGACCGACCGGACCGTCGCCGACAGCCCGGTGCCCGTCGACGTGATCGGCGCCGAGGCGATCGCCAATACCGGCCAGACCGAGACGGCGAAGATCCTCAACCAGCTGGTCCCGTCGTTCAACTTCCCGCAGCCGTCGATCGCCGACGGCTCCGACGCTCTCCGCCCGGCGACTCTGCGCGGCCTCAGCCCCGACCAGACGCTGGTTCTGATCAACGGCAAGCGCCGCCACGTCTCGGCCCTCCTCAACATCAACGGCACGGTCGGCCGCGGCTCCGCCGCCGTCGACATGAACCTGATCCCCGGCCTCGCCATCCAGCGCGTCGAGGTGCTCCGCGACGGCGCCGCCGCCCAATATGGCTCCGACGCGATCGCCGGGGTGATCAACGTCCAGCTCAAGACTGCCGACCATGGCGGCCGGGCCTCGGTCACCTGGGGCAAATATTATACGACGGTCGACAATGTCGCCAACATCACCGGCCTCCAGCTCAACGCCGGCGGCCAGCCCCAGCTCGACCCCGCCGACAACCGCTATCTCCTCGCCAACTCCAACGGCGAGCGCGAAGCGCGCGACGGCCGCCAGCTGACGATCGGCGCCAACATCGGCATCCCGATGGGCCCGAACGGCTATTTCAACCTCACCGGCGAATATCGCGACCGCAACCGCACCAACCGCGCCGGCTTCGACCTTCGCCCCAATTACAACCGGCCCGCCCCGCCCGCCTTCGACGCGCGCGAGGTGACCTTCAACCGGCTCCAGTTCCGCTTCGGCGATCCCGACACCCGCGACTACAATCTGTTCGCCAACGCCGGCATCGATCTCGGCGGCAGCTTCGAGCTCTACGCCTTCGGCTCCTACGGCCACCGCGACTCGCTCAGCGCCGCCAACTGGCGCCAGGGCGGCTCCGTCCAGAACCGCGACTTCAGCGCGATCGCTCCGAACGTCACCCCGAACGCGGCGAACTTCGTCGCTTTGACTCCCGACGGCTTCCTGCCGCTGATCGATTCCGATCTCGACGACGTCGCCGCCACCGTCGGCCTCCGCTGGGAGATGGCCGGCTGGAAGTCCGATCTCTCCTACGGCCACGGCCAGAACAGCTTCGACTATACGGTCCGCGACTCGCTCAACACCTCGTTCGGCCCCGCGAGCCAGAAGGTGTTCGACGCCGGAGGCCTTCGCTACGCCCAGGACATCGTCAATCTCGACTTCGCGAAGGAATTCGCGATCGGCACGGCCAAGCCGCTCGCCGTCGCCGCCGGCGCCGAATATCGCCATGAGAATTTCCAGATCCGTCCGGGCGACACCCAGTCTTTCGCGACCGGGCCCTTCTTCCGCGCCTCGATCACGACGACCGCGGCGAACTGCACCACCCAGCAGGGCGTGTTCAACGCCACCACCAACGTCTGCAGCTTCCCCGGCCGCGCCGCGCCGGCCGGAGCCCAGGGCTTTCCCGGCATTCCCACAAGCAGCGCCACCGACGCCGGCCGCCACAGCTGGGCGGCCTATATCGAGCTCGACACCGATCCGGTCGAGGGCGTCACCACCACCATCGCCGGCCGCTACGAGCATTTCTCCGACTTCGGCTCGACCTGGAACGGCAAGTTCGCGGCGCGCTGGGAGCCGGTCGACGGCTTCGCGCTTCGCGGCTCGGTGTCGAACGGCTTCCGGGCGCCGTCGCTCCACCAGCAATATTTCACCACCACCTCGACCAACTTCATCGGCGGCCTGCCCGTCGACATCTCGACCCTGGCGGTGACCAGCCCGGTCGCCCTCGCGCTCGGCTCGCAGCCGCTTGAGCCGGAGAAGTCGTTCAACGTCAGCCTCGGCGCCACCGCCAACCCGCTGCGCGGCCTGACCATCACCGCCGACCTCTACCAGATCAGGATCAAGGACCGGATCGTCCTCACCGAGAATCTCGGCGCCGCGGGCAGCGGCACCGCCGCCCAGAATTTGGCGGTCAAGGCGATCCTCGACGCCAACGGCTTCCAGAGCGTCGGGGCGGCGCGCTTCTTCATCAACGGCCTCGACACGACGACCCGCGGCATCGACATCGTCGCCGTCTACCGGACGCGGATGGCGGGCCTGGGCAGCTGGTCGCTCTCCGCCGCCTACAATTACAACAGGACCAAGATCGACGAGCGGCTGAACGCGCTCGGCCCGCTGGCGACGATCCCCGGCCTCGTCCTGTTCGGCCGCGTCGAAGGCATCCGCTTCACCCACGGCCAGCCGCGCGACAAGATCGTGTTCAGCGCCGATGGCGACATCGGCGATTTCGGGGTCACCGCCCGAACCACCCGCTACGGCAGGGTGATCTCGCCCGGCGCGACGGCGCCGCTGGCACCCGATGCGCTCAGCCTGACCGCCTACGGGCCGGACGACATCTTCCTCAAGGCCAAGTGGATCACCGACCTCGAGCTTCGCTACAAGGCGTTCAACGGCCTCGAGCTGGCGATCGGCGCCAACAATCTGTTCGACGTCTACCCGACCCGCTCGCCGTTCGGCGCCCGCCCGGCCTCGATCGGCGGGGTCTATCCGGCCAACCAGGAATATATCCCTTACTCGATCTTCTCGCCGTTCGGCTTCAACGGCCGCTTCCTCTACGGCCGCGTCTCGGTGGAGTTCTGATCGATAAAACCCCTCTCCCGCTCTTCGCGGGAGAGGAGGGGCCCACCGCGCAGCGGTGGGAGGTGAGGGTCTGTACACCGGGCTCAGCAAGACCCTCACCCCCCAAGCCTTCGGCTTGGGTCCCCCCTCTCCCGTAAGGACGGGAGAGGAGATCGCCCCGGCGAGTGGCGAATTCGCCGGGCGTTCCTACATAGGGCTGTCCCCGGAGGCCTCCATGTCCGACTCCCCGATCACACGCCGCACCTTCCTCGGCTCGGCCGCCGCCGCCGCGGTCGCCGCCGGGGCCGGCTTCCTCGTCTTCGGCCGCAACGGCGGCACCGCCGAGGCGGCCGAGCGCTTCGAGGTGACGAAGACCCCCGCCGAATGGCGCCGCCTGCTCGGCCCGCAGCGCTACGCCGTTCTTCGCGAGGCCCATACCGAGCGCGCCGGGTCGAGCCCGCTCGACAAGGAGAAGCGCCGGGGCGCCTTCCTGTGCGCCGGCTGCGACCTGCCGGTCTACAGCTCGGCGGCCAAGTTCGACAGCGGCACCGGCTGGCCGAGCTTCACCCGTCCGTTGCCCAACGCGGTCCGCACCCGCCCCGACCGGACCTTGTTCACCGTCCGAACCGAAGTCCATTGCCGGCGCTGCGGCGGCCATCTCGGCCACGTCTTCGACGACGGCCCCAGGCCGACCGGCCAGCGCTGGTGCATGAACGGCCTCGCCCTTAAGTTCCAGCCGGCCTGACGGCGATGAAGCGCATTCTCCTTGCCGTCCTGTTCGTCCTCGGCGGCGCCTTCCTGCTGATCCGGCCCGATTCGCCAGCCGCCGCGCCGCCGTCCGCCAGGCTCGCCTCGGCGGTCTTCGCCGGCGGCTGCTTCTGGTGCACCGAAGCCGATTTCGACAAGATCCCGGGCGTCGTCTCGACCGCGTCGGGCTATGCCGGCGGCCGGAGCGCCAACCCGACCTACGAGCAGGTCTCGGCCGGCGGCACCGGTCATATCGAGGTGGTGAAGGTGGTCTACGATCCGGCCAGGGTCAGCTACCAGACGCTGGTCGCCCGCTTCTTCCGGACCGTCGACCCGCTCGACGGCGGCGGCCAGTTCTGCGACCGGGGCAGCCATTATCGGACCGCCATCTTCGTCGCCAATGCCGCCGAGCGCCGGACCGCGGAAGCGACCAAAAGACGCGCCGCGGCGCTGCTCAGGAAGCCGGTCGCCACCTCGATCCTGCCCGCCGCCCCCTTCTACCCGGCCGAGACCTACCACCAGGATTATTACAGGAAGAACCCGGTCCCCTACCGCTATTACCGCTACCGCTGCGGCCGCGACGCCCGCCTGACGGCGGTGTGGGGAAAGAGCGCGGGGCATTGAGCGCTTCTCCCCTCCCTGCGTGCAGGGAGGGGAACAAAACATCCCCAATTTCCCGGTAACCATTGCGCTCAATCAACCCCTAACCCTGCAGGCCTAATCGCCGATCCATCTAGCTGCACTTTGCACCGATGAGGACGAGCGACAATGAGGGCATTGAGCTGGCTTAGGACCCTATTCTCCAGCGAGCGCGGCAATGTGCTGGTGGTCGGAGCGGCGTCGATGCCGCTCCTGATCGGCGCCGCCGCCATCGCCATCGACACCATCCAGGTCAGCGTCTGGAAGCGCCAGCTTCAGCGCGCCGCCGATTCGAGCGCGATCGCCGGCGCCTATGCGCTGTCGCTCGGCGACGACGAGCATGACGCGATCCACCGCGATCTCGACAAGAACGAATTCCCGACGCTGACCCAGGAAGAGGCGATCGCCGTCGGCGCGCGGCTCGGCTTCAACCAGACCGTGCGGGTGACCCTGACCGCGACCCGCACCGCACCGTTCATGTCGATCTTCACCACCGCGCCGCAGACCCTGGTCGCCGACGCGACCGCGGCGCTGGTCAGCACCGGCACCTACTGCATGGTCTCGCTCTACGACGGCACCGACGCCGGGATCGACGCCAACGGCGGCGCCGAGGTCAATCTGACCTGCGGCATGAAGGCCAATTGCACCGGCACCGACTGCGTCACCGCCGGCGGCAATTCGTGGATCAAGGCCTTTCCCATCGCCTCGGTCGGGGGCCTCAAGGGCAGCTCGAACAACTTCATCGCGCCGACCAAGCTGCAGCCTTATTCGGCCGCCCAGGTCGATCCGTTCCTGTATTTGCCCGAGCCCGCGCCGGATCCGGCGGAGTGCGCCGCCAACGGCACTCTCACCGAGACCACGGATTTCACCGAGCTCGGCCCCGATCCCTGCTTCCTCGCGGTGGACGTGAACCCGAGCGACAACTTTAAAATCCCGGATACCGTCCAGTCGGTCACCGTCTATGGCGGCAACATCGACTTCAAGGGCGATCTCATCGCCAACGGAATCACCTTCATCATGACCGGACCCGACGGCAAGGCGGGCGATCTGATCATCAACTCCCAGGCGAACCTCACGATGAGCTCGCCGGACAGCGGCACCTACAAGGGCGTGCTCTTCTACCGCGACCGGCGGGCCTCGAACATCGAGATCAAGATCAACGGCGGCGCCACCTCCAAACTGACCGGAGCGCTCTATTTCCCGAGCTCCGACATCAGCTTCGGCGGCAATGCCGGGATGAACGTCGAATGCCTGCAGATGGTCGGCCAGAAGCTCAAGTTCCGCGGCGGCGCCACGGTCACCAATACCTGCCCCGCCAACAGCGGCGCCTCGGCCTTCCAGACGACCGAAGTGAGGCTGGTCGGATGAATCGGCCCGTTTCCTCCCTCGCCCGCGACGAGCGCGGCACCAGCCTGATCGAGTTCGGCTTCCTGGTGCCGTTCCTCGCGGTGATGGCGATGGGCATCATCGACCTCAGCCGCGGCCTCGCCGAGCGCTTCGCCCTCCAGCAGGCGGTCAATCGCGGCATCGAGATCATCCAGGCCCGGCCCGCCGTGGCCGCCAACAACGGGACGGACGTCAGCTACGATTACGTCCAGACCGAAGCCGAGACCGCGGCCGGTCCCGGAGCGACGGTGATCATGACCCGCTGGCTGGAATGCGACGGGGTCGACAAGGGCGCGGTCACCGGAACCTGCGCCGACGGGGAGGAGACCGCCCGCTACCTGAGGCTGCGGATCACCAAGAATTTCGTGGGCGATTTTTATTACGCGACCATCCCGATGACCGCCACCGGCGCGGTGAGGACACAATGATGCTGAAACGGCTACTCCATCGCGACGACAAGGGCATCGGCGCCGTCGAGTTCGCGCTCGTCGCCCCGGTGCTGATCGCCTTCATCGTCGGAGTCAGCCAGGTCGGCCGGTTGTTCTACGCCAATGCCGACATGAAGAACGCGACCGCCCACGCCGCCCGCCTCGCCTCGATCTATCGGCCGGATCCGCAGCTCGACGATGCCACCCTGATCGCCGCCGTCAAGGAGCGGCTGCTGCGCGACGGCGCCGCCTCGAAGGTCACCGTCACCGTCACCCGCGGCGCCGACAGCGGCACTCCGTTCGTCCAGCTGAACGTCAGCTATTCGGTGCCGCTCGAGTTCATCTTCTTCAATACTCCGGCGGTGACCCTGAAGGACACGCGCAAGGTCTACACCCAGATCGCCATCGCCAACTCGACAACCATCACCACGACGAGCGCAACCAGCTCGGGGACTCCGACCAGCTCGGGCACTCCGACCAGCTCGGGCACCCCGACCAGCTCGGGCACCCCGACCAGCTCGGGCACTCCAGGCAGCAACGGGAGCAACGGGAGCAACGGGAGCAACGGGAGCAACGGCAGCTCCGGCAAGCACGACCACGGCGACTGCAAGAACAATTGCAAATGAGCGACGGCGCGGGCCGCCCGCGCCGTCCCGCCCCCGCTTCCTTCTGCCGCACCGCACGCAACCTCGATTGCTAATCCACGTTAGTCCGCTTTGGCCCCATCAGGGGAGCGTAAGCGTATGTCTACCGAACGAAGTGGCCTCGAGTCGCTCGGCTGCTGGATTTCAGAGAAAGCCGCCGGCATCGCCGCCCATCCGTTCGCCCAGGTGGCGCTCGTCGTCCTGTGCGCGGCCTGGTTCGCCTTCGCCTGGCGGGTCGACTGGCTCACCGCCGGCCTGTCGATCCTCGCCATCACCCTCACCCAGATGGTGCTCAACCGCCAGCAGGAGCGCGAGAAAGACGCGCATCGCCGCGACGTCGCGCTCCACGCCAAGCTCGACGAGCTGCTGATCGCCTCGAAGCGCGCCCGCGACGAGATCGCCGGGATCGAGGAGCTCGAGGAGGAGGAGATAGCGGAGCTGAGGGAAGCCCGCACGGTGACGCCGTTGCGGCGGCCGGCCCGCGCCTGACCTTGCCCGGCGCTCAGACGTCGGCGAAATAGAGGTGCCGAGGCCAGACGTCGCGGTCGCGCGCCGCCGCGACCTCGGCCTCGATCGCCTCCAGCTCCGCCTGCTCCGGCGGGTCGGGCGGAAGCAGCGCCGGGTCGGGATCCTCGTCGTCTATCTCAGGGTGCGAATCGAAGAAACCGTTCCAGAAATCGGCGAGGAAGTTCCACAGGAAGGTCAGCCGCTCGTAGCGTCCGCGAAGCCAGGCCAGCCGAGCCCGGGTCTGCGCCTCCGCCCGCTCGGCCGCCGCCTTGGCCGCCTCCGGCGACAGGCCGAGCGACAGGTCCTCGGCGATCCGCTGCCGCCGGAACTCGGTCCAGTCCGACTCGGTCAAACGGCCTTCCACACTCATCCTCAACCGCTCCAGCCCGGGCGAATCGCCCCTTGAGATCCAATTAGACCATATCGAAATCTTGCTTTCAACTCTATATGTTCTACTCACGTTCGCAGAATTACGTCGTGCCGCGCTCTTGACTCCGTACCATGGTACAGCAGCTATTAGGCTGATTTGCGCCGGGCGATCCCGCTCCGGCCGGGCGCCGACGTGTCGAAAGGAAGAATCATGGCCGATCTCACCATCGCCCGGCTGGCCGAGGCCGGCGGAGTCGGGGTCGAGACGATCCGCTACTACCAGCGCCGCGGCCTCCTCGCCGAGCCGCCCAGGGCCGGCTCGGTGCGCCGCTACGGCCCGACCGACGTCCGCCGGCTGCTGTTCATCCGCCGGGCCCAGGCCGCCGGCTTCACTCTCGAGGCGATCGCCGAGCTGCTCGCCCTCGATTCGAGCGAGGACCGCGCCCGCGTCCGGGCCCTCGCCGCCGAGCGCCTCGCCGCCCTCGAGGCGAAGATCGCCGAGCTCGAGACGGCCCGCTCCGCCCTCACCCGGCTGAGCAGCGCCTGCGCCGCCGGCGACCGGGGCCCCTGCCCGATCATCGAGGCGTTCGAAGCCTGAGGCGGCCGAGAGCAGCGAAGCGGTTGCGCAGCAACCGCGAGCAGCGAACGGACTCGCCGAAGGCCGGCCGGCGGGGCCGCGGAGCGGAGCCCGTCCGACGTCACGGCCGCCCGTGACGTCGCCTTGCCTCCGCGTCACCGCTCGCTATCCTGAAGCCCGAGGGAAGATCGAGGGCTGCACGATGAGAACCATATTCCGAACGACGGCGGCCCTGCTGGCCGCCACCCTGGCCCTGGCCGCCTGCGGCCCGGTCCTGAAGGTCGCGTCCAAGGCGGCCGGAAGCGCCGACGAGGCCGCCGACGTGGCCAGGACCGCCGACGCCGCCGCCACCACCCGTCCCGCCGCTCCCGTCGAATCCGCAGCGGCCGGCCAGGTCGACGAAGCCGGCGACGGCGGCCGGGCCGTGGAGGAGGTGGCCGATCGCGGCGCCGAGCTCGGCCTCGAGCAGGCGGGCTCCGAAGACGCCCGGGAACAGTGAGGCGGTCGGGGCGCAGCCGCGAATTGTGAGGGGGGGGCAGCGCAGTCCGGCCGGTCCTACTCCGCTGTCTTGATCTCCGCCCCGAACACCAGCAGCTGCCCGTCCGGCGCCCGAACGATCAGCTCGCGCTGCCCGTAAGGCTTGTCCGCCGGCCCATGCACGTCCCCCTCCGGCAACGCCTCGAGCTTCCCCTTCAGCGCCTCGAACACCGAGTCGACGTCCCGAACGTCGACATAATAAGCGAACCGCCCGCAATCGGCCGGAAACACGATCGCGTCCCCCCGCGCCAGCACCCGCATCCCCGCCCCCTCCCGCTCGAGATAGGCATATTCGTCGCCCATCCTGACGACCGTCTCGAACCCGAGCACGTCCTCGAGGAAGGCGACGGCGGGCGCCAGCTCGCGGACGTGCATGAAGGGGGTGATCTGCAATGTATTGCTCATGCGCTCGCTCATAGCTCACGTCGGCCGGGCGGACGAGGGAGGGCACGCACCGCTCCCCCTTCGTCATCCCGGACTTGATCCGGATCCATACGGACTCCGCATATCCAAAGCCTGTGTTTGACGGCCTTCCGCCCCAGGCGGAGTTTATCCGCCGAGGAGATTAGGCAATGGACACCCCCGGCAAGCAGAAGCCGAAGCACCCGCCAATCGAGCCACGGCCGACCGGGAAGCAACCGGACGGCGACGAAATGTCGAGCGGGTGATGAAGCGCTACCCCAAGACGATGGCGCGCCTTGCGGAGTGAGCCGGTCTGGGTCACCGCCAAGACGGTGATCCGCGCCAACCAGCGCGCAACCGGGGACACCGGCGAGCCCTTCTTCATCCGCGACTAGGCGCTTCTGGAAAGCGCACTGGCGCGCCCCCAAAACCTGTGGGCCTCTGGCGAAAACGATCTGGCTACCCTCGCGCCGCCGTCCTGCTCGAAGTCGCCCGCAATCATGGCCTTGTCGGGCGCCGCCGGCGGCGGAGCGAAGCTCAGCGGGTGCCCGGGAAGCCCCGGGTCGCCTGCACCATCCGCAGCGCCGCCTCGTCCGGGTCGCGCAGGTCGCCGCCCACGGCCCCGTCCATATGGGTCCACAGGACCGCCCCGCTGCGCAGGTCGACCAGCATCGAATTGGCGGAATGGGGGGGCAGCCGGAACGGCATGCCGATGAACGCTCCGGCGATGCGCCCAGCCTTCTCGCCCAGGGTCGCATAGGCGTCGTGCATCGTGAAGAAGAGGCCGTAATCGGCCTCGCCATAGGCCGAGCGCAGCCTCGCCGCGAGGTCCGCGCCGATGCTGTAGTCGTACCGCCCCTTGAGCCCCTTGAGCCGCCGGAGATCGTCGTCCGGCAAGGGGAAGGTCCCCTGCGGCACCTTGAACAGCTGATCGGAAGCGCGGAAATTAACCGTCGAGCGCGCCCCGTCGAGCAGCGCAGAAGGCTCGTCGCAGGCGCCGAAGCGAAGCTCGACGGCGCGCCCCACCGGCCCGGCGCGAAGGGCCGCCGCGAGATTGGCCCGAGCCCGCTCGATCCAGTCCGGCCGGGCCCGCTCCTCGTGCCGCGAGTTGCGGGTCCCGACGAACAGGTCCGGGCAGGGCACCAGCACCGACGGCCTGCTTCCCGCCGGCAGCGAGAACCCCTGCTTCGTCCACTTCGCCTCCGCCGCGCCGGCCAGCAGGAGGGCGGCGAGCGCGACACCCATTGCCAATCGTCCCGCACTCATCCAGCCGCCTTTCGAAGCCGCGCATCGCGGCGCCGCGAGATTGTCCCAAGGCGGACCCATCCGCAACATCCCGTTGCGCCCTGGGAAGGGGAAACCCTGTCTTAACGGTCTTAGGTAAGAGCTGTCTCGAGTTCGTTCGCAAATTCGCGCGGTATACCCGAAGCTATGGCCAGCTGGCCTTCTCGATGAAGGTCCTGCTCGAGCACCTGCTCCGCTTCGCCGACGGTAAAACCGCCACACGCGCCCCCTAAAAAGGCTTCGGCCCCGCCTTCGGATACTCATCGATAAAATAAGCCCGAGCCACGAAGCGCCTCGCATCGCCGCGCCCCACCTCGCCCGAAAATTCCACCATCACGCTGTTCTGCTTCGCATGCTTACCGAAGCTGTGGATGAAGCGAACCAGTCGGTCGAGGTTCGCCTCGAAGATCTTCTGCTCGCCGATGTAGGAATAGACGACGTGGGTCGGCTCCCGCGATCCCGTCGGCTGCCAGTAGCCCTGCGCCACCGGGAGCCGGGTGGCGCCGCGGTTGATCTCGCCCAGCAGCCACATGGCGGCCTCTATCCACTTCTCGATGTCGGGAACCGGCGCGTTCGCGCTGTCGCGCTCGGGCAGATAGAGGCTGATCTTCTGGACGCTCGCCGGCTTGGCAGCGCCCAATGCCTTCTCCAGGTTCACGCGTTCCTCCCCTACGGCCAGCGCCTGCGCTTATGGCGCCGAATGGTCCGGATCGAGTCCCGGAAGACCTTGGTCGGACAGATCCAGCCTATCCAGACCTTCGTCCTCGAGCGTGAAGCTGGGCTCCTCCTCGAGCGACTTCGCTTCCGCCGGCACGTCGACGAACGGAGCGACCGAGTCGATCGAAGCGATAATCGCCTTGGCCCCCTCGCTGAGCGGAGGGAGAGTCTCCAGCGTGTAGGTGCCGGGGGGGATGCGGTCGGCGTCGTCCCCCCTGGCCACAGGTTCCAGGACGATCCTCCGCCCGTCCCGGACGACCCGCAGATCGAGCTGGGACGGGTCCAGGGCTTCGGCAAGGTCGACGACCACCGTGCGCCGATCGGCAGTGACTTTGGCAAGATCGTTCACTGGCCGGTTCCTCTTCCGAAGCGGCTATATCCCAGTTCCAGGCGATTATCACATCGCAATGTGATTTCCGCTCGGCCAGGACGAGCCGCTCGGCTTCGGCATAGTCGGCGATCTGCCTGTCCCGAAGCGCCTCATCCGCGAGGGCGCTGACATGCACGGCCTTATGCCCCCGCTCCTGCAGCCAGCCGCACAGCTCCGGCGGGAGCTGGGCGTCGACCAGGAACTTCATCCGGCGCGGCGCCGCGGCTCTTCAGCGAGCGAGGCCGCATAGGCCAGGCTGGCGCGGATGTCCTCGAGCTTCACGTAGGGGAAGTCCGCCAGGATCACCTCCTCGCTGACGCCCTCGGCGAGCATGGCCAGGATGTCGGTGACCCGCATCCTCGTCCCGGCGATCGTCGGGCGGCCGCCGCAAATCTCGGGATCGACCGCGATGCGAGGGTGATCGGCCAGCTTCATACCATGGCGGTATGTATCCCAGTTTTCGATTATGGTCATAGGGATTCCGGCCGCCGGACTGCCTCTCATGAGGGTGCGGCTTTAGCGCGAAATCGAGGCCGAGGCATCGGGAATTTAGCGATATGCGAAATGACTATGCCGTCCGAGACGCCGTCACCCCGGACTTGATCCGGGGTCCACCTGCCCACTTTGCACTCGGACGAGTGGAGATGGATGCCGGATCAGGTCCGGCATGACGGCACGGGGCCGGACCCTTCCCACTCCCGCCGAGCGTTGCTAGAGCGCCGCCAACACTTGCCGGGTGTCAACTGTCTGCACCTGTCAACAATCCCATCGAAAGGCTCGCGATGACCGCCGTCGGCCACGACACCCTCAAGACCCGGACCGACCTCCAGGTCGGTGCGAAGCGTTACGCCTATTACTCCCTCGAGAAAGCCGCCGCCCAGCTCGGCGACGTCTCCCGGCTGCCCTTCTCGATGAAGGTGCTGCTCGAGAATTTGCTCCGCTTCGAGGACGGCAAGACCGTCACCCGAGCCGACATCCAGGCGCTGGTCGACTGGCAGAAGGAGCGCAGCTCGACCAAGGAGATCCAGTACCGCCCGGCCCGGGTGCTGATGCAGGATTTCACCGGGGTGCCCGCCGTCGTCGACCTCGCGGCGATGCGCGACGCCATGGCCAGGCTCGGCGGCAACGCCACCCAGATCAACCCGCAGGTGCCGGTCCACCTCGTCATCGACCACAGCGTCATGGTCGACGCGTTCGGAACGCCGCAGTCGTTCGAGCAGAACGTCGCGCTCGAATATCACCGCAACATGGAGCGCTACGAGTTCCTCAAATGGGGCTCGAAGGCGTTCGACAATTTCGAGGTCGTGCCGCCCGGCACCGGCATCTGCCATCAGGTCAATCTCGAATATATCGCCCGCGGGGTGTGGTCGTCGCCCGATCCGTCGGGCGAGACGGTCGCCTATCCCGACACCCTCGTCGGGACCGACAGCCACACCACCATGGTCAACGGCCTCGGCGTGCTCGGCTGGGGAGTCGGCGGGATCGAGGCGGAAGCCGCCATGCTCGGCCAGCCGGTCTCGATGCTGATCCCCGAGGTGGTCGGCTTCCACCTCACCGGCAGCCTGCAGGAAGGGATCACCGCCACCGACCTCGTCCTCACCGTCACGCAGATGCTCCGCGCCAAGGGCGTCGTCGGCCGCTTCGTCGAATTCTACGGCGAGGGCGTCTCGGCCCTGTCGGTCGCCGACCGCGCCACCATCGCCAACATGGCGCCCGAATATGGCGCCACCTGCGGCTTCTTCCCGATCGACGGCAAGACGCTCGACTACATGCGCCTGACCGGCCGCTCCGAGGACCAGATCGCCCTCACCGAGGCCTATGCCCGGGCGCAGGGCCTGTGGCTCGAGCCGGGCGTCTATCACGAGCCGCTCTTCACCGACACGCTCGAGCTCGACATGGACAGCGTCGAGCCGTCGCTCGCCGGCCCCAAGCGGCCTCAGGACAAGGTGCCTTTGTCGCGGGTCGACGAGGAGTTCGTCGCCAATTTCACCAAGGAATATGGCCATACGCTGGCCGAGCTCGAGCAGCGCCACCCGGTCGCGGACGATCCGGCCGTGCCCGACATCGGCCATGGCGACGTCGTCATCGCCGCCATCACCTCCTGCACCAACACCTCCAACCCGGCGGTTCTGATCGCCGCCGGCCTCGTCGCCCGCAAGGCGCGGGCGAAGGGGCTCGATTCCAAGCCCTGGGTGAAGACGTCGCTGGCGCCGGGCAGCCAGGTGGTCACCGACTATCTCGACCGCGCCGGCTTGTCGGAGGATCTGAACGCGATCGGCTTCGACCTGGTCGGCTACGGCTGCACCACCTGCATCGGCAATTCGGGGCCGCTGCCCGAGCCGATCTCCGCGGCGATCGCCAAGCACGACCTCGTCGCCGCCTCGGTCCTCTCCGGCAACCGCAATTTCGAGGGCCGGGTGTCGCCGGACGTGCGCGCCAATTATCTCGCCTCGCCGCCGCTCGTCGTCGCCTATGCGCTCAAGGGCACGGTCGCGGGGGACATGATCGAGGAGCCGCTGGGCACCGGCTCGGACGGGCAGCCGGTGTTCCTCAAGGACGTCTGGCCGTCGAACGACGAGATCCGCCGGCTGATCGACGCCCACGTCCATGGCGACATGTTCCGGGCCCGCTACGCCGACGTCTACAAGGGCGACGACAAGTGGCGCTCGATCCCGGTCGCGGGCGGCGAGACCTATGCCTGGTCGGCGGGCTCGACCTACATCCAGAACCCGCCTTACTTCGAGGGCATGACGATGACCCCGGTGGCGCCGACCGACATCGTCGACGCGCGACCCCTGGCGATCTTCGGCGATTCGATCACCACCGACCACATCTCGCCGGCCGGGGCGATCAAGGCGGACAGCCCGGCCGGCACCTATCTCTCGGAGCACCAGGTCGCCCGCGGCGACTTCAACTCCTACGGCGCCCGCCGAGGCAATCACGAAGTGATGATGCGCGGCACCTTCGCCAACATCCGCATCAGGAACCGCATGATCCCCGGCACCGAAGGCGGCCTCACCCGCCACATCCCGACCGGCGAGACGCTGCCCATCTACGACGCGGCGATGCGCTACAAGGAGGCCGGCACCCCGCTCGTCGTCGTCGCCGGCAAGGAATATGGCACCGGCTCCTCGCGCGACTGGGCCGCCAAGGGCACCAACCTGCTGGGCGTCCGAGCCGTCATCGCCGAGACCTACGAGCGCATCCACCGTTCCAACCTGGTCGGAATGGGCGTCGTCCCGCTGCAGTTCGTCGGCGACGTCCCGATCTTCGAGGGCACCGAGACCTTCACCGTCACCGGCATCGCCGACCTCCAGCCGCGCCAGGAGATCGAGGTGAGGGTGACCAGGGCCGACGGCTCCACTTTCGCCTTCACCGCCCGGGTGCGAATCGACACCTTGAACGAGCTCGAATATTTCCGGGCGGGCGGAATCCTCCACTACGTGCTCAGGAAGCTGGCCGCCTGAACCTCGTCGACTTGCTCGTCGAGGCGACGGGCTGGCGCGGCGCCGCGGCTTCGTGATCGACAATGGGTGCCACGGCGCCATTCCGTCCGCCTCGCTGAACGTGATAGGGATGCCGATCGGCGCGATTGCCTGCCGCGCATCGTCAGGCGGCGCCGGACGGAGGGGTGTCGTCATGATCGAATTGCTTATGCTGGCCATGCTCGCCAAGGCGGAGCCGAAGTACGAGCCGCCGCCGGAGCTTTTCTACCATCAGGCGGTCTCCTGCGCGATCCTGATCAAGATGGAAGTCGTCAAGGAACCCACTTCGGAGCAGTTCGCCGATATGATGACGTGGGGCATGATCATGGCCGACACGGGTCGAAAGGCGGGCCGCTCCAAGGCGCAGGTCGATAGCGGCGACCTTCGGATCGCGGAAGGCTTCTACAAGCAGCTCAAAAAGATGAATCCCAAGGCGTTCGCCGCGCAGCGCGCTTATTGCCGGGCCATGTTCCATGCTGATCGACCTTAGCCACCGCATCGAGCATGGCATGGTCACCTACAAGGGCCTGCCGGCGCCGCACATCTGCGACTATTGGAAGCGCGAGGACACCGCCGGCAATTACGACGACGGCTCGACCTTCCAGATCGGCCGGATCGACATGGTCGCCAATACCGGCACCTATCTCGACACCTCCTTCCACCGCTTCGCCGAGGGCGACGATCTCGCCGCGGTCGCCCTCGACCGACTGGCCGGCCTCGACGGCCTGTGCGTCCGCGCCGAGGGGATGGAGGTGGGCGCCGAGCTGTTCGAAGGCCTCGACGTCGCCGGCAAGGCGGTGCTCGTCCACACCGGCTGGGACCGCCACTGGCGCACCGAGGCTTATTATTCGGGCCACCCATTCCTCACCGAAGCCGCCGCCCGCTCGCTGGCGGAGCGCGGCGCCGCTTTGGTCGGGATCGACAGCTACAATATCGACGATACCCGCGTCCGCCGCCGCCCCGTCCACACGATCCTGCTCGGTGCCGGCGCTCTCATCTGCGAGCATATGACGAGGCTCGGCGAGGTTCCGCCGAGCGGTTTCCGCTTCACCGCGGCGCCCCCCAAGATCGCCGGAATGGGCACCTTCCCGGTCAGGGCCTTCGCCGAAATCGGCTAGCGGCCCCGCGGTTCAGCGGACTGACAGTTTCGTGTGCGTATCGATCGCGGCTCCCCCGTCAGTCCGTCAAGGAGTTCCGCCATGCTCCAGCCCCTCTTCGCCGCCCTGGTGATCGCCGCCGCCAGTCCCGCCACGACCGTACCCGCCGAGGCTCCCGCCAAGGCCACGCTGCTCAACCCGCAGATCGACTATGACGGCTATCGCGCCCTGATCGCCGAGGTTCAGCCCTATCGGCGGGACCGGCTGATCGACTGGAACGCGTTCATCGCCGCCGCCGCCGAGCCCGACGTACTGATCCTCGACGCGCGCTCGGCCGAGCAATTCGCCGCCGGCCATATCAAGGGCGCCGTCAACGTGCCGCTGCCCGAGTTCAGCGACGAGCGGCTCGCCGAGGTTATCGGCCGGCCGGACCGTCCGATCCTCATTTACTGCAACAACAATTTCCGCAACGACCGGCCGCCGGTGATGCTGAAGAGCGGCCGCCTCGCGCTCAACCTTTCGACCTTCACCCACCTTTACGGCTACGGCTATCGCAACATCCGCGAATTGAACGACGTGATGGACCTCAACGATCCGAAGGTCCGCTGGGTGACGAGCTGAGAGCGCGCTCCAGCCATTCCGGCACGATCGTACCGCCGAGGTCCTCGACCCGGCGGTGCTCGACGGCGAGGCCGAGCTCGGGATAGTGGATCCGGGTCCGCTCTCCCGGCGCATCGGACGGAACCACGACGAGCCGCCGGTTAACCTTCGAGCGGTAGTTCATCCGCGCCGTATTCTCCTGGCCGACATAGCAGCCCTTGCCGAAGCTTACTCCGTTGAGCTCGGCGGCATTGCATTCGAGCCAGAGCGTCTTGTCCGAGCCGAGCTCCGCCCGGCCCTCCGTCACGCCGAGCTTCAGGCGGTGGCCGAGCCAGCCTTGCGCGGCTTCGCCCGGCGGCGCCAGCCAGCGGCGGCCGAGCTGGGGGAGGCGGGGATCCTCGGGCGAGTCGCCTTCCGGAGCCCAGTGGACCGCCAGCCCCTCGGCCGCCTTAATCGCGATCTTCCGCCTCAGCCGGTACAGCGTCAGCCCCTTCGCCAGCTCTCCCGTGAACTCGGCCTCGCAGTCGATCAGAACGTCGTCGCCGTCGGCCCACAGGATGAAGTCGAACAGGGCCTTGCCCTGCGGCGTCAGAAGCCCGGCCCAGAGCGGCCGCTCCGGCGCCAGCAGGGCAACGTCGTTCGTCACCAGCCCCTGCAGGAAGCCGCTCACGTCCTCGCCGGAAAGGCGCAGCACCGCGCGATCGATGAGGGTGGTCGCCGCCATCCCCCCTTGATAGGGACGCACGGACCGAAACCCAAGGCGACATGACCGAACCGACCCGCCTGATCCTGCGCCGCCCCGACGACTGGCACGTCCATCTGCGCGACGGCGCGATGCTCGCGGCGGTCGCCCCGTCGACGGCGCGGCAGTTCGCCCGGGCGATCGTCATGCCCAACCTCGACCCGCCGGTCACCACGGTCGCCGCGGCCCACGCCTATCGCGACCGCATCTGCGAAGCCGTCGGCGGCGCCAGCTTCACGCCGCTGATGACCTGCTACCTGACCGACGACTCGGATCCGGCCGTGCTCGCCTCCGGCTTCGAGGCGGGCGTGTTCGCTGCCGCCAAGCTCTATCCCGCGCATGCGACGACGAACTCGGCCTACGGCGTCACCGCGATCGCGAACATCTATCCCGCGCTCGAGACGATGCAGCGAATCGGCATGCCGCTGCTCGTCCACGGCGAGGTGACCGATCCGGAGGTGGACGTCTTCGACCGGGAAAAGGCGTTCATCGACAGGATCTTTTCAGGGCTGCTGAGCGACTTCCCGGCGCTGAAGATGGTGTTCGAGCATATCACCACCTCGGATGCGGCCGAATTCGTGCTCGCCGCCGGCGCCAACGTCGCCGCGACCGTCACGCCGCACCATCTCCACATCAACCGCAACGCCTTGTTCGCCGGGGGGCTCAGGCCGCATGCCTATTGCCTGCCGGTCGCCAAGCGCGAAGCGCACCGCCTGGCCGTCCGCCGGGCGGCGACGTCGGGCTCGCCCAAATTCTTCCTCGGCACCGACAGCGCGCCGCACGCGGTCGAGCGCAAGGAAGCCGGCTGCGGCTGCGCCGGCATCTTCAACGCGCCCTTCGCGCTGGAAAGCTATGCCGCGGCGTTCGAGGCCGAGGGTGCGCTGGATCGGCTGGAGGCGTTCGCGTCGGAGAACGGCCCGCGCTTCTACGGCCTGCCGCTCAACGAGGAGCGGGTCGTGCTGGAGCGCGAGGAGACGAAGGTTCCGGACGCGCTTCGCGCCGCGGGGACGAGGGTCGTGCCGTTCCACGCCGGGGAGATCCTGGGCTGGCGGTTCGCCGGAGCGGCCTAGCAATCCCTCTCCCTGCAGGGGAGAGGAAAGCCGGCGCGCAGCGCCGGCGAGGTGAGGGCCCGACGTAGGCGACCGTCACCTACGCCATTCCCTCACCCCCGGCCCCTCTCCCCTGCAGGGAGAGGGGGGAAGAACTTACTGGATCGGCTGCAGATTGACCGCGGCGGTCTTGCCGCGGCGGTCGACCTCGAGCTCGAACTCGACCCGATCGCCCTCGTTGAGGCTGACCAGGCCGGCCCGCTCGACGGCCGAGATGTGGACGAAGGCGTCCGGCTGTCCGTCGTCGCGGCTGATGAAGCCGAAGCCCTTCATCGCGTTGAAGAACTTGACCGTGCCCTGGGCCTTCTCGCCGGTCAGCTGGCGCTGCGGACCGCCGCCGCCGCCGCCGGGACCGGCCCGGTCGCCATAGCCGCCGCCGCGGGGACCGTCGCGGTCCTCGCGCGGAGCGCGCTCCTGGACCGGCATCGGATCGCCCTCGATCTTGAGATCGGTCGCCGAGACCCGGCCGCCGCGATCGACGAGCGTGAAGCCGAGCGGCTGGCCGTCGGCCAGACCGGTAAGCCCGGCCTGCTCGACCGCCGAGATGTGCACGAACACGTCCTCGCCGCCATCGTCGCGGACGATGAAGCCGAAGCCCTTTTGGCCGTTGAAGAATTTGACGACGCCCTTGCCTTCGCCGACCACCTGGGGGGGCATTCCGCCGCCGCCGCCGCCGCCGCCGCCGCGGAAACCGCCGCCGCCAGCGCCGCCGCCGCCGCCATAGCCGCCACCGCCGCCGCCGCGGAAGCCACCGCCGCCGCCTCCGCCGCCATAGCCGCCGCCACCGCCGCCGCCGAAGCGGTCACCGCCGCCGCCGCCGCGATATCCGCCGCCGCCGCCGCCGGGACCGGCGCCGAAGCCGCCGCGATCCTCAAATCCCCCGAAACTCTCGTCGCCGAAACCTTCGCGCTTGTCTCTGCCGCGCCCGCCGCGCTCGCCGCGGCGCCCTCTGTCGAAACCCATGCCCGTCAATACTTTCCGCGCCCCTTGCCTTCACGTGCAAAACCACCGCGCGGGGCTGTCGCGCCACGGTCTCTCGTACGCCCCCTGTATGGCGCACTGCATGCCCCTATAACCCAAAAGCTTGGCCCCCGCGAGTCGCTTTTCCTCGGCGGCATTTCGCTCGATTCGTGCCGGGCGGATGCGGATCAGTGCCTGTGCGCGAGCTTGTGGTGGACCGCGACGATGACCGCCCCGATCGCCAGCCCGACGAGGCCCGAGCCGATCGCTCCGACCGTCCATTCGACCGCCGCGCCCAGCGCTGGAAGGGCGTGCGCGGCGGCCTCGCCGGCGTCGTGGAGGAGGTGGGCGGGGCCGGCCACGCCGAACACCTCGAGGCCGTGGACGATGATTCCGCCGCCGACCCAGATCATCGCGGCGATTCCGATCGTCGACAGCGCCGCCATCACCTTGGGCATGGCGAGCACCAGGCCACGCCCGAGCGCCTGCGAGCCGCGGTTTCGCCGCTCCGCCAGATGGAGGCCGATATCGTCCATCTTCACGATCAGCCCGACGAGGCCGTAGACCCCGATCGTGATCGCGATCGCGACCACGGCGAGGATCATCCCGCGGGTCCAGAAGGTCTCGTCCGCCACCTCGGCAAGAGCGATCGCCATGATCTCGGCTGAAAGGATGAAGTCGGTCCGGACCGCGCCGCTCACCATCTTCTTCTCGTGATCGGCGCTGCTCAGCTCGGCGGCGTCCTCGGCGAGGCTGTGCTTCGGCTCCGAGACCGCCTCCCACACCTTCTCGACGCCCTCGAAGCACAGATAGGCGGCGCCGAGCATCAGCAAGGGCGTGATCGCCCAGGGCAGGAGCGCGCTCAGCGCCAGCGCCGCCGGAAGAAGGATGAGCAGCTTGTTCTTCAGCGAGCCCTTCGCGATCCGGGCGATGATCGGAAGCTCGCGGTCGGGCGTGAAGCCGGTGACGTAGCGCGGAGTCACGGCGGTGTCGTCGATCACCACCCCGGCCGCCTTGGCGCCGGCTCGGCCGGCGGCGGCGCCGATATCGTCGACCGAGGCGGCGGCGAGCTTGGCGATGACGGCGACGTCGTCGAGCAGGGCGGCGAGACCGGACGGCATGGGGGGATTACTCCTGTGGCTGGCTGCCGCTGTGGCGGGACGCGGCGCGACGATCAAGCGGCGCTAGCTTCACCGTCATTCCCGCGAAAGCGGGAATCCATCCGGAGTCAGCATGGATTCCCGCTTTCGCGGGAATGACGGGAGTTGCGTTGACCTCCTGCGCCTTTTCCTTATGGGCGGCCCGATGGACGGCATCGCAGCGCTTCTCACCGATCCCGCGGCCTGGGCCGCGCTCGTCACCCTGCTGGTGATGGAGATCGTGCTCGGCATCGACAATCTCATCTTCATCTCGATCCTGTCGAACAAGCTTCCCGAGGCGCAGCGCCAGCGCGTCCGCCGGCTCGGGATCGGCCTCGCCCTGGTGATGCGACTCGTCCTGCTCTCGACCATCGCCTGGCTGGTCGGGCTGAAGGCGCCGGTCTTCGATCTCGGCCTGACCGGTCCGCTCGACGCCCATGGCACGCCGAGCTTCGAGACCGCATTCTCCTGGCGCGACCTGATCCTCATCGCCGGCGGCATCTTCCTGCTGTGGAAGGCGACCAAGGAGATCCACCACAACGTCCAGCCCGGCGACGAGGACGATGTCTTCGACACGACCTCGCACGTGACTCTCAGCGTCGGCGCCGCGGTCTTCCAGATCATCCTCCTCGACATCGTCTTCTCGGTCGATTCGATCCTCACCGCCGTCGGAATGACCGACCATCTGCCGATCATGGTCGTCTCGGTGGTCGTCGCCGTCGGAGTGATGCTGGTCGCGGCCGATCCGCTCGCCAACTTCATCAACCGCAACCCGACGGTGGTGATGCTGGCGCTCGGCTTCCTGCTGATGATCGGCGCCGTCCTCATCGCCGACGGCTTCGGGGTCCACGTCCCCAAGGGCTATATCTACGCCGCCATGGCCTTCTCGGCCGGGGTCGAATCGCTCAACATCATCGCCCGCCGGCGAAGCAAGGCGAAGAAGGCGAAAGCGGCGAAGGCCGAATAGCGAATGTCCCTCTCCCCGCAGGGGAGAGGGACAGGCGCGAAGCGCCAGGGTGAGGGCCCGGCGTAGGTGACCGACACCTGGCTCATTCCCTCACCCTCCCACCGCTTCGCGGCGGGCCCCTCCATGCGCAGGTCGCCCTGTCCCCCGGACAGGGCTGAGCCGCGCGGGGCGCGGCTCACCTGCGCATCCCCTGCAGGGAGAGGGGGTTCAGGTGATTGAGCGTTAAGGCGCTTGCGCCTATGCGAAGGCCATGACCGTTCATTTCCACGAAGAGGACCTGCCCGAGGGCGTCCTCGCCCCCGGACCCGTCGCCGTCGACACCGAGGCGATGGGGCTCCTGCCGGGCCGCGACCGCCTCTGCCTCGTCCAGATCGCCGACGGGCGCGGCGACGAGCATCTCGTCCGCTTCAATCCCGGCAGCGACTATGCCGCGCCGAGGCTCAAGGCCGTGCTCGCCGATCCCGAGCGGCTCAAGCTCTACCATTTCGCCCGCTTCGACCTCGCCATCATGCAAGCCTATCTCGGGGTGATGGCGGGGCCGGTCTATTGCACCAAGACCGCCTCGCGCCTGATCCGCACCTATACCGACCGCCACGGCCTCAAGGAGCTGATCAAGGAGCTGCTCCAGATCGACATCTCCAAGCAGCAGCAGACGTCGGACTGGGGCGCGCCCGATCTGTCCGACGCCCAGAAGGACTATGCGGCGTCCGACGTCCGCTACCTCCACCAGATGAAGGAGAAGCTCGACGAGCGGCTCGAGCGCGAGGGCCGAACGGCGCTGGCCAAGGCCTGCTTCGACTTCCTGCCGCACCGCGCCCTGCTCGACCTCGCCGGCTGGGCCGAGGTCGACATCTTCGCCCATGTCTGAGCTGGCCGGAGGCGAGCGGGCGGCGAAGCGCGGCTGGGCCCGGCCCGGAGGCGCTCACGACTGGCTGATGCGCTTCCTCAAGATCGTGCTTCCGGCCGGAGTCGGCCTGCTGCTCGCCTATCTTCTGCTGTCGCCGCTCTCCAAGGAGAAGGAGATCAGCTTCCTGCTCGACAAGAACAAGGTCGACCAGGCGCGCGAGCGGATGAAGATGCAGTCGGCCGAATATCGCGGCCTCGACGATCAGGGCCGACCCTTCACCATCCAGGCGGCGCAGGCGGTCCAGGCCAAGTCGAGCGTTCCGATCGTCGACATCGGCGGGATGGCGGCGCAGATCGAGCTCAAGGAGGGGCCCGCCCGGATCACCGCCGACCGCGCCCGCTACAATATCGAGACCCAGAAGGCCGACGTGCTCGGGCCGATCCTGTTCACCGCCGCCGACGGCTATCGCCTCGAGACCCGCGACGTCGCCCTCGACCTCAACAAGCACACTGCGGTCAGCGGCGGCGGAGTCGAGGGCCGGATGCGGCTCGGCCGGTTCACGGCGGGCGGGATGAACGTCGATCTGCCGCAGCGCCGGGTGGTGCTCACCGGCCGCCCGCGCTTGCATATCGAGCAGGGCGCGCTCAGATGAGCGGCATGAAGCGCCTCGTCCCAGTCCTGCTCCTCGCCGCGCTCGGCCTCGGGCAGGCCTCGGCGCAGACCTCGGCCCTCAAGGGCCACAACAGCAACGCTCCGGTCGACGTTGCCGCCGACCGGATCGAGGTCCAGGACCGCGCCGACCGCGCCATCTTCTCCGGCAATGTCGTCGTCCGCCAGGGCGAGCTCACCCTCACCGCCGCCCGGCTCACGGTCGCTTATTCGAGCGGCGGCGGAGTCGAGCTGCGCCGGATCGACGCGACCGGCGGAGTCTCCGTCCGAAGCCCGTCGGAGACGGCGCGCGGCAATGTCGGCATCTACGATCTGGAACGCCGCATCATCACCCTGATCGGCGACGTCAGCCTGGTCCAGCGCGATGCTAAGGTGAATGGCGGCCGCCTCACCATCGATCTCGACAGCGGCCGGGCGGTGATGGACGGCGGCGGCCCGCCGGGCACGACCAGCCAGGGCGGCCGGGTCACCGGCACCTTCACCGTCCCGCAGAAGAAGGGCGGCTGAGCCACAGCCCCAGCTTTTTCGTGCATGCACGAAGCCTGCCAGTTTACCCCTTAATCGGCATCGCCTAAGTCTCGGCCGGCATGAACGACGCCGCCGCCCTTCCCCGAGCGCATGAAGCCGATGTCTTCGCCGGACTGGCGCGGGGCCTGTCGGTGATGTCGATCGCCAAAGCCTACGACCGCAAGACGGTGCTGAAGGACGTCTCGCTCCATGTCGAGCGCGGCGAGGTGGTCGGGCTGCTCGGCCCCAACGGCGCCGGCAAGACCACCTGCTTCTATTCGATCATGGGCCTGGTGAAGCCCGACAAGGGCTGCATCCTGCTCGACGGCGAGGACATCACCGGCCTGCCCATGTACCGCCGCGCCGTGCTCGGCCTCGGCTACCTGCCGCAGGAGACGTCGATCTTCCGCGGCCTCACCGTCGCCCAGAACATCTCCGCCGTGCTCGAGGTGGCGGTGCGCGACAAGGCGGTCCGGCGCGAGCGGCTCGAGCAGTTGCTCGCCGAGTTCCACATCGCCCACCTGCGCGACGCTCCGGCCATGGCGCTGTCGGGCGGCGAGCGTCGCCGCTGCGAGATCGCCCGGGCGCTCGCCGCCGAGCCCTCGATCATGCTCCTCGACGAGCCGTTCGCCGGAATCGACCCGATCTCGATCTCGGACATCCGCGACCTCGTCATCGAATTGAAGAAGCGCGACATCGGCGTTCTCATCACCGACCACAACGTCCGCGAGACGCTCGACATCGTCGACCGCGCCTGCATCATCTACGACGGCCAAGTCCTCTTCGCCGGGAGCCCGGCCGAGCTGGTCGCCGATCCCGAAGTGCGCCGCCTCTATCTCGGCGAGAGCTTCGCGCTTTAGGGGCCGCCATGTCGATCGCCCCCCGCCTCGACCTTCGCCAGAGCCAGTCGCTGGTGATGACCCCGCAGCTGCAGCAGGCGATCCGCCTGCTCGCTCTGTCCAACGTCGAGGTCGAGAGCTTCATCGCCGAGGAGATCGAGCGCAACCCGCTGCTCGACGGCGGCGCCGGCGAGGAGGTGCCAGCCGCCGAGGCCGCGCCGGAAGCTCCGGCGGAGCTTCCCGGCGCCGATTCGTTCGGCTCCGGCGAGGCTCCGCTCGACCTCGACGTCGACAACGAGAATCTCCATCAGGACAGCGCCTCCGACCGGGCGCTCGACGGCGGCCTCGGAATGGAGGGGCTGGGCGGCGGCGGCTGGGACGGCGAAGGGCCCGATTTCGATTCGTTCGCCGCCCAGGGCCAGTCGCTTCACGACTATCTCCTCGCCCAGGCCGGCGAACGGCTGTCGGGCCCGGACCTCGTCATCGCCGGCCAGATCGTCGAGCAGGTCGACGAGACCGGCTACCTGCTCGCCACCACGCTGGAGATCGCCAACCGCCTCGGCGTCGCACTCGCGGAGGTCGAGCGGGTCCTCGCCGTCGTCCAGGGCTTCGACCCGGCCGGAGTCGCCGCCCGAAGCCTGGCCGAATGCCTCGCCATCCAGGCCCGCGAGGCGGACCGCTACGATCCGGCCATGGCCCGTCTGATCGACAATCTCGACTATCTCGCCAAGGGCAATTTCCCGGCCCTGAAGCGGATCTGCGGAGTGGACGACGAGGATCTCGGCGACATGGTCCGCGAGCTTCGAGCCTACGACCCCAAGCCGGGCTGCCGCTTCTCCGGCGAGGAGCGGGTCAACGCGGTGGTGCCCGACGTCTTCGTCGCCCGCCGCGGCTTCGGCTGGGCGGTCGAGCTGAACAGCGCCACCTTGCCGCGCCTGCTCGTCAACCGGCGCTATTATGCCGAGCTGACCGGCGGCGCCGACCGCCGCTCCAAGGCCTGGCTCAGCGAATGCCTGGCCAGCGCCAACTGGCTGATCAAGGCCCTCGACCAGCGCGCCCGGACGATCGTCAAGGTCGCCACCGAGATCGTCAAGCAACAGGACGGCTTCTTCCGCCACGGCGTCGCCCAGCTTCGCCCGCTCACCCTGCGCCAGGTCGCCGAGGCGATCGCGATGCACGAATCGACGGTGAGCCGGGTCACCTCGAACAAATATCTGTCCTGCGACCGCGGCCTCTACGAGCTCAAATATTTCTTCACCTCGGGCATCCAGTCCTCGGACGGCGGCGACGCCGTCTCGGCCGAGGCGGTGAAGAGCCACATCAAGGCGCTGATCGCCGCCGAGGACCCGCGCGCGGTCCTGTCCGACGATCAGCTCGTCGAGCTCCTGCGCGCCAAGGGTTTCGACATTGCGCGCCGAACCGTCGCCAAGTACCGGGAGGCGATCGGGCTCGGAAGCTCGGTCCAGCGCCGCCGCCAGAAGGCGATCGGCTCCCACGCCGCCTGAGGATCCCGCTTTTTACATGACGATTCCCCGAATCCTCGTCCTCGCCGGACGCCGTTCCGCGACTCCGGACCCGCTCGCGGTGAAGATGGGAGTCAGCCACAAGGCGCTGGTCCCGGTCGCCGGCGAGGCGATGGTCGGGCGGGTCCTGCGCATCGCCGACGAGGCCTTTCCCGATTCGCCTCTGTTCGTCTCGGTGGAGGATTTTGCGGTCATCGCGGCCGAGCCGACCGTGGCGCGCCTCCACGCCGAAGGGCGGCTGACTCCGGTCGGCGCCGAGGGTCATATCGTCGACAGCGTCATCGAGGCGAGCCGGACCACCGGCTTCCCGCTGGTCCTCACCACCGCCGACAACGTCCTGATGAGCGTCGAGGGCTTCCGCGCCATCGCCGCGGCCGGCTCCGCGCCGGGAGTCGACGGGGTCGTGATGATGGCCGAGAAAGCGGACATCATCGCCGCCCATCCCGACGGCCAGCGCCGCTTCTACGGCTTCCGCGGCGGCGCCTATTCCAACTGCAACCTGTTCTGGATCACTGGCGAGCACAGCTTCCAGGCCATCCACAGCTTCCGCTACGGCGGTCAGTTCGCCAAGCGCAAGAAGGACGCGGTTCGGGCGCTCGGGCTCCTGTCCCTGCTCCTCTACCTGTCGGGTCTGGTGACCCTCGAGGGCATGTTCCGCCACTTCTCGCGCCGCTTCGGAATCCGCATCGTGCCGCTGGTCGCGAAGGACGGCCGCCTCGCCATTGACGTCGACAACGAGCGTACCCACCGGGTCGCGGAGGAGATTCTCGCGCGGGAAACCGCCGCCTGATCCGCCCGTTCTCCTGCCCGAAGGAGAAAGTCATGACCGACCACAAGAAGAAGGGCGATTTCGACCAGTGGCAGCGCGAGGACAAGGGCGGCGACAAGAAGCTGCGCGACAATCGCAACGAGGACAGCCGCACTGGCAACCAGAATAGCGGTAGCGGCGGCCGCGACTGAAAATCCTCCCCATCGCCAGATGGGGAGGGGGACCATGTGAAACATGGTGGAGGGGTAGCTGGCGCAGGACCCGGGAGGTTCCCAGCGGACCCTCTGCTTCCGTGCCATTACCCCTCCACCGCTTCGCGGTCCCCCTCCCCATGCTCCGCATGGGGAGGAAAAAAGGGGGCTCCGGCGGTGGGGATGGAACCGCCGGAGCCCGAGTCTCCCAAGGGGCGGGGAGAGACTTAGAACTTGACGCCGACGCCGAGCAGCGCCTGGTGCCGGGTCACGTCGGCCTCGTAGTTCGAGTAGCGATACTCGACCTTGCCGTAGAGGTTCTTGCCGAAGTCGTGCTGATAGCCGGCGCCGAGGCGGAAGCCGTCCAGGTTGCGGCCGTCGCGCGTCGTCACGCCCGCCGGGGTCGTGTAGTCGAAACGGAAGCGGGCGTTGGTGTAGCCGGCCAGCGCGTAGAGCGTGCCGCGGTCCGACACCTTGTAGCCGAGGCGGATCGCCGCGGCGAGGTCGCGGCCGGCGTCGAGGCAGGCGCGGTCGTTCGGAAGGACGACGCTGTTCTCGCACTCTTCCATGGTGCTGAGATCGGCGCTGAGGTCGATTCCGAGCTCGACCTTCGGAGCGATCGAGAAATCGTAGCCGGCGCCGATGCCGTAGACGATGCCGCTGTCGCTGTCGTCGTTGTTGATGCTGCCGTTGTCGGCGCGGACATGGTCCCAGCCGCCGTGGATCTCGGCGCGGAAACCTTCCGCCGAGGCCGGGGTGGCGGCGGCGGCGAGGACGGCCACGGAGGCCAACGCATACAGATAGGTCTTCATTTCTAACTCCCTGTCCGCGCGGCAACGGCCGGGCGGCGTTTCAATCAAGATGTTGTTTCTAATTCCAGGACGGACCGGAATGGCCGCCCGGGGTGTGGCGAGGGGTCGTCAGCGTTCCGCTGGGAAAGCTGGCGGCACCGCCGGGGAGGCTAGCGACCAGCAGGAGTTCCGGTACAAATACACAAACCATTCTCCTGCCGGTCCCAGCCTCCCCGGCTGGTGACCCCCTTCTGGCGGAGCGCTGTTGCGGCAAAATGGCGCCGAAACCTGAAATTGGTTTCAATTGTGTCAGTTGGTGAATTCCTCCCCCGGATTTCCGGGGGAGGGGGACCGCGCGAAGCGCGGTGGAGGGGTTCTTCGAGCGCTGCAGAGCCCCTCCACCATGCTTCGCATGGTCCCCCTCCCCGCGAAATCGCGGGGAGGATTTCGGACACAAAAAAAGCCCCGGCGCCTGCGCGCCGGGGCGAGTTTTCCCGAGGGGCGTCGGGAAGGGCGTCAGGCCAGGCGGCCGACCATCTGGATCGGCTGGGCCATGTTGAAATAATTGGGCGAGGTGGCCATCACCGCCTGGTGCATGTCCTCATATTGCTCGCGGGTTCCGTCGCCCTCGAGGAAGACGGTGTAGCTGATCCGGCGGTAGCCGGCGGGAACGCTCTCATCGATGCCGAGGAAGCCGCGCAGGTCGAGCTCGCCCTCGGTCTCGATCCGGCAGGTGTCGAGGACGATTCCGCGGACCGAGGCCTGGGCGACGTAGCCGACGACCATGCAGGCGTTGACCGCCGACATCAGGAGCTCCTGCGGGTTGGGCGCCGCGTTGGTGCCGAGCAGCTCGTGCGGCTCGTCGGCGACGATGGTGAAGCTGCGCGGCACGACCTCGCCGGCCAGGGTGTAGGAATCGACCGTGGATTCGGACTTGGTCTGGCCCTTCCAGTCGGTGCGGACCCGGAAGGCGAGCTGGCCGAGCCGGGGATCCGCGGCGACGGCGGCGACGGTCTCGTCGAGCGCGGCGAGATCGAGGCCGTTGACCGGCGGGCGCTTGGTGGTGTCGAGCATGGGTTCAAATCTCCTTGGGAATTCAGGCGAAGGCCGGCGCCACCGCGGCGATGCGGTCGCGCGCGGCGGGTGAAAGGCCGGCCAGGGTGGCGACGAACTTGGGGTGGACCATGCCCGAGCCGAGATAGGTCCAGCGCAGCGCCTGGTGCTGCTGCGCCTGGAGCTCGCGGCGCTGCTCGGCGCGAAACGCCCGGCCGAAATGGCGCTCGAAAGCGTCGAGGTTGAGGCTCGCCTGGGTCGCGAAGCCCTCGTCGAGGAAGGCGCCGATCTCGAGATAGCCGTCGATCGCGGACTGGATCCCGGCCTCGTCGCGGCCGTCCGCCAGAGCCTCGACCATCAGCGTGTCGAGCTTGGCGTGCTGCGCCTCCTCGATCCAGTGATGCTTGAGCAGGCTCTTGAACAGGGGATCGAGGTCGCCGTCGTCACGGACCGATCCGACATAATGGCTCTGCGTCATCCACTCGACCTGGAGGATGACGAGCGCGACCGACAAGGGATCGTGGCGAAGCACCTCGGCGGCGATCGCCTCGGCCGGGCCGATCGCCTCGCAGGGCGTTCCGAAGGCCTCGGTGAAGCGCTGGTGGAAGAGCTTGAAGAGGTGGATGTGCTTGGCTTCCTCGCCGGCGAAATTGAGCAGGGCGCGGACCCGATGGTCGTCGCCGTTCAGCTGCGGGCGGGCATGGTCGAGCACGAAGGGGAGGATGAACTCCTCCACAAGGCCGAATATGGTCAGATATTCGTGGCCGCGAATCTGGTTGAGCACGCGCTTCTCGTCATCGCTCAGAAAGGCGATCGAATCGGTGCGCGCGAGGGCTTCCGGAAGGAAGCGCCGCGTAAAGTCGAGCCTGGCGTGGGGGGGAAGGACGTCCTCGACCTGCCAGGCCGCTTTGACCGAGCTGGCGAGGACGTCGCTGAAGTTGAAAGCATGGAACATGTGCATCCCTTCCAAGTCGCGCCGCTCAGGCGAGCGTCGAGACCTGGGCGGGCTGCTGCATCGCGAGGACCGTCATCGCGCCGCTGAGAACGGCGGAGGAGGATCCCAGCGCGGCCGCGGCGAGCAGCACGAGCTGCAGGCGGCTTTTCCTGGCGTTGGTCATGGTCATTTTTTCTCTCCGAATAGTCACGGCAACACTCGCCGCGACATCGCCTCTCTGGAGGCCGCTCATGTCGGCCCGATGCCGCGCGAGGCGAAAAATTGTGTCAATTGTTACAGCAGGGCTCTTTGTCCGGCCGCCGAAGATGCTATGGGAGCCGGACACCTGCTCGCTGTTTGGGGGAACGGCACTTGGCCGACGGGACGAACGTGCAACCGACTCGGGGCGGACACAGCGCCGCCGACGACGAGGTGCGCGCCGATTCCCGCCGCCGTCTCGAGCTCGCCGTCGAAGCGGCCAAGGTCGGCACCTGGACCTTCGACCTGCGCACCGGCAAGACCTGGTATTCGGACCGGTCGAAGCAGATGTACGGCCTGCCGCCGGAGACCGAGATGACGACCGCGGCGATCCGGGCCGCCATCCACCCCGATCATTGGGAAGAGGTGTCGCGGCCCTATCTCAGCGGCTTCGTCGAGAAGGACAAGGTCGAGGTCGAGTATCGGGTGGTATGGCCCGACGGCTCGATCCGCTGGATCTACTCGCTCGGAGCGGCGCGCTGCGACGACGACGGCCAGCCGCGGATGATCAACGGCATCCACCTCGACATCACCGACCGCAAGCGCACCGAGCGGGAGCGGGACGAGGCCTGGCGGGCGCTCGATCTCGCCGTCGAGGGCGCCGAGATCGGCCTGTGGACGGTCGAGCCGCAGACCGGCGCCGTCTGGCACAGCGAGATGTCGCGGCGGCTGTGGGGCATGGACCCGGACATGCCGATCGATGCCCGGGTGCTCAAGGGCTACATCCATCCCGACGACTGGGAGAAGGTTCGCGAGCCCTATCTGCAGGGCTTCCCGACCGACACCGTCTCGCTCGAGCACCGGGTGATCTGGCCGACCGGCGAGGTGCGCTGGATCCACGGCCTCGGCCGGGCCCAGCGCGATCTGTCCGGCGCCGTCGTCCTGGTCACCGGAATCCACCTCGACGTCACCGACAAGAAGCGCAGCGAGCAGGAGCTGGAGGAGACCCGCCAGCAGTTCGAGCTGGCCGTGAAGGGCGCCAATCTCGGCACCTGGACGATCGACGCCAAGACCGGCGAGGCCTGGTACAGCGCCCGCTCGCGCGAGCTCTACGGAGTCGACGGCGACCTCCACCTCGATGCCCGCAAGATGAAGGCCTACATCCACCCGGACGACTGGGACCTGGCGGTCGAGCCGGCGCGGGCGGGCTATCCGTCCGACAACATCTCGCTTGAGCACCGTATCGTCTGGCCATCGGGCGATATCCGCTGGGTGCACTCGCTGGGCACGGTCGTGCGCGACGAGAATGGCGACGCCACCGTGCTCCATGGCATCCATCTCGACATCACCGACCGCAAGATGGCCGAGCAGGAGCTGGCCCGTTCGCGCGACGCGCTCCACCAGTCGGAGAAGCTGGCCGCGCTCGGCTCGCTTCTCGCCGGGGTCAGCCACGAGCTCAACAATCCGCTCGCCGCCATCGTCGGGCAGGCCGAGATGCTCCAGGAGGACAGCGTCGGCACCGTCTTCGAGACCCGCGCGAAGAAGATCAGCGCCGCGGCCGAGCGCTGCTCGAGGATCGTCCAGACCTTCCTCGCCATGGCCCGCCAGAAGGAGGCGCAGCGCAGCCTCGTCGATCTCAACGACCTCGTCGCCTCGTCGCTCGAGATCGCCGAATACGGGCTTCGCACGGCCGGCATCGCGGTGCGGGTCACGCTCGGAACGATGCTTCCCAGGGTGCTCGGCGACCGCGACCAGCTTCACCAGGTTCTCGTCAACCTGATCGTCAACGCCCAGCACGCGATGCAGGGCGGCGAGACGTTCGAGAAGACGCTGAGCGTGCGCACCTCGGTCAGCCAGAGCGGCGCCGTGCTGCTCGACGTCAGCGATACCGGGCCCGGCGTTCCCGAGAAGCTCAAGGGCCGCATCTTCGAGCCCTTCTTCACCACCAAGCCGCAGGGCATGGGAACCGGAGTCGGCCTGTCCTTCTCGCACGGCATCGTCGAGGCGCATGGCGGCACGATCACGCTCGAGCCGAGCCGCCGCGGCGCCCATTTCCGGGTCGCCCTGCCGGCGGCGGCGGAGAGCGACCTGCGCGCCGTTCCGATCGACGCCGAGACCGGAGCGGCGGCGGCGGCCGGCGGCGGCCGGGCCCTGATCGTCGAGGACGAGGCCGACGTCGCCGAGACGCTTCGCGAGCTGCTGACCCGCGAGGGCTTCGAGGTTGAGGTCGCCAGCGACGGCGCGGCCGCGCTGATGGCGATCGACCGCGGCGATTACGACCTCATCCTCTCCGATCTCAGGATGCCCGGAGTCAGCGGTCCCGACCTCCACGCCCGCCTCGCCGAGACCAGGCCTCACCTGGTGGAGCGGATGGGCTTCGTCACCGGCGACACATTGGGCTCCAGCATGGACGATTTCCTTCGCAATTGCGGCCGTCCGGTGCTGGAGAAGCCGTTCACCAAGGTCGGGGTGCGCTGTCTTATCGCCTCGATCGTCCAGCCGAAGGCAACAGCATGAACGATGTCACCGCCCATATCGTGGTCGTCGACGACGACGAGGACGTCCGCTCGACGGTCGCCGAATATCTGCGCCGTAACGGCCTCTCGGTCAGCGAGGCGGACGGCGGCGCCGCGCTTCGCGAGCTGATGGCCGAGCGGCCGATCGACCTCGCCCTGCTCGACATCAACATGCCGGGCGACGACGGCCTCACCCTGGCGAGGGAAATTCGAAGTTCGGGCGATGCCGGCATCATAATGCTCACTGCCAAGAGCGACGACGTCGATCGCATCGTCGGACTGGAAATCGGGGCGGATGATTACATCACCAAACCGTTCAACCCGAGAGAGCTCCTCGCCCGCGTCAAAGCGGTGCTTCGCCGCGCCAGCCGCGGCGGCGCGGAGCCGGCGACGATGGGCCGCGAGGTGCAGATGGGCAAATGCCGGCTGAACCTCGACACCCGCAAGCTGTTCGAGGCCGACGGCACCGAGGTGCCGATCACCTCGATGGAGTTCGACCTGCTCAAATGCTTCGCCGAGCATCCCCGCCGGGTGCTCAGCCGCGACCAGCTCCTCGACCTCGCCCACAACAAGGAGATGGAGGCGTTCGACCGCTCGATCGACACCCGGATCGCCCGGATCCGCCGCAAGATCGAACGCGATCCGGCCAAGCCGTCCTGCCTGAAGACGGTTCGGGCGGCGGGCTATTGCTTCAACCCGGAGTGCTGAGGCCTAATTCCTCCCTGCGATTTCCCGGGGAAGGAATTTTGCTTAAATCGACATCCTCCGCACCCGTGCTCTTCTAGCCCGACGTCCTGCGCCGCCGGTCGTAAAGCCGCCGAAGGCCGAGGAGGAGAGCGATCGTCCCGAGGCTCGCGAGGCCGAAGACCAGCCCGAAGACGGCGCCCCCGGCCGACTGGCTGACCCACCCGGTCGACACCGCGAAGAAGGCCCCTCCGACAAGCGGATGGAGCGCGAGGCGCAACTCGGTCAAAGCGATCAGGAACAGGCTGAGCAGTCCCGGCAGGACGCTGATCAGGACCATCATCATCGCCACGGAGAGATAGAGGACGGCACCGCTGCCGCCTTCGCCGCTCAGCAGCCGCTGGAGGGTCGGGAGCCCCCAGCCGGACGTCTGCGCAACCAGAAGCGGCGAAAGCCACGATGCGGCGGCGCTTCCGGCCAGGGCGCCGGCATAGACGGACGCGGCCCAGGTGACGTAGCCGGGCTGCCATTCGTCCGCGGGGCCCGCCCCGGGCGGGGCGGAAGTGGGATCGATCATCGCTCGAGGTTAGGCGCGCCGCCGCCGCTTGCCAACGCGGCGCCGCCGCTGGCCGCTAGATCTGGTTCCAGAGACCCGGCTTCAGCCGCCGCTCGCCCCACCTGAGGCCATCGCCGCCGCCGAACTGACCGGCGGCGAAGATGCGCACCGCGACCAGGCTGCCATAGCCGCCGGCCTGGCGCGGATCGACCCAGCTGCCGGCGCTGCCGTCCCAGATCTTGACCTCGTCCTCGCCGACCAGCAGCGCCGTCGCCTCATGATAGATATGCTCGTCGTCGAGCCAGTGGCAGGAGACGTCCTCCTCTTCCCATTTGCCCCGCCACTGCTCGGTCGCCTCGGCGCTGTAGCGCTGGACCAGCTGGGCCGGAAAAGCGTCGAAACCGCGCGCCCGGAACGCCTCCAGCGCGAGCGCCGCATGGGCGCCGCAGTCGATCGTCTTGCGCTTCACCGCCTCGCACCAGTGCATCGGCCAGGGCGAGGGGCCCCATTTATATTTCTGGCGCAGCCAGCGGGGCCCGCTGGTGAGGCCGCCGCCGTTCAGCTGGGCATAGTCCATGGCCGTCACCCACTGGCGGGCGATCTCGCAGCAGGCTTCGCCATGGTGCGAAAGGGCGCTGTGCGGGAAATCGGTCCAGCGGTCGCTCGGCAGCGGCGCCGGCCGGGTGCTGTCGTCGGGGCGGGTCTCGAACCGCTGCTCAGCCTCGGCCAAATACATAGGACATGCTCCTGTCGTAACCGCCGGCGTCGCAGAAGATGAGCATGTCGCCGGCCTGCGTGCCTTCCGGCAGCGCGACGTTGGCGGCGACGATGTCATGCTCCATGCAGAGCCGGCCCATCAAATGGGTCTTGCCGCGCCCGAGCGGCTGGAGGGCTCCGGTCTTCCCGCACTGGCGCAGGATCCGGTGGGGCTGGAAGGCGTACATCGGAAGCTCGGCGATCGAGCCGTCGACGACCGCCTCGATCATGTCGTCCTCATGCTCCTGGATCTCGAGGATCCGCATGGCCAGCGCCATCGAGGGCTGCGCCATCGCCTTGCCGGGCTCGGAGACGATCTGGCGGGCGCCGGGAAGCAGCGCCCTGACCGTCTCGACGGCTCGGGCGAACTTGCTCTCGTCGTCCGAATGCCAGTCGTCGGGGAACCAGCCACCGCCCATGTCGAGGATCTCGATCTTGCGGCCGCTGAGGCTCTCGATCGAGCGGCACCATTTCAGCATGGATTCGAACAGGTGCCACCATTGGGCCACCCCGATGTTCGAGCTCGCCATGTGGAAGTGGATTCCGAAGGCGGTGTCCTGCGGAAGCCGGCCGACCGATTCGATCAGCTTGGCGAAGGTGCCGGGGCTGTCGAGCGGGATCCCGAAGCGGGAGACGACGTTGGGCGTGCGGATCCGGATCCCGACATGCTTCGACGACATCTCGCCGGCCTCGAGCGCCGCGACGCAGCGGTCGAGATCGGCGACGCTGTCGCAGAAGACGGCGTGCATCTTCTCCTTCGGCATCATCCCCTCGGGCCACCATTTGCCGGGGCCGTTGAGGATCACCTGGTCGGTCCTGAAGCCGATCTCGATCGCCTTTTGCGCTTCCGCGAGGCTGATGCATTCCGCGTAGAAGCCGTTCTCGAGGGCCAGCCGGATCAGCCGTTCGTCGGGATTGGTCTTGATCGAGTAGCCGCTCACCACCTGCACCTCGTTGGTGCTCAGCCGGTGGGCGCGGTCCGCGGCCCGCTTGAACAGCCCTTCGGCGGTCTTCTCGAAGAAGAGGAATTGCGGAGTCTGGAGCCCTTCGAGCTCCATCGCGCCGATGTCGCTGAGATAAATGTCGGGCACGTCCGGCCTGCCGTCCGATCCCGCCTCCGCCTCGCCGGAGACAAGCCCGATCAGCTCCGCGTCCTTCTTGTGAAGCCGCTCGGCGAGCGCGGTGAGGCCGGAGGGGTGCTTCATCGAGTGGCCGACCGCTCCGGCGAACGGCTCCGGCAAAGCGGGCAGCGGATAGTCCGCGCGCACCGGCACCTCGAGCACGACCCGTGTGAACTCGCCCGCCTCCGCTTCGGCTGGCCGTGCCCTCGCGCCGGTAGCGCCCTGCACCAGCAGAGCCGGCAGGTTGTGCCCGGCGATCGTGGCGCCGTGCACCCAGGCGGGGAAGCGCGGGTTCATCTCGAGCAGCCAGCATTGGTCGGCGGCGTCTCGGACCATCTCCAGCTCGCCGCCCCCCGTCCAGTTCAGCTCCTTCACGATCCGCCGCAGCGGCTGCTCGAACGCGGGATCGACGGCTGCGACGTCGCCGGCCCACGTCTTGCCTTCGGCGGTGACGTCGCGCTTGCGCATCGAGACGCAGGCGAGCAGCTCGCCGCGATAGGCGGCCAGCATCACCGATTCCTCGTAGCCGCTGACATGGGCCTGGAGGAACAGCTTCTCGGTCGACCAGACCTTGGTGAGAGCGGCCCGGGCGGCGACGAAGCTGTCCCAGCCGGGAACCCGCGCCGCGTCGTAATAGGGACCCTTCAGCCAGACCCGCCAATTATGCTCGCGGCAGAATGCATGGAGCTCCCAGTCGGAGAGGTCGCTCGACACGAAGGGCGGGATCCTCACCGGGAGGCCCTCATGGGCCTCGACCGCGGGCTTGGCGATCCGCTTGAGCCCGGCGGCCGGCGGAGCGAGCAGGTTGGGATGACCGTCGGGGAAGATGGAGGCCAGCCACATCGCCTCGAGGTCGCTGCCCGATATCCACAAGGCTCCCCCGTCGAGCACGTCCCGCACCCGGTCGGCATAGAGGTCGAGGTCGAGCTCGTCCCACGGCCGCTGGATCCACAGATCGTCGAGCTCCTGCCAGTGGATGCCGGACACACGATTGCTATATTCGACGCCGACCAGTACCGCGCGGGGAAAACCCTGGCGCAATGAGCGGACTATTCCGACCCCGGGTTGCGGGTTGCCTCCACAATAGAGGCCGCTGACATATATCTTCATTATACTCCAGACGAGCTAAAGTCTTCGCCAGGACGGCGACGAATAAAGGGAACTTGTTCTGGTAGAGGTGGTTTGCTTCTGACGCGCGTATGATTACTTTGTTTTAGCAATACCTTAATCAAGGTTAAGTATGGGCGAATATTATTTAAAACAACAAAGCAGCGGCGATGCGGTTCCGTCGCCGCCCCTGCGCCCCCTGTATCCAAGCTATGTCGACCTCGACCCGTTCATCGACGTCGCTCGGCTGAGGGCGCTCGATCACTACCTGCGCGACCGGCTGGAGGAGCGCATCGCCCGCGCCCGCGACCTCCAATTCTACACCGGTCCGTTCCTGCTCGACGGCCGGGCTCCCGACGTCCCCGGGCCGCGGATGGTCTATCTCTCCCGCTCGTCGCGCGAGGACGATTATTACGATCTCGATCGCACCGACTTGTGGCGGCCGAGCGATGAGGCGGCCGGCTTTGCCGAGCTGATGGACTTCATCGCCACCCTGCCCTTCGCCGCCACCGGGCGGATGCTGATCATCTACGACGACGGCGGCCGCGAGGTTCCCGCGCACCGCGACCATGACAGCGAGGATCTGTGCCACGAATTCATCTGGATGCGGACCAACTTCGCCAAGCCCTTCTACATGCTCGACCCGGCGACCGGCGAGAAACGCTACGTCGCCTCGCACTCGGCCTGGTTCGACACCGTCAACCAATATCATGGCGCCGACGCGTCCGGCGGCCTCTCCTTCTCGATCCGGGTCGACGGCCGCTTCTCCGACTCCTTCCGCGCGCGCATCCCCTTCCCGAAGTCCGGCCGCGCCGCCGCCCCGGCGCTGTGGGCCGGTGCCGGCGAGCGCCGAGCCGATTGCAACAAAGAGGCGGGCGGTCTGTTCTCCTCGCGAACAAGAACCGGGTCGCGGGCGGGCGGATAAGGAGCCGCTTCAATGTTGCGTTACGTGATGGCCGCCCTACTCGCCGCGGCTCCGGTCGCTGCCGCCTCGGCTCAGCGGGAGTCCGAGGGCAAGTGGGCGCTCGCCGCCATGCCCAACGGCTGCATGGTCCAGGCCGTGTCGCCGCAGGGCACGATGCTCTCGGTCTGGGGCTTCGCCGGCGAGGAGAAGCTCGGCTTCCTCCTCCAGAATCGCGACTGGACCGTCGAGGACGGCGCCAAGACCCCGCTCGAGGTCGAGTTCGCCGGCGCCCGGTCCTGGCCGGTCGAGGCGACCGCCCGGGCCCACATCGACCGCGACGGGCCCGGCCTGTTCTTCACCGTCGAGCCTGGCGGGAGCGGCGCCCGCTCCTTCCTCGCCGCCTTCACCAGCGCCGAAGGCATGAGCATCCGCCGCGACGGAACGAGCGTCGACACGATGCCGCTCGCCGGCAGCCGCGGCGCCATCGCCAGCCTCGCCCAGTGCCTCGCCGACCGCTGGAACGAGGCCTCGGCCCCCGCCGTCGAGCCGAAGGAGGCCTCGCCCGCCCCGGAGGCGATAGCCGTCACTATTTGAAGTAGCTGGCTCCCGGCCGCGCCGGCGGCGCCTGCTTCTCGGGCCGCGGCTTGGGCGGCGGCCGCATCGCCGCGCGCGCAGCCGCCTCGGCGCCGTGGGTGGCGAGCTTCAGATAGGCGCCGTGCGCCCGCCTGAGCCGCTGGCGCTCGGCCTCGCTCTTGGCCTCGCCGAGCTGCGTCAGCGCCTCGTCGGCCTTCGCCTGATATTCCTCGGGCGTGCTCATCGTCATATTCCTTCGCGAAAGGGGATCGGCTCGGCCTGCGCCCTTTGCGCCGCCCTGACAACCCTATTCGCCGCCGCAGCCGGCGAGCGCCGCCAGCCGTGCGTCGAGGGTTCGAAGCCGGTCGATCATCGCCGGAACGTCGGGCGGCGGCGGCGCGGCCCTCTTCTTGCGTCCGCTCCGTGCCGCCGCTTTGGCGCCGGCGCCGAGCAGCGCCCCGACCCCGAAAGGCAGGAGCACCGACGCCGCCGCGCCCGCCACCCCGGCCGCGACGTCGCCGCCGCTGACCTTGCGCTTGCGCCTCCTCGACTTGCCGAGCGCGATGTCGCCGATCGCGCGGTTGAGCTCCACCCGCTCGGCCTCGAGCGCCGGCCGCTGGGCGGCGGCGCCGTCGCAAGGCGCCGGCGCGGCCGGCGGCCCGGGTGCAGGCGGACCTGCCGGCACGGCGGAGTCCGCCGGAGCGGCGAGGAGGGCGGCGGCGAGAAGCAGGCAAAGCGGTTTCACCCGCCTTTTCTACCGGTTCCGGCTCCGGGAGCCACCCTCATGTTCCGATCGACGAACCGCTTTCGTTGAGGACCTGGGTCAGGCTGAGGCCGTTGCCGTCGGGGTCGCTGAAGAAGGCGACCCTGCAGCTTGCGTCGGGCGCGGTCCAGATGCCGCGCTCGTCCTGGCCAAGCCCTTCGTAGACGTTCATCGCGACTCCGTTCGCGGCCAGCGCCGCGACGGCCGCCTCGATATCGGCGACCTCCCAGCCGAGCACCGGGGTGGCCGGGGCCGCATAGCCCGGGACCTCGGTCAGCCGGAGCGTGATGCCGGCGAGGTCGAACAGGGCCGCGAAGCCGTCGTCGCCCTTGCGCGGGAGGCCGAGCGTGTCGGCGTAGAAGGGCTCGGCCGACTTGCGGTCGGCGGTGGCGATCATCGCGACCGGGCGGGCGTCGGCGAGCGGCATGGCGGGTCTCCTGCAGGTTTCGAGGCGGCGAACATGCCGCATCCAAGGGGGTAAAAGCCATCGCCCGGAACGAGCTCACCGGTGGGGGGCTGCCAGCCTAGTCGATCGCCTCGATGCCCTGCGCCTTCAGCCGCTCGAGATGGTCCTTCATCGCCCGAAGCTGCTCGGGCGGATGCCCCTGCCACTCGGCGACCTCGCCGATGACCCGGAGCGGCTCGATCGAGCGATAGGAGAGCGTCGGATTGCCCGGAAACTTCTTGTCGGTGAGGTTGGGATCGTCCTCGATCTCCCCGGCCGGCTCGACGACGTAGATCCTTTCGCGGCCGTCCCCCGCCGCCAGCTCGCCCCCCCAGATCGCCGCGTCGAGGGTGCCGGTGAGGTAGACGAACGACGCCTGTTTGCGCCGGCCGTAATTGGAGCTGTGGCCGGGCGCGATGAGGTCGCCCGGCTTAAGGTCGGCGCGGGTGCCGTGATAGAATGTCCGCGGCCCGGCCATCAGCCGGACCACGCCGTGCCGGTATCGGCCACCCTGAACTTGCTCGCGGCGTAGACCGGCCCGGCGAGCGTCATCGAGCAGTCGATCCGCACTTCCTCGTCCGTAGCGACGATGCCGAGGTCGGTCTCGCCGTCGGGCAGGATGAGGATGCAGCGCTTGCCGATCCACACGTCTACAGCCGGCCACGACGAGGACGGGCTGTCGGCGCGCTCCCGGGCCCAGTGCCGCAGGGCCTGGTAGTAAGGCGCCCGCCGCCAGGCCGACGGGAAGCCCGGATCGATGCACGCGGCGAGGTGGCCGGTCGCGGTGACCATCAGCGCGAACTTGGCCCGGTCCGGCTTCCACTCGCGCCCGAGCTTCTCCGATCGCATCCACTCGCAATGGAAGTCTCGGCACCCGGCCGGTCTCGAATCGTAGATCGTGCAGCCCTTCGAGCGCCGGCAATGGGTGCACCATGCGCCGGCCGGCTTGGCAAGCTCGGTGACGGCGACGGTCTTGCAGCACAGCGTGCAGCTTCCGCACGTGCGGCCGGGCAGCGTCGGCCGCGACTCCGGCTCGGCGGCACTGGTACTGGAAGCGGGGCCGGCCGGTGGGGAGATCGTCATCCCGGCAGGGGTAGCACTACGGCGCCGCGGTATGAAAGGCGGCCGGACCGGGGAGAAGCCATCGCCGGCACGGACGATGTCAGCGCGGGAATTCTCGCCGCAGCGTCTCCAGGGGTACCGGCTCGCCTGGGAGTCCGGCTCGAGTCGCCGCTACCGTGCTTGCTACCATGCGTTCGATCTCGGGGCGCCGCTCGGCCAGCAGCCGCGCCCGCTCGGGATCCGGCGCGACGATCGCTTCCAGCGCCTTGCACGGCAGGAAGGCCCGGCGCGCGACCTCGGCCGGCGGCACATCGCCGGGCACCAGCTTCGCGGCTTCGCCGCCCACGCAAAGCATCCAGAGCATCAGAGCCGGCGGCGGGCCCGGCTCGTCGTCCGGCAGCCGCCAGACGATCCGTCCGGCCACCGTGTCGCCGGTCGGCTTGCCCCGCGAGTCTCGCGCGGGTTCGAAGAGGGCACGCTCCATCAGCAGCCTGCAGGTGGTGGAGTCGAGAATGGTCGATCCGCTCGAGCCGGTTACCGAGCAGGCGGTCGGCCTGCCGTCGGCGCCGACGGCGAGGCTGAAGGCGACGGGCCCCTGCTCGCGGTTGCGAACGGCCGCCTCCGGATAATCGGCGTCGGAAAAGAGGGCGACGAGGTTCGCTCTGGCTCGCGCCGATTCGGCGGGTTGAGGCTCGGCCGACGCGGCGGCAGGGACTGCGGCGAGGAGCGCAAGGGCCAGCGGCGGGACGATCCTTACCATAAGCAATGCTAAGCGGCGCGAGTGACGACCGCAAGCCGACCTTCAGTAGAGTCGGCCGCCGTTCGGCACCGGGTGCGACGGCTGGACGAGGACGACCTTCCCTTCCGAGTCGGGGAAGCCGAGCGTCAGCACCTCCGAGCGCATCGGCCCGATCTGGCGCGGCGGGAAGTTGACCACGGCGGCGACCTGGCGGCCGGGCAGGTCCTCGAGCGAGTAATGCTCGGTGATCTGCGCCGAGGAGCGCTTGCGGCCGATGGCGGGGCCGAAGTCGATCTCGAGGATGAAGGCGGGCTTGCGCGCTTCGGGAAAGGGATGGGCGGCGACAATGGTGCCGACGCGAATGTCGACGGCGAGGAAGTCGTCCAAGGCGATCCGGGGCTCGGGCGGAGAGGCGGGGTCGTGCGTGATGTGCATGGGCGCGGGCGATAGCAGGGTGTGGGGCTGCGATGGAGGGGTCGCATCTTTTCAACGCGCGCAAAGCGAGTAGGATGGCCGGGCCATGAGCGCAGGAGGCAACGAATGTTCGATTCGGTTTGCGATCTGATCGCCCGGCCCGAGGTCGGCGACGACCCCGCAGCCGCCCGGGAAAATCTCCCCGAGCAAGCCAGCAGCTACACCTGCCCGCATTGCTCCTACGTCAACTGGTGCACCTTCGACTCGGGGCACAGCGGGCAGTGCCATTGCGATCAGGGGCATTACTGGAACGGAAATCACTGAGATGAGCAAGCCGGCAGGCCATGGCCGCTCCTCCCGCTTTCGCGTGAGGCGGCCCGAGATGAAGGCCGGCTCGCCCGCTTCGCGGAAGGGGGAATGATCATGCGCCTGGCTATGGGCATCGTTGCCGGTATCGTCGTCGCGTTCCTGTGCGTCTTCGCCGTCGAATGGGTCGGCCACAGCCTCTACCCGCCGCCCGCCGGGCTCGACGCCACCAATCCCGCCGACCAGGCTCGGCTGATGGAAGCGATGCCGGCCGCGGCCAAGGCGATCGTGCTGGGCGCCTGGTTCGTCGCCGCGCTCGCCGGCGCCTGGACGGCGAACCGGATCGCCGGCCGGAGCCTCGCCGGCTGGATCGTCGCCCTGCTGGTGGTCGCCACTGGGATCGCCACCATGGTGATGATCCCGCACCCGGCCTGGATGTGGGCGGGCGGCATCGCGCTGCCGCTGGCGGGAGCGTGGATCGCCGACCGGATGGCCGCGAGACGGCCCGCCGCGGCCGCCTAGCGACGTGGCCGGGCACCGCATCTACGCGACGCGCTTCGCCAGCGTCTACCCGCACTATGTCGCCAAGGCGGAGAAGAAGGGGCGGACCAAGGCGGAGGTCGACGAGATCATCGCCTGGCTGACCGGCTACGGGCCGGACGCGCTCGAGACCGAGCTGGCCGCGGGCACCGACTTCGAGGCCTTCTTCGAGCACGCGCCGCGGATGAACCCGGCAAGGAGCGCGATCACGGGCGTCGTCTGCGGTGTCCGCGTCGAGACGATCGAGGAGCCGCTGATGCGGGAGATACGCTACCTCGACAAAATGGTCGACGAGCTGGCGCGGGGGAAGAAGATGGCGGCGATCCTTCGGCAGCGATGATCGTCCGCGACTTCTCGCCGGCCGACGCCGAGGCGGTGAACGCCGTCGCGCTCGCCGCCTTCGCCCAATATGAGCGCGTCTACAGCGACTGGGAGGCGCTTAGCCGGGCCGTCGGATCGATGGCGGCGCTCGCGGAGACCGGCAGGATCATCGTCGCCGAGGACGAGGCGCGGAAGATCGTCGGGGCGGTGGCCTATGTCGGACCCCATGCCGGCCCGAGGGCCGAGTTCTTCGGGCCGGAATGGCCGATCGTCCGGATGCTGGTCGTCGACCCGGCGGCGCGCGGGCGGGGCATCGGGCGAAGGCTGACCCAGGCCTGCATCGACCATGCCCGAAGCGACGGCGCCGCCGCCATCGCCCTCCACACCAGCCCGGCGATGGAGGCCGCGCTGGCACTCTACCTGCGGATGGGCTTCCGACTCGAGAAGACGGTGCCGGACCGGTTCGGGGTGCCCTATGCGGTCTATCTCAAGGCGCTCGGGCCGGCGGCGGGATAGCGAGGCGAGCGTGGGTGTGGGGCCGTCAGGCCACCTCCGTTCGGGCTGAGCCTGCCGAAGCCTTCGGCCCGGGACAAGGCAAGCCCTTCGACAAGCTCAGGGCGAGCGGATTGTGGGGTCAAGGCTCATCCCTCTGCTCGATGCGCCTTCGGCCAGCTCGAGAAATGGACGGGCGGGACTCGGCGATGCCGTCAGCGCGGCAATTCTCTCTCGAGCGTCTCAAGGGGCACCGGCGCGGCTGTGAGTGCGGCTCGCATCGTCGCGACCGTGCTTTCGACCATGCGCTCGAACTCGGAGCGCCGCTCCGCCAGCGGCCGCGCCCGTTCGCGAAGCGATCTCGGGCGCGGGCGGGGAGGCGGGGTCGTGGGTCATGTGAATGGGGCGCGCGATAGCAGAGCGCGGGGCGGCGAGGCAGTCGGTCCTTCGGTGGTTCGGGTGAAATCCGCCCCTCTCCTGGCCGCCGTCATGAGATTCCGCCGCCGAACTCCGATCGATGCGTGACGGTCGTCACGACCCTATCGAGGAATTCAGCCTTAGATGGGGAAATGGATCGAGACGGGAGGAATACAATGTCCGACAATTTCCAAGTGAGCGCCGCCCAGCCGATTTTCGGTCTTGATGGCAATGTCGCCGCGCATGGGCTGGCCCGCCCTCATTTATCTTCGCGGGTTTTCCTTGCCCTATTTTTCACGGTGTTTGCGGAGCAAGCCCTCAGTGCGAAGGATACGCCACGTCAATTCGCGAACGATTGTGTCATTACATGTCTGGATGGCGTCTGGTCGGATAATCCGGTCACGGGGAATGCGGCCTGCTCCAGCGGAAGGGTGTCTCGCTCGCTTACATGCCCTGGCCTTGCGACCAGCTCCATCAATGGCTTCGCCATCCTGCCGGCTGGACCCAAGGTCGATCCGGGTCGCCTGCCCGCCGCGTCCGAAGTCCGTGTGGGTGTCCTGCCCGGCGTGTCCGAAGTCCGTGTGGGTGTCCTACCCGGCATGTCCGAAGTCCGTCTGGGTCGGCTGCCCGACGTGTCCGACGTCCGTCCGAGTCGCCCGTCAGCGCAATCCGCTGCGGGCCGGGGCGCAGCCGCGAAACGCCGACAGTAAGTGTCAACGGCTGAATAAGGTCGACGTTCGCGCCTGCGGATTTCGAGCCTCGCCCGGGTGCCCCTCGTAGAGCAGAACTTCGGCCCGTACAGCGAGCAGAAGTGGGCGGTCTTGGCGCCCTCCGCCGGCAGCGTCTGGTCGTGATAATGCTCAGCCGTGTCCGAGGCTGAGGTGGAACCGGTCGCTCCAGCGGAATCGGAGCCGGCGCCCCTCACTCCCGATCCGGCAGCTCCCGATCCCACCAATACCAAGCACGCGTTTGAGGAGCGGCGGGTCGGCCAGGGCTTCGGCGTGGGGCAGCCGGGGGAGGCGGTGGGAGGCGAAGTGGCACAGGGTTCGGGCGACGGCTTCGCCGGAGACCCGATAGCGCACGTTGCCGCAGAGGCACCCGACTTCCGGCATTTCGTTCACTCCGCCGCCGGCAGGTAGATCTCGCCGCCCTTCTCGCGGAATTTCTCGCTCATCTCGGCCATGCCTGCTTCGACGTCGCTCAGCACAGGCTTGTCCGCCTCCTCGGCCGCCAGGAAGGTGTCCGCCGACTGGTTCTGCTTCGCGGCGAAATCCCTCACCTCCTGCGTGATCTTCATCGAGCAGAATTTCGGGCCGCACATCGAGCAGAAGTGGGCGGTCTTGGCCCCTTCCGCGGGGAGGGTCTGGTCGTGATATTGCTCGGCGGTGTCCGGGTCCAAAGACAAATGGAACTGGTCGCGCCAGCGGAATTCGAACCTCGCCCTCGAGAGGGCGTCGTCGCGCATCTTCGCGGCCGGGTGGCCCTTGGCGAGGTCCGCCGCGTGGGCGGCGAGCTTGTACGTCACCACGCCCACTTTCACGTCGTCGCGGTCGGGGAGGCCGAGATGCTCCTTGGGCGTCACGTAGCAGAGCATCGCGGTTCCGAACCAGCCGATCATCGCCGCGCCGATCGCGCTGGTGATGTGGTCGTAGCCCGGCGCGATGTCGGTGGTCAGCGGCCCCAATGTGTAGAAAGGCGCCTCGCCGCACGCCTCGAGCTGCTTGTCCATGTTCGCCTTGATCTTGTGCATCGGCACGTGGCCCGGGCCCTCGATCATCACCTGGACGTCATGACGCCAGGCGATCTGGGTCAGCTCGCCCAGCGTGGCGAGCTCGGCGAACTGGGCTTCGTCGTTGGCGTCGGCGATGCTTCCGGGGCGCAGGCCGTCGCCGAGGCTGAAGGCGATGTCGTAGGCCTTCATGATCTCGCAGATTTCCTCGAAGCGGGTGTAGAGGAAGCTCTCCTTGTGGTGCGAGAGGCACCATTTGGCCATGATCGAGCCGCCGCGCGAGACGATGCCGGTGACCCGCTTCGCCGTCATCGGGATGTAGGGCAGGCGCACGCCGGCGTGGATGGTGAAATAGTCGACGCCCTGCTCGGCCTGCTCGATCAGCGTGTCGCGGTAGATCTCCCAGCTGAGGTCCTCGGCGACTCCGCCGACCTTCTCCAGCGCCTGGTAGATGGGGACGGTGCCGATCGGCACGGGCGAGTTGCGGATGATCCATTCGCGGGTGTCGTGGATGTTCCGGCCGGTCGAGAGGTCCATGACCGTGTCGGCGCCCCAGCGGATCGACCAGACCATCTTGTCGACCTCGGCGGCGACGTCGGAGGCAACGGCCGAATTGCCGATGTTGGCGTTGATCTTGACGAGGAAGTTGCGGCCGATCGCCATCGGCTCGCTCTCGGGATGGTTGATGTTGGAGGGGATGATTGCGCGGCCCCTCGCCACCTCGTCGCGGACGAATTCGGGGGTGACGTAATCGGGAATGGAGGCGCCGAAATCCTGGCCGTCGCGCTCGAAATTGCTGCGCAGCATTTCGCGCCCGAGGTTCTCGCGGACGGCGACATATTCCATCTCGGGCGTGACGATTCCGCGGCGCGCATAATGCATCTGCGAGACGTTGGCGCCGGGCTTCGCTCGAAGCACTTTTCGCCGCACGTTCGGGAAGGATTGCACACCCCCCGAACGATCGGGGCCGAGCTGGCCATTGTCCTCCGGCCTGACCTCGCGCTGGAGCACCTCCTCAACGTCGCCGCGGCCGCGGATCCAGTCGCGGCGGAGCTCGGGCAGGCCGCTCAGGATGTCGATGCTCGCGGCGGGGTCGGTATAGGGACCGGAGCAGTCGTAGACCCGGAGCGGCGGCTCGCCCGAGCTCGGCTCGAGGCCGATCTCGCGCATCGCCACGCCGAGCGGGCCGACGTGGATCTTGCGGCTGCCGCGAATCGGGCCGGTGGTCACTTTGAGCTCGGTTCGGGCGGGCCCTTCGACTTCGCTCAGGACAGGAATGTCGGCCATCTATCGCTCTCCAAATGCGGACGGAGAGCGGGCGGCCCGCGCTCCCTCCCTACGCCGGTATCAGCCGGATCAGGTTCGACGGGTCGCAGCGGTATCAGCTGCCTCTCAACCGCGTTCGCGCGGTCCCCCGGGGACGTGGCCGGTGTAGGCGCTTCGCCCCGGCGGCGAAAGCGCGAATCGGCGGCTATGGTCGCCGGCGGTAAAAGCCTATGATCGCGCCGGCATGCACATCATCGAGATTCTGCTCCCGCTCAGCGACAATGAGGGCGAGCCGTTCGACCGGGCGGAATATGCCCGGGTCCGCGAGGAGCTGGTCGAACATTTCGGGGGGCTCACCGCCTTCACGCGCAGCCCCGCCGAAGGCCTCTGGCAGGAAGGCGGCGGCCATCGAAGCCGCGACGAGATCGTGATCTTCGAGGTGATGGCCGACTGGCTCGACCGCGGCTGGTGGCGCGACTATCGGGCGCAGCTGGAGGCCCGCTTCCGGCAGGAGGAGATCGTCGTGCGCGCTCGGGAGATCGAGTTGCTTTAGAGAGGCAATACCGGCTCGCGCTCGTCGCAGGCGGCCTCCGCCTCGCCAAGCCCGGAAAGGCCGAGGCCGAGCAGCCGGACGCTCTTCACCGGCGGCAGCAGGGTGCGCAGCAGTTGGCCGCCGATCTCCAGGAACTCGGCCTCGCCGCTCACCGGCCGGTCGAGCGAGCGGGCTCGGGTGACGATCTGGAAGTCGGCATATTTGACCTTGAGGTTGACGGTGCGCCCCGACAGCCCCTTGCCGACCACCCGCTTCGTCCAGACGTGGCGGCCGATCCGCTCCAGCTCGGACAGCAGGGCTTCGGGATCGCTGACGTCCTCGAGGAAGGTGTCCTCGGCGCTGACCGACTTGTAAGGGCGGTTCGCCTTGACCTGGCGGTGGCAGATGCCGCGGGCGAGGTCGTGATAATAAAGCGCGGAGCTGCCGAAATGGGCGGCGAGCCATTCGAGGCTGCGCGCCTTGAGGTCGGCCCCGGTCTCGATCCCGAGCCGGGCCATCTTCTCGGCGGTCTTCGGCCCGACGCCGTGGAAGCGCTTGACCGGCAGGCTCTCGACGAAGGCGGGGCCGCGCGCGGGAGTGACGACGCACAGGCCGTCGGGCTTGTTCTGGTCCGAGGCGAGCTTGGCGAGGAACTTGTTGTAGCTGACCCCGGCCGAGGCGGTGAGGCCGGTCGCGGCCTTGATCCGCGCCCTGATCTCCTCGGCGATCGCGGTGGCGACTCCGATCCCCTTCAAATCCTCGGTGACGTCGAGATAGGCCTCGTCGAGCGACAGCGGCTCGACGTGCGGGGTATAGTCGAGGAAGATCGCGCGGATCTGGTTCGACACGGCGCGATAGGCGTCGAAGCGCGGCTTGACGAAGATGAGGTCGGGGCAGCGCCGCTTCGCCGTCACCGCCGGCATCGCCGAGCGGATGCCGTATTTGCGCGCCTCGTAGCTCGCCGCGGCGACGACTCCGCGCACTCCGCCGCCGACGGCGAGCGGCTTGCCCCTCAGCTCCGGATGGTCGCGCTGCTCGACCGACGCGTAGAAGGCATCCATGTCGACATGGATGATCTTGCGGATCGCCGCTGCGGCCGGCGTGTCGTTCACCCCATGTTCCTAGCGTGCCGCGAACCGATTGCAAAGGGCCCAGCGCCGCCCGCTCCGAAATCCCGGCGTGACCGGGATCACGGCGCCGAACCCGGTCCCTGCGCTAGCTGGGCGAGTCGCGGAGCCGGACGTGCTCCGCTTACGGAGGGAGATCGACATGGCCAGGAAATCCCAGCCCCGCAACGAGGTGATGCGCTTCATGGCGGCGGCGGCCCAGGGCAGCAACGGCGAGCATACCTGTAACGACCACGCGGACGAATCCGCGGCCCCCTACGAGCCCGGCTGCGCCATCCGCACCCTGCCCAAGCGGCTTCTGGACAAGGCGGCCGCGGTGGCGGCGGCGGTCAACCCGGTCAACATGCCGCAAAGCTTCATGGCGCTGTCGGCGCAGGTGCCCGACCAGCCGTCGTTCCTCACCCTCGCCGTCGGCAAATATCTCGGCTCGGCTCCGCGCACCCTCACCGTCAGCTTCCTCGAGCCGACTCCGGCGGACCTGCGAGACCGTATCCTCCTGCACCTCAACGCCTGGAACAATTGCTGCGGCGTCCGTTTCCGATTCACCACCGGCGTCGGGCAGGTGCGGATCTCGCGGACGGGGAGCGGCTATTGGTCCTACCTGGGCACCGATATCTTCCTGATCCCGCAGAACCGGCCGACGATGAACCTTCAGAACTTCTCGATGGCGACTCCCGAATCGGAATATCGCCGGGTCGTCCGCCACGAGGCCGGCCATACGCTCGGCTTCCCGCACGAGCACATGCGGCGCGATCTGGTCGATCGGATCGACCGTCAGAAGGCCTATGACTATTTCCTCGCCACCCAGGGGTGGAACCAGGCGCAGGTCGACGCCCAGGTGCTGACCCCGCTGAGCCAGGCAAGCATTATCGGCACTCCGGCCGACCAGACGTCGATCATGTGCTACCGGCTGCCGGGCTCGATCACCCGCGACGGCCAGCCGATCCTGGGCGGCAGCGACATCAATGCCACGGACTGCAAATTCGCCCGCAAGGTCTATCCCAAGCCGGTCTCGCCGTTCGGCCAGACGGAGTCGGAATTCGCGGAAATGGTTGCGGACGGCGAAGCGTTGGGCGATTCGTTCGCCGACTGGCCGGAAGAGGAAGACGTCGACGCTGCGGCCGCCATCGAGGAGCTGATCCGGGAACGTGAGCCGGCTGATTGAAATCGGGACGGATCCCGTCGAGCGGCTGACGGTGCGCGTCGGCGATGTGCTGAGCTTCGCGGCGAGCGGCGGGAGTTTGGAGGAAGGCGGCCCGGCGGTCGATCTGCTGGGCGCCTTTTCCCCCGCAGTGGTGGCAACCAATGGCGAGGTGCTCTCCCCCGAGACTCCGCCGACGACCGTGCTGTTCAGGGCCGCGGCCCGGGGCCGGGCCCGGCTCACTCTCTTCTCGGGCCGCGACTGGTCGCGCCCGGAAGCTCGCACGATCGATGTGACGGTCCGGGATTAAGGGTTCAGAAGCGCAGGCTCATGCCGACGGCGGCGACCCGGGTGCCGGAACGGAGGAACTCGCGCGACGGATCGAGGCGGCGGCGCATCTGCTCCTTCTCGGTGGTGCCGACGACGGAAAAGAGACCGACTCCGATCGCGACATTGTCGGCGACCGGAACGCTGCCGAACAGGCGCGGCGCGGTCGGATCCTCCGCCGGCAAGAGGCCCCGGGCGTCGAGCGCGACATTCTGGGGGACCAGGGCGCCGCCGCGGCTCGCCGCCGGCGCCGTCTCGAAGCTTCTTGCCTCGCCGCCCTCCTCGGGCCGGTCCTGCGCCGTCGCCGGCGCCGCCAGGACCAGCATCATCCCCGTTACGGCGAGCCCGGCATATCCTCTCATCGCGGGCTCCGTTTTCTGCTGTTGCCCATATAGCGCGCGACTATGTCGCGAAGTTCCGTTTCTGTCACTCCCCTGCCGGCTTCTTCCTCTTTCGTCCCGGAGCGAGGCGGGTTCGGCCGCTTTGCCTAAAAAAACCGTGTCGTTTTGGGCCTTTCGCGACACTCGCGTCACGGGGCATGGCTTCGCGGGCGGTCGGACGGTAAGCACGCAGGAATGCGCAGGGGCAAAAATTGCGGGCTGCTGATCGCGGGCGGGGGCGTCGCGGGGTGTTTCGCCGCGCTCGCCATGGCGCGGCTGAAGCCCGAAGCGGCGATGGTGCTGGTCGGCGAGGAGGTCCGGTTCGGCGGCGGCAGCGGGATGCTCGTGCTCGACGCGGGGCTCTCGGCGGATGAGCTCGACCTGCTCGGCCCGGTCGTCGCGAAGAGCTGGGACGCCTGCTACGTGGCGCTCCCCTCGCGCAGCCGCAAGCTGAAGCTGGCGAGCCGCCTCGTCACGACGGAGGCGATCCACCAGGCGGTCGCCGACGCTCTCCCGGACCGCTGCGCCCGCAACGCCAAGGTGGTGGCGATTCGCGACGACAGCCTGCTTCTTCCGGGCGGCGAGACGATCGCCGGCACCGGCGCCGTCGACGCCCGCGGCTGGGCCGCGCAGACGACCCTCGAGATCGCCTGGCGCCACCGCACCGCCCGCACCTGCCGCTTCGCCGAACCGCACCAGGTCGACCTGCCGGTCCTCGCCGACCTGACCCTGGAGACGGGCGGCTGCGGCCATTTCACCTGCATCCCGATCGACGAGAACACGCTCCGGATCGAGCGGATCGATTATTCGCGAAGCCCCGAAGGCGGAGCGGACGGGTCCGATCGGATCGAGGATTATGTCGCCCGCCGGCGCTGGCACGACGGCGAGCCGCGCAAGGCCGAATCCTCGTCGCGCCCGGTCGCTCTGGGCGGCGACTTCGCGGCCTTCTGGCGGATCGGCGGCGCCCGCGTCGCGAAGCTCGGCGCGCGCGGCGGCTTCGCGCACCCGTTCACCGGCTCCGCGCTGCCCGACGCGCTCCGCACCGGCCTCGCCCTCGCCCGGCAGAAGGATCTTTCGGGAACGGCGCTGCACGACCTGTTCGAAGCGGAAGCGGCCGCCTCGTGGAAGCGCCGCGAGTTCCACCGCGGGGTCAACCGTCTCCTGCTCGACAAAGGCGCCCCGGCGCTGGCGGCCCTGTACGACCTCGACGCCGCCGTGCTCGAACGCTTCCTCGCCGAAGAGGTGGGGATTTTCGACCGGCGCAAGATCCTGGCGGCGCTGGGCGGCTGACCCATGTTCCTCCCCGTGCAGGGGAGGGTTTCATTGCTGCGATCGACCTATCCTGCGAAGCTCACGCAAGAGGCTAAGCAGCATCAGAACGCCGAGCGCGGCAACGCCGACGAGCGCCAGCAGAGCGTAAGCGATCGCCTCCAGCCACCGGGCCACCTTGTCTTCGATGGGCGGGGGCGCCGCCACGATCGTGCCGCGCTGCCCCTGGTCCGGGGCCGTGGCCAGATTCCCCTCGCCAGAGGGTCCGGGCGCCGGCGAGGCCGGCACCGCTTCCCGCTGCTCCGCTTGCTCGCCCTCGACCACCGGCCGGTCGCCCGGGGCGGCGAAGCGGGTCCCGGGATCGTTCGTCATCGCGGCGATGGCGCCGAGGATCGAGAGCGTCACCAGGCCCGCCATCACCAGCATCGCCGTCCGGGCAACCCAGTCGAATATCGTCATCGGCATGTCGCGCTCCCAAACCGCTTTCCAAGGCGATGTTCCACCGTCCCAGCACGCGGCTTGGAATCCCTCGGCCCCTGTGCTTTAGGGCCTCGCCATGAACGTCCATGAATATCAGGCCAAGGAACTGCTCGCGAGCCAGGGCATCCCCGTCCCCGGCGGCTACGCCGCGCTGAGCGTCGAGGAAGCGGTCGCCGCCGCGGAGAAGCTTCCAGGGCCGCTCTGGATCGTCAAGGCTCAGATCCACGCCGGCGGGCGAGGCAAGGGCAAGTTCAAGGAGCTGGGTCCCGACGCCAAGGGCGGAGTCCGGCTGGCGCGCTCGATCGACGAGGTACGCTCGAACGCCGGGGAGATGCTGGGCAAGACCCTCGTCACCATCCAGACCGGCGCCGAGGGCAAGCAGGTCAACCGCCTCTACGTCACCGACGGGGTCGACATCGCGAAGGAATATTATCTCGCCCTCCTCGTCGACCGCGGCAGCGGGCGGGTGGCGATGGTCGCCTCGACCGAGGGCGGAATGGACATCGAGGCGGTCGCGCACGACACTCCGGAGAAGATCGAGACGATCACCATCGATCCCGGCCAGGGTTTCATGCCCCACCACGGCCGTGCGCTCGCATTCGCGCTCGGCCTCGAGGGGGAGCAGAACAAGCAGGGGCAGAAGCTCGCCCGCCAGCTCTACGAGGCCTTCGTCGCGCTCGATTGCGCGATGCTCGAGATCAACCCGCTGGTCGCGACCGAGGACGGGAAGATGCTCGTCCTCGACGCCAAGATGAGCTTCGATTCCAACGCCGAGTTCCGCCACCCCGAATATGACGCGCTGCGCGACGAGAGCGAGGAGGATCCGATGGAGGTCGAGGCGTCGAAATTCGACCTCGCCTACATCAAACTCGACGGCAACATCGGCTGCATGGTCAACGGCGCAGGCCTCGCCATGGCGACGATGGACATCATCAAGCTCAATGGCGCCGAGCCCGCCAATTTCTGCGACGTCGGCGGCGGCGCCAACAAGGAGAAGGTGACCGCGGCGTTCAAGATCATCCTCTCCGATCCGGCGGTGAAGGGCATACTCGTCAACATCTTCGGCGGGATCATGCGCTGCGACATCATCGCCGACGGCATCATCGCGGCGGCGAAGGAAGTGGACCTGAAGGTGCCTTTGGTGGTCCGGCTCGAAGGCACCAACGTCGAGGAAGGCAAGCGCATCCTCGCCGACAGCGGCCTCGCGATCGTTCCGGCCAACGACCTCGGCGACGCGGCGAGGAAGATCGTCGCGGCGGTTCGGGAGGCGGCTTAGTTGTTCCCCGGCGAAGGCCGGGGCCCAGGACGGCACCCGCCTTCGCTGGAATAGAGGAAATCTGGGTCCCGGCCTTCGCCGGGAAACTTGGAGGTAGAAGATGAAACTTCTCGTGCCCGTGAAACGGGTGATCGACTACAACGTCAAGCCGCGGGTGAAGGCGGACGGGACGGGCGTCGACCTCGCCAACGTCAAGATGAGCATGAACCCGTTCGACGAGATCGCCGTCGAGGAGGCGATCCGCCTCAAGGAGAAGGGCGTCGCGACCGAGATCGTCGCCGTCTCGATCGGGCCGGCCAAGGCGCAGGAGACGCTTCGCACCGCGCTGGCGATGGGCGCCGACCGGGCGATCCTCGTCCAGACCGACGACGCCGTCGAGCCGCTCGCCGTCGCCAAGATCCTCGCGAAGATCGTCGAGGAGGAGCAGCCGGGCCTGGTGATCCTCGGCAAGCAGGCGATCGACGACGATTCGAACCAGGCCGGCCAGATGCTCGCCGCCCTGCTCGGCTGGGCGCAGGGCACCTTCGCGTCGAAGGTCGAGGTCGACGGCGAGAGCGTCAACGTCACCCGCGAGGTCGACGGCGGGCTCGAGACGATACGGCTGAAGCTGCCGGCGATCGTCACCACCGACCTCAGGCTCAACGAGCCGCGCTACGCCAGCCTTCCGAACATCATGAAGGCCAAGTCGAAGCCGCTCGCCCAGAAGACTCCGGCGGACTACGGAGTCGATACCACGCCGCGGCTGACGACGCTCGGCGTTCGCGAGCCTTCGAAGCGCGAGGCGGGAATCAAGGTGCAATCGGTGGACGAGCTGATCGACCGCCTCCGGACCGTGGGAGTGATTTGATGAAGACGCTCGTTCTCGTCGAGCATGAAGGCGGCCAGCTCAAGGACGCCACCCTTTCCGCGGTCACCGCCGCCTCGAAGCTCGGCGAGGTCCACCTGCTCATCGCCGGCGAAGGAGTCGGCGGGGTCGCCGAGGCGGCGGCGAAGATCGCCGGAGTCGGCAAGGTCCATGTCGCCGACGGCGCCGCCTTCGCCCACCAGCTGGCCGAGAATGTGGCGCCTCTCGCGGCCGGCCTGATGCAGGGCCACGATGCCTTCGTCGCCGCCTCGACGACGACCGGCAAGAACGTCGCTCCGCGCGTCGCCGCCCTGCTCGACGTGATGCAGATTTCGGACGTGATCGGGATCGAGGGCGAGGACACGTTCCAGCGCCCGATCTACGCCGGCAACGCGATCGCGACGGTGAAGTCGTCGGATGCCAAGAAGGTTCTGACCGTGCGCGGCACCGCCTTCGAGAAGGCGGCGGCGGAAGGCGGGTCGGGCGAGATCGAGGCGGTATCGGGCGGCGAGGATACGGGCCTCTCCAGCTTCGTCGGCGCCGAGATCGCGGCGTCGGAGCGGCCCGAGCTGACCAGCGCCAAGATCATCGTCTCGGGCGGCCGCGCGCTCGGCTCGTCGGAGCAGTTCCACGCCCTCATCGACCCGCTCGCCGACAAGCTCGGAGCCGCGGTCGGAGCGAGCCGCGCCGCGGTCGACGCGGGCTATGCCCCCAACGACTATCAGGTCGGCCAGACCGGCAAGATCGTCGCCCCCGAAGTCTATATCGCGGTCGGCATATCGGGCGCGATCCAGCATCTCGCCGGGATGAAGGATTCGAAGCTGATCGTCGCCATCAACAAGGACGAGGAAGCGCCGATCTTCCAGGTCGCCGACCTCGGCCTCGTCGGCGACCTGTTCAAGCTGGTGCCGGAGCTGACCGAGAAACTGTAGATCCCCTCCCTGCACGCAGGGAGGGGTTAGGGGTGGGTGGGTCTCCACCGGCTGTGATTCTTCGGAGACGTACCCACCCCCGTCCCCTCCCTGCGTGCAGGGAGGGGGCTAGGGCTTGGCGAAGGTCCCGACCAGGCTCGCCTTGGCGAGCACATGGCCCTTCATCGCCTGGAGCAGCTGCTCGCGGCTGGCGCCCGCCTTGAGCGGCAGCTGGGCGTCGAGCGCGAACATCTGGAAATGATATTTGTGCGGCGTCTTCCCCGGCGGGCGGGGGCCGAAATAGGCGGGGTTGCCGCGGCCGTTGCGGCCGAGCCTGGCGCCGAGCGTCACCGAGCCACGCTCAATGAGGCCCGCCGCCGGATCGATGTTCCAGCCGAGCCAGTGGAGGAAGGGCTGCGACGTGGAGGCGTCGGGATCCTCCATGATCACGGCGAGGCTCTTCGTCCCTTCCGGAACGCCTTTCCAGACCAGCGACGGCGACATGCCGATGTCGTAGTCGGTGAACTTCTTCGGGATCTCGCCGCCCGCCTTGAAGTCGCGCGACGTCACGGTGAAGGTGGCGGAGGCCTGGGTCTCGGGCCGGTCCGCGGCGAGGACGCCCTTGGCGGATGCCGGCTGGGAGCAGGCGACTGCGAGGATGGCAGCGAGGAGGTGGCGAGTCTTCATGCCGCTACCGTAACTTAATCCACCCCCTCCAGGAAAGAGGCCACGTTCGCCCCGAGCGCGTGAACCGCATAGCGCCTCCCATGACGACCAAAATCGGAAGGCTGAGAGAGCCGATGCGGCGGGCGACGGGTGCGTAGTCGGCGGTCTCCGGCGCGAAGAAGCTGAACGGATCGCTGGCGAAGGTGTCGGCGTCCGAACGAGCAGACGAACAGCGACGACCCACAGCCTCCAGCCCCGGTCCAGGGCCGCCTCATAGTCGCGCATGCCGGTTCCGCGAGGCAGCGGCAGGTCGAGGGCGCGTTTTGGTTAAGCCGCCCAGCGACTCCGCTGGCAAACATCCGTGATCCGAGCGGTCGATGCACTCGCTGTAAAACGCGAAGAAGTAGCAACAAAACTGATAGGCCATCTGCCTGCACGGGCGGTGGCGGTCGGAACCTACCGTTTCCGTTTGGCGACTTGCTAGCCCGCTATTCATTGCACAGCGTGGTTGACTCGGTTGTCCCTTGCCTCACTGCGCTAACCTACGTATTTCCACTACCGAGCAGGGGACATGAACATGCCGCAACAGAACTACTTTGCCTTTGATTGTTCGCCCGAGCGGCCGCCCGATTATGATACGGGTGTGGGTGATTCGGATCACGAGGCGCAACCGTCGATGGAGGTTGAGCGGGATTATAAGCGTCCAGGGTCATTTGCTTTTTCCCCGGACTGCCTGACTGGCCTCACACCTGGGCGGTGGTTCAAAGATGAGGAAACGCACGGGGACCTAACTTATAAGTGCAAAGCCAAGTACGACGCCCGGTCTGGCACGCGGTATCTCACCGTACGCATCTTCAAGGCAGGGACGCAGCGCAAAATCGCCGTTGAAAAGTATCCTGAGCGTAGCAAGCGCTGGCCCTGGTGATTACTCCACGGCTTTATGAACCGATTTCCAAGAAGGCCGAATGGAATGCGGCGTTCCTGTACGTCACGTTAGTCCTTAACATAGCCCTTGCGTTCTCTGTGATCGAAAGCGGGACCATAACGGTCTTGTCTACAGAGATTAACCTCTCTACCTCGAAAGCGTTCGGGATTCTTCTCGGTGCAACAAGTGCGCTAGCGGCGCTATACCAGACAATTCTATTTAAAAGATACGAAGCGGAAGAACGGGTCGCTCTGGCTGCGCAGCTTTATGGCGCTGCGGATCAAGCAACCATCGCCGACGAATCTAAAACGTCGCCCGTCCGCAAGATCACTCCCAACGCCAAGGTCGCTAGGATTCTCAGAAATCGCGCTCAGGCGGGTTTACGTTTTTGGAACGAAGTTTACCGTTTCGGACTGTGGATTATTCCAGCTACACTTGCGGTGCTTGTACTCATATTTCGTATCGTTTGATTCAAACTACGGAATTCTGCGAATTCGCTTGCTCCCAAGGCTATGGACAGCTATCATCGACAGCGTACGCTGCGGTCAGGGAGAAATTCTGTGGCGCGGACAGATGCGGCTGGGGGGACATGCGTTCTATACGACGAGAAAGGTCGTCGTTATCGCGGAATTAGGCATAAAAATCCGGATGGATCGCTAGGTGGTTGGGTTCCGGAAGGTCACCCTGTCCCGTCGACTGCATTTATTGATGTATCCTCCATAGTTCTTCCTGGCGGCGTGGTCCGAGCTAACGCAAAGGTGGGGCCCCTTGTGATACTTCAGCCTTCAAAGCGGTCCCCACGTCTTAAGCATCGCTAACAGTCTCATCTTCCCGAACTCGATCCCGGTAGTAGTGGGCAATCCAAGCCAGTCAGAAGCCTGACAGGAAGGCGGCGACGTTGCCTCCAAGCGCGTCGACGGCGTAGCCGCCTTCCATGACGATGAGCGTGGGCAGCCGCAGGGCTCCGATGCGTCGGGCGACCGGCGCGTAGTCGCCGGTCTCGAGGGCGAAGAAGCTGATCGGGTCGCCGCTGAACGTGTCGGCGCCGAACGAGCAGACGAGCAGCTCGGCGCCGAAGCCGGCGATCGCCGCGAGCGCGCGGTCGAGCGCCGCTTCATAGTCGCGGATCGCGGTTCCGCGCGGCAGCGGCAGGTTGAGCGTGGTCCCTTCGCCTTCGCCGGTCCCGGTCTCGTCGGAATGGCCCCAGAAGAAGGGATAATCGGTGCGCGGATCGGCGTGGAGCGAGGCGAAGAAGACGTCGCCGCGGTCGAGGAAGATATCCTGGGTGCCGTTGCCGTGGTGATAGTCGATGTCGAGGATGGCGACTCGCCCCCGGCCCGCCGCCCGGGCCGCCTCGGCGGCGATCGCCGCGTTGTTGAGGTAGCAATAGCCGCCCATATAGTCGGCGCCGGCATGATGGCCGGGCGGCCGGCACAAAGCGAAGGCGGAGCGCTCCCCGGCGAGCACCGCTTCGAGTGCGGACAGCGCCGTCTGCGCCGCCCAATAGGCGCTTTCCTAGGTTCCCTCGGCGATCGGGGTCGAGGCGTCCATGCTGAACTGGCCGAGGCGGGCGTCGATCCGGTCGAGGCTGAGCGGCCGGCGGCGGACGACCGGCCAGATATAGCCGGAGGCGTCGCCGGGGCGCCCCGCGGCCTTCCAATCGTAGAAAGCCGTCTTCAGGAAATCGAGATAGGGGCGCGGGTGAACGCCGAGCAGCGGCGCCTCGCCATGATCGGCGGTACCGCCGCAGGCGCCGAGGGCGGCCAGCATCGAATCGACTCGCCCGCAATGCTCGGCATAGGGGACAAAGCCGCCATTGTGCAGCTCCTGCGCGGGGGCATGGAGCCGCTGCCGCTCGTCCCAGAACAGGCGCATCAGGGCACCACCAGGTCGCTGGGCAGGGTCGGGCCGGAGAGCAAAGATTCCATCGCGTCCCAGCGGCGCTGCGGGGCAGCGCCGAAGCTCTCCACATAGGTACGGACGTAATCGAGGCCGAGGCCGTAGTTGATCACGTAGGAGCGATATTGCTCGGTGAAGGCGACCGACTGCTCGGCCCGCGCCTTCGAGACGAGCTGGTATCTTTGCGCCAGCTCCACCGCCCGGGCGCGGTCGATCCGGCCTTCGAGATAGTCGCGGGCGATGGTGAAGCGCGCGCCGGCGAGGTCCTGCATCGCCTCCTGGAGCCGGAAGTAGGCGGCGGCGTCCTTCGCCGGCAGGCCCGCGAGGGGGTAGAGGACGGCCGTCTCGAAGCGCAGCCTCTCCTCGCCGGGAAAGGCGAGGTCGATGCCGTAATTGGCCGAGCCTTCGGCGATGAAGCTTTGCGGCGAGTAAAGCGGGTAGAGGGTGAACTCGACCCAGCCGCGCTCCCGGACCAGCCTCTGCTCGAGCAGCAGATTGTAGACGTGGTGGCCGGGATAGCCTTCGTGGCAGCCGAGGTCGACGGCGCGGCCGAGGCGGATCGGAAGGTCGGTGTTGACCTGGATGAGGCTGGTGGCGTTGCCCTTGTACCAATTGTAGCCCGACCAGCTCTTGCCGGTGACGAATTCGAGCGTGAACTGCTCGGCCGGCGGCAGAGCGATATGCTCGAGCGTCCGGCGGCGGCATTCGGCGATCGCGGCCCGGAAGACCGGCTCGAGCCGATCCTTGGCGATGTTGAAGCGGCTCTGGAAGGCGTCGACGCGGTCGGCCAGCGGCCCGGCCCCCGGCACCAGCCGCTCGATCCGGGCGAGCACCGGATCGTAGGACTCGAGCGGCTTGAGCTCGGGCCGCATTCCGAACAGCCGCTCCGCCTCGTCCGCGAAGGCGAGCTTCTCGCCCTGCATCATCCTGAGGCGGGTCGAGGCGGCGCGAAGGTTGGCGAGCAGGAAGTCGCGGCGGCGGCGCTCTATTTCATCGAGCCTCGAGTCGGCGAGGCTGCGCAGCCGGACCGTGAGGACTGCGGCGCGTGCCGCCAGGTCCGGCAGCGGCTGCGGCTTCAGCTTCGCCTCGGACTGCCATTCGGGCGGGCCGTAATAAGCGTCGATATAGCCTTCCTCCTTCTCGCCGATGGCGAGCTGGAGCTTCACATAGTCGCGGGCGACGGAGTCGAGGCTGTCGCGTGCAGGTCCGGTCGAGACGCAGCCGGCGAGCAGGAGCGCCGCGAGCAGATACAGCCACTTCATGCCTTGCGCTCCTCCAGCCGTTCGACGTCGCCGTCGGCCTCGATCTCGCCGTCCTGAAGCCTCTCCTCCTCCTGATGCCGGCCGTGACGGGGCGCAAGCCGAAGCACGAGATAGCCGCCGAGCGCGGAGAGGAAGGAGCCGGCAAGGATCCCGAGCTTGGCGTCCTCGACTCGGGCCGGATCCTCCGGAAAGGCGAGGGCGCCGATGAACAGGCTCATCGTGAAGCCGATCCCGCAGAGCATGGCGACTCCCCAGACCTGCAGCCAGGTGGCGCCGCGAAGGCAGGAGGCGAGACCGAGCCGGACGGTCAGCCAGACCGCTCCGA
>DASVRO010000039.1:0-78008 GCA_036388575.1 Allosphingosinicella sp.
GTGACGCCCGTCGCCGAGAGGAAGTAGCTCGCCGTGTCCGAGCCCTCGCCGCCGTCGAGGCGATCCGCCCCGGCGCCGCCCTCGAGCACGTCCTTGCCGGCGCCGCCGAGAAGGACGTCGTTCCCTCCCCTGCCCTCGAGCCTGTCGTTGCCGTCGCGGCCTTCGAGCCGGTTGGCGACTCCGTCGCCGCCGAGCGTGTCGTCATATTCGGTGCCGACCAGCGCCTCGATGCCGGTGTAGACGTCGTTCTCCGCCACGCCGCCCTGGCCGACCCGCGATTCGAGGTCGGCGCGGATTCCGACATTGGATCCGGTGAAGACGACCGTGTCGAAGCCCGAGCCGCCGGTGATGGTGTCGCCGTCCGCGCCGCCGTCGATGACGTCGTCGCCGTCGCCCGCGTCGATGTCGTCGCGGCCCAGGCCGGTCTCGATAACGTCGTTACCGCCCATGGCGAGGATGAAGTCGTCGCTCTGGAAGCTTCGGATCGTGTCCGCCCCGGCGCCGCCGACGATATAGTCGACCAGCGGCAGGCCGCGCAGGACGCCATTGTAGAAGTCCGCGACATTGGCCTCGGCGAAGCCGACATCCGTCAGCCCCTGGGCGTCGGCGATCTTGTATTCGATCGTCACCTGGCCGCTGAAGCCGGTCGGGAAGCGGACGACGATGAACTTCTCGCCGCGATACTCCACCACCTCGAACTCGCCGACGCTGACCCGGTTGCCCTGCGCGAGCTGGACCGGGTCAAGGATGGCGGTGACTCCGACGAAGCGGGGACGCGGCCGGTCGGGATCGTCGAAATCATGGTCGGGGGCGCCGTCGCCGTCGCCGTCCGCCTGCTCGATATCGAAGTCGTTGAAGACCAGATCCGAGGCGCGGATGACGAGCGGGATGTCGAGCGGCGTGACGAAGCCCTCGTCGTTGACCGCGGTCGGATCGTCGTTCGACGGAATGATGACGATGTCGACTTCGCCCACCGCGCTGCCGTCGCGATCGTCGGTGATCGTGTAGCGAAGGCCGGACGAGCTGTCGGCGTCGGTGAAAGGCGTGAAGAGGATGTCGCCGTTCTGGTCGTACTCGAGCCGGCCGTGGAGGCCGCGGAGCGCCTCGAACCCGACGAAACGGATCGGATCACGGTCGATGTCGGTGTCGTTGCCGAGCAGCGCCGCGATCGGAATGACCGTGGGCACGTCCTCGTAGACGTAGATCGTGTCTTTGACGGCGACCGGCGGCCCGTCGCCGACATTCTCGAACCATAAGGTGACCTTGGCGTCGGAGACGGCGCCCTCGGGGTCGGAGATCAGATAGTCGAAGCTGGCGGCGCCCCAGAAATCCTTGTCGGGGGTGAAGATCAGGGTGTTACGCGGGGTGAGTACGACATCCCCCCATATCGCGTTGGAGAAGTTCTCGAACTTGACCAGGAAGCCCTCGACGTCGAAGTCGTTCTTGAGCAGCTCGGTGAGCGGGATCTCGATCGCCTGGTCCTCGAACCCCTTGAGGAAATAGAGCGAGGGGCTCGAATAATGGTCGTCACGGGCCACTGGCCGGTCGTTCTCCGGCGCATAGGCGATGGTCGCCCGAGCCCAGCTGCTGCCGCCGTGGCCGTCGGAGATCTTGTAGTCGAACCAGGCGTCGCCGTTGAAGTTGGCGAATGGCTCGAACAGCACCGTCGCGTTGTTGAGCAGGCGCGCACGTCCGCCATGGGTATTGCCGACGTCGATGACGCTCATCGTCTCGCCGTCGCGCTCGATGTCGTTGGCGAGCAGCCGCTCGGCCGAGATGACGATCGGGTTGTCCTCCCGGATCGGTCCGCCCTCCTGGGTAGTCTCGAAGCGGTCGTCATAGGCTTCGGGCGCATCGTTGACCGGGGTGACGGTGACGCTCACCCGGGCGGTCGATTTCGCTCCGGACGGATCGGCGACGACATAATCGAAATGGGTCGAGCCCCAGAAATAGGCGCGCGGAACGACCCTGATCGTCCCGTTCGGGCCGATCGAGACGTTGAGTTCCTGGTTCGGGATGACGGAATCGAGCGTCAGAACGTCGCCGTCGACGTCGCTGTCGTTGCCCAGCAGCGCGCGCGGGTCGATATCGAAGCCGGCCCCTTCCGAGGTGATGATGCCGCCGTCGGAGCGAGCGACCGGAGCGTCGTTGACGGCGCTCACGTTGATATAGGCCTTCGCTTCGGCGCGGCCGCCTTCGGGCGTGTTGGCGACGTAGGTAAATTCCGCCACGCCGTTGAAGTTCGCGGACGGCGTGAAGCCGATGTCGCCGTTGCTCGACAGGGCGACTGTGCCGCCGACGGCGCCGAAGACCTGGGCGACGATCATCCGGTCGCCATCGAGGTCGTTCGACAGCAGCCGCTCGACCCGGATGTTGAGGAAGCCGTCCTCGGTCACGGTGAAGCCGCGATCCTCGAAGGCGGTCGCAATCGGCCGGACCCGGACGTCGATGCTCGCGTCGGCGAAGCCGTGGCGGCCGTCCGAGACCGTGTAGGTGAGGGTCGCCGGGCCGTAATAGCCGGCGGTGGCGGTGAACTGGATGTCGCCGTTCGCAGCGATCGTGGCGACGCCATGCTCGCCGCCGTCGACCGCGACGACCCGGAGCGTGTCGCCGTCGGCGTCGAGATCGTTGCGAAGCAGGTCGGAGGCCCGGATGGTCAGCGGCAGGCCCGTGACGACCGAATAATAGCCGTCGTCGGCGGCGACCGGCGCGTTGTTGTCGAGCAGCTCGCGAAGCTTGTCGCGGGTCCAGACGATCCCGTCGGCGAAGGTGTAGGTCTCGATGCCCCGGCGGTCGAGCGCCAGCGCGTCGATCACGGTGACGCTGTCGGTCTTCGAGCTTTCGAACCGGATGACGACGGTCTCGCTGCCGCGGAAGAGCCTCGTCACCGAGACTTCGGTCGAGCGGAAATCGAGGAACTGGAGAGAGTCGGTGAACGACGTCGAGGTCGAAAGGTCGTGGACGGTGTCGTTGCCGCTGCCCTTCGCGAAGACGTAGGAATCCGAGCCCGCCCCGCCCGACAGGAAGTCGTCGCCGGACTTGGCGGCGAAGTGGTCCGCTCCGTCGAAGCCGTAGACATTGTCGCCGCCGATCCCGTCGACGTCGGCGACGGCGCGGCCGCGCATCGCCGCTCGGTCCCATGAGGTCCCGTCCTTGAACTCGATCGTCAGGCTGTTGGTGCTGCCGTTGGCCGCGCCGAGGGCGTCGCGCAGGACCAGGCGGTCGCCGGCCTGCTTGAAGTAGATCACCAGATCCTCGCCGTCCGGGCCGGACCGGACCGCCGAGCTGATGTCCACGGCATTATAGTCGACCAGCCGCACCACGTCCTGGCCGGAGCCGAACGCGTCGATCCGGTCGTCGCCGTCCCCGCGCCGGTAGAGGTAGACGTCGTTCCCGGCCTCGCCGGTGACGAGATCGTTGCCCCGGCCTCCGGCCATGACGTCGTTGCCGGAGGTGCCGAGGAGGACGTCGTCGCCGTCGGTCGGGTCGCCGCCGACGAGCAAGGTCCGGATATCGTCGACGGTGAACGTGGAGCCGTCGTCGGACAGGTAGATGACATCGGCCCCCGCGCTGGAAGCGAGCGCATCGACGACGAGGATCTCGTCCCCCGCCTGGGCGAAGCGGATCAGGACGTCGTTGCTGCCGGTTGCCCGGCTGACGAAGCGGATGTCGGCACGCACGTAGCCGGCGATCTCGATCCGATCGTTCGAGGTGACGCTGCCGTCGCGGATGACGTCGCGGCCGTCGCCGCGCGAATAGCGGTAGATGTCCGCGCCGCCGCCGCCGCTGAGGACATCGTTGCCGAAGCCGCCGCGCAGGATGTTGGCGTCGGAATCCCCGGTGATGACGTCGTCGAGGCCGGTGGCGAGCCGGCCCAGCAGGTCGGCCTGGGTCCATTCGGTGCCGTTGTGGAACCGGATCGTCTCGATCCGTCCGGTTCCGAGCGCGTTCTCGATCGTGATCCGCTGATCGCTTTCCTTCAGCTTCAGGATCAGATTGGCTCCGTCGCGGCTCTGCATGACGACGATGTCGGTCGGGAGGATCAGCTCGCCGAACTCGATCGTGTCGGTGCCCTCGCTGTCGAGCACGACGTCCTGACCGTCGCCGCGCGCGAAGCGGTAGACGTCAGAGCCGCCGCCGCCCTCGGCTCGGTCGGCGCCCGCGCCGCCGGCAATGATGTCGCCGCCGAGGCGGCCGTGGAGGATATCGTCGCCGCTGCTGCCGCCGATCGAATCGGCCCCGTCGGTCCCGTAGATCAGGTCGTCGCCGGTCGTGGAGCCCAGCACCATGCCGATCAGGGTCTGGGCGTTCCACACGGTGCCGTCTTCGAAGCGGACTTCCTGGATCGCCATCGTCGGCGACGCCGTCGATCCCAGGTCGATCCGGTCGCCGGTGCCGATGATCTCGAGGACGACGCCGGCGCTTCCCCGCACCAGCCGGACATGGTCCGGAGTCACGTCGGCGCCGAAGACGATCGCGTTGGCGCCCTGCGAGTCGGCGATGACGTCCTGGCCGTCGCCGCGGTTGAAGACGTAGCGATCGTTGCCGAAGCCGCCGGCGAGGCGGTCGTCGCCGATTCCGCCGATCAGTATGTCGTCGCGGACCGAGCCGGTGAGAATGTCGTTGCCGGCGCCGCCGGACAGGGTCGCCGGCTCGTAGGCCGTCGCCGACAGGGTGCGCAGCTGCACGTTGTCGAGCGACGCGCCGCCCGAGTCCGCCGCGCCGAGGCCGCGGAAACGAAGGACGTTCGCCCCGGCAACCGCCGTCACCAGATAGGTCTTGGTGACCATCGCGATGCCGCCCTCGGCGATCGTGGCGATCACCTGGTCGTTCCACAGCACCTCGAACGATCCCGAGGCCGCGCTCGTCCGGTTGGCGTGATCGAACTCGAGCACGAGCTGCTGGCCGGCGCTCAGCCCGGCCACGGTCTGCGACACGTCCATGTTGTAGCCGGCGCTGTCCAGGTCGAGCCAGCGTACGCCCTCGCTCGCGACGACGCCCTGGTGGCCGCTGTCGACCAGCTCGTAATAATTGCCGAACCGCTCGGTCCAGCCGGGCACCGTATAGGTCTCGAGGCCCCAGCCCGCCTGCCAGATCTGCCCGCTATAGGTCTCGAAGCCGCCGTTGACGATGAGGTCGTCCGAAATAACTCCCGGCGGCAGGGTCAGCTCGAGCCTCTGGTCGACCGAGTCCGGCAGAACCGACTTCGAGAGAAGCTCGTTCCAGGTCCAGGCGGCGCCGCCGTGGAACTCGACCCGTTCGATCGCGCCCTTCGAGCCGTCGTCGAGGGCGGCGACGCGGATGCGCGAACCGTCGGCGACGCGCAGCTCGATATAGCCGTCGCTCCGGACCACGGTAACGTCGGTGGTGGCGATCCCCTCGGCGAAGCGGATGCGGTCGCTGCCGCCGGCGTCGACGATCAGGTCGCGGCCGTCGCCGCGGGCGAAATGATAGAGGTCGTCGCCGGTGCCGCCGTGGATGGTGTCGTCGCCGGTGCCGCCGGCGATGACGTCGTTGCCGGTGCCCGGCGCTGAGGCATCGCCGCCATGGATGGTGTCGTCGCCCGAGCCGCCCGAGATGGTGTCGTTGCCGTCGCCGCCGGCGAGGGTATCGTGGCCCTCCTGGCCGGCGATCCAGTCGTCGCCTTCTTCGCCCCGGACGATGTCGGAATCCGAACCGCCTGCCAGGCTGTCGTTGCCGCCGAAGCCGGAAATCTGGTCGGCGCCGCCATTGCCGAAGATCCGGTCGCTGTCGCGGCTGCCGGCCAGGACGTTGCCCTCGTCGGTGTCGTCGATCTCGACGGCGAGCACGAGCGGGAACGGAAGGTCGCCGAAATTGTACGGCGTCAGGACCGTCGCATCGACATTGCGAAGGCGAAGCACCGAGCGCCTGACTCCGTCGACGCTGCGGAACTGGACGACCGTGTCCAGCCCCGACTGCCTGACGATCAGCTGCCCGGTCGCGAACGGATTGGCGACGCTTCCGCCGATCAGGATCCTGTCGCCGCCGGTGCCGGCCTCGAAATCGGTGATCACGTCCTCGGCCCAGGCGGTGGCCGAGGCAAGAGTATCGACGTTGAGGAAGCGGAACTCGTCGCGCCCGGCGCCGCCGGTGAGGGTGTCGACGTCGGCGTCGCCGCCGAGGCCCTCGAGCTGGTCGTCCCCGACTCCGCCGATCAGGGTGTCGGCGCCTGTTCCGGCGATGAGGCGGTCGTTGCCGATGCCGCCTTCGAGTATGTCGTTGCCGGTGCCGCCGTCGAGCACGTCGCCCTCGACGTTGGTGCCGCTCACATAGTCGGCGCCGCGGATCTGGAACGCCCACACGCCGGGAAGGCCGAGATTGCCGGCGGCACTGTCCATCGAGGCGAGGTTGGCCGTCGCGACCGGCATCGTGAAGCGCTTGCCGGCGATCTCCACATAGGGGATCACGGTCGTCGCCCAGTCGAGCCTTTCGTAGCGGTAGACGACGTCGAAGCTGCCGCTGCCGAGCACCTTGAGCTGCATCTGGAAGGCGTTGGGCACCGTCCCGTTCGTCGCCCGGCCGACGTCGTCCCAGGTGACGGTGATCGTCTTGGTGGCCGAATCGAAGTCGTAATAGACGAGGTTGGTGCCCTGCGAGGTTCCGCCGGAGCTCGGGGTCATGGTGGGCCCGCGCGTATCGACGTCCTGCGGCCAGATGCCGAGGCGGAGCGAGCCGATCGACACCAGGCCGTCATTGTTGATCGAGACGGTGGTGCTGGCGGTGCCGTTCACCGTCACCGAGCCGCCGTTGAAGGTCGACGGGATGGCGGGGGTGGTGGTGAGAGTCGTCGCCCGGGTGAGCGACTGCTCGCCGAAGCCGACGGCGCCGCCGAGCCCGTTGACCAGCGCGCTGTTCAACACTCCGAAATAGGGGACGAGCGGATTGGCGCCCGACGCGGGATCGGCGCTGTCGCCGACCAGGCGGTCGTTCCCTTCCGATCCGTAGATCGTGTCGGCACCCGTCGAGCCGGAGACGGTGTCGTTGCCCCAGCCGCCGTAGAGGGTCTCGGCGGCGGTGGTGCCGACGATCGTCTGGTCGTCGGTTAGGATGATGGTCAGCCCCTCGAAATTGGCGGCGACCAGCGTGCTCGACTGGATGTTCTTGAGGATCAGCCGGGTTTCGACCGGCACGGTGGCCGAGGCGAAGTCCCAGCGCGCCTGGATGTGGACGTCCGCTCCCACCTGGCGCGCGACGATCCCCGTTCGTCCCGAATCGGTGACCCGGTAGCTGGAATGGACCCGGACATAGTCGCCCGCGGCACCGACCTCGAAGTCGGTGATGGTGGCGTGAAGCCCGGTGACCTCGGTATTGTCGACGAAGAAGTCGCGGCCGCTGCCGCCGGTGATGAGGTCGCCGCCGTCGCCCCAGTCGATCGTGTCGTCGCCGGCGCCGGCATCGATCACGTCGCTCGAGGAGCCGTCGGAAATATAGTCGTTGCCGTCCCCGCCGGAAACGATGTCGTTGCCGCTTTCGCTGTTGATCGTGTCGTTGCCGAGGCCGCCGGCGATCGTGTCGATCCCCTCGCCGCCGTAGATCAGGTCGTCGCCGACGCCGCCGACGATCGTGTCGATCCCCTCGGCGCCGTAGATCAGGTCGTCGCCGACGCCGCCGTCGATCGAATCGTTGCCGCTCTCGCCGCGCAGCTCATCGGCGCCGAGGCCGCCCTCGATGACGTCGTTGCCGAGGCCGCCGTAGATGATGTCGTTGTCATAGCCGATGCCGGTGACGATCGAGGTGCCGCGTACCTGAGCGACGAACAGGCCGGGCTGGCCGGAGCCTCCGATCGCCGTGTCGAGATTGACGAGTCCGCCGGACGGCATCGGGAAGGTCGCCGTGCGGGTGCCGTTCTCGATATAGGGGGCGTAGCCGTTCCAGTCCCACTGTATCGCTTCGTAGCGGTAGATGACGTCGAACCGGTCCGGGCCGAGCACCTTGATCTGCATCTGGAAGGCGTTCGGCACCGTCCCGCTGTTGTAGCGGGCGACGTCGTCCCAGGTGACGGTGATCGTGCTGGTGGCGCTGTCGAAATCGTACCAGACCTGCTTGGTGCCGGCCGAGTTGCCGCCGCTGCTCGGGGTCAGCACGCCGCCGTCCGTGTCGACGCCGGCGCTCGGCCACACGGCGAGCTTCAGAACTCCGATCGTGACGATCCCGTCGGGGTCGATCGTCACCTGCGTGACCGGCGCATTGTTGACGATCAGGCTGCCGCCGCTGAACTCGGGCGGCAGGGCCACGGTGGCGACGGTGGTCGCGAAGAAGTCGGCCCGCGGCACCGCCGCCTCGCCGAAGCCGACCTGCCCGCCGAGGCCGTTGACCAGATCCCGGGTGAGGCCGGCGAAATAGGTCGTGAAGCCGGGGTATTCGGTCTGCGCAATGCCCGAATCACCGATCAGGCGGTCATCGCCCTTGAGGCCCCGGATGACATCCTGGCCGTAGCCGCCCTGGATGTCGTCGTTGGCGAGGCTTCCGTTCAGATCGTCGTTGCCGGGCGTGCCGACCAGCGTGATCGGGTCGCGCTGGAGGACCCCGATCTTCGTCGTCGTGGTGCCGAGCTGGAAATTGTCGGACGTGAGCGTGCTCGCGACGACGTTCTCGAGCACGAAGCCGTCGGGATAGGGATTGCCGTTGAAGCTCTCGTCATAATGGACGATCGTGTCCGCGCCCGACTGGCTGACGATGACGTAGGAGCCGCTGTCGCTGTAGAGGCTGGAAGACCAGCCGAAGCGGACCTTGTCCCCTCCGGCGCCGGCCTGGAAGTCGGTGATCCGCGACGGTCCGTCCTGATAATAGTTGCTGTCGAGGAAGAAGGTGTCGCGGCCCGCGCCGCCGGTGAGGACGTTCTGCCCGCGGCCGGCATTGAGCAGGTCCTCGCCGGCGCCGCCGTCCAGCCGGTCGTTGCCGCCTTCGCCGAGGAGCACGTCGTTGCCGTCCCCGCCCGAGAGCGCGTCGTCGCCGTTGCGCGCCTCGATCCTGTCGTCGCCGCCCAGCGCGCTGATCGTGTCGTTGCCGAGGCTGCCGATCAGGGTGTTGGCGAGATCGTCGCCGGTCATGACGATCCCGTCCGCCGATTCGAAGGCCAGCCCGTTGAAGTTGGCGAGCGTCAGAGTCGACGCGTCGACGCCCTGGAGGACCGCGAGCCTGAACGCCTGCGACAGCTCCACCGTCGAGGCGCTGCCGACATAGATGACGGTGTCGGCCCCCTGCTGGTCGACCAGGATCCGGGTCCGCGACTCGAGGGTGATGGCGAGGATGTCGCCCGCGTTCCCGGTGGCGAAATCGGTGATCAGGTCCGTCTGGCGGCTATTGGTCCAGCCGTTCGGGACGAGGAACTCGAATCTGTCGCGCCCTTCGCCGCCCGTCATCACCGCCTGGCCGTCGCCGCGCCGGGTGCTGCGCAGGGTGTCGTCGCCATCGCCGCCGGCCAGCACGTCGTGGCCCTTCAGGCCGCCGTCGAGGATGTCGTTGCCGGCGCCGCCCTCGATGATGTCGCTGATCTGCGAGCCGATGAAGGTTTCGTTGCCGTCGAAGGCGAGCGGGACCGGCGCCGTGGCCCCCCAGTCGCTCCAGGTCGGCAGGCCGACGAAATTGTCGTCGGTCAGCTGGCTTCCGTCGACTCCGACAAGCCTGAACGCCTCGCTCGCCTGCGGACCCGCCGGGGTGAAGCGGCTATAGTAGATGACGACGTCGGCACCGACCTGGTTGAGGTAGATCTGGTAGGGAAGCGGCGAAGTCGTCGCGACGGCGTCCGGGACGAACTCGATGACGTCGCCGCCCGGTCCGGCGGCGAAATCCATGATCGTCGTCCCCGCGAAGCTGCTGAACGCGGAGCCCTTCCACTGCAGGACCCGGTCGCTGCCCTCGCCGAGATGGATCGTGGTCGCCACCGAAGAGGACGAGATTTCGATCCTGTCATTGCCCTCGCCGGCGCGGATGACGTTGGTGCCGTAATTGTCGGTGATGACGTCGTCGCCGGAGCCGCCGTCGATCGTGTCGTCGCCGAGCCAGCCGCGGATCACGTCTCCGCCGGAGCCGCCGTCGATGATGTCGTTGCCGGCGCCGTCCCAGATCGTGTCGGCGCCGGAGCCGCCGTCGATGATGTCGTTGCCTTCGTCGTCCCAGATCGTGTCGGCGCCGGCGTCGCCGCGCATCGTGTCGTTGCCGATGCCGGCATCCATCTCGTCGTTGCCGTCGCCGCCCTCGAGGAGGTCATCGCCGACATCGTCGTACAGCTCGTCGGTATCGGCGCCGCCCCGCATGATGTCGTTGCCGGTGCCGCCCCAGAAATTGTCGTAGCCGGAGCCGCCTTCGAGGACGTCGTCGCCGTCGCCGCCGTCGAGATAGTCGGCTCCAGAGCCGCCGGTGCCGCGGTCGTCCTGGGCGTCACCATAGAGGGAATCGTCGCCGGCACCGCCCTCGAGGATGTCGCGCCCGGTGCCGCCGTACAGGGTGTCGTCTTCCCAGGTCGGCTCCTGATCGAGCCCGACGATCTGGTTGCCGCGGACCTGGAACGCCACCACGCCTTGGACGCCGGTATTGCCCGGTGTGTCGTCGAGGGCGGCCATGCCGTCCCAGGGCAGATAGGCTCCGGCATCGTTCGACCGCACCCGGACGTAGGGAATGGTGTAGCCTTCGTCCCAGTCGAGGTTTTCGTAGCGGAAGACCACGTCGAGGTTGTTGTCGGCGAGGATCCTGATCTGGGCCTGGAAAGCGTTGCCCGGGCCGCGCTCGGTGGCATCCCAGGCCTGCTCGACATCGTCCCAGGTGACCGTGATCGTCTTCGTCGCTGCGTCGAAATCGTACCAGATCCGGTTGCTTCCGGTCGAGTTGCCGCCGGGGCTCGCCGAGCCCGGGCCGGCGGAGGTCATCATGTCCTCGTTCCAAACCTCGACCATGAGGTTGCCGAGGGTGAGCCGGCCGTCGGAGATGGAAAGGGACGTCGCAACGCCGCCGTCGATCATGACTCGGCCGTTGGTCAGCGCGGCAAGGAATTCGGCGGGAATGGCAACGCTGGCGAAGGTGCTGGTCGAAGGGACCGCGGTTTCGCCGAACCCGGCCGCGCCGCCGAGGCCGGTGACGAGATTCTTGTCGATCGGGCCGAAATAAGCGGCGAGGGTGCCGTCGGGGTCGAGCGACGGGCGCGTGGCCATGTCAGCCTCGGAATCGCCGATCAGGTGATCGTCGCCGTCCCAGCCGTAGATGTCGTCGCCGCCGAGACCGCCGTAGAGCAGATCGTCGCCGATATCTCCCCACAGATAGTCGTCGCCGGTGCCGCCGAGCAGGGTATCGTGGCCCGCGCCCGCCTCGAGGTCGTCGCGTCCGGCGCCGCCCGAGAGGAGGTCGTCCTCGGTCCCGCCGTCGATATTGTCGTCGCCGTCGTCGCCGTAAAGGCGATCGGCGCCGGCCTCCCCGTAAAGATCGTCGACGCCGGTGCCGCCGATAAGCTCGTCGTCGCCGCCGCGACCGTAAAGGTCGTCATCGCCGCCCAGGCCGAGCAGGCGGTCGTTGCCCTCGGTTCCGGTGAGGAGGTCGCTCGTCTCGGTCGGAGTCGAGCCGCCGGTGCCGGTGCCTCCGCCCGTACCGCCGCCGGTGCCCGTCCCGGTATCGCCGTCGTCCTCGTCGTCACCGCCGCCGGTGCCGCCGCCGGCTCCGCCGGGCGCGCCCGCGAACAGGGCGCCGCCGAACGGATCGGCCCCGGAGGCCGGGTTGAACAGCCGCTCGGCCGCCTCCGGAGTGATCGCATCGGCGGCGATCTTCGCCGCGTTCCAGCGGGTCGTGCCGTTGTCGAAAACGATCTCCTCGATCGGAGTCCAGGTGCCGAGCGCCTGGCCGGCCAGGGTGATCCTGTCGTCGCTGCCGCGCAGACGCAGGACGAGATCGTCGCCGTCCCGGATGATGACGACGTCGCCGGGCGCGATACCGGGCCCGAAGGTCAGCGTGTCGGACGAGCCGCTGCTGTTGGTCTCGCGGACCGTGTCGCGGCCGTCGCCGCGGCGGAAGAAGTAATTGTTGTCCCCCTTGCCGCCGCCGAGCGTGTCGTCGCCCTTGCCGCCGTCGAGCGTCACCGACGCTTCGACCGAGGAGGGGAACTCGATGGTGTCGTCGCGGTCGGTGCCGATGCCCATCGCCGCATAGATTCCCGCCAGCGACAGGGATGGATGGCCCGCGAAGGCGAATTCTTCGATGCCGTGATCGGTGCCCGAGGCGCCCTGAGTGAACATGTTGCGGATGATCAGGCGGTCGTCGCTTCCGACGAGCCCGATCACCAGATCGGCCGGGCCGACGCTGATCACCCGGATGTCGGTCGGGAGAATGCCGGCGGCGAAGCGGATCCGGTCGATCGCGGTCGAGCTCGTATCGTCGAAGTCGATGATCGTGTCCTGGCCGTCGCCGCGCTGGAAGAAATAGGTGTCGGCGCCGGCCTGGCCTTCGAGGCGGTCGTTGCCCTTGCCGCCGGTGAGGACGTCGTTGCCGCGGCCGGCCTCGATCCAGTCGTTGCCGAGGCCGCCATAGAGATCGGCGCCGGCGGTCGCTCCGTTCGAGAAGGCGATATGGTCGTCGCCGTCGGTCGGAGCGATGGCCGCGGCGAGAGCAGCGAAGGAGAGGCTGCGGCCGTCGGCGAAGCGCAGGGTCGCGACGACGGGGTCGGGGTCGCCCGCCACGTCGACCAGGGTGATGCTGTCGCTGCTCCTGGCGACGAGGATGACGATGTTGCCGGCCGCGTCGCGCTTGGCGGAGATGTCCTCGAGGACGATGCCCGAGCCGAACTCGATCGTGCCGAGCCCGTCGGTGCTGCCGTTGGCCTCGATCCGGTCCTGGCCGTCGCCTCGGCTGAACTTGTAGACGTCGCCGCCGCCGCCCCCGGTCATCAGGTCGTTGCCGCGGCCGCCGGTGAAGGTCTCGGCGCCGGCCGTTCCGGTCAGCCGGTCGTCGCCGTCGCTGCCCTCGCCCGCGATTCGGGCGAACAGCCCGTCGCGGGTGAATCGGGTGCCGTCGCCGAAGTCGACATTGTCGACTCCGTTGAGGCTGCCGTCGTAGCGCAGCAGGATCTCGTCCGAGCCGTCGCCGAAGCTCAGGACGAGCTCGTTGCGGCCCGGCGCCGAACGCGAGACCCTCATCTCGTCGGGGCGATAGCCGCTGATCTTGAGGGTATCGGTGCCGGCGCTGTCGTCGATGACGTCGCGACCGTCGCCGATCGAGAAGAGATAGGTGTCGTTGCCGCCGTTGCCGGCGATCCGGTCGTCGCCGGTGCCGCCGGTGACGATGTCGGCGCTGGAGCTGCCCCGGATGAAGTCGTTGCCGTCGCTCGACTGGTCGGCGACGGAGCGCTGGATCAGAGCCGCGCCGTCCCAGGCCTCGCCGTCGGCGAAGAGGATGGACGGCACCGCTCCGCCGGCCAGAGCGGCGGCGATGACGACCCGGTCGCCGGTCGCGGGGAAATCGATGACGAGGTCGTTGCTGTCGAGCGCCGCCAGCCGGACGACGGCGTCGCTGGAGAAGAGGTCGGCGAATTCGACCGTCGCCCGGGTCACCCCCGAGGGCATCTCGACCCGGTCGATCCCGTCGCCGGCGTGGAAGACGATCCGGCCGTCATTGGCCATCACAAGCCGGTCGTTGCCGCGGCCCGGCTCGATCGTCGGCTCGATGCCGAGCTCGCGCAGGTCGACGAGGTCCTGGCCGCCGTTCGGCTGCTGGTCGCGGATCAGCGCCCGCACCGCGGCGATGTCGAGGCTGGTACCGTCGGCGAAGCGGAAGGATTCGACCGGCTTCTGGCTGTAGCCGCCGAGAATGACGATCCGGTCCGAGTCCGACTTGAGGATGATCAGCAGGTCGCCGTCGACATTGCGGAAGGTGACCTGGTCCTGGGTCACCGCCGGCCCGAAATCGATCCGGTCGATCCCGCCGGTATCGCTGATGCTGTCGCTGCCGTCGCCGAAGCCGAAACGGTAGACGTCGTTGCCGAGGCCGCCGGCCAGGGCGTCGGAGCCCGCTCCTCCCGAGAGGGTGTCGTTGCGGTTGTCGAAGCCGTTCAGCTGCTCGTCGGCGGCGCCGCCGGTGAGCAGGCGGTCGATCACCTGCTCCAGCGACATGGGCGGAGCGCCGTCGGCGAAGTGGAATTCCTCGATCCGGGTGCCGGCGAGGCCGCCGACGATCGTCACCACGTCGGTGCCGTTGCCGAGATCGATGACGAGGTCGTCGCCGTTGCGCCTGACGATCAGCGATTCGCGAAGCACCGAAGCGCCGAAGACGATCCGGTCGATCGATCCCGCCCGATCCGGCCGCTCGTGGATCTTGTCGAAGTCGTAGCCGGTGGTGAACGCGTAGGTATCGCCGGCATTGCCGCCGTACAGCGTGTCGTCGCCCTGGCGCCCGTCGAGCGTGTTAGGCACCTCCATCAGCAGCGGGCTGACCTCGATCCGGTTGTCGCCGAAATTGCCGCCCTCGATTCGGGCCTCGCGCTCGATGTCGCCGATGTTGAGGACGCTGCCATCCTTGAACTTGAAGATCTCGACGCCGTCCTCGAGGCTCCGGAACTGGTTCTTGATGGTGAGCGTGTGCCCGGGGCGGTCGGTCACCGAGATGATGAGGTCGTTGCCGAACTTGGTGAACTCGACGTTCTTGTCGACCTTGTACCTTATGTCGTCGCCGAACTCGACGACGTCGTCGACCGCGACCTTATAGCCCTTGCGGTCGTCCCAGTGCGACCGGATCTGGCGGTCCTCGATGACGTCGTTTCCATAGCCGACGTCGAACTTGTAGACGTCGCCGCCGTCGCCGCCGATCAGCCGGTCATCGCCGGCGCGCCCATCGATCAGCTCGCCGAAGTTGGAGCCGGTGATGGTCTCGGCCGCGCTGGTCCCGACCAGGTCCATGTCCTCGGGGTTGAAGTCCGAGAAGATCAGGGTCTGGTCGGCGAACTCGAAATATTCGACGGCATGATGCTGTTGGCCGTCGCGGACATACTGGTTCTCGAGGACGATCCGCTCGCCGGTCGCCTTGACGGTGAGGATCAGGTCGAGAGCGGTGCGCGAGAAGGCGATCTCGCCGGTCGCGATGTCGCCGAACAGGATCCTCTCCGAGCCGCTGCTGTCGAGGATGGTGTCGGTGCCGTAGCCGCGGCCGAAGACATAGGTGTCGCTGCCGCTCATTCCGACCAGCCGGTCGTTGCCGGCGCCGCCGTCGATCGAATCGGCGATCCCTTCCCAGCCGTAGATCGTGTCGTCGCCGGCCGTCTTGCCGATGTTCACATAATGCTGGAGCAGCTTCAGGTAAGACCATTGGGTGCCGTCGCCGAAGACGATGTCCTCGAGCAGGTTGACGTAGCCGATGAACGGCAGCTCCTTCAGATATTCGTCGAGGATGACCTCGTCGGCCGTGCCCTTGATGCGCAGGGTCAGCTTGTCGCTCGAGCCTTCGCGCAGGAAGTCGAGGTCCGACCAGCGTAGGTCGTCGATGAACTTGAGGGTGTCGTGCTGCGGCCCGGAGAAGGCCTTGAAGCTGGTGTCGTTGTCCTCGATCTCGTCCTTGCCGTAGCCGCGCCCGAATATGTAGGTGTCGCTGCCCTCGAAGCCGGTGAGAAAGTCCTTACCCTTGCCGCCATCGAGCGTGTTGGCGTTGAGCATGCCGTAGATCGCATCGTCGCCGTCGGTCTTGGCGTTCCTGAGCACCCGTTCGACGATGTCGGTGAATTCGAGCGCGGTGCCGTCCTCGAAGATGAAGCGCTCGATCAGGCTCGGCGAGACGTAGTCGAGGCCGTCGCTGCTCCCCATCAGCTCGGTGAAGAGGCCGAGGCCGAGCGTGATTCCGCCGAGCTGGCCGAGCAGCTCGAGCCGGTCCGACGTCTCGTTGCCGTCCTTGTCGAGCAGGATGATCTTGAGGTTCGAGCTCGCCCCGTCCCGCACCAGCTTGAGGTCGTCGGCGGTGATGTCGCCGCGGAACTGCAGGAAGTCGATGCCGGCCTTGACCGGGCCGAACGAGAAGCCGCCGCGCTCGTCGATCACGTCCTGGCCGTCGCCGCGGCCGAAGATGTAGACGTCGCCGCCGGCGCCGCCGCTCATCGAATCGTTGCCCTTGCCGCCCCACAGGACGTCGCCGGAGCCGGAGCCGATCAGCGGATCGTTATGATCCCCCTCGGCCCGTTCCCTGTCGACCACCTCCATCGCGAGTTTGGTCCGGTCCCAGATCACCCCGTCCGAGAAGACGATCGAGTTGACTCCCGTCTCGAACCTCTTGCCGGCGGTGGTGAAGCCGTTCAGCTCGCCAAGGAACTGGTCGGTGATGCGCAGGAACCGGGTCGTGCCCTTGACCTCGAGGATCAGGTCCTGTCCGTCGCGCCTGGCCTTGACCTGGTCGGCCCTGAGCGCGGTGAAGCGCAGCTCGTCATGCTCGCCGAGGTCCTGGTCGTAGATGTAATCGTCGCCGCCGTTCTTGCCGACGAAATAATAATCCGCGCCCAGGCCGCCGCGGAAGGTCTGGTTCCCCTCCGACATGTAGAAGAAGTCGGTCTTCGTGGTGCCGTCGACCGACGTCTGGGTGGCGGAGTGGGTGACGATCTTCGCCTCGTCGACCGACAGCGCGTTAGCGACGGCGCGGATGTCGAGGTCGATCCCGACGTTCTCGAAGGCGGGCAGCAGCATCTGGAAGATGAACGCCTGGTCGATCTGCACCGTCGAGCCGAGCAGATTGCCGGCGCCCTTCAGCGCGTAATCGGGATAGATCTGCCAGAGTATCTCGTTCCAGTCGGTGAGATAGTCGAAGGCGGCGTCGTTCGCGTTGCTCGCCGGCGCCTGCCTGAAGATCGCCTCGAACAGCGGCGCGAGCTCGCGATTGCTGGTGGCGCGATATTTGTCGGCGCCGACGTCGTAGGCGATGCTGCCGTCGGCGAAGCTCTTCAGCCCGCCCTGGAGCGCCAGCCGGACCGCGAAGCGGCGGCTGGTCACGACATATTGCTCCATGACCAGGCCGATCATCTCGATCATCGGCTTGATCGGCGAGTCGTAGCGGTCGGTGGCGAGGCTCGCGCGGCCGCTGTCGTTGACCGAATAGGAAATCTGGCCGCTCGCCGCATCGATCGTCGCCGCAAGCATCTGCGGACGGAAATCGACTCCGCCGAGCGACGTCGCGAAATGGAACTGGGCCGGGGTGAGAAGCTCGACCCGGTAGGTGCTGTCGTCGGTCGATCCGACCTCGTCGAGCTTGTCGAAATCGACCTCGTAGTTGCGCAGGTTGAACTCGCGCGGATCGCCGGTCTTGAACTGCAGCTCGAGCGCCCGGTCGAGGTTGCGCGCCCAGACGTAGAACTTGCCGTCGCGGTCGGTGACCTCGACCGTGTAATCGACCACCCGTCCGTCGGTGAAGCGGACTCCGATCGCCTCGACCGGAATGCTCGCATAGGGGTTGAAGCCGATATCCTCGCTCCGCCATTCCTCGCCGGCGGCGTGAGCCATGGCGAGGATGTCAGCACGCGACGGGCTGGCGATCGCCTGCCCGTCGGCGCCTCGCACCGGATTCCCGCTCGCCAGCCGCCAGCTGCCGTCGGCGTTCCTGACGCCATGGTCGAGGATGACGGCGCGGCCGTCGACGATCCTGGTGAGGTAGGGGACCTCGTCGCGATATTTGGTCGCGGCCGCCCGCGAAGACGGCGACCAGGCCTGCTCGAGGCGCCAGCCGGGGCCCTGGGCGAGCACCTGCTCCATCGTCGGGCGGGTGATCGCCGCGCCCTGCGCATCGAGCACGCGGGCGCCCGAGGCGAGGGTCCAGTAGCCGCCGGCCGAATCCTCGACGTAGACCGCCCGGTCGGCGAGGATCGTCTTGCCGGCCGAATCCGTGCCGAGCAGCACCGGAGCGAGCTCGCGGGTTGTCTCGAGCGTCGAGCCCCATTTGCCGAGCACCGCGCCCGCCTGCTCGCGAAGCGTCTTGAGGTTCGGCGTCGTCATCGCCGCCGCGGTGGCCGCGACCAGGGTGCCGAGATCGATGTCGTTGGCCGTCGCCACGGCGAGGTCGGCGATCGTCCCGAAGCCCTTGGCGTCGATCCGGATGCCTTGCTGCCACGCCGCGAGCCCGCTCTCGCCGTTGTAGCGCGAGTCGACATTGTCGGTCTGGAAGATCGCCTCGAACAGCGTTCCGACCTTGCCGGTGTCCCAGGTGAAGCTCGAATAGGCGAGAAGCTCGGCACCCTGGGGCGTGGTCAGCCCGAGCGCCGTGCCGGCGAGGTTGATCGAAGTGATTCCGATCGCCGCGAGCGACTTGAGCTCGCCGGCGTCGGTGACCGCGTCCGAATCGAAATCCTGCCAGACCTTGAGCTCGGACCAGATGAGGTCGGCGACGGTGATCTTGCCGTCGCTGTTGCTGTCGTAGGCGGCGAGCGCCGCGAGACCGCCGACCTCGGCCGAGCCGAACAGCTCGCTGCCGTCGTCGATCCGGCCGTTGCCGTTCCGGTCCAGCGCCAGGAAGCCGTCGTCGCCGGACAGCCAGCCGGTGCGCTCGGCGAAGCGGTTGCCGTCGCCGTCGAAGCGGACGACCGTGTCCGCGATGCCATAGGTTTCGATTCCGTCGCCGTCGAGATCGAGGATCAGTGGGTCGCCCGGGACGCTCCATTTCACCGCCTTGGCATATTGCCGGGCCGCGCTCGCCAGCAGCAACGCGGTATCGACCAGCGCTCCGCCGCCGGAGGCGGCGAACGTGATCAGCATCTGCGGCAGCCGGGCGAGAATCTCGAACAGCGGGTTGGCGACCTTGAAGCCCATGCCGAAGGTCGACTGGCGCGAGGCCGCGTCCTGAAGCGAGCCGGAGACGGTGAAATAGCCCTCGTAATTCTTGATCCGCATCGCACCGCGCAGGTTCTGCGATTCGTCTTCGAGGGTGCGGGGATCGTCGGGCGAGAATTCGATCGGCTGGGCGTTGAGCAGCCCCTCGAACCGGTTGAACACGTAGAGGTCGACCGTGCTGTCCTTCTGGCGCTTGAAGATGTAGCCGATCGAGGGAAACAGCTTGTCGAAATAGATATTGAGGGTCGGGTCGAACTTGCCGTTCGAGTTGAGGCCGTTCTTCAGCTGCTGGTGGCCGATGCCGCCGCTGAAGAACAGGCCTCCGCCGAGCGCGATCGAGGGCTCGTTGTTGCCGCCGGTCAGCGGCAGGCCGAAGAAGCGCAGCTGGTCGTGCCTCTGGGCGTCGAGGATGGTCGTGTCCGGCCACCACCAGAAGAGGTCCGCGTTGGCGGCGCTGTCCTCAACCTCCCTCGGGACCGCGACGTCGTTGCCGTCGGCGTCCTTCTCGATGACGATGTACTGGCCGTTCGGGGTGTCGCCGGCGAGCTGGCCCTTCTTCGACCGGTTGATGATCACGTCTCGGCCCAGGCCGCCGGCGGCGAGCGATCCCTCGCCGGCGGACAGCACCACCGTGTCGTTGCCGAGCCCGCCGTCGAGCTGCACCTTGGTTCCGGCGAGGCTCCGGCGGCCGTTGGCGCCGGACACGTCGATCGAGGCGTCGCGCGAGGTCCGCGCCGCTCCGGCGCCGGCGTAGGTGGGGATGACCCCGGTCAGGACTCCGCCGAGCAGAATGTCGTCGTTGGTGCCGCCGATCACGGCTTCGGCGTTGCGCACATCGAGAGTCGCCGTGGTCTCGGTCCAGCCGAAGGTGAGCGGATTGGGCTGCTTGACCTCGACCTTGTTCAGCGAAAGGTCCGCGAACACCTTGGTCGTCACCAGGTGCAGGTCGACGGTGTCGAACTGCCCAGCTGCCTGCGACCCGAAGTCGATATAGTCGATATAGTCGAGCTGGGAATCGTCGTCGATCAGCACCCTGTCGGTGCCGGAGCCGGCCTGGACGGCCGCCTTCTCGATCGAGCTCAGGCTGTCCTCGCCGAACGTGCCGACATTGCCCTGATCGTCCTTCGCGCCCGTGATCACCAGGCCGAAATCGGACGGAGTCTGGGCTCCGGTCAGGATCGTCGAGAAAAACGGAGCGTCGACGATCCGGATCAGGCCGTTGCCCTGCTCCCATTGATACACGACCGTGTCGTCGCCCCATCCGCCGCTCAGCGTGTCGTCGCCGTCGTTGACCTCGGCGATCAGCTTGTCGTCGCCGTCCTCGCCGCGAAGGTCGTCGGTGCCCTTGTCGCCGTCGAGCCAGTCATTGTTTTCGCCGCCGCGAAGCTCGTCGTCGTCGGCGCCGCCGAGCAACGTATCGTTGCCGTCGCCGCCCCACAGCCTGTCCTTGCCGGCTTCGCCCATCAGCGAGTCGGCGCCCTTGGCGCCGAACGCGACGTCGTCGCCGGTGAAGCCCTTGAACCGGTCGTTGAGCTGGCCGCCGATGAACGTGCCTTCGCCCGATTGCAGGGTGTAGTCGGACCCGGCGTTGGCGATGCTGCCGAAGATGAACTTGGCGTCGGTGCCCGGCTCTTTCGCCTCCGCCAGCTGCTCCCGGAGCACGCCGCCGTCGTAGTTCGAGCTCAGGAACGTCGCGATGCTGAGGGCTTCCCGAAGCAAGTCGAAGACCACGGCGAGCCTCGACTTCTGGTCGGCGGTATCGCTCGGGCGCACCTCGGTGATGATCTTGAAGTCCAGGACGATGGAATGATCGTCGTTTCCGAAGATGGACTTCGAAGTGTCGTAGGAATGGCCTTGCGGGTCCCTGTAGTCGATCCGGTCGGCCAGCTTGCGCGCCGTGATGAAGCCGAGATCGATCACCCGGTTGCGGAGCGGAATGACCTCCAGAAGCGACTTACCGACATTGTCGGCGCCGCCGTCCTCGGTGCTGTTGTCGGTCTTCTTGAACGACTTGCCGAAATCCCTGGCGAGGCCGGTGTTGAGCGCGAGCATCCGCTCGAAATTGCCGTGGCTGTGATCCTGGGCGTTGTTGTTCTCGGCATCCTGCTCGAGCGATTTCAGACCCGTCAGGTCGTCGTCGATCAGGCGCCGGAGCAGGTCCTTCTGCTGGACCAGTGCCTGATAGGCCTCGCCGACGCCTTCGCGGCCCTGCTGGCCGAGGACGGCGAGGGCCATGGTCGAGATGTGATGCAGCTGCCGCGCTTCCCCGTACAGCTGCGCCACGATGTTGGCGAAGCTGTGGCCCGAGTCGTCGAGGCTGGAATGGCCGAGGTCGATCAGATTGTAGGATTTGGAGGTGTAGGAGCTCTGCGCGAAGCCGATGTCGAGGATTTCGCCTTCCACCCGGTAGACGTCGACATATTGCGCCGTGTTCGCGCGGTAGCGGGCCGCCAGCACTGAGGCTTCGGGCTCGTCGTGGCTGTCGTAGGCGAGATCGTCCAGCTCCTGGTTGTAGGGCGCCGGGTCGAAGACCGTTGCCGGCCGGCCGAAGAAGCCGCCGGCGATGCCCGCCAGCCCGCCGCCGAGGCTGTGGCCGGTGAACGAGATCCGCGACAGATCGATTCCGCTGGCGATCATCCGGTTGACGAGCATCAGCGCGCTGGTGGTCTGCTCGCCGACCCCCCAGAGGCCGAAGAAGATGTTCTGGCCCGGATCGCCCTGGCCGACGCTCCACGAATCGGTGCCGCGGAACGCGACGACATATTCTTCGCCCTTCTCGAAGATCGTCGCCGAGAAGCCGTTGCCGAGGTCGGTGTAGATGCCGTTGGTTCCGCCGGGCACGCCGGGGACGCTCGTCGCCGTCCAGCCGGGCGCGCCGAACGGTTGTCGGCCGAGATTCCTATAGTAGAAATAGGACTCGGCGGTCATCAGGACCAGATCAGCTACACTTGCCACGGCGGCATCCCCCTAACCATCCAGTCGATTTACGATCATGGATTGAGCGTACATTAGATAATACCATTGGCCGCTTTGGCGGTCTTCGAGTATCATCTGATTCTTATCCAGCGCCAACTCAGAACCATTGAGCCTGAGCAGTGGATATCCTTCCCTGGACGTCGCTCCGTTCGAGCGCAGGAAGGGAAATTCGTTGATCTTCCGGCCGCCCCAGCGGCGAAAGACGAGCGAGCCCGGAACCGCCTCGCCCGTCTCCAGGGCCCCTTCGCCGAGGGTGAGGGAGCGGAGTTCGGAGAGGCGTCCGAAGCAGGCGGCGCGCCTTTGCGCCTGGAGCTTCCGCCGCTCCGTCGCGGTGGCGCGAAGCTCGCCGCGGGCTTTCGCCCGGGCGGAGGCCTCCCTGTCCTCCTCGAGGTCCATCTTCGTCTGGTGGAAATGATAGTCGGCCGGATCCGGCGGCAGGTTCGAAAAGGCCGGCTCGCCGGCCTTGAGCCCGGTCAGGCAGGCCTCGACGAACTGCGGGTCCAGATATTCGGGCTGGAGCGACAGCGGCATGTCCCCGGCCGGCGCTGCGGGCGGGACGTAGCGGGCGAATCGGGGGTGCCGGAAACCGGGGTCGGGAGCGAACGGCGCAGTGCCGAAACGCTGCGCATATTCGTTGAGGTCCGAAATCGGGACGATCGCCCAGGCCGCGAACTGCTCCGGCCGGTCGGGATCGGGGTGCTTCCAGGCCTCGCGCTCGGCCCGGCTGCGTGGATCGGGATCGTATTGCGGCTCGTCCGGCCGCTGCAGGATCTTCTCAGCGTCGGGCGGGCGATAGCCGAGCGGCATGAACTCCACCGTCGCCTTCGGATCCTTCAGCCGCGCCTCCGGATGGCGGTAATAGGCCTCCGATACGTAGGCCTCGACCAGGGTGGTTTGAGGCCGCCGGTCGTTCCAGAGCACCATCGGGAGCAGCGAGAAGGGGCCGGGCGAGATCCAACCCGGCAGCCGGCCGCCGCGTATCTCATCGGTCTGGGTCTCGTGGCGGCGATAGCGCAGGCACAGATCGGGGATCCGGACGACGACATGGCTGCCGTCGGCCATCCGCTGTCCGACGGTCATCGGGCGCATCGTCCGAGTTGTCAGCGACGGGGTCGCTCCGAACGAGCCCCCCTCGAACGTCTCCAGGCCGCAGGCTACGAACTGGTCGAACCGGATCGGCCGACCCTGGTAGGAGGCCTCGAAGTTGAACCGGTACCACATCTGGTTTTCGGGACCGTCGCGTTTGACCCCGGGCGATCCGCCGGAGTCGCATGCCGACGCGGCGAGCGCGCCGAGCATGGCGAAGACGGCGGGAGCGCCACGGCCGGAACGGCCGCAGCGTACACGATCCACGATGTCCACCTGTCGCCGAGAGTCCCCCACGCCCCTCCTTCCACGTCGAAGGACGAGCCAAGTCGCCGCCGGAAGCGCAGTCCATGCGCTCTCGACGATCCGTCCGGTGAGCGCCGGATGGCAGACTCGGGAACCCCCCTCGTTCGGTGCAGTCTTCTACGAAACGGGTTGGCGGTCAATTGCTTGGGCGTAATAAATCGTCCGGTAACAAGACAATGGCCAACGAGCTTGAAACGGCTTCAGCGGCCAGCGTCGTTCATGCCGCCCTGTTCGCACCGCCGTCGACCAATGCCGCCGCCGGCTCAAGTGGAACGGCGTCCGCGGCGGCCGTCAACTCTGCGGGGACGAGATTTAATCTAGATCAGGCAAGCCGGGAGAAGCGGGAAACGCGTAAATATGGGACTCGAAAGTCTTCGAAACCGAGGAGGCCACAATGCCGAGACCGATCGTCCAAAGTCCCTACCGCACCTTCCGCCGTCTGACCCGCAACGAAACCTTCCTCGAGTTCGAGGGCTCGACCATCACCATCGACATCAAGGCGCGCAAGAGCGCCGACGACCCGTGGATGGAGGAGGAGCTGAAGCTTCGCGCCTATATGCGCCTCGAGATCTTCCCGCCCTACATCAACAACCTGGGAACCCGCGAATTCCAGTTCATCATTCGCGACTGGTGGCTGAACGGCAAGAGCGAGAATGCTGAGCGAGCTCTTCTTCGACGATCCGCGCGGCTTTTGGCTCGGCCGCGCCGCGTCGCTCATTGAGCGATCGTCCCTCGCCGATGGGCCCGTCGCCCGCGCAGCCAGGTGGCGGCGACGGCGCGGTCGTCGCCCAGCACCTGGAGGGCGAACAGCCGGTCGTGGAGCGACGCCCCGGCGCAGCGGCGGGCGAGCAGCGGCGTGGCGGCTTCGTCGAGGACGAGGAAATCGGCTTCCTGGCCGGGCAGCAGCCCGCCGACCCGATCGGCGATGCCCATCACCTGAGCGCCGCCGGCAGTGGCGAGGTGGAGCGCCCGGAAAGGATCGAGGCTGGCGCCCCGCAGCTGGCAGGTCCGGTAGGCCTCGCCGAGTGTGTGGAGGACGGAGAGGCTGGTCCCCGCGCCGATGTCGGTGCCGATGCCGATCCGGACCCCGTGGCGGTGGGCCTGGGCCAGGTCGAACAGGCCGGAGCCAAGGAACATGTTGCTGGTCGGGCAGAAGGCGATCCCCGATCCCGCCTCCGCCATCCGCTCCAGAGCGCGGTCGCTCATGTGGACGCAGTGCGCGAAGACGGAGCGCGGCCCGACCAGGCCGAAGCGGTCGTAGACGTCGAGATAGTCGGCCGCTTCCGGGAAGCGGCTCGCGACGAACTCGATCTCGCCCGGATTCTCGGAGAGATGGGTGTGCATCAGCACGTCGGGGTGCGCCGCGACCAGCGCTCCCGCGTCGGCGAGCTGCTCGGCGCTGGAGGTCGGGACGAAACGGGGAGTCACGGCATAGCCGAGGCGGCCGCGGCCGCGCCACCGCGCGATCAGCGCCTCGCTCTCCGTCCGGCCGGACTCGACGCTGTCCCGAAGGCCCTCCGGCCCGAGGTCCATCAGCACCTTGCCGGAGACGATCCGCATGTCGCGTGCCAGCGCGGCCTCGAACAGGGCGTCGACGGAGCTGGCGTGGACGGTGGCGAAGACGAGCGCGCTGGTCGTGCCGTGGCGGAGCAATTCGTCGAGGAAGAAGGCGGCCACGTCGTCGGCGTGGCCGCGGTCCGCGAACGCCTTCTCGGCCGGGAAGATATGGCGTTCGAGCCACTGCATGAGCTGCTCGCCGTGCGAGGCGATGCGCTCGATCTGGGGATAATGGACATGGGCGTCGACGAAGCCCGGGACGATCAGCCCGTCCAGCCGCTCGGCCGGGACGTCGGCGAAGCTGTCGGCGAGGTCGGCGTGAGAGCCGCAGGCGAGGACGAGCCCGCCCTCGACGACAAGCAGCCCGTCCTCGAAATGGCGCACCGCGCCCGGGCCGGCGGCGGCCGGATCGTCGGGAACGCTCAGTATCTCGCCGCGATAGGCCTTCATTGCGGGTTCCTCAGCAGGAGCAGCTGCGCCAGCGTGGCGATCGCGATCACCTCGGGCTCTCGCCCGACGATTCCGGGCAGGCCGATCGGGCAGGTCAGGCGATCGGGATCGATTCCGTCGGCGGCGAGGCGCTTGAGGAAGCGGGCGCGCTTGGTCTTCGACCCGATCAGGCCGACGAAGCGGGCCCGGCCGCCGAGAGCGGCGGCGGCGAGGCCATAGTCCAGGCCATGGTCATGGGTCATGATGACGACCGCCGCCTCCTCCGGAGCCGCGGCCGCCTGAGCGACCAACGGGTCTTCGCCGGCGAGGACCACCCCCGCCGTCTCCGCCATCTCCGGGCGGCTGTCGTACCAGGCGAGATGGAGCGGGAGGCCCGCCGCCCGGGCGGCGATCGCGCATCCGACATGGCCCGCGCCGAACAGAAAGACCGGGAGGGAATCGCTTTCGACCGGCTCGAGGAAGCGCGCTCCGGCCGAGGGCAACGGGCCCCTTGCTGCTACTGCTCCCCGGCGAAGGCCGGGGTCCAGTCCTGACTCCGCGGCTGGGCCCCGGCCTTCGCCGGGGAGCAGCCGACGCTCGACCCGCTCGGACAAAGTGACCTCGAACGGGCCCTCGCCCTCCGGTGCCCCCTCCAGATGCTCGACGAGCAGCCGGACGCGGCCGCCGCAGCACTGGCCGAGCAGCGGCCCCAGCGGATAATCCTGGACCCGCCAGCTTCCCGGCGCCTGCCCCAGGATCGCCCGGGCCTGCGCCATCGCCTGATGCTCGAGCTTGCCGCCGCCGATCGACCCGGCGAGGCCGGTCCCGGTGACGACCATCCGCGCGCCCGGCCCGCGCGGGGCGGAGCCCTCCGTCGCGAGGATGGTGACGAGCGCCGCGGGGCCCTGGCTCAGCGCCTCGCGGGCCTGGCTCGTCCAGTCAGCCATTGCGCGCCCTGAGCTCGTCGATCGCGGCGAGGAGGTGCTCGGGCGTAGCGGGAGCGTCGAGCTTCGGCAGCCCCTTGCCGGGCGCGGCGGCGGCGACGGCCTGGGTCAGGGCCGAGAAGACCGAGATGGCGAGCATCAAAGGCGGCTCGCCGACCGCCTTGGAGCGGTGGATGGTCGGCTCGGGATTGCGGCCGCCCTCCCAGATCGCGATCTCCATCCGCGCCGGCCGGTCGTTGGCGGTCGGGATCTTGTAGGTGGAGGGAGCGTGGGTGAGCAGCCGACCGCGCTCGTCGAAGACCAGCTCCTCGGTGGTCAGCCAGCCCATGCCCTGGATGAAGCCGCCCTCGATCTGGCCGAGGTCGATCGCCGGGTTGAGCGATCGGCCGACGTCGTGGAGGATGTCGACCGCGACCACCTTGTGCTCGCCGGTGAGCGTGTCGATCACCACTTCGCTCAACGCCGCGCCATAGGCGAAGTAGAGGAAGGGCCGGCCGCTGTGGGTGGCCCGGTCGTAATGGATCTTCGGGGTGGCGTAGAAGCCGGTCGCGAGGAGCGGGATCCGAGCGAGATGCGCCTTCCGGCAGAGCTCGCCAAAGCTCCACTCCTCCGATCCCTCCTGCCCCGCCGCGAACGTGTCGAGCCGCTCACGGATCGTCTCGGCGGCTTGTCTGGCGGCCATGGCGTTCAGGTCGGTGCCCGAGGAGGCGGCGGTGGCCGAGGTGTTGGGCACCTTGTCGGTCCGGGTCGAGCTGACCTTCACCGTCTCGACCGGCACTGCGAAGACGTCGGCAACGACCTGGGCGACCTTGATCATCAGCCCCTGCCCCATCTCGGTGCCGCCATGGTTGAGGTGGATCGAGCCGTCGGCATAGACCAGCACCAGCGCCCCGGCCTGGTTGAGATGAGTGGTGGTGAAGCTGATCCCGAACTTCACCGGAGTGAGGGCGAGGCCCTTCTTGAGGACATTGTGGCCGGCGTTGAACGCCTCCACCGCCGCCCGCCGCTCGGCATAGCCGGCGCGCCCGGCGAGCTCGTCGATCAGCTCCGGGGCGACATTGTCCTCGACCGTCATATGATAGGGCGTGACGTCGCGGCCCGGGCCGTAGAGATTGGCCCGGCGCACCTCGAGCGGATCGAGGCCGAGATGGACAGCGATCGCATCCATCACCCGCTCGATCGCCATCATCCCCTGCGGCCCCCCGAATCCCCGGAAGGCGGTGTTGGAGACGGTGTGGGTCCTCAGCCGGTGCGAGACGATCTCGACCGCCGGCAGCCAGTAGCAATTGTCGGCGTGGAACATCGCCCGGTCGCTGATCGCCAGGCTGAGGTCGACGGTGGCGCCGCAGCGCGCGGCGAGGGTGATCCTTATGCCCTCGATGCGGCCCTCAACATCGCAACCAACATCGTAGTCGGCCCTGAAGTCGTGGCGCTTGCCGGTCATGACCATGTCGTCGTCGCGGTCGGCTCGGATCTTGGCCGGGCGGCCGGTCTTCGCGGCGACCAGCGCGCAGGCGGCGGCGTAGGCGGCGGCCTGGGTCTCCTTGCCTCCGAACCCGCCGCCCATCCGCCGCACCTCAACGGTCACGTCGGCGCTTCGCAGGCAGAGCAGCTGCGCGATCAGATGCTGGACCTCGCTCGGATGCTGGGTCGAGCTGACGACATGGACCTGCCCGCGCTCGGCGGGCATCGCGAGCGCCGCCTGCCCTTCGAGATAGAAATGCTCCTGCCCGCCCATCTCCAGGGTCCCGGAGAGGCGGTGGGCCGCCTTCCCGAGCGCCGTCCCGGCATCGCCGCGCGCCATCCGCTGCGGCGTTTCGAGCTCCGAACCAGCTTCGAGCGCCTCGGCGATGGTGACGAGGGCGGGGAGCGGCTCGGTCTCGACCTTGGCCAGCCGCGCCGCGACCCGCGCCGCGCGGGTGTTCGTCGCCGCGACGACGAACAGGGGCTGGCCTGGGTAGAGGATCTCGTCCTCGGCGAAGAGCCGGTCGTCGTGGAAGACGGGACCGACATTGTTCTCGCCGGGTATGTCGGCGGCGGTGAGGACCGCCACCACGCCGGGGGCGGCTCGGACGGCGGCCAGGTCGAGGCCGGTCAGCCGGGCGCGGCCGTCGGCGGCGAGGCCGAAGGCGAGGTGGAGCGTTCCCGGGGCTTCGGGCAGGTCGTCGACATAGGCGGCGGTGCCGGCGACATGGAGATCGGCGCTGTCGTGCGGCAGCGGCTGGTGGACGGCTCCTTCGCGGGCCGGCGGCCGGATGCTGCGGTCAGCCATCGAGCACGCTGACCGGCTCGCTCCGCTCCGCCCAGATCCGGCGCAGCAGGTTGGCGGCGACCTTGCGGCGATAGCCGACGGAGCCGCGCAGATCGTCGAGCGGCGCATAATCGTTCGCCAGCGCCTGTGCGGCGGCCTCGACCGTCGCTTCGCTCCAGGGCCGGCCGGCCAGCGCGGCCTCGCATCCGGACGCGCGGGCGGGAATTCCGGCCATGCCTCCGAAGGCGACCCGCGCCTCAGTGACGAGGCCGTCGGCGATGCGCAGGGCGAAGGCGCCGCAGACTCCGGAAATGTCGCTGTCGAACCGCTTGGAGAGCTTGACGATCCGGACCAGCGCGTCGCCCGGCGGCCGGGGGATGCGCACGCTCTCGACGAACTCGCCGGGCGCCCGGTCCTGCCGGCCGTAGCTCAGGAAATAATCCTCCAGCGGCAGCGTGCGCCGCTCGGGCCCGCGCCGCAGCGTGAGCTCGGCGCCGAGCGCGATCAGCGCCGGCGGCATGTCGCCGATCGGCGACCCGTTGGCGATATTGCCGCCGATCGTGCCCGCGTTGCGGACCTGCACTCCGCCGATCCGGCGGACGAGCTCGCCGAGATCGGGGTGAAGCCGGGCGAGCGCCTCGCGCGCCTCGGAATAGCGGACGGCCGCTCCGACGGTGAGCGAGTCCGGCCCCTCCTCGATCTGCCTCAGATCGGCGATGTCGCCGATGAAGACGGTCGGGCCGAGGTCGCGATGCTGCTTGGTGACCCAAAGCCCGACGTCGGTGGCCCCGGCGACGATCCAGGTCTCGGGATTGGCGACGAGGAGGTCGGCCAGCTCGTCCGCGCTGGCCGGATGGCCGTAGCCGGGCCGAAGCGCGCGCAGCGCCTCGACGAGGGGCTCGTCCTCCCCGGCGGCGGCCGGCACGGCCTCGCCGGCCGCCAGGATCGGCCCGTAGCCCGTGCAGCGGCAAAGGTTGCCCGCGATGACGTCGCCCACCGGAACGCCCTCGGTTCCCATTGCGCCGAGGCTCCGGCCGTAGAGCGACATGACGAAGCCGGGCGTGCAGAAGCCGCATTGCGAGCCGTGCTTCTCGACCAGGGCGCGCTGGACCGGATGGGTGCCGCCCAGGCTCTCCACCGTCCTCAGCGCCTTGCTGTCGAGCATCGGCAGGAAGAGGATGCAGGCGTTGACCGCCCGCCACTCGACCCGCTCCCCGGCGAGCTCGCCGAGCAGCACCGTGCAGGCGCCGCAATCGCCCTCGGCGCAGCCTTCCTTGGTGCCGGTGCGGCGCAGCGTGTAGCGCAGATGGTCGAGGACGGTCGCGGTGGGATCGGAGTCCGCGACCTCGATTACCTCGCCGTCGAGCAGGAAGCGGATCATCGCGGGCTCCCCGCCCCGATCCAGGCGCCGAGCTTCTGCCGCTCGGCCTGGGTCATGCCGGTGGGGTTGCCCAGCGGCATGACATGGGAATCGACGGCCACCGCCTTGATCCGCGCCGACGCCGCCCGGGCCTGCTCCCAAGTGGCCAGCGCCACTCCGACCGGGGGCGGGGTCACGTTGTGGCAGCCGGCGCAATGGGTCGCCAGGATCGGCTGCACGTCCGCGAAGGCGAGCTTCTGGACCGAGCCGGGGGCGACGCCGCCTCTCTCCAGAGTGACGTAGGTGACGGTGGCCAGCGCAAGGACGACTGCGACGACGACCGTCGCCCCGGCCGGCCGGCCTCGGCCGCGCAGGTTGAAGACGTGGCGGACGGCCACCCCGGTGAGGCCGAGCAAAGCGAGGACCAGCCAGGGCCGTTCGGCGCCGTAGGTCATCGGGTAATGCGGGCTGATCATGATGAACAGCACCGGCAGGGTCATGTAATTGTTGTGCAGCGAGCGCTGCTTGGCGGCCGCGCCCAGCGCCGGATCGGGAGTCCGCCCGGCGATCAGATCGGCGACCACCTTGCGCTGGTTGGGGATGATGATGATGAAGACGTTGGCGGCCATCGCCGTTCCGACGATCGCGCCGACGTGCAGATAAGCCGCGCGCGAGTTGAACAGGCTATCGAGGACGGCGGCAGCAAGCACCAGGCAGACGAACCAGAACACGCCCAGCGCCAGGTTGCTCGACCCGACCGGCGATCGGCAAAGCCCGTCGTACACGAGCCAGCCGAGCGCCAGCGCCGCGAGGCCGATGGCGATGCCCTGGGCCGGGCTCAGCGCCGCCTTGGCGGGATCGATCAGGTAGCTCTGGGCGCCGACATAATAGATCAGGACGAGCAGCGAGAAGCCGCTGATCCAGGTGAAATAGGCCTCCCATTTGAACCAGTGCAGGTGCTCCGGCATCTTGCTCGGAGCGACCTGATATTTCTGGTTGTGGTAGAAGCCGCCGCCATGCACCGACCATAATTCGCCCGAGGCCTCGCCCTCGGCGGGTGCCTTCAGATGATTGTCGAGCCAGACGAAATAGAAGCTCGACCCGATCCAGGCGATGCCGGCGGTCAGGTGCAGCCATCTTATCGCGAGGTTCAGCCACTCGCCAATATCGACGCCCATCGCTCAGCTGCCCCGGTAGGTCGAATAGCCGTAGGGGGAGACGAGCAGAGGCACATGATAATGGCCTCCGTCGGCGGCGAGGCCGAAGTCTACCGTCACCTCATCGAGGAAGGGCGGATCGGCAAGCACGACGCCGAGGCCCCGGAAATAGTCAGCCACTGCGAAGCGAAGCGAGTAGCGCCCCGGCGCAAGCCGGGGCGGCGCGAGACCGGGGCAGCGGCCGTCGGCGTTGGTCGTGCCCCGCGCCATCTCTCCCTCCGGTCCGGTCAGGACCACCGCCAGGCCGGCCGCCGGCCGGCCGTGCATCGTGTCCAGCACATGGGTGGAGAGCGTCGTCATTTTATGTCGATGCTCGGTTCACGACGGACCAAGAACGGCCGGGCGTTACGGTCGCGCCTTAATTTCGGCGAGGCCATCGGCTGACCTTGAGAATTCATTTCCTCAGGATAATCGACTATGTTTCCTTTGATCCCCGTCTTCTGTCTAAAAAGGAACACCACGCCGACGCCTGCTAAACACCAACTGGCAAAGGTTTCCACTTCAATCCAGCGAGGCGGCCAAGCGAGGTCAGCAGGGGACAGGGACCAATTCGAATTTATTGAGAATGAGGCTATTCCCAGAACGAGTACCCAGAAAACAGTAAAGCATAATGCCAGAGATTCACTGACGCCCGTCAAAGACCACTTCGCTCCTGACCAGTTGACGTAGACGGTTTTGTAAAGATCCCCCTCAAATTCTCCTTCAAGCATATCAATGTGGTGCTCCCAGTTCCTTTGCCAGAATTTGGAGCCTTGGCTAGCGAGCCAACCGGCCCAAGCGGTAATGACCCCAAGCGAGGCGAGGCCGATTGGCAGGATCTGTGGAAGTGCTGACCTTTCAGCTTTCCACGTCAGTCCGACCGCCGCAAAAACCGCAGCCTGCAGGAGCCAGAAATAATTGGCCCGCTTCCAATACAGTTCAATCTCAAACTCCCTGATAGCGTGCGCCCGCTCAAGCGCCGCTTTCCGGGCATCTTTCTTATCTGTCCCTGCCGCACCCAAAGTTTGCAGATAGAGGTCGCGCCCTTCACTCATGGCCTAGACTCCAGGCGAAGCCGGACGATCTCGCCGATCTGGGCCAGCGCCTCGGCGATCTCGGTGTCGCGGTCGTTGGTGAGGCGGCGTTCCATCGCGGCGAGGATGCCCGCTTTGTCGGTCAGGCGCACGCAGATGATGAAGGGGAAGCCGAATTTCGCGCCATAGGCGGCGTTGAGCGCGTGGAATCGGTCGAACTCGGCTTGGCTGAGCCGGTCGAGGCCGGCGCTGGCCTGCTCGGCGGCGCTCGCCTCCGTGAGCCGCCCGTCGACCGCGGCCTTGCCGGCGAGCTCGGGATGGCCCCGGATCAGCGACAGCTGCTCCTCGGAGCTGGCGTCGTGGACGATGGCCATCAGGTCGGCATGCCGGTCGCCGGTCGAGGGACGCGCGTCGGCGCGCTCCTCCACCCACGGCGAATGCTCGAACAGCGCGCTCATCTAGCCACCGCCCACTTCCCCCTCTCCCCGTGGGGGAGAGGGTCGGGGTGAGGGGGTACAGAGGGCGATGTTTACTTTCCGAATCAGAACCCCCTCACCCTGCCCTCTCCCCCAAGGGGAGAGGGGATTCTTGCCGGCCGGGCGCGTCATCACCGAGCCACCCGCCCGACCAGCCTCAGCCGGCTGACTCCCCCGTCGGGGACGATGTTGAGCCGGACGAAGCGGATCGCGCCGAGATCGGCGAGGCTGTCTCGGAAGACGTGGACCTTGTCCGCCTCGAGCCTCGCCGGCGGCAGCAGAAGCGGCCAGTCGTTCGAGGCCGCGGCGATCTCCTCGGGCGAGCCGGTCGCGTCGGGCGCCGCCTGGAGGAAGCAGCGATCGGGATAATTGCCCTTGAAATGGGCGGTGTCGACGACCGCCTCCTCGATCCGGCCGGGAGCGCCGAGCTCCAGGATCGCCCAATCGTGCCCGGGCTCGCGCCGCCGCCGCGTCTCCCAGCCGTCGCCCATGTTGACGCCGCGCCCGGGGGCGGTGAGGTTCTCGACCCGGCCGTAATGCTCGTCGTTGGCGATGATGCCGCGGCCGCCGTTCGCCATCGCCAGCAGGTCGAGCCGCTCGTCCGGGCCGACTTTCGACCAGTCCTTGGCGACCCTGCCCCAGACCCGAAGCCGGGCGACTCCGCCGTCGGGGAAGATGTTCAGGCGGACATGGGTGACAGGCTCGTCATGGTTCACCGGCACGTAGATGCGGTCGTCCCCGTTCAGAGCCAGCCGCTCCGTCAGCTTCGTCCAGCGCATCCACTCACCCGGCACCTTGTCGTCGCTCCGGCAGACCTCGACCTCGGCGCCCGGCGGGTAGTTGCCGGTGAAATGCCTCGTGTCGATCTCGAAGCCGGCGACCAGCCCGGGCACGCCCAGCCGGACCACGCACCAGTCGTGCCCGGGGATCCGCTTGCGCCGGCTCTCCCAGCCGTCCATCCACTTGCCGTTCTCGTCATATTTGCCGGGGATGAAGACCGGCTCGGCCGGGTCGATCAGCCGCGCCTTGTCGGCGAAGAAATCGTCGGTCGCATAGACCACCTCCGCCCCGAGCCGCGGCCGGGCGAGGTCGATGTGGTGGCGGCGCAGATCCTCGAATTCGCTCATTGCGGGATGACCGATGTCGTCGACGTATATGGAAATTTCACAACCCACTCCGTTCGGGCTGAGCCTGTCGAAGCCCACTCCTTCTCTCCGCCCGAACAACAGAAGGGGAGGGCTTCGACAAGCTCAGCCCGAACGGGTGTTTCATTCGAACGGGCGCTACTGTTCACACGGCTATTATTCACAGGGATGCGTCTCGCGCCAATGCCGGGCGATGTCGATCCGCCGGCAGAACCAGACGTCCCGGTGGCCGAGCGCATGCCTGAGGAACCGCTCGAGACCGGCGAGCTTGCCCGGCCGCCCGGCGAGCCGGCAGTGGAGGCCGACCGACATCATCTTCGGCCTTTCCTCGCCCTCCGCGTAGAGGATGTCGAACGAGTCGCGCAGATAGGCGAAGAACTCGTCGCCGGTATGCATGTTCGCCGAGGCGAAGCGCATGTCGTTGGTCTCCAGCGAATAAGGCACGATCAGGTGGCTCTTCCCGGCCGCCGTCGTCCAGAAGGGCAGATCATCCGAATAATCGTCCGCGTCGTAGAGGAAGCCGCCCTCCTCCGCCACGATGCGCCGCGTGTTGGGGCTGGTCCGGCCGGTATACCAGCCGAGCGGCCGCTCGCCGGTCAGCCGGCGGTGCGCCTCGATCGCGCGCTCCATGTCGGAGCGCTCTTCCGCCTCCGGCACCCACTGGTAGTTGATCCACCGCCAGCCGTGCGAGGCGATCTCGTGCTCGGCCTCGAGGAAGGCCTCGACGACCGCCGGGTTACGCTGCATCGCCAGCGCGACCCCGAACACGGTGACCGGGACGTCGTAGCGCTCGAACAGCCGGAGCAGCCGCCATACGCCGGCGCGCGAGCCATATTCGTAGATCTGCTCCATGCTCATGTGCCGGGCGCCCTGCACCGGCGCCGCGTTGGCGAGGTCGGAGAGAAAGGCTTCGGACGCGGCATCGCCGTCGAGGACGTTGGCCTCGGCCCCTTCCTCGTAGTTGAGCACCAGCTGGACGGCGATCCGCGCTCCGCCCGGCCATTGCGCGTGCGGCGGCGTCCGGCCGTAGCCGGCCAGGTCGCGGGGATAGCTGTCCTGATTCAAATTCACCGCCAAGCGATCATGCTAGGATGAAACGGCGCTCCGTGCCAAGCTCGACGCATGCGCTTACTCACTCCCGAGCCGCTGACCGCCGAAGCCTTCGCCCCGTTCGGCAGCGTGATCGAGGCTTCCGACGCCGCCGTGAAGCTGGAGATCAACGACGGCCACGCCATGCGCTACGACCGCCTCGCCGAGATCGACGTCGCCGACGGCGGCGGCACCGGCGCGATCAGCCTGTTCCATGCCCGCCCGCTGGCCGAGCTGGTGCTGCGCGCGTTCGAGCGCCATCCGCTGGGCAGCCAGAGCTTCATGCCGCTGAGCGGCCGTGCCTACCTCGTCGCCGTGGCGCCCGTCGGCCCGTTCGACCCCGGCCGCATCCGCCTGTTCCGCGCCGGCCCGCACCAGGGCGTCCACTACCGGAAGGGTGTATGGCATCACTTCCTGCTGGTCCTCGACGAGAGCGAGTTCATCGTCGTCGACCGGTCCGGGCCGGGCGACAATTGCGACGAGATAGAGCTGCCTCCCGGCCACGAGATCCGCGTGGTCGCAACGGAAGGACTCCTCGCAGGCTCGCCTTGACCGGCGGCACAGGGACCCTAGCAAGGGAGGGTGCAACCGCTCGCCGCCGCAAAATCAACGCCCCTCGTCGATTCGTTCGGCCGGCGCATCTCCTACGTCCGGCTGTCGGTGACCGACCGCTGCGACCTGCGCTGCCGCTATTGCATGGCCGAGACCATGCGCTTCCTGCCCAAAAGCGACATATTGTCGTTCGAGGAGATCGCCCTCCTCGCCGACATCCTCATCGAGCGCGGCGTGACCCGGATCAGGCTGACCGGGGGCGAGCCGCTCGTCCGACGCGGCATACTCGACCTGGTCGAACAGCTCGGCGCCCGAGTCGGGCACGGTCTCGATGAGCTCACCCTGACCACCAATGGCACCCAGCTGGAGCGCCACGCGATCCGGCTCCACTCGGCCGGGATCCGGCGGATCAACGTCAGCCTCGACAGCCGGCGCGAGGACCGCTTCCGGCACATAACCCGCGGCGGCGATCTCGGCCGCGTTCTGGCGGGGATCGACGCCGCCGCCGCCGCGGGGCTGGCGATCAGGATCAACATGGTCGCCCTCAGGGGCGTCAACGAGGACGAGATCGGCGACATGCTGGCCTGGTGCGCCGGCCGCGGCTTCGACCTCGCTTTGATCGAGACGATGCCGCTCGGCGACGTCGAGGAGGACCGGACCCGCCACTATCTGCCCCTCGATTCCGTCCGCCACCGGCTCGAGGAGCGCTTCGCGCTGATCCCGACCCTGGTCCGGACCGGCGGCCCGGCGCGCTATTTCGACGTCGGCGACACCTCGGTCCGGCTCGGTCTGATCGCTCCGCTGACCGGCAATTTCTGCGACGGCTGCAACCGAATCCGGGTCGCGGCGACGGGCACCGTCTACGGCTGCCTCGGCCACGACCAGAAAGTCGAGCTGCGCGATCTCCTGCGCGCCGGCGGGCGGGCGGCGGTCGACGAGGCGCTCGACCGGCTCCTGATCGGCAAGCCGCGCCGGCACGACTTCCGGATCGACTCGCCCGCGCCCGCGGTCGCCAGGCACATGAGCGTCACGGGCGGCTGACCTTGGCGGTCCAGAGCCGGCGCTTCCTCATCCTCCCTGCGCGCGGAGCGCGTGGGGAGGGGGACCACCCGAAGGGTGGTGGAGGGGTAATCGGCGCCGGCGAGAAATTTGTCGCGGCAACCCGCGGAGCGCAGCCCCCTTTACCCCTCCACCATGCTGCGCATGGTCCCCCTCCCCATCGCCACTGGCGATGGGGAGGATGAATATGGACCCCGCCTCCCTCCTGTGGATCGCGCTTCTGATGGCGCTGGCGGCTTCGCTCTATTCGACCGTCGGCCATGGCGGCGCCTCCGCCTATCTCGCGATCATGGCGCTGTTCGCGGTGGCGCCGGAGACGATGCGGCCGACCGCCCTCGCGCTCAACCTGGTCGTCGCCGGCTTCGCCGGCTGGCGCTACTGGCGGGCGGGGCAGATCAACCTTCGACTGCTCGCCGCCTTCCTCGTCACCGCCGCCCCCGCCGCCTTCATCGGCGGAGGAATCCCCGTTCCGCCGGACCTCTACCGGCCGCTGGTCGGCGCCCTGCTCTGGGCCGCGGCGGCGAGGATGTTCTGGCAGCCGGCGCGGCTGGCCGAACGCGAGCCCAGCCCCCCTTCCCTCGCCGTCACCCTGCCGGCGGGCGCCGGCCTGGGATTGCTGGCGGGGCTGACCGGCACCGGCGGCGGCATCTTCCTCAGCCCGCTGATCATCCTGTTCGGCTGGGAGGAGGCGCGGCGGACGTCGGGAATCGCCGCCGGCTTCATCTTCGTCAACTCGCTCGCCGGCCTCGCCGGCAACTGGGCGTCGGTGCGGTCGCTGCCCGGCGAGCTGCCGGTCCTCGCCGCCGCGGTGGCGGCGGGCGCCCTGCTCGGCACCTGGCTCGGAGCGGGCCGACTGCCCAGGCCGATCCTGCTCCGCGGCCTGGGGCTCGTCCTGGCGATCGCCGGCACGAAGCTCATCTTCACGTGACTCGGCGCGTCATGCCGGACTTGATCCGGCATCCACCTTCTCTCACGCGGCAGTGCCTTAAGAAGGTGGACCCCGGATCAAGTCCGGGGTGACGATCCGCTCTGTCAGAAATCCAGCGCCTCGACCCTCTCCCCCGCCTCGCGCGCCGGATCGCGCGGGCGGCTGCGCAGGAGGAGGTCCGCCTGCGCCAGCGCCCGTTGCGCGCTGCTGTCCTGGTTGGCGACCGGGACCGCGCCGGCCGCGGTGAGGCGGGCGCGGTGGAAGGTCTCCCGGTCGTCGCAGGCCGGGAGCGGGCCGGCGAGCGGAAGCGAGCGCCACTCGAGCGCTCCGGCAAGGCCGGCGAGGCCGGCGACGAGCGGGGCGAGCAGCAGCCGGGCGGTGACCATTGCCGAGGTCGGGTTGCCGGGGAGGCCGAGGACGAGCCTGCCGCCGGCCCGCCCGAGCCAGACCGGCTTGCCCGGCCTCATCGCGACCCTCGAGAAGATGAGGTCGAGGCCGTGCGGCTCGAACATCGCCTTGGCGAAATCCTTCTCGCCGACCGAGGCGCCGCCGGTGACGACGACGAGGTCCGCCTGCTCGAGCGCCTCCCCGGCGGCCCGTTCCAGCGCGTGCAGGTCGTCGGCGAGGAGGCGCGACCCGAGGCTTCGCCCGCCCCAGTGCCCGGTAAGCGCTGCGACCCCGATCGAGACGCTCTCCGGGATCGCGCCGGCCCGGGCCCGCGCCTCTCCCGGCGGCGCGAGCTCGTCGCCGGTGGCGAGCACCAGCACGGCCGGCCGGCGCCAGGTCTCCACCTCGCCGACGTCGGCGCCGGCAGCCGCGACGAGCGCCCGGGGATCGAGCCTTCGCCCGGCCTCGATCAGCACTTCGCCGGCGCGGAAGTCCGAGCCTCGCGGCCGGATGTGGCGGGCCGGCCCCGGAGGGTCGGCGAAGGTGACCGTCCCGCCTTCCCTGACCGCCACCTCCTGGACGACGACCCGATCCGCCCCCGCCGGAACCGGCGCGCCGGTGAAGATCCGGACGCAGGTCCCCGGCTCCACGGCGCCGTCGAAGCCGGCGCCGGCGAACGACTCGCCGATCAGCCGGAGGCGGCCCGGCAGATCGGCCTCGCGCACCGCATAGCCGTCCATCGCCGAGCTGTCGGCCGGCGGCGAATCGATCATCGCAGCCACCGGCGCCGCCAGCGCCCTTCCGGCGGAGCGGGCGATCGGCACCGGCTCGCCGCCGAGCGGACGAGCGGCTTCGGCCACCCGCCGAACCGCTTCGTCGAAGGAAATCATTCGCCCGACCAGCTGCCGGACCGGCCGCCCTGCTTCGACGTCACCCGGATCGAGCCGATCTCCATCGTCCGGTCGATCGCCTTGAGCATGTCGAACAAAGTGAGGCAGGCGATCGAGACGGCCGTCAGGGCCTCCATCTCCACTCCGGTCGCGCCGACCGTCCGAACCTCCGCGGAGACACGGAAGCCCGGCAGGGCCTCGTCCGGCTCGACCGTCACCGCCGCCTTGGTCAGCGGCAGGGGATGGCACAGAGGGATGAGGTCGGCGGTGCGCTTGGCGGCCATCGTTCCGGCCAGCTCCGCGGTGGCGATCACCGATCCCTTCGGCGCCTGTCCGGCGAGGACCGCCGCCAGCGTCTCGGGCAGGCAGACCAGCCTGCCCTCCGCCGTGGCGGTGCGAGCGGTCGGCGTCTTGTCGGAGACGTCGACCATCCGGGCGCGGCCGTCCTCGCCGATATGGGAGAGCCGGCTCACTCGAGATGATGCCTGAGCCGGGGCACCTGCTCGGCGAACGAGCAGGGCCGGTAGCGGCTGTCGAGCGCGAGCCCGAGGACGAGGTCCCAGCCGTCGCGGCAGGCGCCGGTCGAGCCGGGCAGGCAGAAGACGAACGCATCCTCGATCTGCCCCGCGCAGGCCCGCGACTGGAGCGTGGCGACTCCGACCGTGCCGAGGCTGGCCTGGTGGAAGGCGGCCGCGAAGCCGTCCATCTCGCGCCGGAACAGCGGCCGCACCGCCTCGGGCGTCACGTCGCGCGGCGCGAAGCCGGTGCCGCCGGTGGTGAGGATGACGTCGACGGCGGGATCGGCGACCCACGTCCGCACCTTGGCGCGGATGGCCTCGATATCGTCGGCGACGATCGCCTTCGCGGCGAGCTGGTGGCCGGCCGCTTCGAGCCGCTGGCGAAGCAGGCCGCCGGACGTGTCGGTCTCGTCCGTTCGGGTGTCCGAGACGGTCAGCACCGCGATCCGCAGCGGGTGGAAGGTCCGGCTCTCGTCTATTCCGGGCACGGTTCTTCGTTCCACCTCTCGCGGGCGCTATAATCGTCCTCCCGCGGCTCGATCCAGTGCGACCCGTCCGGCCCGTCCTCGCGCTTCCAGAAAACCGCGTCGGTCTTCAGCCGGTCCATCATATAATCGACTGCCTCGAACGCGGCCCGGCGGTGCGCCGCCGCCGCCGCGACGAAGACGATCGTCTCGCCCGGGGCGACGTCACCGCGGCGGTGGACGATCCGAACCGACGAAACGGCGAAGCACTGCCGCGCCGCGGCGGCGATCTCCTCCATCGAGCGAAGGGTGAGGCGGGGGTGATGGTCGAGGACCAGCCGCTCCACCTCGTCGCCGCCGGCGGTTCGGCCGCGGGCGATGCCGAGGAAGCTCGCCACCGCCCCCGCGCCGGCCGAAGCCGCGACGAGCTCCGCCAGCTCGAGCTCCGCGGTAATGGGCTCGTCGGCAAGCCGGACCGCCATCTCAGCCGCCCGACAGCGGCGGAAGGAACTCGACCCGGTCGCTCCCGCCGACGGGAAAGTCCTCGCCGACGATCGAATCGGCGACGCAGGCCCGCACCCGTGGGCTGAGCAGGTCCCCGGCCGCCTCGGGAAAGAGGCCGGCAAGCCTCAGCCGCAGCCGCGCCACCGTCTCTCCGGCGTCGACGGTCACGTCCCGCTCGTCGCCGAGCGAGTCCCTGAGCCTGCCGAAGAACCCGATTTTCATCCCTTTCCCGCCTTCCCCGCGGCCGCTACTTCGGGCGACGTCTGTTCCCGGACATTCGAGACGGGTCAATAGGACGGGACGAGGGAGGAGGCTCCATGTTTTCGAATCTGCGGGCCGCGGCCCTTCTGGCCTGCCTGCTGCTCGCCGGGTGCCAGCGCGAGATCGGCGACCGGAAGGTGGATGCCCTTGAAGGGGGCGAGCCCTGGCGCCGCGTTCGACGGCGACGCCGCCCACATCGCGGAGGGCCAGCGCCTCTTCGGCCGGACGAGCTGCTCCGGCTGCCACACCCCCGGCGCCATGGGTCCGTCGCTGATCGACGAGGAATGGCGCTACGGCGGCTCGATGGCGCAGATCGCGACCACCATCCTCGACGGCGGGCCGAACCGCATGCCGGCCTTCCGCAACCGGATCAGCGAGGAGCAGGCCCGGCAGCTCGCAGCCTTCCTCCGCTCGCTGTCGGCGCAGACCGGCCCGGGCCTTCCCGCTGCGGACGAGGGCCGGAGCAACTGAGCTTTCCTGCGGCTTCGTCCGTTTTCGGACGTTGATTCGGTTGCGATCGCAGACCGATCCAGGTTAAGCCGCTCCGTACCGGCGTCCTTGTGAATTGCGGAGATTCTCCTGCCTCCCCGTTGCGTTACCTTGTGGATCGGGCCGCGTCTCAGCCCGGTGGAGAGAGCCTGCCTCAAGTCGGTGCTGGACCAGGGCCACGCGCTGGCGCTCTATTGCTATGGCGAGCCCGAGGGCGTGCCGGACGGCGTCGAGCTTCGCGACGCCTCGACGATCCTTCCCGAACGCAGCATCATCCGCCACGCCACCGGCAGCTTCGCCCTGTTCGCCAACTGGTTCCGTTATGAGCTGCAGCGCCGCGAAGCCGGAACCTGGGTCGATTGCGACGTCTATCTGCTCGCTCCGCTCGACGGCGCCTCGCCCTGCCTGTTCGGCGAGGAGGAGCCGGGCCGGATCAACAACGGCATCCTGCGCCTCCCGCCCGATTCCCCAGTGCTGCCGCCCCTCCTCGACCTGTTCGAGGAACGCAGCGTCCCGCCCTGGCTCGGCTTCCGGCCGAGGCTGGCCGCCCATCTGCGCCTGTGGCGACGGGGACGCAGCGGGCTCTCCGCCATGCCCTGGGGCAGCGCCGGCCCGAGCGCTCTCAGTCACCTCGCCCGGCGGCACGACATCGGCCGCTTCGCCCTGCCGCCGGAGATATTCTATCCCGCCCGCTGGCAGGACGCCCTCTGGATAACCGATCCGGAGAAATCGCTCGACGAGATGATCACCGCGCGCACCGTCGCCCTCCACCTGTGGAACGAGCGGATCAAGCAGGTGAAGGACCGGCCGGCGAGGCCCGGCAGCTTCCTGGCACGGCTCCAGTACGAGGGTCGCGCGTGAACGATATCCCGAGCGTGTCGGTCGCGCTCCCGGTCCACAACGGCATGCCGCATGTCGAGGAGAGCGTCCGAAGCCTCCTCGCCCAGAGCTTCACCGACTTCGAGCTGATCATCGGCGACGACGGATCGGACGACGAGACCGGCGAGGTGCTGGCCCGGCTCGCGGCCGGGGACGAACGGATCCGGCTGCTCCGCCGCGACGGCAAGTCGGGGCCGGCGGCCGCCGCCAACTGGGTGATCTCCCACGCCCGGGCGCCGCTGGTCGCCATCGCCCATGCCGACGACATCGCCAATCCCGACCGCTTCCGGCGCCAGGTCGAGTTGTTCGAGGGAACTCCGGACGCGGTCCTCGTCGGAGCCCTCAACATCGGCATCGACGCCGATGGCCGCACCGTCCATCCGCCGAATCTGTGGCGGCTCGTTTCCCCCGACTCGTTCGCGCCGATGGCGCATTCCTCGGTCATGTTTCGGCGCGACGCCTTCGAGGCGGTGGGCGGCTACCGCCAGGCGGCCGATTGCTGGGAGGATCTCGACCTCTACTGGCGGCTCGCCCGCCGCGGCCGAATCCTGGTCATCCCGAAGGTGCTGAGCCGTTACCGTTATTCAAAGGTCAGCCTTCGCGAGCGCGCCCGGGCGGAAGGCCTCGAGCGGTCGCTCGAGCGCATGTACCGTTCGGTCGCCCTCTACCGGCAACATGGCGATTACGAGTCCATGCTGAACGGCGAGGCGGAGCCGCTCAACGGCGCGCGCCTGCACCCGCGCATCTTCGTCGCCCGGAGCTGGATGCGGGTGTGGAACGGGCACAGGGCGATCGTCTTCGGCCAGATGCTGCGCCGGGCGAGGTTCCGGCCCGACCTCACCTCCTTGCAGAGCTTCGCCTTCGTGCTCTGGGCGTCGGTCAGCCCGAAGACGCTGCGGCTGGTGCTTCAGGCGGTGACCAACGCCCGCAATCGGGTCGCGCAAGCCCGCATCGGCCGCCCGGCCTTCGTCGAGTGGCAGCCGCGTGGAAAGGCCGATAGCCGTTGAGCGGTGCTCCCGCGATCAGCGTCGTCATGCCCGTCCACAATGCGGGCTTGTATCTCGGCCCGGCGGTCCGCTCGATCCTCGACCAGACCCTCGCCGATTTCGAGTTCGTCATCCTCGACGACGGCTCGACCGACGGCTCGCTCGAGCGGCTTCGCCGCTGGGCCCGGAGCGACGGACGGATCCGGCTGATCGAGAATGCGAGTCGCAGCGGCGCGGCGCCGAGCTCCAACCGCGTCACCCGGGCCGCCTCGGCGGCCCTGATCGCCCGGATGGATGCGGACGACATCGCCGCGCCGGCGCGGCTCGAGCGCCAGGCCGCCGTGCTTGCGGACCATCCCGACGTCGTCATGGTCGGAGCGCTCGGGGACACGATCGACGATCGCGGTCGCCGGGTGCGGCCGCCCGATTACGGCCGCCTCGTCCGCCGTTCCGCCTTCGCCCCGTTCAGCCATTCGACCACGATGTTCCGGAGGGACGCGTTCGAGCGCGCCGGCGGCTACCGCGAAGCCGCCGAGAAGTGGGAGGATGTCGACCTGTTCCTGCGCATGGCCGCCGAGGGCCGGATCCTGGTCCTTGCCGAGCCGCTCCTCCACTATCGGCACACCGGCCGAAGCACCCGCTCGATGGACGGCGAGGCCCGGCTGGAGCGGAGCATGGCGCTGCTCTACCGGGCGATCGGCCGGTACGAACAAGGCGAAAGCTATGACGACCTGCTCGAGCGTCCGCCCGAGGCCGGCCGGCTCGATCCCCGACTGTTCATCGAATGCGGATCCGGTTCGGTCTGGTCGGGACGTAGGCCGGGGATGCTCCGCCGGCTTCTCGCCAGCGACTCGCTCGCTTTCGATTCCGCCTCGCTGAAGACTTTGGTCTGGGCGGCCTGGGCGGAGGCGAGCCCGCTCAGCCTGCGCGCCGCCCTGCGCGGCCTGCTCGCCCTGCGAAACGCTCGGGCCCGCCGCCGGCTGGCCGGCGCGCCGATCGTCGAATGGCGGCCTCGGGGCTAAGCCGGATCGGGCGTGAGGCGGGCGGCGGGCGCCGCGGGCTCCGGCAATATCCGTCCCTCGCCGGCCCAGGCGGCGACCTTGTCGGCGAGCACCCTTTCCGGCCTCGGCGGCACCAGCTCGCGCGCCCGGGCGGCGGCCGCCTCGCCGATCTGCCGCCACTGCGACCGGCGCTGCCAGGCGCGCTCCAGCGCCTCGTCGACATGGTCGACGGTCGGCGCCGCGGCGAGAAAGCCGGTGACTCCGTCCTCGACCAGCTCCGAATGGCCTGCGACGTCGGTGGCGATGGCGACCCGGCCGCTCAGCATCGCCTCGACCAGCGCCAGCGGCAGGCCCTCGCAATGCGAGGGCAGGAGCAAAGCGTGATGGTCCCTCCAGATCGCCTCGACATCGGCCGCGAAGCCCGCGAATTCGACGTTGGCGAGGCCCAGATAGGAAGCGGTCGCATTGAGTCCCTCCCGATGCACGCCGGCCCCGAAGAAGGTCAGGCTGACCGGCCGCTCGCGCCAGCGTTCGCGGGCGAGGACCTTGAGGAGGATGTCCTGCCCTTTCTCGCGCGGATAGAGGCGGCCGACGCAGGCGAGCCGCAGGCCCTGCTCCTCGTCCGGCCACGGCGCCGGCTTCCCCCAAGGGACGAGGAACGGGTTGCGGACGACCTCGGCATTGGCGAGCTTCATGCCGATCTGCTCTTCGTGGAGCCTCAGATTGTGCTCGGAGACGAACAGGCAGCGGCGCGCGGCCACGCAGACGCTCCTCAGCTCCTCGAGCTCATGGTCGGCTGGCCAGTACATCTCGGCGACCTTGTGGATGATGACGATGGCCGGCGTGCCCATCCGCCGGATGCGCTTGGCGTAGAACAGGCCCTCGGTATTGCTGCCCTGGGACAGGACGATCAGGTCCGGCCGGAACCGGCGGAGCCCGAAACGGAGCCGGCCGGCGCGGATGGCGAGTTCGAGCAGCCAGGAGACTCGCGCGATCAGGGCGACGAGGCGGTCCGGAACGAATGGCAGCCGCCGCAGGTCGATGACGCGTGCGCCGAGCGCCTTCAGGCGCGCCACCCGCGGGTCGCCTTCGCCCATTCCGGGTTTCATCGCCGCCACCTCGTGCCCGTCGGCGGCGAGTTCGGCCGCCGCGGCGCTCCACAGCTCCTCGCTGCCGCCCCAACCGCCCGAATTGCTGCTGACGAACGCGATTCGGCGCGGCCGTCCGGGCCGTCTGGCCACCATTTTCCTCCCCGATGACGGATGAACGCAGCGACCATAGCGCCGGCGCGGCTCGGGTCCAGCCGTGTTCGGGCCTTGACGCCGGTTAAGCCGCGCTCCCAAGATCGCCGATGGACATAGCTTCGTCCCCGACGCCGGCGCCGGCCACCGATCCGCTCGAGACCTGCGGCTCCGCGCCCTTGGTCTCGGTCGTCGTGCCGGCCTTCAACGCCGAGGCGACGCTGGAGCAGACGCTTCGTTCGGTTGCCGCGCAGGATCACGCCCGGCTGGAAATATTGATCGTCGACGACGGCTCGACGGATTCGACCGCCGCCATCGCCGAGCGCTTCTGCTCGGCCGAGCCGCGGGCGCGGCTGCTGCGCCAGGAGAATGGCGGAGTCGCCTCGGCCCGGAACCGCGGCATCGCCGAGGCAAAAGGCGATTATATAGCGCCCGTGGACGCCGACGACGTCTGGCACCCGTCGAAGGTTTCGCGTCAGGTCGAGGCGGCGCTCGCCGCTCCGGAGCCGCCCGGCTTCGTCTATTGCTGGTTCCGCGACCTCGACGCGCAGGGACGGGTCTGGCGCGACGGGCCGGGGCTCTGCGTCGAGGGGCCGGCCCTTCAGCGCCTCGCCTGCTCGAACTTCGTCGGCAACGGCAGCGCGCCCCTGATCTCCCGCCGGGCGATCCTCGCCGTCGGCGGCTATGACGAGCGGCTCCGCGGATTAGGCGCGGAAGGCTGCGAGGATCTGCTCGTCCAGTTGCAGCTGGCGCGGCGCTTCCCGGTCGCGGTCGTCCCCGAATATCTCGTCGGCTATCGCCTCACCTCGAGTTCGATGTCGAACGATCCGGACCGGATGCACCGCTCGTGGAGGGAGGCCTTGCGGCTGCTTGACGCGGACAGCGCAATCTCGCGCCGGGCGCTCCGCTGGAGCCACGGTGCGCGAGCCCTGACCCTCGCGGAGACGCGCGTGCTGCGCGGCGGGATTTTGCCCGCCCTGCGGCTGCTCGGCCGGGCGCTTCGGCTCGACCCGGCAAGGACCGGTCTCCACCTCGCCTATCGGATCGCCCGACGCGCGGAGCTCAGCCTCTCCGCCGCCCGCCCCCGGCCCGGCTTCGAAGGGCACGACCCGCTTCGGGCCTCGCCGGTGACCGATCGCTGGCTGAGCGCTTTGGCCCGCTTCGACCAGCGGCGGCTGGACCGCCTCGAACCCCTCGAAACGCGCACCGGCCCGCGCCGGGCGGGCGGCTCGTGAAGAGGATCGGGATCCGCCTGGCCCTGGCGATGCGCGCGGGCGAATGGTGGGAATTCAAGATCGTCCCGATCCTGGCGATCTTCTACGCCACGTCGCTGCTGGCAGGCGCTTCGATCCTCTCGCTCGCACCCGGCCTGCTGCTTCTTCTCGCCGCGCTCGTCCCGGGCGCCGTCTATGTCAGCGTCCTCAACGACCTCACCGACCGGGACGAGGACGCCAGGGCCGGCAAGGCCAATCGGATCGCGGGCGCTCCGGCCTGGCTCGCCTGGGTGGCGATCGCCCCGGCGGTCGCGGCCGGCCTCGCCATCGCCTGGTACTGGCGGGGCGATCCGCTTCTGCTGGGCTGCTACCTCGCCGCCTGGATCTCCTTCACGCTCTATTCGCTGCCGCCCTTCCGGCTGAAGGTGAGGGGAGCGGCGGGGCTGGCGGCCGACGCCGCCGGGGCGCAGCTGTTCCCCACCCTGGTGGCCGTCCTCCTCGCCTTCCGGGGCGTCGGAGTCCCGGTCGATCCGCTCTGGCTGCTGGCGGCCGGAGTGTGGGCCTTCGCGCACGGCCTGCGCGGCATCCTGTGGCACCAGCTCCTCGATTCCGGCGCCGACGAGGCCGCCGGCGTGCGCACCTTCGTCCAGCGCGTTCCGCGCGCCCGCGCCGTGGCGCTCGGCAATTACGTCGTCTGGCCGGCCGAGCTTGCCGCCCTCACGCTCCTGCTCTGGAAGCTGGGCTCGGCGGGGCCGCTGATCGGGCTGCTCCTCTATGCCTTGCTGGCCCGGCAACGCCTCAGGATCTTCCGGCTGCGGCCGATCGTGGTCGAGCCCCAGCCGCGCTACCTCGTGCTTCTGCAGGAATATTACACCTTGTTCCTGCCGCTCTCGCTGCTCGTCGAGGCGGCGCTGCGCAGGCCCGCCGACGGCGTGATCCTCATCGCCCACCTGATCCTCTTCCCGGTCGCGCTGTCGACAGCGGTCCGCGACGTCTGGAAGCTGCGCCGCTCCGGCTTCCTGGCGAGCGCCCGGGCGCGCTGACGGCGACCCTTCAGAGGAAATATTCCCGCGCGTAATCCTGGACGAACGGGTTGTCGCGCAGCCGTCCGGACCGGCCGGCGAGGGCGTCGAGGAGCCGCGGCGGCACGGCCAGGGCCTCGCCGCCGGGCACACCCTTTCTCCCCTCGATCGCTGCGGCCACCCCCCGAAGGCGGCCGGTCCGCAACGCCGCGACGTAACGGCGTCGCAGGCTCGCGGGCGCGGGAACGGCGCGCATCCAGCCGGTCATTCGCCGGTAGGCCGCCAGCCGCGCGTCGGACGGAGTCGGGCGCACCCGCTCCCCCGAAATGCGCAACCGCCCGATCCCCAGCCGCGCCTCGATCGCGCCGAGGAACTCGTCCGGGCGGTCGCGCAGAAGCTCGAAGGGCAGGACGAGCAGCCGCTCCTCGCCGAAGCGCGCGCCATAAGCATCGATCGCGGCATCGAAATCGAAGACATCGGTTCCGCCTTCCACCTGGGCGAGCAGGGATTGGCAAAAATCGCCAAATCCGTAGCTCGCGCCGCCGACGACCATCTCGGCGTAGAAGGAACGGATCAGCGTCTCGTAGCCGCGGGTGACGATCAGGACATGCGAGGCCGGAAACAGCGCTGTGAGCCTGATGCAGGCCGCCCTCTGGGCGTCGCGCGTCGGAAGAACGGCCGCGCCGCCGCCGGCGCCGAAATCCTCATAGTCGGGCAGCGGTGTCAGCAGCGCCTCGTGGCTGGTGACGTACCACGGCGGCAGCGGCCGCGCGGCCGCCGCCATCAGGGCATGGGCATCGCGGAAGCCGGCGATCCCCCAGTCCGAAAAGCCCAGGTCCGGATGCGCCCCGAACCATCGCTGGAGGAATTTCGATCCGGTCTTCGGATAGCCGACATGGAGGAGGTGGCCCGGCACGGTCACGGCCAGATGACGTCCAGTGCGACGATCTGGCCGCGCTGTCGCTGGAGGTTCGTGATCAGGCCCGGCGGCGACGTGACGTCGAGGATCGCGCGTTCCTGATCGTTCCCGAAGGAGACGATCGGGTGCAGGGTCGCCGGATCGACGATCGAGGCGGTCAGGACGTAGCGCCCGCCGACGAGGGGCAGGCGCGGAATCGTGCAGGTCAACGTCCCGGTCCCGGGGTCGAGCCGGCGGGGGCGGTCGTCGATGGCGCTGGTGATGCAGACCCAGCCGTCCTGGCTCCAGATCGTCACCGCCCAGATCGCATCGAGCGGCTCCGTCGCCCGGTAGCGAAGCACCAGGTCGAGCCTCTCGCCGGTGCGGGCCGGCCCGTCGTCCGGGGCGACGGCCGACAGGCTCTCGATAACCACCGGGCCCGCCTGCACCGCGCGGCCGGTTTCCACCGCCGCCACCGGCTGCCGCTCGTACATGTGGTGGAGCGCGTCGGCGGCGCGGCCGGCGAAGATCAGCCGCCCTCGCTCCAGCAGGACGGCCTTCTGGCAGACCGCCTGCACCTGATGTCCGTTGTGGGACACGAACAGGAGCGAGCCCCCGTCCCTCAGATAGCCGAGCATGAATCCGACGCACTTGCGCTGAAACTCATGGTCTCCCACCGCCAGCACCTCGTCGATCAGCAGCAGGTCGGGGCGCATCAGCGCGACCAGCGAGAAAGCGAGGCGCGCCTTCATGCCCGAGCTGTAGGTCTGGAAAGGAGAATCGATGACTCCTTCGAGGCCCGAGAAATCCACCACTTCGTCGACCAGCTCGCGCTCCCGGGCCCGGGGAAAGCCGTGGATCGCGGCCGAGACGAGGATGTTCTCGCGCCCCGACAGGAGCGGGTTGAGGCCGGTGCCGAGCTCGATCAGGGCGCCGACGCGGCCGCTTATCCTGACCTCGCCGCGATTGGGCTTGAGCAGGCCGTTGAGGATCTTGAGCAAGGTGCTTTTGCCGGCCCCGTTATGGCCGAGCACGGCCAGCGCCTCGCCGGGCGCCACGCTGACCGAGACGTCGTCCAGGGCCAGGAACTCGCCCGGCCTCAGCCCCGGCCGCTTGCCGAGCGGCCCGGCCACTTCACGAAGCATGTCGGCCAGGCCGTAGCGCAGCGAGCGGCGCAGGTCCTTGCAATAGGTCTTGGAGAGGTGCGAGACGCTCAGCACCGGCGCGCCGTTCATGTCGCGACCATCAGCCGGCGCGGCGTCGCGATCCGTTGAACGACGGCCAGATCCCGCGGCGCTTCGGGGTCGAGGATCCGAAGCTTGTGCTCCGCGAGGCAGGCGACGGCGGCCACCGCCAGCTGCCGCCCCAGTCCGGCGCCGATGCAATGATGCGGCCCGCCCGAGAAAGAGAGATGGGGATTGCGGCCGCGATCGAGGCGCAGCGTATCAGGATCCTCGAAGCGGCGCGGATCGCGGTTGGCGCCGAGCAGGGACAGGAGCACCATGGCGTCCTCGGGAATCGCGGCTCCTTCAAGCGATGCCGCCCGGGTCGTCCGGCGGGCAATGTTGGGTTCGGGCGGGAGCAGACGCGCGACCTCTTCGACGAGTGCCGCGACGGCGACCTGATTCGGATCGACCTTCGCCCCCAGCTCCTCGTCTCCCAGCAGGCACGCTCCCGCCCTGACGATCAGCCGCTCGGTGGTTTCCGTCGTGGCCCTGCACAGCAGGCGGACCAGGCTCAGGGCATCCGCTTCGTCCGCCCCGTCGCCAAGCAGCGCCCCGAACAGCCGCGACCGCTCGAGGATGGCTCGCGACCCGGGCGCGATCGCCGCCGCCGGCAGCGCGAGGTCGGGCGCCGCCAGCACGGCGGCCAGCTCGCCCTCATCGAGGCCGATCAGCCTGGCGGCGCCGCGGCGGGCCAGCGGCACCGCGAAATCGCCGAACAGGTCGAAGCTCGGGCGGATCAGCTCGGCGGCATCGTCCCGGGCGGCGGCGGCGAGCCACGCGATCGCGGCGTCGCGCAGGTGCCCGGCGACGAGCTTCCTGGCCGAGTCGTGCCGGGGCGGGTCGGCTCCGAGCAGCACCGAGTCGACCTCGTCCTGCGGGCTGCTCGAGAAGACGTCCGGCCGGGCGAGCGCTTCCTTCACCGAATCGTAGCCGAGCACGATCCAGCAGCCGTGGCGGGGCAGGAAATGCACGTCGCCCTTCGCGCGCAGCTCCGCCAGCGCCGGAAACGGCGCGTGGGTGGCGCCCGCCGAGTCGAGGTCGAAGTCGGCACCCCGCTCCTCCCGCGGCGCCTGTGCGAAGAGCCCAAACAGTCTGCGCAGGAAGTTCACCCGAGCCGTTCTACGACATGGGGCCGGGCCAGGCGGTAGAGGAGCCAGCCGGCGACGAGGAGGACGGCCGCGGCCGCCGTCACCGGGAGGAGGCCGCCGCTCACCGCCCCTCCGGCCAGCGACGAGCGCGCAGTCTCGAGCAGCGGAGTCACCGGGTTGAGCGCGACGATGCCGGTCGAAACGGCGGGATAGGCGATTGGAGTGAGGAAGAACCAGAAGGTCGTCGCCATCGTCAGGGCATGCCTCGCATCGTCGTAGAGGAGCGCCCAGGGCGCCACCCACAATCCGATCGAGAAGCCGGACAGGATCAGCGCCGCCACTCCCAGCGGCAGCCCCACCCCCGGCACCGCCGGCGCGTAGAACAGGAAGGCGGCGAGCAGGAGCGCAAGCCGCACCGCCGCCGACAGCAGGACGTCGAAGGCAGCGCCGGCCAGGATCGCCTCGTGCGGGACCGGGTTGCGGCTGATCAGGTGCCGGGCGGCGAGAAGCTGCTGAACCGGCTGGTTCATCGCCTCGACGAAGATCTGCCAGAGCAGCACGCCCGACAGCACGTAGAGAGGATAAGGCATTCCCGTGGGCCCCGCCGCAAGCACTCCCAGCGACCTCAGGTAGAGGCACAGCAACGTCACCGCCGCCGCCGGCAGGACCAGCCACAGATAGCCGAGCAGCGACCGCCGCGCCCTGCCGCGCAGGTGGGCGGCGAACAGCCGGCGGCCGATGCGCGGAGCGGCGGCGAGGTCGCGCATCGCCTCGCGCAGGAACGCGCCGGGCCGCGACAGCCCGGGGCTGGAACCGTAGACAATGTCCGTCATCGCCGGAATGCATAGCGCCGGTCTTCGCCGGCTGTCGATGCCCGCCCGACCCGTTCCACCCTATGCGTCCCGCCCCCGCCCCTGTAGACGCGGCCGCAGATGAGGGACGGAGGGGAAATGGCCGGGGCCGCGCGGGCCGCGCTCGAGCGGGCGGTCGCCTTCCTCGAATCGGTCCAGCTCCCAAGCGGCGAGCTCCCGGTCCACGCCTCGAACGATCCGACCCTGGCCGAGGGCGGCACCCTCGATCCCTCGGTCTTCCCGACCGCGCTCGCCGCTTACTGCCTCTCCTTCTGGCCCGGGGCCGGGGCGATCAGGCAAAGGGCGCTCGGCTTCCTCGCCGCCGAGATGGACCGCAACGGACTCTGGCGGCACTGGACCCGCGAGCATCCGCACTGCGCCCAGCTCCCCCCCGACCTCGACGACACGAGCTGCGCCTCGGCCGCGATCGCCGATCCGGCGAGGCTCGCCGGCAATCGCCAGATCATGCTCTGCAACCGCCGCCGCGACGGCCTCTTCCTTACCTGGATCCTGCCCCGCCTGCGCCTTGGCTGCGCGCCCCACCGCCGGGCGACCTGGCCCCAGCTGCGCCACGCCGCCACTCTCTTCCTCTTCTTCCGCCGGACCTCGGCCCGCCCGGGCGACGTCGACGCCGTGGTCAACGCCAACGCCCTCCTCCACCTCGGCGAGTTCGACGGGCGCGAAAAGGTCGTCGCCTTCCTTCTCGACCTGCTCCGCCGCGGCGCCGAGGCGGAATGCGACAAATGGTATGAGAACCCGTTCGCCGTCCGCTATTTCCTCTCCCGCGCCCTCGCCGGCGAGCCCGAGGCGGCCGCGCTGATCGCCCGCCGGGCCGCCGCCGCGGCGCCCGCCGACGCCTTCGAGCGGGCGCTGGCCCTGTGCGCCTCGCTCAACGGCGGCATCCGGCCGGCCGAGGCCGAGGTTGAAGCCCTGCTGGCCCTGCAGAGCCCCGACGGCAGCTGGCCCCGGGCCGCCCTCTACCATGGCGGACGCCTGCGCCGCGCCGGCGGCGGCTTCGCCCCGCGCCACCCGGATACGCCCCATTGGGGCTCGGAAGCACTGACCACCGCCTTCTGCGTCGAGGCCCTCTCCCGCTGGGGTTGCGAGGCTCCGCCGAGCCAATAATCGATCCCGTCGACTCCACAGCCACTTTCGTCGAATAAGACTGCGTGAAGTAATCGAGCCGGTCCAGCTTGCCACCGAACGTGGGGTGTTCATCGTGGACGGTTCGATTATTTCAGGGCCCGGCGCTTTTCCCGACGCTTCTCGGCTCGGGATGGATCCGCTCGTGTCGGATGACCTCGAAGCCTGGGGCACGCTCGGCCGGCCCTCGCCCGATTCGCCGCCCGGCCGGCTGGTGCGCTTCGCCGGCACCGGCGCCGCCACGCTCCGGCACGCCTTCTACGAGACCGGCGCGGTCGTTCCCGCCCACCGCCACGCCCGCGCCTCGCTGGTCTATGGAGTCGGCGGCCCGTGCCACGAGGTTCGGCCGCGGCCGGACGGCGATCCTCCCGGCGTCGTCAAGCGGCGACTGACCTTCCATCCTCCCGGCTACGAGCATTCGGTCCGCTTCGGCGGCCCCTGCCACGTCGTCGCGGTCGAGTTCGACGGCGCCGATTTCCCGATCGCCGCAGGCTCGGCCTGGCCGCCGCGCAGCACCGTCCTCCCGGCGACCCTCTACAGCCACGTCTGGAGCGCCATGCTGCGCATCGCCGACGGCCAGCCGGAGGAATCGATCCACGACGCGCTGGCCGGCCTGATCGGGGATTCGGCCGCCTTCATCGCCCGGCGCAAGCCCGGATGGCTGCTGGACGTCATCGAGCATATCCACGGCAACTGGCAGAACATCCAGAGCGTCAACAGCCTCGCCGCCGACTTCTCGGTCTCGCCGCAGCATCTGTGCCGCGCCTTCAAGGCCCTGCTCGGAGTGACGATCGGCCAGTACGGCCTCCTCCTCCGCCTCGATTACGCCCGCGGCCTGCTCTGGGGGACCGGCCACCCGATCTGCCGGATCGCCGCCGAGACCGGCTTCTCCGACCAGAGCCACCTGACCCGCACCCTCGCCCGCCATTCGTCCCGAACCCCGGCCCGAATGCGCTGGAAGGCCTCCGCCGCGAAACAGGGCCTCGCCGTCCCGGACATACGATAGGCGCGCGAAAACCCCTCTCCCGCCCTTGCGGGAGAGGAGGGGCCCGCCCGCGAAGCGGGTGGGAGGTGAGGGTCTGTACTCCTGACTCGGCGAGACCCTCACCTCCCAAGCCTTCGGCTTGGGCCCCTCCTCTCCCGCGAAAAGCGGGAGAGGGGTTTCAGTCCCGCGGGTCCGTGCCCCCTTCGAGGATGATGAGGAGGGTCTCAACGACGCCGTGGATGTTCTGGAGGATGTCGTGATTCCAGAAGCGCACGACCCGAAAGCCGCGCTTACGGAGGCAGGCCGTGCGGGTGCGATCGGCTTGCGGGTCGTGCTGCCCGCCGTCCGCCTCGACGATCAGCTTGCGCTCCAGGCAGACGAAATCCCCGACGAAGGGCCCGATGCTGTGCTGGAAGCGGAACTTGTGCCCCAGCCGGCGGCCACGCAGACGCGACCAGAGGAGGCGCTCGGCGTCCGTGGCGAGGCGGCGCAATCGGGCGGCGTGGGGACTGATCTGGCGCTTCACCGGCGGCATCGGCCAGCGTAATTATCACGCCTCGAGCACTATCCAAAAAGCGCTTGCGGCGCCGACTCTCAAACCCCTCTCCCGCATTTCGCGGGAGAGGAGGGGCCCATCCGCGGAGCGGATGGGAGGAGGTGAGGGTCTTGCTGAGTCCGGCGTACAGACCCTCACCTCCCACCGCTTCGCGGCGGGCCCCTCCTCTCCCGTGAAGAACGGGAGAGGAGAAGCATTGCCGACCCCCGCGGCCTCGGCTCCAGTATCAGGCCGGCGACTGCCTCCCAGTCGTCGCCAGCGCGGCGAAGCAGTCCAGCGCCGCCTCGAGGGCCTCGCTCGATCCCCAGGCCGCCTCGCTCCCGGCGGCGGCGGGCGCGCTTCCGCCCCGCCCGCCCGGCCGCAGGCCCCACGGCCCCAGCTCCAGGATCCGGTCGGCCGCGTCGATCGTGTCCTTGCGGTGGGCGATGATCAGGCGGGTGATGTCCATCGCCTTCAGGTTGCGGTTGACCTCGCGCTCGGTCTCGGTGTCGAGGCTGCTCGTGCCCTCGTCCATGAACAGGATGCGCGGCCGGCGGTAGAGGGCGCGGGCGAGCATCACGCGCTGCACCTGGCCGCCCGAAAGCCCGGTCCCGATCTCGCCGATCAGGGTGTTGTAGCCCATCGGCAGGCGCTCGATGTCCTCGACGATCGCCGCGCGCCGGGCGCATTCGCGCATCCATTCGAGGTCCGGCGCCGGATCGAAGAAGGTGATGTTCTGCGCCACCGAGCCGGACAGCAGCACGTCGTCCTGCATGACGACCGCGACCTGGTCGCGCACCGCCGCCACTCCGATCCTGTGCAGCGGCACGCCGTTGTAGAGGATTTGGCCGTCGCTTGGATCGAGCAGTCCGACGAGCAGCTTGAGCAGGGTCGTCTTGCCGCCGCCGCTCGCCCCGGTGATGGCGACGAACTCGCCCGGCTCGACCTCGAACGAGACGTCGTCGAGGACCGTCTCCTCGAGCGCCCCGTAGCGGAAGCCGAGGTTGCGCGCGGCGACGGCTCCGCTCAGGCCGTGGAGCCGCCCCCCCTGGGCCGGGAGATCCTCCTCCTCCGGCTCCTCGTCGAGCACGTCGGCGATGCGCTGGAGGTGGACGTCGAGAAGCCGGAACCGCCCGGCGAAATCGAGCAGCGCCGAGGCGGAGGTCGCGAACATCTGCTGGTAGGTGATGAAGGCCATGAGCAGGCCCAGAGTGGTCGTTCCGGCGATCACCTGCCCGGCGCCGAGATAGACGACGAGGATCAGGGTGAAGGCCTGGACGGCTTCGCGGCCGATCTCGGCGGAGGTGCGGATCCGGTCGAGGCCGTAGCGCGCGTTGACCGTCTGGACGTGGCGGTCGGCCCAGTGCGACTCGCGCTCCGCCTCCTTGCGGAACAGCTTGACCGTCGCGATCGCCCGAAGCGTCTCGATCATCTCTCCCTGCGACCTGGCGAAGCTCTCGATATATTCGTGCTCGCGCGGCATCGACTGGCGCACCTGCCACCATTTCAGCAATGCCGAGGCGAGGAAGCCGGCGAGGACGACGAGCGCCAGCTCGGGAGCGAACATCGCGGCGAGGGTGATGGTGAGGACGGCCATCGCCCCGTCGACGACGACCGCGACCAGCCCTTCGGCGACGAGGTCGCGGATCGGCTGGGTCGAGTTGAGCCTCGACAGCAGGGCCGAGATCCGCCGGGCGGCGAACCATCGGCTGGGCAGCCGGAGCATGTGGTGGGCGACGGTGGCGGTCAGCCGGGCGTTGAAGAAGCCGCCCAGCGCCAGCAGCACCCGCGACCGGACCAGCGCGCAGGCGGCCCGAAGCGCGACGAGGAGCGCGAAGCCGGCCGCCAGCGGCACCAGCGCGCTCTGATCCCCCTGCACGATGCCGCGGTCGACGACGAGCTGGACGAAGAAGGGCGAGGCGAGGACGAGCAGCTGCAGGCCCAGCGAGAGCAGCAGCGCCTTCAGCCAGACGCCCCGTTCGACCGGCACGCCCGCCGCCAGCGTGCTCAGCCTGAGCTTCGGCTCGGCCTTGCGCCGCTCGAACCGCGGCGTCGGCGACAGCTCGAGGACGATCCCGGTGAAGCGGCGCTCGAGCTGCTCGGCGCTGAGCCGCCGAGGCCCGATCGCCGGATCGTGGACGATCGCGTCCTTGCCGCGCATCTCCTTGAGCACGACGTAATGGATCATGTCGATGTGGAGGATGGCCGGGCATTTGATCCGGCCGAGATCGCCGGGCTCGACCCGGAGCGCCCTCGCCGACAGTCCGATCGCCCGGGCAAATTCGACGAGGTGCCTGAGCGAGGTTCCCTGGGTGCTGATCTGGAAGCGGTGGCGGGCGGCGTTCAGATCGAGATGGTGGCCGTGGAAGGAGGCGATCATCGCCAGGCAGGCGACCCCGCACTCCGTCGTCTCCGACTGGTAGAGGATCGGCAGGTTGCCGGGCCTGAAAGCGGGCGCGTTCATGCGCCGCCTCCCTGCGTGCGGGCGCGCCAGCGTTCGCGAAGCGGCGCCAGCAGCCAGTCGAGCAGCGAGCGCCGCTCGAGGACGATGCTCGCCGACAGGGTCATGTCGGGCCGCAGCTCGAACGGCGCCCCGTTGCCGGCCAGCGCGACCCGGACCCGATAGGCCGGCGGCGCCGCGGAATCCCCGGCCAGCGGCGACACCGTCGCGGCGATCTCCCGAACGGTGCCGCGCCCGGTCCCGTAGCGCTGATAGGGAAAGGAATCGAAGCGCAGCACCACCGCCTGCCCCGGCCGAAGCGCTCCAACCGCGCTCGAAGGCACGAGCAGCGTCACCGCGAGCGCATCGCTTTGCACCATCGTCGCCAGCTCCTCGGTGGCGGCGACGCTCCGGCCGGGAAGGACGTGGAGCGCCGCGACCCGCCCGTCGACCGGCGCGGCCAGCAGGATCTCGCCCTCGCCCTGCGCGTCGGCGGCGCCGCGCTCCAGCTCGGCGAGCGTGGCGGCCGATTGCAGCGTAATCCGCCGGGATTCGGCGTCGGCCTCGGCGCTTCGAAGCCGAAGCTGGCTCAGCTCGTGCCCGGCCGCCGCCCGGCGCTGGTCGAGCTCCGCCAGCTGCTGGCGCAGGGTCAGCAATATCTCTTCCTGCTGCTGGTAGGTGACGACCGAGACGTAGCCGCGCTCCCGAAGGGCGGCGAGGTTGCTCAGCCTGAGCGCGTTGCCGGCGATCCGCTCGCGCTGCAGCGCCGACTGGACGCCCAGCGACCGCTCGGCGCTCGCCAGCTGCGCCATCTGCTCGCGCAGCCGCCCGCGTTCGGCCTCGGCCCGGAACGCCTCGACACCGATATCCTCTCGCGCGATCCGCTGCTGGCGACCGTAGGCGGCGAGCCGCGCCGCGGACGCCGCCGTGCCGCTCGGAAGCAAGGCGGTGGCGGCGATCCGGAGCATCGGCTCGCCGCGGCGAAGCCGGGCGCCCTGCCGCGCCAGAACCGCCGTGACGATGCCCGGCTGCGGCGCCACCAGCCGCGACACGCCCGATACCGGAGTGACGACCCCGCGCACCGTCGCGATCCGGTCGAAATCCGCGGCGAGGGCGAACAGGAGGAGCGGCGCCAGCGCCCCGCCGGTCAGCAGCGCCAGCGCCCGCCAGCGCGGAACCGCGAAGGCGAGGGCTTCGCCAAACTCCGCCTGCTCCGCCGCCTGCGAACGGAAGAGCGGCCTCGAAGGCGGAGGCGGTGCACGCTCCCGGACGTCGTCGCGCCCGGCCTCGTCGGGCCTGAAGCTTTGCTGGTCGGTCTGGAGCACGGCCCGGGTCAGCCGTGGATTTCGACGGCGTGCTCGCGCCCGCCCTCTTCGCCTCCGTCCGCCGGCCCGCGCCGGTCGACGAACCAGGCGACCAGCCCATAGCGCCGGCCGCGCCTCAGCAGGGTCACCTCGTGGAGAAGCGAACTGGCGAAGACGATCGCTCCGCCGGTCGGCGCCCGGTAGGTGTCGGATCCATATTCCGGGAAGCGCAGGTCGCCGCCCTCGTAATCCCCGGCGTTGAGGTTGATCGCCAGGGTGAATTGGCGATGCTGCAGCGGCGCGACATCGTCGCGATGCGCCCGGAAGCGCCCGCCGTCGGCGGCCTCATAGGCGGCGACGAACCAGGATTCGATGTCGCGCACCCGATAGCGCAGCGCCTTGAGCATCTCGGGCGCCAGCCTGCGCAGGATCCGCGCCTCGATCCGGCTCTTCAGATCGGTATCGGCGACCGGGACCTGCCGGGCGCTCCGATAGTCCCGGTCGACATAGGGCTCCGAAGCCACGCCATCGACCTCGCTGACGATCAGCCCCTCGATCGCCTGGCTGTGCCGGTGCATGGCGATCAGTTGCGTGCAGAGCTCGGGCTCGAGCACGCGCGGGACGATGAGCACCGGGGCGGTCATCCGGGTTCCCGAATGGCCGTCGACGGCGGGCAGCTCGGCGATCCAGCGGCCGATCTCAGCGGACCGCGCCAGCGGCGCCGTCTTCATCACCCGCAACGAAGGGTCGAGGACGATCCAGCCGCCTTCGCCGGCCTCCCTGCCCGAAGCCATGCCGCTCTGCCGGAAAAGATCGCCGTCGGGATCGAGGAACCAGCGGATGCCCGGCGGCGAGTCCTTCGCCGAGGCGATGAGCCGCGGGTGACCGAGCACCCCGAAAAAGCAGATATGGCTATCGTCGAAGAGCGCCTGGCGCTCGGCCAGCACCGCCATCACCCCGCGGATCTCCGCCGCCGACGCCGATGCGGGTAGGAACGCCAGGACGATGTAGCGCCCCGGCATGTAATCCATCCTCATGACATTCGTGGGCGTCCGCCCCGCAAAGTGGGGAAAGGGGTCTCCCGGCGACAGTTTCATCTCATCGCTCCTGAAGTTCGAGGATCGGGCATTGCCCGCCGGCCTGGCCGCCGGATCGCTTCGCGCCGGGATCGAGAGCATGCGGATGCCGATGCGCCAGCCGCCTCAGACAGGCGGATGAAGACCGGCACGCGCACGCCGCATGCCCCCGGCTCCACGAGATCAGCCGCCCATCGGGATGATGCAGGTCCCGACCCCGCCGGCGACGAGATCGAGCTCGCTGGGCTCGAGCTCCTGGAACGCCCGGACGAACACCGTCAGCTCGGCGTCGTCGGCGCTGGCGATCGTTTCTTTCGACTGCTTGTCCATTTCACTTGCCTTTCCTGCTCTCTACGCCGGCCGACTGTGGCCGACCCGCGCAGAATAGCTCCGGCGACATGCGGCGTATTGAACGCCATGAACCTGATGCATTGCGCGGCGCGGACTGGCGGAACCATATCGACATTCAGTTGACCCGATTCATCCCTAAGTTCCTCCCCCGGTTTTCCGGGGGAGGGGGACCGCGCGAAGCGCGGTGGAGGGGTTCTTCGGACTCAGGAAGAAGACCCCTCCACCATGCTGCGCCGAAGGCGCAGTTTATCCTGAGCGGCGCCGCAGGCGGCGTCGAAGGGCATGGTCCCCCTCCCCTGCAAATGCAGGGGAGGAATTAGAAGCCCCGCAGAGACTGAATATCGTTGCGGCCGGTGCTGGCCCGGCCTGCTCGAGTGCTGCACGCCCTCAACAACGCGAGCGACGCAATCCCCGATCTTTGACCGGAGAGGCGCCCCTGCAATCAGTGGCGGCGGGCAAGCGGCGCGAGCCCCTAATTTTCGTTGCGAGTATCTTCTCGTGCGTTAAGCCACTTCCAAGCGCCCAAGAGAACCAATGCGCTTGCGAGCGCATGCATCCACCCGTCCTCGACAACCCAGCCTGTCTCGTAATCCAGCGCTGCGCTGATCGCATCATCAAAGATGAAAAGCCCGGCCAATATCGCCAAGCCGAGGAACATCACAAAACGCGCTCGCCGCTCTACCGAGTAATTCGCCATTGGGCCGCCCCACTGAAACACTTCGCAAGAGGATACAAAGAAAGCTGCTAGATTTCAAACTGAGACACTACCGAAAAAGGCCCCGCCCTACTGCTTTGGCGGGGCCTTCGCAGCCTCAGCGCTGGTAGGCCACCTGAGGTTCCGCTTGCCTTCATGGCCGCTAGTATCGCCACAACAGTTCGTCATTCCGTCCTACCTACCATGCAGACGCCGGGGACGTGTGGTTATCCTCTCAGGGGTTCCCGGTTGCGATCAAAGAGAGTGTCAAAGTGCACCTCGCGATCTCCGCCGAATGAGCGGTACATCTAAGGTAGGCGGGGCCGGTGAAAGCGCAAGAACGAGATTCCCGCAAACCGGTTTGGCATGCGGCTTCCCCGTGTGCCCAGCCACAGCTAACCATCCGGCCCGAGCCGGGTGGTTTGCTACGCGGCACAGAGGGGTTCGCACCCTGCTTATTCCCCTTCCGGGTATCTTATTCGGCAGGGCACCCGACCGAAGCCGGTACCTGTGAACCACGAGCCCGAAGGCCGACGCTCCCGACTTGAAACGATCAGAAGCGCAGGGCGGATGCACGCCGATGCTTGCGACTCGGCAAGCGAGCCGTCAGGCTGCATTTCAATGAGTTCCGACGACAGGCCGCCGCCCGACAGAAGTGCGCAGGGGTTTCTATTACTCGTCGGTATTCTCTTAGCCGTTGTGCTGGCATGGGGGCTAGGGACTCTACAGGGACGTGAAGATCAGCGTCGCGACGATACCCCCGCAGCCTATGCTCGCGCAGCTAAGGCCGACGCGCAGCGCGCCTGCGCTGGGCGAGAAGCGAGTGCTGTGTTTGAATGTGTCTATGAAAAAGTAGGGTCCAGCTACGAGCAGGCCCACGAGGAGCAGGATTTGAGCGCCCAGCAGCGGGCGGCTTTCGCTAACCTTGTAAGCGCGATCACGGCGTTCTTTACGTTGGTACTCTCCGGCATCGCACTGTGGTTCTTGAAAGGCACCTTGGCCGCGACGCGAGACGCTGTGAATCAAGCCGAAGACGGCACCAAGGCCGCTCTCATCGCCGCCGAAGCTGGGCGAGAGGCGAACCGATTGAGCGCGGACACGGCTCGTCGCCAGTTGCGCGCCTATCTTACAGTCGAGCCGGGGGGCATAAATGAGGCGGTTGAGGGCAGGGTTCGTGTGCCGTTGATTGTCGAGAATGTGGGTGACACCCCGGCCCATAAAGTAATGGCATTTTCTAGCTTTGGTCTGGATCCCAATCCTGTCGCGTTTGATCCACGCAGCCTTGTTGGTCCCGAAGGATGGCTTTCGGGAGAGGGTAACGACGCTACGCTCGGTCGCGGCACCCGTCGCTACCTCTACACTTACATCCGCGAGAGTTTTCTCGAGAGACATTTGGAGGCCGTCTCTAATAAAGAGATGGCGATCATTCACTGGGGCTACGTGATCTACGAAGATGTCTTCGGCGAGATACACCGAACGCACTTTGCATTTTATCATTGGGGCGAGGAATTGAGCGACGTGACCAGCTTGCGCTGTCGCTTCGGCAATACTGCCGACTAGCGCTGTCTGAAGGCTGAGCGGATCCCAGCCTCCGCGGACGCCGGCCCGTCCACCCCCTCATGCCAGAGATAGTGCCTCCGACACTCGGGCCGAACAGCTCGGGCGTCAGCCGTGGATCTCAATGGCGAGGCCACCCTCCCCCTCCCCGCCCTCGCCCGCCCGCCCGCGCCGGTCGACGATCCAGGCGACCAGCACATAGCGCCGGCCCCGCCTCACCACGGTCACCTCGTGGAGGAGCGAGCTGGCGAAGACGATCGCGGCGCCGGTCGGGGGCCGGTAGGTGGCGGTGCCATATTCCGGGAAGCGCAGCTCGCCGCCCTCGTAATCGTCGGCGTTGAGGTTGATGGCGAAGGTGAACTGCCGGTGGTCGAGCGGCGGTAGATTGTCGCGGTGGACCCGGAAACGCCCCTGGTCGGCGGCATCGTAGGCGACGACGATCTGCCCTTCGATCTCGCCCACCTCGTGGCGCAGCGCCTTGAGCACCTCCGGCGCCAGCCGCCGCCTCAGCCGCTCGTCGATCCGCCTCTTCAGGTCCGGATCCTCGATCCGGGTCTGCACCGCGGCGCGATAATCGGGTTCGACGGCGCGCTCCAGCACCTCGCCGTCGTCGCCCAGCGCGATGACCGTCCCGGCCTCGCGCCGCCCGCTCTCGTGCATGGCGATGAGCTCGGCGCACAGCCCGGGCTCGAGCACCCGCGGAACGATTAGGACCGGGGCGTGGATCGGGGTTCCGGCATGGTCGTCGACGCCCGGCAGCTCGCTCACCCAGCGCAGCAGCGGCTTGCCCTCGGACAGCGGCGCCGTCCTCATCACCCGAAGGGCGGGGTCGAGCACGATCCAGCCGCTCTCGTCGCCATGGCCGTTCGTGGACATCCCGCTGTCGCGGAACAGCTCGCCGTCCGGGTCGAGGAACCAGCGGATGCCCGGCGGCGAATCCTGCGCCGACTCGATCAGCCGCGGGTGCCCGAGGATTCCAAAGAAGCAGCAGTGCAGATCGTCGAACAGCGCTTCGTGCCGCGCCAGCTGCGCCATCGCCGCGCCGATCTCCTCCGGCGCCGCCGAGGCGGGCAGATAGGCCAAGACGAAATAGCGCCCCGGCATATAGTCCATCCGCATGACGCCGGTGGGCGTGTGCCCGGTCAGATGGGGAAACGGGTCTCCGGACGACAATCGCATCGGACATCTCCTGGAAGATCGGGGTTTCGGCGCCCTTGGCCTCGCGGCGGGCGGGAGGAGCGTGCGGCCGGCGGCCGGCCCACGGTGTCGCTTGACCACCGGATTCCTGCCGGCGCGGCGGGCCGCACGCTCCCTGCTCTCCGATCAGCCGTCGGGGATCCACCTCGGCCCGGCGCCGCCGGCGATGACGTCGAGGTCGGCCGAGGTCAGCTCGCGCGGCTCGGTGCGGACGAAGACCTTGAGGCCGTCTTCGTCGCTGTGGGTCAATTCTTTCGGCTTCTTGTCCATTTCAATAGCCTTTCCTGCTCTCACTGCCGGCCGATCGCGACCGGTGCTCAGGAAATAGCCCAGGCCATTGTCCGCGTATTGAACGCCATGAACTTGGCGCTCACCGGCGAAGTCTGGCGATTCCTGGCCGATAAGCGGCGGATTTCCCCGCTTCCGGGCCGCCGGGGCGACGCTGCGCGGCACTTTCGCCAACATTGCGCCTCCGCTACGCTCCTCGCCATGACGCTCGCCATCCGAACCGTCGAGGACGCCGCCGACCGCAAGACGTTCGTCGACCTCGCCTACCAGCTCAACCGGGACGACCCCAATTGGGTGCCGCCCCTCAAGACCGAGGTCCACGGCCTGCTCGACCCGCGCACCAACCCCTGGTTCGAGCATGCCGAGGCCCGCCTCTTCCTCGCCGAGCGCGACGGCGAGCCGGTCGGGCGGATCTCGGCCCAGGTCGACCGCCTCGTCCAGCACCATATGGGCGCCGGGATCGGCCAGTGGGGCCTGTTCGAGGCCGCCGACGCCGAGGTCGCCGCCGAGCTCATCCACCGCGCCGAAGCCTGGCTCAGGGGCCGCGACATGACCCGGTCGATGGGGCCGTTCAGCCTGTCGATCTGGGACGAGCCGGGCCTTCTGATCAAGGGCCACGACCACCCGCCGATGGTGATGATGGGCCACAACAAGGCCGAGTATGAGGGCTGGGTGGAGTCGGCGGGCTACGTCAAGGCGAAGGATCTCTACACCTACGATCTCGACGTCACCGGTCCCTTCCCGCCGCTCGCCCACCGCCTCGTCGAGATGGGGGAGAAGAATGAGCGGATCCGGATCCGCCAGGTCGACAAGCGAAGGTTCGAGGAGGAAGCCGCCCTCCTCCTCGGCATCCTCAACGATGCCTGGTCGGAGAATTGGGGCTATATCCCGCTGACCGAGAGCGAGATCGCCTACGCCGGCAAGAAGCTCAAGCCGATCGTGCTCGAGGACATGATCCTCGTCGCCGAATATGAGGGCGAGCCGGTCGCCTTCATGATGGCGCTTCCCGACATCAACCAGTTCATCCGCGACCTCAATGGCAGCCTGTTCCCGTTCGGCTGGGCGAAGCTGCTCTGGCGCCTGAGGCGGATGCGCCCCGAGGGCGGGCGGGTGCCGCTGATGGGCGTGGTCAGGCGCCTCCATGCCAGCCGCCTCGCAAGCCAGCTCGCCTTCATGATGATCGAATATATCCGCCGCGCCGGCACCGGCCGTTACGGCATCACCCGGGCCGAGGTCGGCTGGGTGCTCGAGGACAACGGGCCGATGATCTCGATCGCCGAGGCGATCCAGAGCCGGATCAACCGGGTCTACCGGATCTACGAGAAGCCGCTCTAACCCGACGCTTCAGCGGAAAGGGTAACGAAAAGGCCCGCGGGATCGCTCCCGCGGGCCTTCCGTTTCAAGCCGTGGAAGCCGCCTTAGCGGACGGCGCCGCGACGGAAGAGGTTGACGATCGCGAGCAGGATCACCGCGCCGAGGAAGGCGGCAATCAGGACTCCGCCGTCGAAGGCGTTGTTCATAATGTTCCCGTCGGCGCCGAAGAAGCGGCCGAGGAGGAAGCTGCCGAGCAGCGAGCCGACGATTCCGACGACGATGTTGAGCAGGATGCCCTGCTGAGCGTTGGTGCGCATGACGATGCTGGCCAGCCAGCCGATGATGCCACCGATGATGAGAGCGACGATGAGACCCATGAGGCTTTACTCCTACTAGAGCTCCGGGCCCCTGTTTCGGCCGCGGATCGCCAGTCTAGACGCGCCGGTGCCGGGGATGGTTCCGTTGCCGGTTCCTTCGATACGGGCCTTCGCCCGGGCTCAGTCCCTACTCGGGATGAGCGGAATCGAACATTCTCCCCCCGCTCATCCTGAGTAGCCGGTGAGCTTGTCGAACCGGCGTATCGAAGGACCTTACACGGGCGCCGCGGAATTCCGCCGATGGTGCCAGGCGAAGACCGCGAAGGCGCCGCGGTGGGGGCGCCAGGCTTCGGCGAGCTCGCGGATACGCTTTTCGGTCGGCTTGCCGTCGAGGCCCATGATCCGCCCGGTCTCGATCTGAACGGCGAGATCGCCCGCCGGCCAGACATCAGTTCGCCCTTCCGCGAACAGCAGATAGACCTCGGCGGTCCAGCGGCCGATCCCCTTGACCCGGACGAGCTCGGCGATCGCCTCCTCGTCGTCGGCGGGCAGGCGCGCGAAGTCGAGCCGGCCCGACACCACCTCCTCGGCGAGGCTTCGCGCGTAGGAGGCCTTCTGCCGCGACAGGCCGGCCGCGCGCAGGGTCTCGTCGGAAGCGGCGATCAGCGCCTCGGGATCGGGCGGATCGCCGACCAGCGCGACGAGCTTTCCCCACATCGAGGCGGCGGCCTTGACCGACACCTGCTGGCCGACCACCGCGCGAAGCAGCGTCTGGTAGCCCCGCTCGCTGATCCGCGGCTCGGGATAGCCGGCCGCGGCGAGGGCGGCGGCGATCCTCGGCTCGCGCTCCGCCAGGGCGTCGAGCGACGCTCTCAGATCCTGCTCGGCGATGCCCACAATTGCTCCCTTGTCTTCGCCACCCCCGCCTAGCATAGGCGCGGCCCATGGCGAACCTCACCATCATCGGCCGCGACGGCTCCGAGAAGACGATCGAAGGCAAGGCCGGGTGGAGCGTCATGGAGAATATCCGCGACGCCGGCTTCGACGAGCTGCTCGCCTTGTGCGGCGGCTGCTGCAGCTGCGCGACCTGCCACGTCCATGTCGACGAGCAATGGCTGGCCGCCCTGAAGCCGATGAGCGAGGACGAGAACGACCTGCTCGACACGACCGACCAGCGCTCGGCGAACAGCCGCCTGTCGTGCCAGATCGAATTCGGCCCGGCGCTCGACGGCCTAACGGTGCGGATCGCCCCGGAGGACTGAAAATCCTCCCCGAGCTTGCTCGGGGAGGGGGACCACCCGAAGGGTGGTGGAGGGGTAAACGGCGCGAAAACACGGCTTCGAGCGCGAGACGGCAAAGGCCTCCGCCATCTACCCCTCCACCAGGCTCCGCCTGGTCCCCCTCCCCATCTGACGATGGGGAGGATGTTCAGCTCGCGAAGCGCACCACCGCGGTCGGCACCGTCTTGCTGGTCGGAGTGACCTTCCACACCACCTTCGTGCCGGGCCCGGGCGCCATCCCTTCCTCGTTATTCTGCATGACCAGCTCGGCGTCGGTGGTCAGGGTGAAGGTGCCGCTGCGCTCCTTCTCCGGGCCCTCGGGCTTGCCGGCGCCGCTCATGCCCTCCTCCGCGTCGCCGAAGGCCATCGCCTTCATCCGGACGGTGCGGTCCTTGCGAACCTCGACGGCGATCCACGGGATGATCGACTTGGCGTCGAGATTGATCGGATAGACGAAGCTGCGGTCGAGCCGGCCGGTCAGCGCATAATCGACGCGGAACTTGTTCTTCCCCAGATATTCGACCGAGCGGTAGCCGACCTCCTTCGACAGCGCCTCCGCGATCGCCTTGCCGTCGGCGACCTGCTGCGCGGTCTCGGCGGCCGGAGCGGCGGGCGCGGCGGCCATGTTGGCCGTATCCCCGGCGGTGTTGCCGATCTCCTCCCCCGTCGAATCGTCGCTGGGCGGCGCCGTCGAGGCCAGCCCCTCCTGCATGCCCTGCTGCATCGCGGCGGCCGGGTCGAGCAGGATGACCTCGCCGACATAGGTGAAGGTGAAGCTGCGATCCTTGGCGATGTGAAGCGTCGAGACGAACCTGCCCGGGCTCAGGATGCAGGACGAAAGCACGAGCGTGGCCGCGGCCACGAACGCGAAGCGCATGAACGACATGATTATCCCCCCAGAATTACCCCCGATGCGTCGCCACCGCGTATAGCGCGACTGCGGCCGCGTTGGAAACGTTGAGGCTCTCGATCCTGCCCGAGATCGGAAGCCGCGCCAGGGCGTCGCAATGCGCCTCCGTATTCTGGCGCATCCCCTCCCCTTCGGCGCCGAGCACCAGCGCCGTCCGCGCCGGGCCGACGGCCTCCGCGAGCGTCAGCTCGGCATCGCCGGTCAGGCCGATCCGCCAGAAGCCCGCTTCCGCCATCTCGTCGAGCGCCCGCGCGAGGTTGACGACGCGCACCCACGGCACGGTCTCGAGCGCTCCGCTCGCCGACTTGGCGAGCGCCCCCGATTCCGGCGGCGCGTGGCGGTCCTGGGTGACCAGTGCGAGAGCGTCGAACGCCGCCGCCGAGCGCAGGATGGCGCCGACATTGTGCGGATCGGTGACCTGGTCGAGGACCAGCAGAGGCCGCCGCTCCGGGGCGTCCTGGAGGATGTCGGCGAGGAGCAGGTCGTCGAGCCGCTCGACCTCGATGACCAGCCCCTGGTGGGGCGCGTCGCGCGGCACCAGCCGGCCGAGGTCGGCGGCGTCGGCGAAGGTGAAGGGGACGTTCTTCGGCAGCTCGACCTCGGCGGCGGCCTCCCGCGTCGCCCAGATCCGCACCACCTCGCGGTCGGGATTGGCGAGCGCGGCGACAACCGCGTGGCGGCCCCAGAAACGCGGGCGGTTCTCGGGCTTGGAGGCGGTTCGGGCTTTGCGGCGCATGGCCCAGTCCAATGACGGCCCGAGGCACGGCTTGCAACCCGGCAGCGGGCTGTCGTTTCGTTTCCAAAACGAGCAATTTGGAAGAAGTTTGGCGGTACCGGGCACCAACCAGCGCCGCCTGATGCCGGGATCGGCGGGTTTAACCTGTGTTATCCCCGTTATCCCCGTTATCCACAGGCCGAATGGCCGAAATAGCGCTTGGGCGAATCGAAAATCGGTGCCACTTTCTGTCCTGTGGCAGGGCGCGGCCTTCCGGAAACGGAGAGACGCTCTCAGACACGGCCCCGCGGAGAGCGGCGGAAGTCTTCGGACCGAAGCCGATCGAAACGAGGTCCGGGCAACCGGAAGGAAGAAGCGCGAGGCAGCGGCGCAAGCCAAAGCCGAACCCACTTTCCTTCGAGGGTCCGGCGAATACCGAAAGCCCCCGGGCGGAAGGTTTCGCGAAAGGACGCCGAAGAAGCTTGCTTCCTCGGCAATCCGATAGGGAACCGACTGTCGAAGTCGCAAGACGGAGACGAACGGATCCCGCCAGGGAACCGAAGCCGGCCGCAAGGCAGGGCGCGGAACCCGCAGGAACCGGAACCGGACCAGCAATGGTCCTGCGAAGGAACCTGAGGGACCGACCGGGGCCGCAAGGCCTCGGCCGGAACCTCCCTGGGAAAGGCGGTTTCGCCTTCGGGCAGGATCAACGGACCTAGGGACAGTGGAGGCCGGCAGCGATGCCGGCCTCCATTTCGTTTTGGGGTGTTCCGATCACGGTGAAGGCTCGTCACCCCGGCGAAAGCCGGGACCTCAGGACAAGAAGTCACAACCTGTCTCCGCGAGGTCCCGGCTTTCGCCGGGATGACGGGTAAGCGCCTACGCCCTGCCCTCGCCGCCCGGGCTCGCCGTGCCGCTCGGGCTCCGCCCGACATCGCCGCCGCCGAGATCGCCTTTGTCGCCCGGAGTGCCGGAGCCGATGTCGCCGCGCGCGGCGCCCTGACCGACCGCCTCGGCGCCGGTGGCGCCGCCACTCAGCCGCTCCGCTCCGGGCTGCCGGTTCGCCGCCTCGTCGGCCAAAGCGCCCGAAGCGTCGCCCAATGCCGCCGCTTCCGCCGCGACTCCGCCATCCTTGCCGCCGAGGCTCGCCGAGGACGCGCCCATCGGGCTTTCGCCGCCCAGCATGTCGCCCGGGACCCCGCCCTGGGTTCCGCCGGTGCCGCCGAGGGTCCCGCCGGAAGGCTCGCCCCGGCCGGCGATCGTGCCGCCGCCGCTCGACCCGCCGGCGCCGCCGATATCCTCGCGGTCGTGATCGGCCAGCGCCGCTTCGTTGAGGCCGTTGCCGATGTCCGGCTGCCGCTCACGTTCGTCCATCGCGCGCACTCCTGCTGTTCGAGATCGCCTCGCCAACGGCCGCGCGCGCGCCCTGTTCCGCTACGGCGCGGGGGCGGCTGAGCCGATCACGGAACGAAGAAGGGTCCTCGCCACCCGCTCGTTCGCACCCGGCGGCAAAGCCGCCACGGCCTCGTGCATGGCGGCCGCCCCTCGGCAGAGCTGGTCCGGGCTGGACTTGGCCCGAAGCTCGCGATCCTGAAGCATCTGCCAGACCGGGACGTCCGGCTCGATCTTGCCGACGGCCGCCAGCCAGGCGAGGAAATCCTCCTTGGTGGCGAGGACGGGCGCCCGCGCGGTGCCTGCGCCGGCTTTGGCGGCTTCCACCAGAGCGACTCCATACTCATCGAGCCCCGCCGGCGCCGCGGCGGCCGCCGCCTCGCTGCTGAAGAAGCCGCGGTCCCCCACCGCCGCGCAGAGCTTCACGTCCTGCCGGCCCAGCGCCCGCAGAAGCGCCCCCTGCCGGGCCTCGATCGCGACGAGGGAGGTGCCCGGGGCGGCAAGGATGGCGCCGTTGCGGCTGCGCAGGAAGCGGTCGATCCCGCCATAGGCCAGCCGCCGGGCCTCCTCCGGCGGCTTGCCCGCGAGGGTTCCCGCGATCGCCTGGTGGTCGAGCGGGAAATCGCGGCGCATCGCTTCCAGCGTGCGGGCCGGCGCACCGGCCGGAGCCTGGTCCGCGGCCGGGGCGAATGCGGCTGAGAGCAGCAGGAAGGCGGCAAGGATTCGCATCGGCAGGACTTTCGAAGAAGGACTTAGGGCGGAACTAGCGCAATGGCCGCCGCAGGCAAGCCGTGGCCGCCCCGGCTCAAGGCTCGACGACGATCTCGGTGCGCAGCGAGTTGGCGATGAAGCATCGCTCGTGCGCCTCGTGGTGCAGCCGCTCGAGCGCCTCCGCATCAGGTGCCTCCCCGGCGAACTCGATCTCGGGCCGAAGCACGATCCGGGTCATCGCCATCCGGCCCCGCTCGTCCTTGCCCATCGTTCCGTGGGCCTCGTCGCGATAGCCGGCGACGTCGAGCCCTGCGTCCCTCGCGAGGTGGAGGAACCACAGCATGTGGCAGGCCGAAGCGGAGGCGATCAGCGCCTCCTCCGGATCGACCCCGGCGGGATCGGAGAAAGGCGGCGGGACCACATGCGGCGAGGCCGAGCCCGGAACGACGGCGCCGCCGTCGAAGCTCAGGCTGTGGGCCCGGCTGTACCGCCCCTCCCGAAAGCCGCCGCCCGAGCGCCATTCCACCGTCGCGAGATAGTCCGCCATTCCGCTTCGCCTCCTCGCACCATTGCCTCGGCGCCCTATCACTTCGCGCCTTTCCGGTTTAGCTTTTAAGCCATGTCCGTCCTTGCCGCCCTGCTGATCGCGACAGCGCCCGCCGCCCCCGCCATCCGGAGCGATAAGCTGGAGGCCGGCCGGTTCCGGATCACCCTCTCGGCGCCCGGCCTGACCCTCGAACAGGGGCAGGCGCAAGCAGGCGAGGAAGCGACTCGGCTGTGCGGGGGTGCCGCCATGCTCGGCCGCTACCGCTGGCGAAGCGAGGAGAAGACCGGGTCGCCGAGCCCGATCGCGCTGACTCTCGAGCAGGAAGCGGAATGCGGCACGGCGCCGCCCCGTCCCCTGCCTCGTCCTACCGGCTGGAAGCCCACCACCGCCGACACGAGCCAGGTGCTGGACCTCACCGCCCGCTACTTCGCCGCCCGCGCTTCCGGCCGCTATCGGGAGGCCTGGAACCTGTGGACAGCCTCGTTGCAGGGATTGGAGCCGCTTTCCGACTATGAGTCCCGCCAGATCGGCTTCGGAGCCCGGGCCGGGAGCGGCCTGAAGCGCAGGCCTGTCGCCGTCACCTGGTACGACAATCCACCCAACGCTCCGGCCGGAGGGATCTTCGCCGCGGTCGACTTCGTGGGCGAATCCAGCAAGCTCGAGCTCCTGTGCGGATATGTCATGTGGCTTCGGGAGCCGGACGGCTCGTGGCGTCTCACCCGTGAGGAGGAAGGAGCGCTCGATCGCGGCCCGGCGGCGACCGGCGCGGAGCAGCTCGCCAGGGCCAGGGCCGCGATGCATTGCCGCGACGGGGACTAGGCGGCGGTCTTCTCCAAAAAGGCAGCCTCGCGCTCGACCCATCCCGCGAAGCTCGGCCGCGCCAGCATCCGCTCGGCGAATTCGGCGACCCTGGGATAGCGGCCGGCGTCGACGGGGCAGCCCAGATGGCGGAAATTGGCGAAAGCGGTCGCCACTGCGATGTCGGCGAGGGTGATGCCGTCGCCGACCAGCCAGCCATTGTCCGGGATCGTCCGCTCCAGATAGTCGAGGATCGGAGGCAGCTCCTCCTTCTCCGCCTTGTCGGCCGTTTCGAGATCGCCCTCTCGGCCGAGGAAGCGCGGAGCGACGATCCGGTTGAAGAACATCTTGGCGCCGCAGGCGCACAGGATCGTGTCGGCGAACTCGTCGAACCAGATAACCCGTGCCCGCGCCCGCGGCTCGGCCGGGATCAGCGCCGGCTCGGGATATTTGGCCTCGAGATAGTGGATGATCGCGGAAGAATCCGAGATGGCGAAATCGCCGTCGCTGAAGCCGGGTATCTTGCGGAACGGGCTCGCGGCAAGGAACCCGGGGTCGTCGGAGCCGAGGCCGATCGGCTTGTGCTCGAGCTCGACCCCCTTCTCCGCGCCGTAGGCCAGCACCTTGCGGACGAAGGGCGAAAGCGACGCTCCATAGACGATCATGGCGAACCTCCCGTTTTAAGTTTCAAGCCGCAACCTAAACCCGCCCCCGCCTCACCGCAAGCCGCCCAGGCGAAGGCCGATCCAGAGCGTGCGCGGAGTCGCCCGCTCCTCGATTCCCTCGCCCGTTACCCCGGCGAGGATTCGTGCATTGGCGAGATTCTCCGCCCGCGCCTCGATCGCGACCCGCCGGCCGAGCGGCACCAGCACGGCACCGTCGAGCGTGAAGGCGCCCGGCAGGCGCTGGCGGTTGAGGTCGTCCTCATATTGCGGGCCGACAAAGCGGGCGGTGACGGAGGCGCGGGCGCGGGGCCCAGTCCAGGCGGCGGTCGCGGAGACGCTGTGCCGGGGCGTCTGCGCGGGCCTGAGGCCGTCCAGCGCCAGCGCCCTTCCGCTCGCCCGGACCTCGGCCTCGACCCAGGTCCAGCCCCCCGACAGGGTCCACGGGCCGCGGGCATAGCGCGCATCCAGCTCCACCCCCCGGGCCACGATCGAGTCGAGATTGCCGCGGCGGCGATAATCGCCGCCGGCCCCGACGAAGCCGACTCCCGGAAAGGTGCCGGGGCCCCGGCCCAGAGTGACGTTGGCGATGGCGGCTTCGAGCCGGTTGGCGAAGACGGTGAGGCCGATCCGCGCCCGCCGAGCCGGCCGCCAGTCAAGCCCCGCCTCGACCCCCTCGAGCCGCTCGGGCGCCAGCTCGGCATTGGCCGCGGTCGCGTCGACCCCCACCCGGAAGGGCCGATAGAGCTCGTTCAGGGTCGGCAGCCGCCAGCCGAGATAGGCGGCGGCGCGAAGCGTCAGGTCGGCGCCCGCGCGCCAGGCGAGACCGGCCCGCCCGGTCGGCTCCCAGCCGGAGCGGTCGCGGAAGGCGGTATCGGTCAGCACCGCGCTGGTCGCCAGCACCCGTTCGTGGAGGCGGCCGTCCGAGACCGTCCAGCGGTCGATCCGTCCGCCGGCGGTGAGGGTGAGGTCACGGCTTGTCCACGCCGCCTCGGCGAAGCCGCCGAGCGTGTCGGTGCGCCCGCCGGCGACCCGGCCGCGCGTGGCGGTGCCGGCGGCGAAGGAAAACAGCTCGCGGGTCTCGCCCTCGGTGCGGCGCCAGTCGCCGCCGAGCCGCAGCTCGACGTCGCGCCAGAGGTCCGGCCGGGCCTCGACCCGGGCGCCGAGGCCGGTCGCCGGAACGCTGTACTGCTCGGCGGTGCGGGTCGCCGCGGTGCGGCCCGCATCGACGCTCGCGAAGCTGTTGTAGAAGTCGCGGGTCTGCGCATAAGCGAGGGCGCTCCAGCGCCGGCCGACCAGCCGCAGCGAGGCGTCGGCGCCCCGGGTGCGGATGTCGGACAAGGCCGTGCCCCGCTCGCGCTCGTCGGCGAAGAGCAAGGCGCTGGCCTGAAGCTCCGTGCCGCCCGGCAGCGGCGCGACTGCGCGCAGGGCGACGCTGCCCTGCTCATAGGGTGAGGGCCGGTCCGCCGGCCCGCGCTGGGCGCCGACGACCGGGACGAAGCCGTCGCCGCGCGCCCAGGCCCCGGAGACGGCCAGAAAGCCGCCGCCCAGCCTGAGGCCGAGGCCGGCATGGGCGTCGAAGGAATCGCGGCTGCCATAGGCGACTCGGGCGCCGAGGCCGCGCAATTGGTCGGGGGTGGCGCTGGCCAGCTCTATCGTCCCGGCGAGCGCGCCCGGCCCCTGGACCCCGCTGCCGCCGCCGCGGGTCACCCGCGCCTCGCCGAGCCGCTCGGCATCGTAGGCCGGCCAGCTCACCCAGCCGCCGAACGGATCGGTCTGCGGCACTCCGTCGAGGACGAGCAGCAGCCGGCTCGACGCGTTGCCGCCGAGCGCTCGCAGGGTCGCGCCCTGGCTGGTCGGATTGGCCGAGCGGGCGTCGGACCGGCGGAAGAGCTGGAAGCCGGGAACGTCGCGGAGCACGTCCTCGAGCCGCCCGGAGGCGGAAGACGTCAGGCGGTCGCGGTCGATGACCTGGGTGCTGAACACCTCCTCGCCGGCGGGCGCCTGGAGCCCGCGCCCGGTGACGACGATGTCGGGAGTCGCCTGGGCGGCAAGCAGGAGCGGCAGGATGAACGACACGAGCCCGCTCTACCGCAATCCCCCTCCCTGAATACAGGGAGGGGTTAGGGGTGGGTTTGTCAATGAAGGGCTGTGCGCCTTCGGAGACGCACCCACCCCCGGCCCCTCCCTGCGCGCAGGGAGGGGAGCAGGTTAACGCGAAGCGTACCTGCGACGCCCGCCGCCGCGGTTTTCGCCCTGCGGACGCGCCGGCCTCGCGCTGAAGCGCTTGGCCGGGCGGCCGCGGGAGTGACGCTCCTCGCGCTCCGGGCGCTCGACGATCTGGATCGGCGAGCTGGCGCGCGCCGCCTTGATCCGCGCCGCCTCGTTGTTGAAGCCCTCCGGCAGCGGCACCGGCGTGAGCACCTGCTTGGTGAGACGCTCGATGCCCTTGAGATAGGGCCGCTCGTCCTCGGCACAGTAGGCGACCGCCACGCCCGCCGCTCCGGCGCGCGCGGTGCGGCCGATACGGTGGACATATTGCTCCGACACGTTGGGCAGGTCGAAGTTGATGACGTGGCTGACTCCCGAGACGTCGATCCCGCGCGCGGCGATGTCGGTCGCGATCAGGATCTTGACCTTGCCGTCCTTGAACTCGGCCAGCGCCCGCTCGCGCTGCGGCTGGCTCTTGTTGCCGTGGATGGCGTTGGCCGGGATCCCGGTCTGGGCGAGCTGCTTCACGATCCGGTCCGCGCCATGCTTGGTGCGGCTGAAGATCAGGACCCGGTCCATCGAGCCCCCCTTCTTACCGGGAGAGGGCGCGCCGAAGCCGACGCGCAGCATCATCGTCAGCAACGCAGGCTTCTCGGCCTGGTTGACGAAGGTGACATACTGCTCGACCCGCTCGACCGTCGAGGCGACCGGAGTCACCGCGACCTGCTCGGGGCTGGTCAGGAACTTGTCCGCGAGATCGCGGATCGCCTTGGGCATGGTCGCCGAGAAGAACAGGCTCTGCCTCTTCTCCGGCAGGAAGCGGACGATCTTCTTCAGGTCGTGGATGAAGCCGAGGTCCAGCATCTGGTCGGCCTCGTCGAGGACGAGGATCTCGACCTGCCTGAGGTCGAGCCAGCGCTGCTCGACGAGGTCGAGCAGCCGGCCCGGGGTGGCGACGAGGATATCGACTCCGCGGCCGAGGTCCTGGCGGTTCTTGTTGATCGAGGTGCCGCCGAAGACGGTGGCGACGCTCATATGGCTGAAGCGCGAATAGGCGCGGGCGCTCTCGGCGATCTGCGAGGCGAGCTCGCGGGTCGGGGCGAGCACCAGCATCCGGCAGGCGCCGCGCTGCGGCCGCTTGCCCGACGCGGCGAGCCGGTCGATCGAGGGGAGCATGAAGGCGGCCGTCTTGCCGGTGCCGGTCTGGGCGATTCCGAGCAGGTCCTTGCCCTTGAGCAGGATCGGGATCGCCTGCTCCTGGATCGGGGTCGAGGTGGAATATTCCTTCAGAGCGAGCGCCTGGAGGACGGGCTGCGACAGCCCGAGATTTTCAAAAGACATGATGACTCACTGTATTGAGCGGCGTCCCCGCGCAGCCGGAAAGGCGCGCGGAAACGCGGCGGGTTTTTGCCAACCCGCGTGAAAAGGGAAGACTTCGAAAATGACGAAACGGAGCCGGCCCTGGTGGGGCGTTCACGCTGCAATGACGTTTCGCTGAGAGGCATATGGGGGAGAAATGTGAACAAATCAACCTGTCCTCTGCCTCCCCATCGCAACGCGATGGGGAGGGGGACCGTGCGAAGCATGGTGGAGGGGTAACTGGCGCCGCGAATTCGAGGTTCGCGCGAGAACCTCGGCTGGCCGAGCCGGTACCCCTCCACCACCCTTCGGGTGGTCCCCCTCCCCACCGCTTCGCGGCAGGGAGGCAGAAATAGCGTCAGCCCCCGCCCACCCGCGCCAGCAGCCGGTCGATCGCCGCGGCGGCCTCCGGCTCGTCCAGGGTGGGGGCATGACCCACGCGCGGCACCGTGACAGCCTCCATCGCCGGATTCTCGGCGATCATCCGCTCGACCGTGGAGCGGCTGAGCAGGTCCGAAAGCTCGCCGTGCACGACCAGCGACGGAACGTCCTTGAGGCCGGCGAACGCGGTCCACAGGTCGAACCCCGTATCCCCGCCCGGTGCCCGGAACGGCTCGGCGATCCGCATGTCGTAGTCGAAGACGACCCGGCCGCCGGGGGTCAGCCTGCAGAGGCGCTTGGCATAGACCAGCCACCGGCCGATGTCCCAGTCGGGATAGCGGTCGGCCTGGGCCTCGCGCAGGAAGCGGGCGGCGTGGAGCCAGGTCGGCCAGCTCTGCGAACGGCCGACATAGGAGCGGATATGCTCGAGACCCTTGGCCTCGAGCACGGGGCCGATGTCGTTGAGCAAGGCGGCGGCGAGGCGCTTGTTGTCGGCCATCGCCAGCAGCATGGTGATCAGGCCGCCGAGCGAGGTCCCGAACAGGATGAAGCGCTCGAGGCCGAGCTCGGCGAGCAGCGCCTCGACGTCCCGCCCGTACACCGGCGGCGAATAGGTCATCGGATCCTTGGCATATTCGCTTTGCCCGCGCCCCCGCAGCTCGACGCAGATCAGCCGCCAGTCGGCCTTGAGCCGATCGGCGACTCCCTCGAAGTCACGGGCGTTGCGGGTGAGTCCGGGAATGCAGACGATCGGCGGCCGGTTCCCGTCGCCCCCGGCATAGTCGCGATAGTGGAGGCGCAGGCCGTCGGCCGTCGTCCACCATCCGTCCGACCATTCGGTCATTCACCGCCCCCCTTGGCGGCATATTGCGGGGAAGCGCCGGCGCTTCAACCCTTAGCTGGCGTTGACGACGGTCCCGTGGACGTCGTTGAACGTGGTGTCGATCTGGGTGCCGAGGTTACGGAAGGCGACGATGGCCGCGACCGCGATCAGCGTCGCCACCAGGGCATATTCGATCGCGGTCCCGCCCCTGCGGTCGCGCAAGATTCTGCGAAGATGGCGCATCCGGGTCCTCCGTCGAGGATCACAGAGTGACGCGAAAATGCTAATTGCGGGTTAAGCGGCTCGCCGGAACCGCGGCGGTGGGGCAGGGTTTGAGGGCAATGTCCTCCGTCTCGCCGCTCTATCGTCCCGAACGCGCGATCCTCGAGCTCGGCGACGCCTTCTACGACCCGGTCCAGTCCGCCGACTTCCCGCAGGCGATCCTTCGGTTCCGCAACGACCGTGCGGCCGAAGCGGTCGGCCTCGCCACTCTCGACGATTCGCAATGGGTCCGCCATCTCGCGCGCTTCGAGCCGCTGCCCGACAGCCTCCCCCAGCCGCTGGCGCTGCGCTATCACGGCCACCAGTTCCGGGTGTACAATCCCGACATAGGCGACGGCCGCGGCTTCCTCTTCGCCCAGCTGAGGGACGCGGAAGGCCGCCTCCTCGATCTCGGCACCAAGGGCTCCGGCCAGACCCCCTACAGCCGCTTCGGCGACGGCCGGCTGACCCTCAAGGGCGGAGTCCGCGAGGTGCTGGCGACCGAGATGCTCGAGGGGCTCGGGGCCGAGACGTCGAAGAGCTTCTCGCTGGTCGAGACCGGCGAGGCGCTCGAGCGCAACGACGAGCCCTCCCCCACCCGCTCCGCCGTCCTGGTCCGCCTCCAGCACAGCCACATCCGGATCGGCACCTTCCAGCGGCTGGCCTATTTCCAGGAGACCGGGAACCTGGCGAAGCTGACGGATTATTGCCTCCGTCATTATTACCGCGAGGAAGGCGGTGCCGACGCGCCCGCCCGCCTCCTCGGGCACGTCGCCCGCGAGGCGGCGCGGCTCGCCGCTTCCTACATCGCCGCCGGCTTCGTCCACGGCGTCCTCAACAGCGACAATATCGCCATCACCGGCGAAAGCTTCGATTACGGGCCGTGGCGCTTCACGCCTGATTGGGACCCCGACTTCACTGCCGCTTATTTCGATTATAACGGCCTCTATTCGTTCGCCCGCCAGCCCGAGGCGATCCATTGGGACCTCGCGCAACTGGCCGGCAGCCTGACCTTGCTGTCGGAAGCGCCGCCGCTGGCCGAAGCGCTAAGCCAGTGGACTGCGCGGTTCGAGGACGCGCTGGTCGCCGCCTTGCTCGATCGCCTCGGCGTTGCCGCGCGGGAGCCGCAAGCCGATCGAAGTCTCGCTGCCGCGCTGATCGCCGCGTTGCAATTGCGCGGCGCGCCGATCGACCGCATCTTCTTCGACTGGCGAGGCGGCCGCGATCCGGGCGTCGAGCGCTACCCGGCCGAGCCATTCCGGGCCCTCGCCGCGACGCTGCGAGGACGGGAGATGCCGGCCCTCCATCCCTATTGGTCGGATGCCGCTCCGTGTTCGATGCATATCGAGGAGGTCGAGGCGATCTGGTCGGCCATCGCGGCAAGCGACGACTGGGCGCCGTTCAATTCCAAGATCGCTGCCATCCGCCGGATGGGCGAGGCAATGACTGCCGATGCGCCCCACCCTGCCGAGACCGCCGCGGCTTGACGTAGTGCGCAAGTTCGTGGAGCGCGCGTCGCCATGGCCGAAATACTGAAGTCGACCGAGCCGGCGACCGGCGCGGAAATCTGGACTGGTGCGATCGGCGACCCCGCGGCCGAAGTTGCAGCGGCGCGCGCCGCCAGCGGCGAATGGGCCGCTCACTCGGTCGCTTATCGATCCGAAG
>DASVRO010000040.1:0-52477 GCA_036388575.1 Allosphingosinicella sp.
CGCCCACAACATGCAGGGCCGCTAAGGCTCAGAGGCCAGGCCTCAGCGCAGCCAGGTCTTGGGCGCAGGAGCGGGAGCGCTCGAAGGCTGCTCGGCGCTGGAGGCCAGGCGGGCGATCACCTGGTGCAGCGTGCCTTCGACGGCGATCCTGTATTCGCCGAAGTGGATGTCGGTGAATGCCCCCGACGTTGCGCGGACGTGCGTCACCAGATCGGGGTTGATCGCAACCTCGCCCGGCTCGCCGCCCCGTTTCATGATCACCAGCTTCAAGCGCACACTCCCAGTTGGCGCCAACATAACGCCCTTTCGTTAACCGAAGTTTGAGGCGCGCCTTCGATCTCGCCGGGCGCTCCTCATGCTTGCGCCGCGCCGCATCTGCGGCCATATGCGCCGCGGAAGTCGGGCGGACGGCGCTCTCGCCAACCCGGTCAGGTCCGGAAGGAAGCAGCCGTAACGAGTTCAAGTGCCGGGTCGTTTCCGGCTCCCACCTCATTCTCGCGGATGTGCATTTTTCATTTTCCCACACCCGCCATTCGGTGCGATCATTGGTTCATGTCCGCTTTGCCAGAATCGCTGCTGCCGAGGGATCGCAAGGTCGCTTGGCGGGGGAGACCCCCTGCGATTCCATGTGACTCTCGTGCCACTCGTGCCGTTTGCGGGGCTGGCTGATGGCCGCTGACGATCCCGATTCCTTCGGCCTCGGCCTCGACGAGCCGCCGCAGCCGGCCAAGGCGCAGCCCTACCGGGTCCTCGCCCGCAAATACCGGCCGCAGAGCTTCGCCGAGCTGATCGGTCAGGACGCGATGGTCCGCACCCTCGGCAACGCGATCGAGCGCGACCGGCTCGCCCACGCCTTCCTGCTCACCGGAGTGCGCGGAGTCGGCAAGACGTCGACCGCCCGGCTGATCGCCAAGGCTCTGAACTGCATCGGCGCGGACGGGCAGGGCGGTCCGACGATCGAGCCGTGCGGAGTCTGCGAGCCCTGCCGGGCGATCGCCGAAGGGCGCCACATCGACGTCGTCGAGATGGACGCCGCCAGCCATACCGGAGTCGACGACGTCCGCGAGATCATCGAGGCGGTGCGCTACGCCGCCGTCTCGGCGCGCTACAAGGTCTACATTGTCGACGAAGTCCACATGCTGTCGAAGAACGCGTTCAACGCGCTTCTCAAGACACTCGAAGAACCTCCTCCACACGTTAAGTTTTTGTTCGCGACGACGGAGATCAACAAGGTCCCGGTGACGGTCCTCTCCCGCTGCCAGCGCTTCGACCTTCGCCGCATCCCGGCCGAGAAGCTCGCCGCCCATTTCGGCGAGGTGGCGGCGAAGGAAGGGGTCGAGGTCGAGCCCGAGGCGCTCGCCCTCATCGCCCGCGCCGCCGAAGGCTCGGCCCGCGACGGCCTCTCGATCCTCGACCAGGCGATCGCCCACGGTCCGGGCGGAGTGAGCGCGGACCAGGTCCGAACCATGCTCGGCCTCTCCGACCGGGGCGCGATCCGCAATCTACTGGGTGTAATATTGGGTGGAGACGCGCCCGGAGCCCTCGCCGCTCTGCGCGACCAATACGATCTCGGAGTCGAGCCCCATGCCGTCCTCCGCGGCCTGCTCGAGAGCGTCCACGGGATCACCCGAGCCAAGGTCGGCGGCGCGTCCGACCCGGCCCAGTCGGCCGAGGAGCGCGACGCTTATGGCGACTGGGCGAGCCGGCTCTCCTACGCCGCCGTCCACCGCCTCTGGCAATTGCTGCTGAAGGGCCTTGCCGAGGTCCATGCCGCGCCGATGCCGCTCGAGGCTGCCGAAATGGCCCTGCTCCGGGTCATCCACGCCTCCGACCTGCCCGATCCCGGCACCCTGATCGAGAAGCTGGCGAGCGGCGAGAGCCTTCCCGCCCGCTCCGGAGCGCCCGCTTCCGCCGCGGCGGGCCAGGAGCCGATGCTCGAGGCGCCGCCCTCGTTCGAGGCGTTCACCGAGCTGATCGAGACGAAGGGCAAGGCGATCCTCGCCCATCAGCTGCGCGAGAATTACCGGCTCGTCGAATACGGCCCGCCCAGCCTCCTCCTCCAGCAGACCGGCAACGTCCGCGAGGTCAGGGACGTCGAAGCCTTCGTCCGCACCCTGCGCGACGCCACCGACACGATCTTCGGCCAGAAATGGCGGGTCGCCATGTCCGACGGCCCGGCCCTCCCGACCCTGCGCGAGCAGGAGCAGGCGTCCGAGGCCGAGCTGAAGCGTAAGGTGCTCGAATCGCCGCTCGTCAAGGCCGCGTTCGAAGCCTTTCCCGAAGCCGAGCTCACCGGCTTCTCCCTGGATGAACAACGGAGCGCGTAAATGCCCGATTTGGACGAATTGATGAAAATGGCCCAAAACGCCCAGGCCGGCCTGATGAAGGCCCAGGAGGGGCTCGACAAGATCGAGGTCGAGGGCGTCTCCGGGGCCGGGATGGTCAAGATCCGGGCCACTGCCAAGGGCCGGATCATCTCGGTCGACATCGACCCGAGCCTGCTCGTCGCGTCGGAGAAGCAGATGGTCGAGGACCTCGTCGCCGCGGCGATCAACGATGCCCGGATGAAGGCCGACCGGGCCGCCGAGGAAGAGATGAAGAAGATGACCGCCGGCCTCCAGCTGCCCCCCGGCTTCGGCTTTTAACGTCAGCCGACGTTCGCTTCGGGTTCGGGCGCCGGCTCCTCGGGCTCAGGCGAAGGCGCCGGTTCGGGCGCCGCCGGCTGCGGCTGCTCATATTCCTCGCCGGGAAGCGCTGCCGGAGGCGGCGGAGCGGCCTTCGCTTTGGGCGCCGCCTTGCGCCGCGCCGGCGCCACCGGCTCCCGCTCGGGCACGGCCGGCTCGCCCTCGTAGACGCAGCGGTCCAGCCCGTCCCGCCCGACCACGCCGATCCGCGCCGCGATGGCGTTGCCGTAGCGCCGGGTGAAGCCCTTGGGCGCGGTCGCTCCGCGCTTCTTGGGCAGGGGCAGCACCGCCGCGATCCGGGCCGCCTCGACCCGGCTCATCGCACTGGCGTCATGATTGAAGTAGCGCTGCGACGCGGCATTGACTCCGTAGGTGCCGATTCCGGTCTCGGCGATGTTGAGATAGACCTCCATGATCCGCCGCTTGCCCCACATATTCTCGACCAGCAGGGTGAACCACGCCTCCAGGCCCTTCCGGAAATAGCCGCCGCCCTGCCAAAGGAAGGCGTTCTTCGCCGTCTGCTGGCTGATCGTCGAGCCGCCGCGGATGACCGAGCCGCCGCGGGCGTTGCGCCGCATGGCCGCCGCGATCGCGTCCTGGTCGAAGCCCCAGTGCGAGCAGAACTTGCTGTCCTCGGCGGCGATCGCCGCGCGCACCGAATCGCGGTCGATCCGCTCGAGGCTCATCCAGTCGCGCGACACCTGCCGCCCGCCGAGCCGGTCGCCGAGCATGGTCAGCGTATAGGGCGGGTTCACGAAGCGGTAGAGAAGGACCCAGAGCAGGCTGAGCAGGACGAAGAGGAACAGCCCTATCACGATCCAGCCCACGACCCGGCCGAACCAGCCCCTCTTCCTCGCTCTCGCCCGTGCCATGAGGGTCCGTTAGCGGTCCGTGCGGGCCTCGTCATCAGTCGTCATGCCGGACTTGATCCGGATCCACCTTGCCTTTGACGCCGCTTGTTTGAAGAAGGTGGACCCCGGATCAAGTCCGGGGTGCAGGTTTCAGGAGTCGTTGGATGAAATCGTGGCTTGCCTTGTTCGTCGCTGTCCTAGCCGCCGCTTTTCCTGCCGCGGCCCAAAGCCCCGCCGAGGCGCCGATCGTGCTCGGCACCCGCTTCATGCTCCCCTCGGCCGTGCTCGGCGAGCCGCGCGAGATCAACGTCCGACTGCCCGCCGGCTATGACCAGGACAAGGCGAAACGCTATCGGGTGCTCTACGTCCTCGACGGCGGGGTCGAGCAGGATGTCCCGCACATCGCCGGCCTCGCCCAGCATGCCGAGATGAGCGGCACGTTCGACGAGATCATCACCGTCGGGTTCGCGACCAGGAAGCGGATTTGGGAGCTCACCTTCCCGACCCTGGACGAGCGCTACACAACCTTCTACCGGGCCAACGGCCAGCCGGTAGAATTCGCCTCGGGCGGCGGCTCCGAGACGTTCCGCCGCTTCATCGCCGAGGAGGTGATTCCTTTCGTCGAGGGGCGGTACCGGACGAGCGGCCGCCGCACCCTGATGGGCGAATCGCTCGCGGCCTTCTTCGTCGTCGACACCCTGCTCCGCCAGCCGCGGCTCTTCCACGACTATGTCGCGATCAGCCCCAGCATGTGGTGGAACCGCGAGGAGCTCGGCAACCGGGCGGGCGGGCTACTGCAGGGGCAGGATTATTCGGATCGGCGGCTCTACCTGACGATGGCCAATGAAGGCGGCACCATGCGGCGCGGCCTCGACAAGCTCCTCGCGGCGCTTCGCACGCCGGCCGCCGGCGCCCTGAAGTGGACCTGGGTCGACCGCCGCGACAGCGAGCATCACGGCAGCATCTACCATATCGCCGCACTCGACGCCCTGCGCACCCTCTACCCGAAGCCCTACCGGCCCGGTTCGCCGCTCCCCTGGCTCTACGTCGGCGAGATGCCGAAGCTGAGCGAGGCGGCCGAGGCCGACAAGAAGATTCCCTGCACCGCGGATCGCGCCCGCTGGGTCACCTTCGCCGAGGTCGAGGCCGATCCGCAGAAGTGGGAGGCGCTGTGCGTGATGTCGCCGCTCGGCCAGGCGCCGGAGCCGCGGGAGCGGTCGAGGAACTGGGACTCGAACCGGTAGCACCCGTCATCCCGGCGGATGCCGGGACCCCAGGACAAGACGTCTCTGCGGGCCTCCCCGAGGCCCCGGCTTTCGCCGGGGTGACGATAGGCTACGAAGCCGGAAGCAGCCGCCGCTCGCCGGCGAGGCCCATCAGCGCCTTCTGGAGCTTCTCGAAAGCCCGGACCTCGATCTGGCGGATGCGCTCGCGGCTGACGTCATACACCTGCGAGAGCTCCTCGAGCGTCTTGGGCTCGTCGGTCAGGCGCCGTTCGGTCAGGATATGCTTCTCGCGGTCGTTCAGCGCCTGCATCGCCTCGATCAGCAATTCGTGCCGGACCTGACTCTCCTGCGCCTCGGCGACCCTTTCGTCCTGGAGCGGCTCGGTGTCGACGAGCCAGTCCTGCCACTGGCCGTCGCCCTCCTCGCGCAGCGAGACGTTGAGCGACGTATCGCCGCCCATCGCCATGCGCCGGTTCATCGAGACGACGTCCTCTTCGGAGACGCCGAGATCGGTGGCGATCTTGGTCACGTCCTCCGGCTTGAGGTCGCCGTCCTCGAAAGCCTCGATCTGGTTCTTCATCCGCCTGAGGTTGAAGAACAGCTTCTTCTGGGCCGCGGTGGTGCCCATCTTCACGAGGCTCCACGAGCGCAGGATATATTCCTGGATCGAGGCGCGGATCCACCACATCGCATAAGTGGCGAGGCGGAAGCCCCTTTCCGGCTCGAACTTCTTCACGCCCTGCATCAGGCCGATATTGCCTTCGGAGATGAGCTCCGAGGTCGGCAGGCCGTAGCCGCGATAGCCCATCGCGATCTTCGCGACGAGGCGAAGGTGCGAGTTGACCAGCTTGGCCGCCGCATCGGTGTCCTGATGCTCGGTCCAGCGCTTGGCCAGCATATATTCCTCCTCGGGGGCGAGGATCGGGAATTTCTTGATCTCGGCGAGATAGCGGTTGAGACCCGCTTCGCCGCTCATCGCGGGGATCGTCGCCGGGACGTTTCTGCCGCTAGCCATCTGCCTCACTCACTCCCTGGTTACCCGCTGCTTTTGATCTTGCCGGGACCGTCGCCCTTATACCGCCAGCGCGCTTAACAGTTGCTGCATATCCGACGGGGCGTCGCTTTTGAACGACAAGGGGGCCGATGTCACGGGATGGATGAACCCGAGCTCCGCCGCGTGCAGCGCCTGCCGTTCAAAACCCAAGCTTTTCAATAACTCACGATGGGCCGATCGGGTCCGTCCATAAGCCGGATCGCCGAGCAGCGGATTGCCGATCGACGTCATGTGGACCCGGACCTGGTGGGTCCGGCCGGTTTCGAGTCGACATTCGACCTGGGCCGAGTCCCGCAAAGGCCGAAGCACACGATAGTGAGTCACCGCCCTCTTGCCCCGAGTCCCTTCGACGATCGCCATCTTCTGCCGGTTGGCCGAGGAGCGGGCGAGCGGGGCGTCGATCGTTCCCGCGAGCGGGCTCGGAAGGCCGGCGACTACGGCCAGATAGCGGCGGTCGATGCTGTGGCGGGCGAATTGCGCCGCCAGCCCCTCATGGGCGCGGTCGGTCTTGGCGACGACCAGAAGCCCCGAAGTGCCCTTGTCGATGCGATGCACGATCCCCGGCCGAGCCACCCCGCCGATTCCCGACAGCCGGCCGGCGCAATGATGGAGCAGAGCGTTGACCATCGTCCCGTCGAAATTGCCCACCGCGGGGTGGACGACCATCCCCGCCGGCTTGTCGACGACGAGCAGGTGATCGTCCTCGAAGACGATGTCGAGGGCGATGTCCTGGGCCTCGTTATGGGCGGCGGCCGGCTCGGGGACGATCACCCGGTAGGCGCCGGCGAGAGCTTTCGTCGCCGGATCGCGGACGGGGCCCGCGGGCCCGGTGACGTGGCCGCTCGAGATCAGCGCCTTCAGGCGCTCGCGCGACAAAGTCGGCAGAGCGGCGGCGAGCGCCCGGTCGAGACGCTGACCGGCGGCATCGGCGGCGATCGTGGCGGTGATGTTCGACTCCCCCCGGGTCATTCCGGACCCGATGTGGCGTGGCGCGTCGCGAATTCAAGCGTCGCGAACAGTAGCGGCCGGCGCGACACGGCGCCGCGAATGGCGCGAGTGGCACGAGAGTCACAGGGAAACGCAGGGGGTCCACTCCCCCGGCGGTGCCGCACGCGCCGAAAGCACCGCCCGCGGGGCCGCGAAGCACGCCGGGCGAAGTTCATAAAGTTCACGGTGTCGCGACGTTTCCCGTAGCCTTCTGCAGGGCGCAGGGAGTCGTGACGATCCAGGGCGCCTTTCGCCTTCGGGAATCGGCAATTCGCCATAAGTGGAACATAACATAAACATGGACCTGAGTCGAGGACGACAACGCCTGGCACCGCTCGTCATGCCAGCGAAGGCTGGAATCCATGCCGAGGCGGAGCTCGTGACTCGGAGTCCCGATGGACCCCAGCTTTCGCTGGGGTGACGGAAGGGGAGCCGCCGTCGCGAGAGTGGCAGTCGCGCCTTGCAACCGAAAAGGACTGTCGCCAATAGGGGTGAAACCGGCGCGACAGGGGCTCCAACCGCCATGAAATCCCATGAATTCGCTTCGCTTCTCTGTTCGCGCCTTTGCCACGACCTGCTCTCGCCGGTCGGAGCGCTGAACAACGGCATCGAGCTGCTCGCCGACGAGCATGATCCCGAGATGCGCGCCCGCTGCATGGACCTGCTCGGCGAGAGCGCCCGGGCCAGCGCCAACAAGCTCAAATTCTTCCGCCTCGCCTTCGGCGCCGCCGGCGGCTTCGGCGACGAGGTCGACACGCGGGAGGCCCGCGTCGCGATCGAGGGCCTGTTCGGCGGCGACGGCCGGATCCAATTGGGCTGGATGGTCGACGAGCCGACGATGAGCAAGCCGGCGCTGAAGGTGCTCCTCAACCTCGTGCTGATCGCCGGCGACGCGCTGGTGCGCGGCGGCCGGCTCGACGTCGGAGCCGAGAAGCACGAGGCCGGGATCGACATCGTCGTCCGCGCCGACGGCCCCCGGATCGTCCTCGACCCGGAGCTGAAGCGGGCCCTGCTCGGCGACGTCGCCGAGGATTCGATCGCCCCGCGCGGCGCCGCCGCCTGGCTGGTCCACTCCCTGCTCCAGGATTGCGGCGGCGAGGTCCAGGTGGCCGATCAGGAGGAGGGGGTGCTGCTGATCGGGGCGTCGATCCCCGCGGCTTAGCCGGAAGTAAACACCTTCTTAACCAACCCCGCCTAAGCCTTTCCCACGCGGAAGGGCCCATGGACGATCTGATCAACGACTTCATCGCCGAGACTCGCGAGATGCTCGAGGCGCTCTCGGGGGAGATCGTCGCCTGGGAGGCGATGCCCGACGACCGTGCCCGGCTCGACGAGATCTTCCGCTTCGTCCACACCGTCAAGGGCAACAGCGGCTTCTTCGACCTGCCCCGGATCGGCGCCCTCAGCCACGCCGCCGAGGACGCGCTCGGCGCGGTCCGCTCCGGCGCCCGGGTCGCCGACGCCCAATTGGTCAGCGCCGTCCTCGCCGTCATCGACCGGCTCGGCGAGCTCGTGGAAGCGCTCGAGACCGGCGAGGCGCTGGCGAGCGAGGACGACAGCGCCCTGATCGACGCGCTCTCCTCCGAGGCTCCGGCCGAAGCCGCCGACGAGAGCGTTCCGGCGAGCCACGCCGCCCGCGCCTCGAGCCGGACCATCCGCCTGCCCGTCGAGCTTCTCGACCGGATGATGAGCGGAGTCTCCGACCTCGTCCTCGCCCGCAACGAGCTCGCCCGCCGGATCCGCGAAAGCGGCGACGCGGAGATGGAAGCCGCCTTCGAGCGGGTTTCGGTCACGGTCGCCGACCTGCGCGACGGAATCACCCGAACGCGGATGCAGCGGATCGACAATCTGTTCGCGCCGCTACCCAGGATGGTGCGCGACATCTCCGGCCAGACCGGCAAGCAGGTCCAGCTCGAGATCGACGGCGGCGACGTCGAGATCGACCGCGAGATGATCGAGATGATCCGCGATCCGCTCACCCACATCGTCCGCAACGCCATCGACCACGGCATCGAAAGCCCCGCCGAGCGGCGCAAGGCCGGCAAGAGCGAGAGCGGCTGCCTTCGGGTCTGCGCTCGCCAGGCCGGCAACCAGATCCTTCTCGAAATCTCCGACGACGGCCGCGGCATCGACGGGGAGAAGCTGGTCGGCCGGGCCGTCTCCGCCGAGCTGATCACCGCCGAGCGGGCCGAACGGCTCAGCGAGGCCCAGAAGAATGCGCTGATCTTCGAGCCGGGCCTGTCGACCGCGGCGGCGGTCACCGACCTGTCCGGCCGCGGCGTCGGGATGGACGTGGTCCGGGCCAATATCGAGCGGATCGGCGGCCTCGTCGAGGTCGAGAGCCGCAAGGGCAGGGGAGTCGCCTTGACCCTCCGGGTCCCGCTCACCCTGACCATCATCCCGGCCCTCACCGTCGTCGTCGCCGGCCAGATCTACGCCATCCCGCGCTCGGCGATCGAGGAGATCGTCCGGGTCAAAGGCGGCGGTGTCCGCGTCGAGAGCGTCGGCGGCGCCGCCGTCGCCACCGTCCGCGGACGCCGGCTGCCGCTCGTCTACCTGCGCGACTCGCTCGGCTGCGAGGCCGCCGCCGATCCCAAAGCGCAGAGCCTGGTGCTGCTCAGGCCGGCCGGCGCCGACCTCTACGCGCTGGCGGTGGACGACATCCACGATCACGAGGAGCTGGTGGTCAAGCCCGCCGCGCCCGCCGTGATGGCGGTCGGGCTCTATGCCGGCACCACCATCGCCGACGACGGCAAGCCGGTGCTCCTGCTCGATCCTCCAGGGATCGCCGCCCGCGCCGGCCTGTCGCTCAACAGCCGGGGCATGCTGCCCGAAGCGGTGGCGGCAGCGGAGGCCGGATCGGCCGAAGGCCCGCCGGCTTTGCTGTTCAGGACTCTCGACGGCACGAGGCGGCTGGCCCCGGTCGCCGCCGTCCAGCGGATCGAGGACGTCCGCGCCGACGCCATCCGCTCCAGCGGCGGCCGCCTCAACGTCGCGCTCGGCGAGGTCCTGCTTCCGCTCGAAGGCTGCGGCTCCGCCGTTCCCGACCGTCCGATCCGGCTGCTTCGCCTCAGCGACGGCATCACCGAGATCGCCTACGGTTTCGCCGACGTGGTCGACATCGTCCCGCTGCCCGACGGGCTGATGGCCGCTTCCGCACCGGGCGAGGTGCGCGGGGTCGTGCTGATCGGCGACGAGCAGGCGGAGCTGCTCGACCTCCACTGGCTGTTCGCCCGCCACAGCGGCCGCGGCCCGGCGGAATCGTCGCAGCCGGTCTGCGCCATCCCCACCGGAGACCCGTTCATGGAGGCGATCCTCCGCCCGCTGGTCGAGAGCGCCGGCTACCGGGTCGTCGCCGCCGGCGCGCCCGGCAGCGAGTCGGCCTCGGTCGTCATCGCCGCCGCCGAAGCCGAGACGGCCGCGCCCGAAGGCGTTCGCCTCGTCCGGGTCCGAGCGGCCGCCGGGAGCGGCGACGACGACAGCGTCCACCGCTACGACCGCGACGGCCTGCTCGCCGCTCTGGCGGGCGAGGGCTCGGGCAAGAGGAGGCGCCGCCGTGGCTGAGCTGCTCCTGATCGTCCGGCTCGGCGGCGAGCGCATCGCGCTCCCGGCGGCCGAGGTCGAATCGGTCGTCGAGATCGAGGCTCTGACCCCGGTCCCCGGCGCCGCCGGCCATGTCGCTGGCCTCGCCGCCCTGCGCAGCCGGGTGCTGACCGTGATCGACTGCCTCGCCTCGCTCGATCCGTCGCGCCGGCTCGGCGAAGGCCATACAGAGGCGGTGATGGCGGTCATCGACGGCCATCCCTACGCGCTTCTCGTCGAGGCGGTGGAAGACGTGGTCGAGGCCCAGGGGCAGCGCCAGGCGCCCGCCGCCTCCCTCGCCGGAGGATGGCGGCGGATCGGGCTGGCGACGGTGGAGGCCGAGGGCGACCTGCTGCTCCTGGCCGACGTCGAGGCGCTGGTCGCCGGGCCGGCGCGCGAGGCGGCGTGAGCAGCGACGTCCTGTTCCCGATCGTTGCCCGGCGAAGGCCGGGGTCCAGTGGCCCGATCGATAGAGTTGGGCCCCGGCCTTCGGCGGGGAACACGGAGCGGCCTCTAAGGCGCTGATTAACTTATTGCGGCTAGATTGCGGCCGCCGGGTAGAGCGAGAGCGAGCATGAAGAGCTGTCTTGTCGTCGACGATTCGAAGGTGATCCGCAAGGTCGCCCGCCACATACTCGAGACGCTCGACTTCTCGGTCGACGAGGCGGAGGACGGGCGCGAGGCGCTGGTCCGCTGCGAGGCGCGAATGCCCGACGTCGTCCTGCTCGACTGGAACATGCCGGTGATGGGCGGAATGGAGTTCCTGCGCACCCTCCGCCAGAGGCCGTTCGAGACCCAGCCCAAGGTCGTCTTCTGCACGACCGAGAATGACGCCGCCCACATCCGCGCCGCGATCGACGCGGGCGCCGACGAATATGTGATGAAGCCGTTCGACCGCGAGACCCTCGAAAGCAAGCTGCAGATCGTCGGGGTCGCGTGAGCGCGTCCGCCGCCCGCGCGGCGGGGGAGAAAGCTCCGGCCGCGCCGCCCCTGAGGCTGATGATCGTCGACGATTCGCAGGTGGCCCGGGCGGTCCTCTCGCGGATGCTCGGCGGATTCGCCGATTTCGAGATCGTCGCCACCGCCTCGGACGCCGGCGAGGCGCTCCGGCTGCTGCCGCGGACCGAGGTCGACATCGTCCTGCTCGACGTCGAGATGCCCGGCGAGAGCGGCCTCCAGGCGCTGCCCGAGATCGTTCGGCAGGGGCGGGGTGCCCGGGTGCTGATCGTGTCTTCCTTCTGCGACGGCGCCGCCGAGGCTGCGGTCGAGGCGCTCGGGCCAGGCGCCGCCGAGACCCTGTCCAAGCCGGGGTCCGAGGCGTTCAGCGGCCGCTTCTCCGAAGTCCTCGCCGACCGCCTCCGCCGGATGGGCCGGAGGGGAGCGCCCGCCGCCATCGTCGCAGCGGCCGAGGCGAAGCTCGGCTGCGTCGCCATCGGCGCTTCGACCGGCGGCCTCCATGCCGTCAGCGCCCTGCTGCGAGCGCTGCCGGGGCGGATCGGAGCTCCGATCCTGATCACCCAGCATCTGCCCGCGGTCTTCGTTCCTTTCCATGCCCGGCAGCTGGAAGCCGCGTCCGGCCGGGTCGTCCGGATCGCCGAGGACGGGCTCCAGCTGGTGCCCGACGAGATCGTCCTGGCCCCCGGCGATGCCCACCTGCGTCTCGAGCAGAGGGGCGCGAAGGTGCTGGTCCGCCTCGATCGCAACATCGTCGCCGGGGGCTGCCTGCCCTCGGTCGACGTCATGCTCGATTCCGTCGCCGGCACCTACGGGCGCGCGGCGCTGGGGGTCATGCTGAGCGGCATGGGCCGCGACGGCCTCACCGGCAGCCGCGAGCTGGTCGCCCGCGGCGGCACGATGCTCGCCCAGGACCGTGCGAGCTGCGCCGTCTGGGGCATGCCGCGAGCGATCGTGGAGGCGGGGCTCGCCCGAGCGGTGCTTCCGCCGGTGGAGCTCGCCGCCCGGATCGCCGCCCGGGCCGAGGAGACCGGCCGGTGAGCGACTCCGCCAGCCGGATCCTCGGCGGCCTGCTCGAGGCCCGCACCGGCCAGCAGCTGACGATGAGCCGGCGCTGGCGGATCGAGACCGCGCTTCAGCCGCTGATGCGCGAGCGCGGCATCGCCTCGCTCGACGGCCTCGTCGCCGCCCTCGTCGCCCGCCTGGACGAGCGGCTCGCCGACGCCGTGGTCGAGGCGCTGCTCAATAACGAGACCTTCTTCTACCGCGACCGCCAGTCGTTCGAGATGCTGCTCGGACCGGGGCTTCAGCGGCTCGAGACGGCGCGCCGGCGCGAGCGCCGGCTCGCCATCTGGTGCGCCGGCTGCTCGACCGGCCAGGAAGCCTATTCGATCGCCATGCACTTCGCCGAGCAGAAGCCGCGCTGGGCCGGCTGGACGATCGACATATTCGGCACCGACGTCGCCCGCGCCGCCGTCGAGCAGGCGCGCGGCGGAGTCTATTCGCAGTTCGAGGTGCAGCGCGGGCTCTCGGTCGTCCAGATGATGCGCTGGTTCGAGGAGCTTCCGGGCGCGGCCTGGCGGATCGGCCCCGAGCTCAGGCGCGCGGTGCGCTTCGAGGTGGCGAGCCTGCTCGCGCCGGCCGCGCCGGCGGCGAGGTTCGACATCGTCCTGTGCCGCAACGTCCTCCTCTATTTCTCGGCCGAGATGCGCCGCGCCGCCTTCGTCCGGCTCGCGGCCGCGGCGGCGGACGACGGGGTGCTGATGCTCGGCGCGGGCGAGACGGTGATCGGCCAGACCGACGCCTTCGTCGCCGATCCGGACTGCCGCGGCCTCTATCTTCGCGCCCCCGAACGCCGGGAGCGCCGCCGGGCCGCCTCTTGACGGCGAAAGGTTTTTGGTCCGGGAAGGCGCGATGGACGGCATCGTCGACGCTCCCTCGCCCAATTTCGACGAGCGCTCGCTGCCCGTCTCGATGCTCGTCCTTCATTATACCGGAATGGAGGATGGGGCCTCGGCGATCGCCCGGCTGAGGGATCCCCAGTCCAAGGTCTCGGCCCATTACCTCGTCGACGAGGACGGAACGGTGCTTCGCCTCGTCGAGGAGGGCAAGCGCGCCTGGCACGCCGGCCGCGCCTATTGGCGGGGCCTGACCGACGTCAACGGCGCCAGCATCGGCATCGAGATCGTCAATCCCGGCCACGAATTCGGCTACCGACCCTTTCCCGAGGCGCAGATGGACGCCTTGGTCCCTCTGGTCGCGGATATCGTCGGCCGCCACAGGATCCGGCCGCCCTACGTCGTCGGCCATTCCGACGTCGCCCCGGCGCGCAAGGAGGATCCGGGCGAGCTGTTCGACTGGGCGCGGCTGGCGAAGCTCGGCCTGGTCATGCCGAGGCCGACCCGCAATCTGATGGACCCGCACTGGACCGACGGCGGCTTCCTGCTCGCGCTCGAGCGCTACGGCTACGACGTCCACCAGCCCAAGGCCGCCGTCCGAGCCTTCCAGCGCCGCTTCCGCCCCGAGCATATCGACGGAGTGATCGACGGCGAGACGAGGGCGATCCTGCTCGGTTTGCTCTTGGATAGCCGGAGCGCACCGCCTAAGTAGGCCGGTCAGAGGATTGGGCGGCCGCGTCCCGCGCAAGCGGGCCGAGGAAAGTCCGGGCTCCATGGAACGACGGTGCCGGATAACGTCCGGCGGGGGCGACCCCAGGGAAAGTGCCACAGAAAGCAGGTCGCAAAGGCTTCGGCCCTGTGACGTTGAAAGGGTGGGGTAAGAGCCCACCGCGGTCCCGGCAACGGCGGCCGGCAGGGCAAACCCCACCGGGAGCAAGATCGAATAGGGACCGCGCGGGCTCGTTCCGTCCTATGCGGTCCGGGTTGATTGCTTGAGGGGCGGAGCGATCCGTCTCCCAGATGAATGGCCGCACATCCGCCGGCGCCTTTGGCTATGGCGGAGGACAGAACCCGGCTTATAGATCCTCTGGCACTTTTCCCTCAGGTTTGGATTAGAAGCGACAATGGCTCGACCGACCCGCTCCAACGACTGGGGATTTCCACGCTGGCGCGCCTATGGGGCCGAGCGCGAAGCGGTGCGCGTGCGCCTGTGCGACCGGGAAGGGTGCAACGAGCCCGGCGACCGGCCGGCCCCCAAATCGCCGCACAGCCCGGACCGCTGGTATTTCTGCGAGGCGCACGCCGCCGAATACAATCGCAACTGGAATTATTTCGAGGGGGTGACCGCCGAGGAGGCTGCCGCTCGCGAGGCCGACGAACGGCGCGGCGCCGACGGCTACCGCCAGGCCGGCCATTACGGCTGGGGCGGCCCCGGCGACGGCAGCCGAAGCCGCGACGAGATGCGCGCGCTTGAGGCACTGGAGGTCGACGTCGACGCCCCATTCGAAGCGATCAAGGCGGCCTGGCGCCGCCTCGCCAAGGCCAACCACCCGGACGCCGCGCCGGGTGATGCGGAGGCGGCGACCCGCTTCCAGGCGGTGCAGGCCGCCTACGAGGTGTTGAGGAAGGCCGAGGAGCGGCGGGGCTGACTCTTCCCTGCGTGCACGGGAGGGGATTAGGCGGCGATCACTGCCGCTTTATGGTCAAGTCGGTGAACAGGAACTCTCCCGTCGAACATATGATTCGGACAACTGGCTCGCCTGTCTTCAAAGGGAAACTCTTTGCTTCATTGCCGAGGTTTACGGTCACCTGGCTGCCATCGTAGGACAATTTGAACGCCTGAACGGTGCCCGGCTTGACCATGAGCGAAAGCGGCAGTGTCTCGTCCTCCCTGCCGCTGGCGTTGTAGCTCAGCATCTGGATTGCTTCGGAAGAGGTCTTTTTCGCGTCAGTCGCCACGGCTGACAGCGAAAAGCCGGCGAAGGCCTGTGGAGATTTCCCGGGCGCGCTGGACGAAGCGATCTGGATGCGGGCTAGCGGAACGTAGGTCTTGCTGCGGGCAAGCGCCCTGAGCTGAACGGTTCCGGAAACGACAAACGCAGGCTCGGCGGAGGGTAGGACCAACTCGGAGAAATGATCGGCCGCGGTGTCGCAATTGTAGGTGATCCCTGCCCCTGCGACAGGCGCTGGAGTCGCCCAGAGCGCAAGCCCGGCCGTGCACAAACCAAAAAACGACTTCATCGCTTTCTCCGAAAATCGTCGGGCGAAGCTGACATACTCACCCAAATTCCGCAAGCAGTCGTTCCAAACGGGGGGAGGAATTCAGGCGGTGAACATGAAGGTGCCGGTGACGTGGGCGACCGGATCCGCGGCGTCGCCGTCGTGCGCCAGCCCCCTCACGAAGCCGACGCTCTTCGTCGCACCGTAGCATTCGCCGCGGCCGTGGATTCGCTTTCCCGGGATCGCCGGCCGAAGATAGTCGACCCGCATGTCGAGCGTCGCCTGCGGTCGGAAGCGGCCGAGCTTGACCCAGATCGCCATGCTCGCCGCCATGTCCATCAGGCTGATGATCGGCCCGGAGGCGAGGACGCCGGTCTCCGGCACCCCGACCAGCTTCTCCTGCCAGTCGAGGCCGAGCTCGACCCAGTCGTCGCCATGGCCGAGGTAGAGGATTCCGAGAGCCCCGCCGTGGCCGACCCGGCGCGCATATTCGGTGAACAGCTTCGGGTCGAAGCCGCCTTCAAGGCCGGGCCGGCTCATGCCGCCAGCCGCCCGGCGGTCTCGCGGACCAGCGCGATCATGTTGGGGATGCCCTGGGTACGGTTCGAGCTGAGCTGGTTGCGGAGGTCGAACGGCTCCAGCGCGCCCTCGATGTCGGCGGCGACTATCTCCTCCGGGCTCCGGTCCTGCACGGCGAGCAGGACGAGCGCGACGATGCCCTTGGTGATCGCCGCGTTGCTGTCGGCGAGGAAGTGGAGCCGGCGGTCGTCCCGCGGCACCGGATAGAGCCAGACCGAGGCCGAGCAGCCCCGCACCAGCGTGGCGTCGGTCTTCAGCGCGTCGGGCATCGGCTCCAGAGCGCGGCCGAGGTCGATCAGCAGCCGGTAGCGGTCGTCCGCGTCGAGCAACTCGTAATCGGCATGGACGTCAGCGAGGGAAGGGGGGGACATGGAGCGCCCGCTACCAGAGCGGAGGCTGCGGGCAAAGTCATAGCAGCCCCAATTCCTCCCCCGGATTTCCGGGGGAGGGGGACCGCGCGGAGCGCGGTGGAGGGGCTCTTCGGGCGCTGGCAGAACCCCTCCACCATGCTTCGCATGGTCCCCCTCCCCGAGAAATCTCGGGGAGGAATTACATTTCGCCGCCGTCGGCGATGGCTTCGAGGCGGCGCACGCGGGCGCGCAACTCGGCGATCTCCACGCGCGGGGCGCGGCCGCCGCGGCGGCCGCCGAGCTCGAGCCGCCTGAGCTCGAGCCATTCGCTCCAGCCCCTCAACCCGAAGGCGCTGGTCAGCACGACGGCGAGCAGACCTGAGGCGGACATGGCGATGAGGAGGGCGGGGTCGTTCATCTCGGCTGTCCTAGCGGTCGCGCAGCTTCTCGATCTCGCGCTCGAGGCTGCTTTCCTTTTCGATCGTGATCCGCTCGAGCACGGCGAGGCGGTCGCGAAGCGACTGCACTTCCTCCTTGAGCCGGCTGTTCTCGGCCACCGCGCGGACCTCGTCGTTCCCGTGCCCGCTGCGCCGGCTATGGCCATATTTGGCGCGCAGAACGCTCGCGACCATCACGGCCACGACGATCACGGCGACCATTTCGAATGGGTTCATTCGCGCTTCCTCCTGTTTTCGCGCCGGGCTCAGTTCGGCCGGTCGCGCAGCCGCTCGATCTCGTCGGCGACGTCGATGCCCTTGTCGGTGACGATCCGCTCGAGCACCCGCACGCGCTGCTCGAGCCGGTCGGTGTGGGCGGCATATTGGGCCGCCTTCTCGGCGGATTGCGTGGTCACCGCCGCGATCTGCTTTTCCTTGATGTCGAGCCAGCGCTTCATCACCCCGGCGAGGATCGCCGCCAGCGGTATGAGCACCCAGATCCAGCTTGCCACGGTCGTTTCTCCTAATTCTTCGGCAGGCGCAGGGCATCGATTTCCTGCGTCAGGCGATGGCTGTCGTCGGTGACGATCCGCTCGACGGTGGCGAGACGGTCCTTGATCGAGCCGAGCTCGGCGCGAAGCTGGGCATTCTCTCCGGAGAGCAATTTGATCCGCTCCATCGCCTCCTGGTCGGTCTTCGGATAGACGGCCTGGCCCCAGGTGCTCTCGAGCGGGTAGCCGTGCTTGATCCTGAGCCAGGTGGTGACCACCCACCCGGCGACCCCGAGCATGACGATGACGGCGATGGTCGGCATGATGTCCGACAGCATTGCGAGCTTTTCCATTTCGTTCTTCCCCTTGATTCGATTTGTCAGCGCAGCCGCTCGATCTCGCGGGCGGTGCGCTCGGCCGGATCGGTGGCGATCGCCTCGAGCACGGCCATCCGCCCTTCGAGCCGCTCGACGGTGCGCTTCAGGGCCTCATTCTCGCGGGCGAGGCGGTCATTCTCCCTCGATCCCGCCGCCGAGTCGCCGGCCGGTGCGCCGCTGCTCACCTGCCGGAATTGCAGGTAAGCGATCAGCTTGATGACCACCGCGGCCGTCGCGAGAATGGCGACGATCGGGATCAGGACGCCGAAGTTCATGTTCATTCCCCCTGGCTCAGGCCGCTAGCGCAGCTGCTCGATCTCGCGGGCGAGCCGGCTGTTCGAGCTGGTGACGTAGGTCTCGACCTCGCCGAGGCGGCGGTCGATGTCGCGGAAGCGCGAGCGGACGTCGCGGACCGTGCGGGTCGGCGAGGCGCGCACGCCCTGCCAGAACTTGGTCTGTTCCGGAGTCTCGTTGCGAAGCTCGCGCGGCTTCTTGGGAGCGACCCAGCCGACCACGAAATAGGCGACGATTCCGATACCTTGTCCGAGGAGGGCGAGGAGCACCATGCCGATCCTCACCAGGGTCACGTCGACCCCGGTATAATCGGCGATCCCGGCGCAGACGCCCATGAACTTGCCGTTCTGCTTGTCGAGGTAGAATTTGGTGTGGCGAGCGCTCATTGCCCGATCCTCTTCGCGGCGTGGCTGGAAACACTGAGATCCTCAATCCCCGTCGACGCCGGGTCGCAGGCGACCGCCCGCCAATTGGGGTTCTCGGCGGTCATGATCCGCTCGATCGAGCACATCCTGTCGTCGAGCCGGCGGGCGAGGTCGTAGAGCTCCTCCATCAACCTCTCGTCGTCGGTGGTGAGCGTCGCCGCCGTCTTCCAGCGAGTGATGTAGTGGAAGATCAGCCAGGGCAGGCCGATGAACAGGATCGGCACGACCACCAGGGGAACGATGACTTGCTCCATCGGATCAGCCCTCCTTCTTGGCGACGCGCGCCTTCAGGGCTTCGAGCTCCGCATCGACCTTCTCGGAGTTGCGCAGCTCGGCGATCTCCTCCTCGAGCGTCTTGGGCGGAGCGCCGAGCGCAAGGGCGTCGGCCCGGCCCTCGGCATGGTCGGCTCGGCGCTCGAGAACGTCGAAGCGCGAGAAGGCCTCGTCGACCTTGGGGCCGGCATACATTTCCCTGAGACGGGAGCGCTGGTTGGCGCTCTCGAGCCGGGTCTGGATGGCGTTCTGGCGGGTACGCGCCTCGCGCAGCTTGCCCTGCAGCTTGGCGATGTCGGCCTCGGACGCGCGCAGGCCGTCGTCGAGCACCTCGATCTCGGTCCTGAGGCTGTCGGCCATGTCGGCCGCCTTCTGCTTCTCGACGAGGGCCGCCTTGGCGAGATCCTCGCGGTCCTTCGACAGCGCCAGCTCGGCCTTCTCGGTCCAGCTCTCCTGGAGCTTGTCGAGGCGGGCGATCTGGCGGCGCATTTCCTTCTGGTCGGCGATCGTGCGCGCGGCCGATGCCCGGACCTCGACGAGAGTCTCCTCCATCTCGAGGATGATCATCCGGATCATCTTCGCCGGATCCTCCGCCTTGTCGAGCAGGTCCGCGAAATTGGCGGCGACGATGTCGCGGGTGCGGGAGAAAATACCCATTCAATAACTCCTTGCGATACGCGTAACTTTGCGGCGGCGGCCAGGAAGGAGAGGGGGCCAACCCTCCCGAGCCGCCGCCCGCGGGTCAGGCCGAAGCCTGCCCCGAAACCGGAGCCGCGACAAGGCTGACCGGAGCGGTCTCGATCGCCCGGGCCGGCCCGACGGCCGCGCCCACCGCGGTCACGGTCAGCAGAGCCGCCGCCACCGTCGAAACCATCGTCTGGCCCAGCTTGCTCATGTCGATCATCTCTTTCCTCCCTGAAATTCCGTTCCGCCCTGCGGCGTGTGCCTCCTTCTTTACAAGGGCCGTGCCAGATGGCGGAAGTGGCGGAAAACCGCCATTTCCGGCGGATTGGACGGGCGGCCGATTATCTTTATCTTGCCAAGGCATGGGAAATCGTCCCAATGTTTGGGCATGGAACGCAATACCCAGCTGGTCGGCCAGTCCTCCTCCTTCCTCGACGCGGTCGAGCGGGCGAGCCGGGCCGCGCCGCTCGACCGGCCGGTCCTCGTCATCGGCGAGCGCGGCACCGGCAAGGAGCTGATCGCCGAGCGCCTCCACCATCTGTCGTCGCGCTGGGACGGGCCGCTGGTGGCGATGAACTGCGCCGCTTTGCCCGAGACCCTGATCGAAGCCGAACTGTTCGGCCACGAGGCGGGCGCCTTCACCGGCGCCACCAAGGCCCGGCAGGGCCGCTTCGAGGAGGCCGACGGCGGCACCCTGTTCCTCGACGAGCTGGCGACCCTCAGCCAGGCGGCTCAGGAGCGGCTGCTTCGGGTCGTCGAATATGGCGAGGTGAGCCGGATCGGAGCGTCGCGGCCGGTCAAGGTCGACGTCCGCATCGTTGCCGCGACCAACGAGGATCTGCCGCGCCTCGCCGAGCGCCACCGCTTCCGAGCCGACCTGCTCGACCGGCTGTCGTTCGAGGTCGTCACCCTGCCGCCGCTGCGCCACCGGAGCAGCGACATTCCCGTCCTCACCGACCATTTCGCCCGGCGAATGGCGCTTGAGCTCGAGTGGCCGAGCTGGCCCGGCTTCAGCAACGGCGCGATGGACAAATTGCTCAACTACACCTGGCCGGGCAACGTGCGCGAATTGCGCAACGTCGTCGAGCGCGCGGTCTATCGCTGGGACGACCATGAGCGGCCGATCGACCGAATCCAGTTCGACCCGTTCGAATCCCCGTGGCGGCCGCAGTCGAGGGAGCCGAGCTCGGCCGTCGAGATGCTTGCGCAGCCGGCGGCCGCGCCCGGCACGCCGCCGGCGAATTCCTGGGACCCCGAAGGCTGCGCCGACTTCCGACTCGCGATCGCCGAATATGAAAAGGCGATCCTCGCCGCCGCGCTCGAGAAATGCCGCTGGAACCAGCGCGCCGCGGCGGCGGCCCTGAGCCTCAGCTACGACCAGCTGCGCCACGCGATGAAGCGCCACCAGCTGCAGACCTGACGCCGGGACCGCCTTCATCGACCAAGGTGCGATCCGGCGCGACCGGCAAGCCGGGCCGATGGCGCGATCCCCCGGAACCTGCTATGCATGCCTCCTTGCAAGGGAGGTTTCGCCATGCGCAGTAAATTCCTCTTCGCCGCCGGGGCCCTGGTCGTCGCATCACCCGCCATCGGCGCCGTCACCGTCCTCGGAAATTCGTCGGCCCGCCTCTGCTACGAAGCGGCGGAATCGCGCTCGAATCCGAACGTGGGCGTCCTTCGCGCCTGCGACCAGGCGATGCGCGACGAAGCGCTGAGCGACTATGACCGGGTCGCGACCCTGGTCAATCGCGGCATCCTCAAGGCCCGTCTCGGCAAGGTCGACGACGCGATCGTCGATTACGACGCCGCTCTCAATCGGGACCCGAACGAGGCCGAAGCCTATCTCAACAAGGGATTCGCTTTGCTCCACCTGCCGGACGCGGCCCAGCAGGCGAGGCCGATGTTCGACTCCGCGCTGGCCAATCGCACCCGCCGGCCCGAGCTCGCTTATTACGGCCGCGCCGTCGCCAACGAGCTGACCGGCCAGGTCAAGGCCGCCTACGAGGATTATCGGCAGGCGAGCCGGCTCAATCCGGGCTGGAAGGATCCCAAGGCCGATCTGGCCCGGTTCTCGGTGCGCTGATCTCCTCCCCGGCTGGGCCGGGGTGGAGCGCGCCCGTCGAGGGCGGACGGCGAGGTCCCGAGCTCCTGCGCGAGATCCGGGCCTTGCGCCGCCTTTTTGCCCGTCCGTCTTTTCCGATCAGGCATCGACTGCCCGTGCCGCGCGTTGGCGGTCGAAACAGGAGACGGCAATGCCGTTCACGCTCCCCCAGCTGCCCTTCGCCCGCGACGCGCTCGGCGAGTTCATGTCGGCCGAGACGCTCGACCACCACCACGGCAAGCATCACAAATCCTATGTCGACAAGCTCAACGGCGCGGTGGTGGAGAAAGGGCTGGAGGGGGTTTCTCTGAGCGGCGTGATCCGAGCGGCTCGGGACAAAGGCGATTCCGGCCTCGCCAATGTCGCCGGCCAGCACTGGAACCATAATTTCTTCTGGCAATGCCTCGCCCCGCCGGAGGGGCAGCGGCCCTCGGGCCGGCTCGCGGCGATGATCGACGAGGAGTTCGGCGGGCTCGAGCCGATGCTCGCCGCCTTGAAGAAGGAGGCGGTCGGACATTTCGCGAGCGGCTGGGCGTGGCTGGTGCTCGACCGCGGCAAGCTTTCGATCACCTCGCTGCACGACGGCGACGCTCCGCCCGCCCACGATGGCCTGCGGCCCCTGCTCACCGTCGATGTCTGGGAACATGCTTATTATATCGACTATCGCCACGAGCGCGCGAAGTTCGTCGATGCGGTGCTCGATCATCTCGTGGACTGGGAATTCGTCGCCCGCAACCTCGACGGCGCCGGCACCGACCGGGGCGACCAGGAAGGCTGAGTCGCTCCCCGACTAGCTCTTCAGCCGGTACCCGGTCCTGAATATCCACGCCACGACGACTAGGCAGATCAACAGGAAGCCCAGGGTCGCGCCGAGGCTGATCGCCACCGGCACGTCGCCGACCCCGTAGAAGCTCCAGCGGAAGCCGCTGATCAGGTAGACGACCGGGTTGAACAGCGTCGCGGTCCGCCACGGCTCGGGCAGCATGTCGACCGAATAGAAGGCGCCGCCGAGGAAGGTCAGCGGCGTGACGATCAGCATCGGCACGAACTGGATCTGCTCGAAATTCTTGCCCCAGATGCCGATGATGAAGCCGAACAGGCTGAAGGTGACGGCGATCAGCAGCAGGAAGGCGAGCATCCACACCGGATGGAGGATCTGGAGCGGCACGAAGAAGGCGGCGGTGGCGAGGATGACGAGGCCGAGCGCCACCGACTTGGTCGCCGCCGCGCCGACATAGCCGATGACGATCTCCAGAGGCGAGATCGGTGCCGACAGGATCTCGTAGATGGTGCCGGTGAACTTGGGGAAGAAGATCCCGAACGAGGCGTTGAAGATGCTCTGGGTGAACAGCGACAGCATGATCAGCCCGGGCACGATGAAGGCGCCGTAGGGCACGTCCTGAACCTCGGTCATCCGCGACCCGATCGCCGCTCCGAAGACGACGAAATAGAGCGAGGTGGTGATCACCGGGGTGACCAGGCTCTGCCACAGGGTGCGCAGCGCCCGGGCCATCTCGAAGCGGTAGATCGCCCAGACCCCGTAGCGGTTGAAGCTCATCGGCGCGGCTCGTGGACGAGGGAGACGAAGATGTCCTCGAGCGAGCTCTGGCGGGTGTTCAAATCCTTGAAGCCGATGCCGAGATCGCGCATCCGCGAGAGCAGCGACGGCACGCCGGTGCGCTCGGCATTGCCGTCGAACACATAGCCGAGCTCATGGCCGTCGGCCTTGAGGGTCAGGTTCCATTCCGCCAGCTCGGGCGGGATCGACTCCATCACTTCGCTCAGGTTGAGGGTGAGCTCCTTCTTGCCGAGCTTCTTCATCAGGATCGACTTCTGCTCGACGACGATCAGCTCGCCGCGCGAGATGACTCCGACCCGGTCGGCCATCTCCTCGGCTTCCTCGATATAATGGGTGGTGAGGATGATCGTCACTCCGCTCTCGCGAAGCTGCCGCACCAGCTCCCACATGTCGCGCCGCAGCTCGACGTCGACTCCGGCGGTCGGCTCGTCGAGGAACAGGATGTCGGGCTCGTGGCTTAGCGCCTTGGCGATCATCACCCGGCGCTTCATCCCGCCGGACAGCTCCATGATCTTGGACTTGCGCTTGTCCCAGAGCGACAGGTCCTTGAGCACTTTCTCGATGTGGGCCGGCGAAGGCGGCTTGCCGAACAGGCCGCGGCTGAAGCTGACCGTCGACCAGACGCTCTCGAACGCGTCGGTGTGGAGCTCCTGCGGCACCAGGCCGATGCGGCTGCGCGCCGAGCGATAGTCGCTGACGATGCCGTGGCCGTCGACCTCGACCTCGCCGGAGGTCGCGGTGACGATTCCGCAGACGATGCTGATCAGGGTGGTCTTGCCCGCCCCGTTGGGCCCGAGCAGGGCGAATATCTCGCCGCGTGCGATGTCGAGGCTGACGTCCTTCAGCGCCTCGTGGCCGCCGGCGTAGCGCTTCGAGAGGTTGCGGATCGAGACGACGGGCACGCTCATTGGACCGGCGGCACCGGAGGCTCCGCCTTGCCCTGGTCGAGCTGCATGCCGTGCTTCATCAGCATCGGCACGTTGGCGATGGCGAACAGGATTGTCGCCGGGAGGAAGCCCCACAGCTTGAAGCCGATCCAGAAGCTGGTCGTGCTGTTGCGCCAGACCAGCTCGTTGACGAGGGCCATAACGAGGAAGAAGATCGCCCAGTTGCGGGTGAGCAGCTTCCAGCCCTGCTCCGACAGGCCCGGATAGGCGGCGCCGAGCACCATCTTGAGCAGGTTGCGCCGAGTCGCCAGGCCGAAGCCGAGCAGGCTGGCGATGAAGACGTAATAGACGGTCGGCTTCATCTTGATGAAGACGTCGTTGTGGAGCCAGATCGTCACTCCGCCGAGGATCACCACCATGATCCCGGAGAACCACAGCAGCGGCGAGATGTGGCGGTAGCGCAAATAGGAGAACATCATCGCGACGATCATCGCGGCCATGAAGGCGCCGGTCGCGTAGAAGACCTTGAGGACGTCGGGGACCGGCGCCAGGAAGTTGACCAGGAAGAAGACGAGCAGCGGCCCGAGGTCGATCGTCAGCCGGCCGAGGACCGACGGCTCCTTCTTGTCCGCTTCCGCCGCCACGCTCATTCTCTTCCCAGTCCTGCAATGGCCCGTGCCGTCTCGCGCGCGTCGAACGGCCGCAGATCGTCGATACCCTCGCCGATTCCGATGGCGTGGATCGGCAGCTTGTAGCGCTCCGCCGCGGCGACCAGAATGCCGCCGCGCGCGGTGCCGTCGAGCTTGGTCATGACGAGGCCGGTCACCCCGGCCACCTCCCTGAACACCTCGATCTGGCTGAGCGCGTTCTGCCCTGTCGTCGCGTCGAGCACCAGCACGACGTTGTGCGGCGCCTCCGGATTCAGCCGGCCGAGCACCCGCCTGATCTTGGCGAGCTCGTCCATCAGCACCTTCTTGTTCTGGAGCCGCCCGGCGGTGTCGACGATCAGCGTGTCGATGCCCTCGGCGGTGCCCTTCTTGACCCCGTCGAAGACGATCGCCGAGCTGTCGCCGCCCTCCGGCCCGGAGATGACAGGCACTCCGATCCGGTCGGCCCAGATCTTCAGCTGCTCGATCGCCGCGGCCCGGAATGTGTCGCCGGCGGCGAACAGGACGCCATAATCCTGCTCGAGCAGGAGATGGCCGAGCTTGGCGATGGTGGTGGTCTTGCCCGAGCCGTTGACCCCGACGACGAGGATGACCTGCGGGCGCGGGAAGGCGTCGATCTGCAGCGGCACCGCCACGGGCGCAAGGATCTTCTCCAGCTCATCGGCGACGATCTCGCGCACCGCATATTCGCTGAGGCCCCGCTCGAATCGCTCCGCGGCGAGGCGCGCGCGGATCTTCCCGGCGGTCGAGGGGCCGAGGTCGGAGGCGATCAGAGCCTCCTCGATCTCGTCCAGCGTCTCGTCGTCGAGCGCGGCCTTGGTGAACAGGCCGGTGAGATTGTCGCCGAGCCGGTCGGACGTCTTGCGGAAGCCCGACTGCAGCCGGTCGAGCCAGGTCGACTCGCTCATGCCGGAACTCCGACGAGGGTACCGTTCTCGACGGCGGTGACCAGGACCTCCGTCACTTGCCCAATCCCGTTCGTGTCGAGCGAAGTCGAGACATGCCGCCGAGCGAAGCCGAGGCCATTCTTCAATTCGAAATCTCGGCTTTGCTCGATAGGGTCCCTCGACTTCGCTCGGGACGAACGGATGGAAACCGGCGCGAAATTCTCCGCATGGCCGATGCCGTCCTTCTCGACAAGCACCCGCTGTCTCGTCCCGACGAGGCTCTCGAGCCATCTCCCCTTCTGTCTAGCACAAGCCTCGCGCAGCCGCCGCGCCCGTGCCTTGACCACCGCCGGCGCCACCTGCGGCATCCGCGCCGCCGGAGTGCCGTTCTTCGCCGAGAAGGGGAAGATATGGCCCATGACGATGTCGCATTCCTCGACCAGGGCGAGGCTGTTCGAGTGCATCTCGTCGGTTTCGGTCGGGAAGCCGGCGATCAGGTCGGCGCCGATCGCCAGCTCCGGCCTTTTCGCCTTGAGCCGGGCCACCGTCGCCACCGCATGCGAACGGCTGTGGCGCCGCTTCATCCGCTTCAGGACCATGTCGTCGCCGGCCTGGAAGCTCATATGGAGATGCGGCATGAACCGCGGCTCGTGGGCGATGATCTCCTCCAGCCGCCCGTCGATCTCGATGCAGTCGAGCGAGGAGAGCCGAAGCCGCGGCAGCTCCGGCACGTGCCTGAGGATCCGCTCGACCAGCATGCCGAGCGTGGGCGAGCCCGGCAGATCGGGGCCGTAGCTGGTGACGTCGACTCCGGTCAGGACCACCTCCCGGAAGCCTTCGCCGGCGAGCGCCTTCACCCGCTCGACGACGAGCCCGGCCGGAACCGAGCGGCTGTTCCCGCGGCCGTAGGGGATGATGCAGAAGGTGCAGCGATGGTCGCACCCGTTCTGCACCTCGACGAAGGCGCGGCTGCGCTCGGCGAAGCCGGCGGCGAGGTGCGGTGCGCTCTCGCGAACGGCGAAGATATCGGAGACCCGGACATCGGCAGGGGGAGGGGCAAAGGAAAACCGTTCGGCCTGAGCCTGGCGAAGGCCTTCATTTTCTTCTTCGCCACCAGCCGGAGACAGGAAGAGGGCTTCGACAGGCTCAGCCCGAACGGGATCTTCCCTGCCAAAGGACGTCGGTGCGAACTTCTCCGCATTGCCCACCACCCGCGCGACTTCCGGCATCGCCGCGAAGGTCTCGGGCTCGATCTGGGCGGCGCAGCCGGTCACCACCACCCGAGCCTCGGGCCGCGCCCGCTTGGCCCGGCGGATCGCCTGGCGGGTCTGGCGCACCGCCTCGTTGGTCACCGCGCAGCTGTTGACGATGATCAGATCGTCCTCCGCCCCGGCCAGGGCGCGCATCGCCTCGCTCTCGGCGGCGTTGAGCCGGCAGCCGAGCGTGATGACCTGCGGGCCGCTCACAATTCGACCTCGCCTTCGAAGACGCGGGTCGCCGGCCCGCTCATCCTGATCGTTCCGCCCGGCGCCCACTCCACGGCGAGGGTGCCGCCCGGCAGGCGCACCTGGACCGGGCTCGCCGCCAGCCTTCGGCTGACCGCTGCGACCGCGGTCGCGCAGGCGCCGGTTCCGCAGGCGAGGGTGAGGCCGGCTCCCCGCTCCCACACTCGCAGCCGGATCGTGCCTTCCTCGATCGAGGCCACGTTGACGTTGACCCGCTCCGGGAAGAGCGGGTCGCGCTCGATCGTCGGTCCCATGGCCTCCAGGTCGACGGCCCGGGCATCCTCGACGAAGAAGACGACGTGCGGGTTGCCGACATTGACCGCGAAGGGCTCCCGAAGCTCGTCCCAGCCGACCGGCATCGCCGCCGTATCCATCGGATAGGCGAGGGGGATCTCCTCCCAGGCGAAGCGGGGCTCGCCCATATCGACGGTCGCCGCGGCTCCGTTCGCCGACGCGGCGAGGATTCCGCCGCCGGTCTCGATCCTTGTCTCGCCGCCGAGGAGGAGGGCGACGCAGCGCGACGCATTGCCGCAGGCACCGACTTCGCCGCCGTCGGAATTCCAGATCCGCATCCTGACGTCGGCGACGTCGCTCGGCTCGAGCAGGATCAGCTGGTCGCAGCCGATCCCGGTTCGCCGGTCGGCGAGCGCCCGGGCGCGGTCCGGGTCGATGTCGAGCGGCGCCTCGCGAGCGTCGAAGATCGCGAAGTCGTTGCCGAGGCCGTGCATCTTGTGGAAGTGCCGCTTCATTGCTGCGGGCATCTAGGGAGGGGAGGGGGTTTAGTCCACCTCACCGCTCGTGCAGGGGGCCTTCCGTTTCGATCCGAAGCCAGGGGCATTGCCGCTCCACGTACCAGGAGACGGAGGGCTCGCCGAAGGCGGGGTCGGCGAAGTTCCCGGCCGGGATCGTCACCATGCCGGGTCTGGCCTCGATCCGGTACCAGGCGGTCGAGCCGCAGGTCGGGCAGAAATGATAGGTGCACCAGCGCGCGCCTTCCTCGGTGACCCGCGTCCACCGACTCGCTTCGCCCTCGGTCTCGACCTGCGCCTCCCGGTAGGTCGCGTTCCACGAGAAGGCGCTGCCGCTTCGCGCCTTGCAGGCGAAGCAGTGGCAGACCGAGATCCGCGCCGGCTCGCCGCGAGCCTTCGCCTTGAGCGCGCCGCAGCGGCAGCTCGCCGTCCGCTCGTCCATCTCCTCTCCCCTCCGACCGTCGAAACGGCTATCATAGCGGCTCGAAAGGAGACGCGTCATGCGCCTTGCACTCGTCGCCCTCGTTCTGACGCTCCCGGCCGCTTCGCCGGCCGCAAGTCCGGCCGCCGCCGGAGCGCGCCAGTCCGCATCGGCTCCGATCTGCCGACAGGATTTGAAAGTGCGCCCGGCCCGAACCCGGACGCCGGCGCCGGCCAGACGACTCGGCGAGCTGCCCTCCGGCGACCTGACGCTCACCGTCGTCAACCGGGTCGGCGCGTGCATCGAGCCCGTGACGGTGCGGCAGGGCTACGGCGCCATGGGCGACGGGACCGGCCGCTGAACCGGCGCCGCCGCCGCCGCCGGGCGGCCCGCTGATGCTCCGGATCCTCGTCCTCACCAGCCGCTTTCCCGACCGGCTTCGGCCCAATCTCGGCAATTTCGTCGAGCGCCAGACGCTGGAGCTCGCCGCCCGCCCCGGAGTCGAGGTCGAAGTGGTGGCGCCGATCACCCGTCCGCTCGTCCCGCTCTCCCGGGCTTCCGCTCGGGCGCTGGATGGGCTGCCCCGGCAAGAGAGCTGGAAGGGCCTCGCCGTCCACCGCCTGCGCTTCCCCCAGCTTCGCTATCTGCGCTCGCTTCGGCCCTCGGCGCTGGCATGGCGGCTCCTGCCCCTGGCCCGGGCCCTGCGCGAGCGTTTCCCGTTCGACGTCATCTCGGCGGAATTCTCCTGGCCCGACGGGCCCGCCGCGATCGCCGCGGGAAGGGCGCTCGGCGTCCCGGTCGTGATCAGGGCGCGCGGCATGGAGTTCGAGCGCCGCACCGGCAACGCTGCGATGCGGCGCCAGCTCCTCGCCTCGGGGCTCGCCGCGCAGCGGTTGTTGGCGGTGAGTGGGAGCGTGAAGGGGGCGATGATGGCGATCGGCCTGCCGGGGGATCGGATCTTTGTCCATTATCCGGCGGTCGACACGGATCTCTTCCGCCCGGGCGAGCGGGCCGCGGCCAGGGAGCGGCTCGGGATATCGGGGCCGCTGCTCCTCGCCGTCGGCAACCTGATCCCGGAAAAGGGCCATTGGCTCGCGGTCGAGGCGCTCGCCCGGCTCGACGGAGCGACGCTGATCATCGCCGGCAACGGCTCCGAGCGCTCCGCCCTGCTGGCCCGGGCGCAAAGGCTCGGCGTGGCGGACCGCCTTCGCCTGCCGGGCTCGCTGCCGCATGCCCTGCTGCCGGCCTTCTACACCGCGGCCGACGTGACGATCCATCCGTCGCTGGTCGAAGGCTTCGGCAACGCGCGGCTCGAATCGCTCGGCTGCGGCACTCCGCTGGTCACGACGGCGGTCGGCGACGCAGCGCTGATCGTCGACCGGCCGGCGGCGGGGCGGATCGTCGAAGCGGAACCGGGCGCCATCGCCGAGGCGGTGCTGAGCCTGCTCGCCGACCCGCCGCCGCGCGACGCGGTTCGCGAGGCGGTTCGCGATTTCAGCTGGGTGCGTCAGGCCGCCGAGCTCGAGCGGCACCTGGCCGCGGCGGCCGGAGCGGCCTAGGAGAAGAGCCCGCTGCCGTCGGTGCTCGTATCACCGGCCAATTCCGCCGATCCGCTCGCGAGGCGGTTGACCTCCGGCGTCACCCAGGACCTCAGCGGCATCTTCGTCTCGCGCTTCTGCATGGCGTTTCCCCCCTTCGATCGTTACGGGCGCGGCTCTACGCTGTCCTGTGGGCGCCGTCACCCTTTCTCCCGCTCACCCCCGTTTCAGCCGCACCAGCGCCTCGTCGAGCGCGGAGAGGAAGCGCGACCTGTCCGCCTTGGCGAACGGCGCCGGCCCGCCGCCGGGCCCGTCCATCCCGGCGCGAAGGTCGGCCATGATCGCCCGGGTCGCCACCGCCGCTCCGATCGAGGCGGCGGTGAAGGGCCGGCCGTTGGCGCCGATCACGGCGGCGGCGGCTTTCAGGCAGCGGTCGGCGAGCAATATGTCGCCGGTCACCACAACCGTCCGCGGCCCGGCCCGCTCGGCGATCCAGTCGTCCGCCGCGTCGAAGCCGGCGCCGACCACGACCCGCTCGATCAGCGGGTGCGCCGGCACCCGCAGATGGGCGTTGCTGACGATCCTGACCGCTGCGCCGTGGCGGAAGGCGACCTTGTATATCTCCTCCTTGACCGGGCAGGCGTCGGCGTCGACCAGGATCAGCGGCGGCTCGCTCATTTGTCGTCGACGCGCTCGTAGCGCAGCCTGCCGCCGCCGCGCTCGACGACGAGGGCCCTCTTCTCGACCGTGACCGGCACGCCCTCGAAGTCGAGCACTCCCAGATCGTTGGCGACGAGGGTGAAGGCGAGGGCGTTGCCGGCGGCGAGGTCGATCGGGAGACGCGTCGAGGCGAGACCGTGCATCGGCACTCCGAGCTCGATCCAGCGCGGCGTCCGCTTCTCGTCCGCGGGCAGGCTCCAGCCGTCCTCCTGGGTGTAGGATTCGATCGGATCGCCTTCGTCGAAGCCGAGGCGCAGGTCGACTCCGGCGATTCCGCCGCCCTCCGCCGAACTGACGGTGACGATGAACGCCGCCGCCTCCGTCTTGCGCGGTTCCGACTGACGGAACAGCGGCGGCACCGGCTTCGGCTCGGTGACCAGCGCGATCCGGCCGCCGGACTCGCTCCAGCGCCCTTCGGCCCGTTCGTCGAGCGCTCCGGCGGCCAGGAAATATTGGAACCGGCCGTCCGGTTTCAGCCGGATGCCGGAGGCGACGTCCTGCTCGCCGACCAGCCGGTAGTCGCCGGCCGCGCTAGGCTTCTTCGCGGCCACGCCGCCGCCGGCGACGGCGAGCAGCATCATCAATCCCAGCCGAATGTGCATGGCCGGCTTATCGGCCACTTCGTGGCGGCCGCGCAATCGTCTACGCGGATTGAGGCGGCGCGGCGTCGGCCCGGTCGAAGAAGATGGTGACCCGCATGCCCTCGCCCGGCGCCGAGCGGACGTCGAGCCGAGCCTTGGCATTCTGGCGCAGCGACTGGGCGATCATCGAGCCGAGCTTGCCCGGCCGCGGCCACGATTCGCCCGCTTCGAGCCCGACTCCGTCGTCGGCGACCACCACGCGGCAGCCGTCCGCCTCGACCAGGCTTTGAAGCGTGATCGTGCCGCCGTCGCGGCCCGGGAAGGCGTGCTTGAGAGCGTTGGTCAGAAGCTCGTTGACGACGAGGCCGGTCGGCATCGCGACGTTGACCGAGACCGGCCAGGTGTCGACCTTGAGGTCGAGCCTGATGCCCTCGGGCGCATGGGCGCGCATCACCGCCGAGGCGATCTCGCTCAGATAGACGCCGAGGTCGATCGTCTCGGCGTCGACGTCGTCGGAGAGCGAGCGGTAGAGCAGGGCGAGCGCCTCGACCCGACCGGCGAGGCGGTCGAAGCGCGATCCGCCGGGATCGTCGGGCAGGTTGCGCGCCTCCAGCCGGATCAGGGCGGTGATCATCTGCAGATTGTTCTTCACCCTGTGCTGGAGCTCGCGCAGCAAGGTGTCCTTCTCCGCGACCAGCCGCTCGAGCTCCTCGCGGTGGGTCTCCCCGTGCCGCCCCGCCTCGGCGAGGGCGACGAGGCGGAAAAGGGGCATCCCGTCGTCGCCGTCGATCAGGTTGGACCAGGCATCGACCGCGATCGCGCCATCGGCGCGCTCGATCGAGAAGAGGCCGACATATTCCTGCTCGCCGCCGACCGCGTCGCCGAGCCGGCGCTGATCGCCTTCCGCCACGGCATGGCCGGGCAGGCTGTCCCAGCCGCGGCCGACGATCTCGGCGGAGACTCGCCCGACCAGCCGCTCGAACTCGATGTTGGCATAGACCACGCATTCCGGCTGAAGCAGCTCCGACACCGCGATCGCCACCGGGACATGGTCGAGGAACTGCTTGAACCGGTCGCTCTCCAGCGCGTGCGCGAGGTCCGGCGTGTCGAGCAGCTGCTCGACCGCCGCGGGTTCGTCCTGCACTGCTCTCGTCTCGTCCATGCCGGGTCGACTCTCGGCCGCGGAGCGCGGGCGACCTGAGGTAGGCGCATTTAACCGGGCAAGCTAGGATGGCCTGCTGTCGATCTCCTGCCGAGTGACGGGCCAGGCCGCTCTGAAGCGGAGGAGCTTCGCTGAGGCCCAGCGGGGAGGTTCGCAACCCTTGCCATCCCTTCCCCTCGCCGCTATGCGCCCCCACATCCCTTTGGGATAAGTGACAGCGCCCCCGGGGGGCGCGCGCTGGCCGGCGAGGTTTCGCCCGCCGGCGTTTTTCGCGTTTTGCGCCTCGGCGTGGTGGAAGGAAGAGCATGTTCGACAGTCTGAGCGACCGCCTCGGCGCCGTCTTCGACCGGCTGCGCGGCCGCGGCGCCCTCACCGAGGCCGACGTGCGGGGCGCGATGCGCGAGGTCAGGATCGCCCTGCTCGAGGCCGATGTCGCTTTGGCGGTGGTGCGCGAGTTCGTCGACCGGGCGACCGAGCAGGCGGTCGGCCAGCAGGTGCTTCGCTCGGTCACGCCCGGCCAGCAGGTCGTCAAGATCGTCCACGACGCCCTCGTCGAGATGCTCGGCGCCGAGGCCTCGGAGCTCAACGTCGACGTTACCCCGCCGGCCGTCGTGATGATGGTCGGCCTGCAGGGCTCGGGCAAGACCACCAGCACCGCCAAGATCGCCCGCCGCCTGCGCGAGAAGGGCGGCAAGAAGGTGATGATGGCGTCACTGGACGTCGCCCGTCCCGCCGCCCAGGAGCAGCTCCGGGTGCTCGGCGAGAAGGCGGAAGTCGCCACCCTGCCGGTCGTCGCCGGCCAGCAGCCGGTCGACATCGCCCGCCGCGCCCTGCAGGCGGCGAAGCTGCAGGGCTATGACGTCCTCCTCCTCGACACCGCCGGACGGCTCCACGTCGACCAGGCGCTGATGGACGAGATGAAGGCGGTCGCCGACGTCTCCAGCCCGGCCGAGATCCTGCTCGTCGTCGACGCTTTGACCGGCCAGGACGCCGTCAACGTCGCCTCGAGCTTCTCGGCGCAGGTGCCGCTGACCGGGATCGTGCTGACTCGCCTCGACGGCGACGCCCGCGGCGGCGCGGCTTTGTCGATGCGGGCGGTCACCGGCAAGCCGATCAAGTTCGCCGGAGTCGGCGAGGCGATCGACGCGCTCGAGGCCTTCCACCCGGAGCGGGTGGCGGGGCGGATCCTTGGCATGGGCGACGTCGTCGGCCTCGTCGAGCGGGCCCAGGAGCATATCCAGGTCGAGGAGGCCGAGGCCCTCGCCGCCAAGATGGCGAAGGGCCAGTTCGACCTCGACGACCTTCGCTCGCAGCTCGCCCAGATGCAGCGCATGGGCGGAGTCAGCGGTCTCGCGGCGATGCTTCCGGGCATGAAGAAGGTCGCCGGAGCGATGGAAGCGAGCGGCATGGACAACAAGGTGCTGCTCCACCTCGACGCGATCATCTCCTCGATGACCCCCAGGGAGCGCAAGCGGCCCGAGCTGCTCAACGCCAAGCGCAAGATCCGCGTCGCCAAGGGCTCGGGGCGGACGGTGCAGGAGGTCAACAAGCTCCTCAAGATGCATCAGGACATGGCCGGCGCCATGAAGAAGATCCGCAAGATGGGCGGCCTCGGCAAGCTCGGCGCCCTGTTCGGCGGCGGCGGCGGGCTGGGCGGCCTCGGCGGAATGGGCGGAATGGGCGGCGGAGGCGGCGGAATGCCCGGCCTTCCCGGCCTTCCCGGCCAGGGCGGAGCTCCGATGAACCTTCCGCCCGGCTTCGAAAAGTTCATGAAGAAATAGTTTCAGGTATCAGAGAAGGAACGATAAAATGGCAGTTTCAATCCGGCTTTCCCGGGGCGGCGCGAAGAAGCGCCCTTATTACAAGATCGTCGTCGCCGACGCCCGCACCGCGCGCGACGGCAAGTTCATCGAGCGGATCGGAAGCTATAATCCGCTGCTTCCCAAGGACAGCCCGGAGCGGGTGAAGCTCGACGCCGACCGAGCCCGCCACTGGCTGTCGGTCGGAGCCCGGCCGAGCGACCGCGTCGCCCGCTTCCTCGACGCCGCCGGAGTCCGCGAGCGGGAGGCCCGCAACAACCCGAACAAGGGCGTCCCGGGCGACAAGGCCAAGGAGCGCGCCGAGGAGCGCGCCACCCGCGAGGCCGAAGCCGCCACCGCCGCCGCTGCCGAGGCGGAAGCTCCCGCCGTCGAGGAAGCTCCCGCCGCCGACGAGGTCGTCGCCGAGGAAGCCGCCGCCGAGGCGCCCGCCGCCGAGGAGGCTCCGGCCGCTGAGGAAGCTCCCGCCGCCGAGGAAGCTCCGGCCGCCGAGGACGCCCCGGCTGCTGAGGACGCCCCGGCCGCCGAGGAGGCTCCGGCCGCCGAGGAGGCTCCGGCTGCTGAAGAGGCCCCGGCCGCCGAGGAGGCTCCGGCTGCTGAAGAGGCCCCGGCTGCCGAGGAAGCTCCGGCTGCCGACACCGAAGCCACGCCGGCCGACGAGGCCACCAACGCGGGCGTCTCGACCAGCGAGCCCGCCGAAGGCTCCGACGAGGCCGCTCCCGCCGAGGGCGCCGAAAAGGCCGAATAGCCTTGGCTGAAGACCAGGTCGCCCTCGCCGCCATTGCCGGAGCCCACGGCATAAGCGGCGAGGTGCGCCTGAAATTGTTCGCCGAAAGCGCCGACAGCCTCAAGCGGCACGAGCAGGTGAGGGTAGGGGACAGGCTCCTCACCCTCGCGTCGCTCAAGGGCGCCGGCACGCCGGTTGCGCGCTTCGTGGAGATTTCGGACCGCAATGCGGCCGAGGCCCTGCGCGGCCAGCTCGTCACCGTCCCGCGGTCGGCTCTGCCGCCGCTCGGGGAGGGTGAATATTATCACGCCGATCTGATCGGCCTGCCGTGCGAGAGCGCACAAGGCGAGCCGCTGGGCAAGGTCGTCGCGGTCGAGGATTTCGGCGCCGGGGATATCCTCGAGATCGAGAAGTCGGAGGGGCGGCGGGCGATGGTGCCGTTCCGGGCCGGTGTCGCCGACCTGGTCGACGGCCGTATCGTCCTCGACCCTGAGTTCCTCTCCTAGCGCTAGCCGCTCTTCGCCGCCACCGACCCGCTCAGCGCCTCGCGCCGGATCTGGCGCTCCTTCGCCAGATCGTTGCGGATCGTCACCGCGGCGACCCCGCCTTCGCCCATGGCGTGGCTGATCTGGTCGAGGCCGAGGACAATGTCGCCGGCGGCGTAGAGGCCCGGCACGCTGGTGCGCTGGTGGGTGTCGACGACGATGTTGCCGTCCTTGAGCTCGGCGCCGACCTGCTCGGCGAGCTCGTTGTGCATGTCGGAGCCGAGCGCGGGATAGACGCTGTCGAACGTGTAATGGCCGTCGGCGGTGTCGACGACGATGCAGTCGTCGTGCGCCGCGACCGCCTGGCAGGGGCCGTCGACGGCGCGGATGCCATATTCCCTCAGCCGCTCCTGGTCCTCGGGCCTCAGATTGTGGGCGGTGTCGGGAGCGATGAGGGTGATGTCCGCGGTGAAGCCGCGCAGGAACACCGCCTCGGAGACTCCGTGCGAGCCGTCGCCGATCACGCCGACCGCCTTGTCGGTCACTTCGTAGCCGTCGCAGATCGGGCAGTAGCGGATCAGGCCGCGGGCCAGCGCCTCGTCGTGGAGGTCCTCGTCCATCGGCGGCCTCCGGTTGGTCACTCCGGTGGCGAGCAGGACCTTGCGCGCGACGACCGAGCCCGCTCCCCATTCGGCGCGGAAGCCGTCCTCGATCCGGTCGAGGCGGGTCACCCGGCTGGTGACGATCGAGGTGCCGTATTTCTGCGCCTGCTCCTTCATCCGGGCGATCAGCTCCTTGCCGGAGATCCCGTCCGGATAGCCGGCATGGTTGTGCGTGCACGGGATCATCCCGGCGCGGCTCCTGCCGGCGTCGACCAGCTTCGCGGTGAGGTGGAAGCGGGTGAGGTAGATGGCTGCGGTCAACCCGGCGGGGCCGCCGCCGACGATCAGGCAGTCGAAAGTGGGTTCGGTCATGGCCGCTCCAGCGAAGCGACTTGCCGTTGGTTCCAGCCGGCCGCTAAGGCTCGGCGGAGAGGGACGAGACATGCTGAGACTGGCCGCCGCGCTGCTTCTCCTGCTTCTGCCGGTGGCAGGGGCCGCCAAGGCGCCGCCGCAGCCGGCGCCGGCGATCCGCGAGGCGATCCCCGCGATCGACCGGATTTTCGCCGACTTCCAGCTGGACAGCCACGCGCCCGGCCTCGTCTACGGCATCGTCGCCGACGGGCGGCTCGTCCATGTGCGGGCGCTCGGAGTGCAGGACCTCGACGCCCGCCGCGCGGCGACCGCGGACAGCCTGTTCCGGATCGCGTCCATGTCCAAGGCCTTCACCGCCCTCGCCATCCTCAAGCTTCGCGACGAAGGCAAGCTGTCGCTCGACGCGCTCGCCGAAACCTATGTGCCCGAGCTCAGGGGCTGGCGCTATCCGACCGCCGACTCGCCGCGGATCCGGGTCCGCGACCTGCTCAGCCACAGCTCCGGGATGGTCACCGACGATCCCTGGGGCGACCGCCAGCAGGTGATCGGCGAGGCCGAGTTCACCCGGATGCTCCAGGACGGGGTGCCGTTCACCCGAGCCCCCGGCACCGCGTTCGAATATTCGAACTTCGGCTATGCTCTCCTCGGCCGCATCGTCGCCAACGTCTCCGGGCTTTCCTACGACCAGTATATCCGGCGCGAGATCCAGCAACCGCTCGGCATGGCCTCGACCGGCTACGAGGTCCGCGACTGGCCGATCGAGCGGCGCGCGATCGGCTACCGCTGGGAGAATGAGCGCTGGTCGGAGGAGCCGACGATGCGCCACGGCGCGTTCGGCGCGATGGGCGGGGTGCAGACCAGCGCCGGCGACTATGCGCGCTGGATCGCCTTCCTGCTCTCGGCCTGGCCGGCGCGCGACGAGGCGGAGTCCGGGCCGGTCCGGCGGGCGACGGTGCGGGAGATGGCGCAGGGCTCCAGCTTCGCCCGGCTTCGCCAGCGCTTCGGCAAGACCCCGGTCACCCAGGCCGTCGCCTACGGCATGGGCATCATCCAGGCGCAGGACCCCGATCTCGGCAACACCCTGAGCCACGGCGGCGGCTTTCCGGGCTACGGCTCGCACATGCTGCTGCTCCTCGACCACGGCGTCGGGATCTTCGTCTTCACCAACCGGACCTACAACGGCGGGTCAGGTCCGGCATGGGACTCGGCGGTGGCGCTCCACAAGGCGGGCGCCCTGCTCGGGCGCAAGGTGCCGGTCAGCGACCACCTCGCCGCCGCCTACCGCGCCGCCGGGGCGATGTACCGGGCCGGCGGCGTCGGCCCGGGCCGAAGGTCGCTCGCCATGAACTTCCTGATGGACCGCTCCGAGGCCAATTGGGCGCGCGAGCTCGGCCGCCTCAGGAAGGAGGTCGGCGACTGCGACACCGGCGCCGCGATCGAGCCGACCGGGGCGCTCGCCGGCACCTTCACCTGGCGCTGTGAGCATGGCCGGATATCGGGCAACCTCCTCCTCGCGCCGACCCGTCCGGCCACGATCCAGGCGCTCCGCCTCGCCATCGTCGCTCCGTGACGACCTGGGCCGCCGCCGTCCTCACCCTCTACCCGGAGATGTTCCCGGGGCCGCTGGGGCTGAGCCTCGCCGGCCGGGCGCTCGAGCAGCATATCTGGTCGCTGGAGACGGTCCAGATCCGCGACTTCGCGACCGATCGCCATCGCTCGGTCGACGACACTCCGGCCGGCGGCGGCGCCGGGATGGTGATGCGGGCGGACGTGCTCGGCTCCGCCGTCGACCATATGCTCGGCCGCCGGCCGGAGGCGCCGCTCCTCGCCATGACTCCGCGGGGCCGGCCCCTGACCCAGGCCTTCGTCCGCGAGCTCGCGGCGGGGCCGGGGGTCTCGATCCTTTGCGGCCGCTTCGAGGGTATCGACGAACGGCTTTTCGAGGCGCGGCCGATCGTCCCCGTCTCGGTCGGCGACTATGTCCTGTCCGGCGGCGAGATCGGCGCCTTCGTCCTCCTCGACGCTTGCGTTCGGCTGCTCCCCGGGGTAATGGGCGCGGCCTCCAGCGGAGAGGAAGAGAGCTTCGAGAGCGGGCTTCTCGAATATCCGCATTATACCCGACCTGTCGAATGGGAAGGGCGCAGGATCCCTGAAGTGCTGCGATCGGGGGATCATGCGAGGATCGCCGCCTGGCGCGAAGCCATGGCGGCGGCCGACACACGGTCACGGCGGCCGGACCTGATCGAGCGCCACGGGGGCGCTCGAAGGCCACCGCCCTCTGGCGCGCGGCACGAAGAAGAGAGCGAAGAAAAATGAACCTCATCCAGCAGCTCGAGGCCGAGGCCATCGAGCAGTCGACGCAAGGCCGTCCCATTCCCGAATTCCGCCCCGGCGACACGCTGCGGGTCGGAGTCAGGGTCGTCGAAGGCGAGCGGACCCGAATCCAGAATTTCGAGGGCGTCTGCATCGCCCGCGCGAACCGGGGCCTCGGCTCCTCGTTCACAGTTCGCAAGATCAGCTTCGGCGAAGGCGTCGAGCGCGTCTTCCCGCTCTACTCGCCCAACATCGAGTCGATCACCGTCGTGCGCCGCGGCGCCGTCCGCCGCGCCAAGCTCTATTATCTGCGCGGCCGCACCGGCAAGGCCGCCCGCATCGCCGAGCGCCGCGACACCCGCGGCGACAAGCCGGCGGTTGCCGCGACGGCGACTCCCGCGACCGAGACCGCCGAGGGCTGAGCTCCTTTCTCCCCTCCCTGCACGCAGGGAGGGGAATTCCGGCGTCAGAGCCGCACCTTGCCCACGGCGAGCGTCGTATCCGGCACATATTGCGGCTGCGCGGTCGCCGGCCGCCCTCGCACCAGCGCCGCCCCCTGCGGCGGAAGGCCGCTTCGGCTGCCGACGATCACCGCGTCGAGCGGGGCCGTTCCAGCGATCAGCAGGCTCATCTCCAGCCCGTCGCAGCTGCGCCCGTGGCAGCGCAGGACCGGCGCCTCCTTCGCGCCGCCCTCGCCGAACCGGCGGAGCGATCCGCCGGCGGCGGCGGCCAGGAAGCGGGCACCCTCGGGCCCGACGAGCCGCGCCACATCCGAGCCCCTCATCCGCAGCCGGAAACGGATCAGCCGGTTGCCGCCGACCGCCCGCTCGCCGAGCCGCTCGATCGCCGGCGGCGGCACTGCGGGCCCGCGCGCATCGACCGCCCAGCGCCTGTAGCTCGACCACGGCACCTTCACGCCGCGCTTCACCTTGCCCAGCGCCGCCGGCAGGGGGCCGCGGTCGTGATAGGCCATCCACCGCGCCTTGCCCGTCGCTTCGTACCAGACATATTCGAGGCTCAGCCGCTGCTTGCGCTCGAGCGAGTAAGCGGGCGCCAGCGCCGCCGGCACCCAGGCGAGCGCCGCCGCCGCGGCCACCGCCGCCGTGGCCCGCCCCCGGCCGAGCCGCGCCAGCGCCGGCTTCGCTTCGATCAGGAAGGGGAAGAGGATCAGCACCGAGACCGGCGCGAACACCCAGCCCGAATCGAAATCGAGCAGGACCTGGCTGAGATGGAGGAGCGGCAGCCAGTGGGTCGCGAGGACCAGCAGCGATAGCGCCGTCGCGATCCGCTCGACCCGCGGCCACAGCAGGCCCGCGCCGGCGAGCAGCGGCGGCAGCAGGAAGTAGATCGCGGCGCCCGGCGCGACCAGGCAGATGCCCGCGCCGAGGATCAGGAAGACCAGCCAGTAGGCGAGCCGAAGCCGGTTGCGCGCCACCGGCCGGGCGAGCCAGAGCAACGCGGCCGCGGCCGAAGCCAGCGCGGTCGCGTCGATCGCCAGCGAGATCCATTCGGGATGGGCCCGCCAATATTCGCCGGGTCGAAGCAGGCCGATCAGCCAATGGAGGAGGAAGGCGGTCACAGCCGCGTCCACCATGGCCAGGAGCAGGGCGCCTGCGCCGCGGCCGAGCCCGCCGCGCCTCGACCAGGCGAGCCAGACGAAGCCGAGCAGTAGCGCCGCGAGCAGAGCCAGGCCGAGCCAGAGCGGCAAGGTGACGAGGGCGACGCCGAGGACGTCGCCGTAGAGCAGCTCGCCGCCGGCCGGGACGGCGGCGCCGCCCGCCAGGTCCGCCGTCGTCTGCAGCGCCTGCTCGCCCATGTGACGGACGCTGCGCAGGTCGAGCGCGGCGAGATTGTCGTCGGGGCTGTGGTAGCGGGTCTCGTTGCCGATGATCGCGAAGTTGAGGATCGTCCACGGCCGCTCCTGGAAAACGGCGACGTCGGTCTGGTTGGGGATCAGCCGCGAGAAATCGGTGGTCAGCGAATTCGCCGCCGGCCGGCCGGCCGAGCGGGCGTAATGGCGGATCGCCCGGCCGTTGGGACGGCCGGTCTCGAACATGATCGCCGGACCGGTGGTGCCGCGCGATTCGAGGTTGACCAGGGCGTCAACCCGGGCCGCCAGCGGATCCCGGTCGAGGAAGGCGCGGGCGCCGATCAGCCCGGTCTCCTCGCCCTCGTTGAAAAGCAGGGTCACCGGACGCTTCAGCGGCCGGTCCCTCAGCAGGGCGGCGACCTCGAGCATCGAGGCGATGCCGATGCCGTCGTCGGCGGCGCCCGGGCCGGTGGGAGTCGAATCGTAATGCGACACGAGCAGCACATGCCGCCCCTCCGCCGGACCGAGCGTGGCCACGACGTTGCGGACCCGAGCGCATGAGACCGTCTGCGACGTGGCGGAGCCGTTGCAGGTGAAGGTGTCGGCGATTCGCGGGGTCAGCCCCAGCGCCCGAAGCTCCGCGAGGAGCCGGCCGCGAACGGCATCGTTGGCGGCGCTGTCGACGGGGTGGGGACGCTGGTCCCCCAGGATCCGCTGGAGCCGGGCCATGGCGCGGCCGGTATCGAATCCCCCGGCTCCGACCCGTTCGAGCTCGGGCACCGGCACCAGCGCGCCCTTCGCTCCCATCACCGCGAGCAGCGCCAGCAGCAGCAGGGCGACGATCAGGCCGGTCCGTTTCATCGCTCTCCCTTGCGGCGCCCGCCGCTCCTGATAACAGACGCCCCGAGGGTGGCAACGGGCGGGAGGAACGACGGCGATGTGGCAGTGGCTCGCGGCTCTGGCGGCGATCGGCGGGGCAGGGGCGGCGCAGATGCTGGCCGACGTCTCCTCGCCCAGGAACGACTATAATCTGAGCTTCGACCGCTCCGAACGGATCCTGGTCTTCGCGCGCTCGGAAGCGGACTTCGCCGATGCGAAGATCCACGTCGCCGGAAAACGAGGAGGCCGCTGGTCGCAGCCGAAGCCGATCCGCTTCTCCGACCCGCGCTACAGCGATTCCGATCCCTGGCTGACGCCGGACGGCAAGACGCTCTATTTCGCGTCGAACCGGCCGACCGCCGCCCGCCCCGACAAGAAGGACCTCGACCTCTGGCGCTCCCACCGCGACCGCGCCGGAATCTGGTCCACGCCCGAGCATCTCGGCGACACGATCAACGGCCCGGGTCCGGAGCTAGGCCCCGAGTTCCACGACGGCACCCTCTACTTCAGCGCCGCTCGCAAGGGCGGCAAGGGCGGGCTCGACATCTACACGGCGCGCGAGAGCGGCGGCAGCTTCGGCGCCCCTGCGCTCCTCGCCGGGCCTTTCAACACGGCGACCAGCGAGAGCGACTTCACCCTCAGCCCGGACGGCCGCCGGGCCGCTTTCTGGCGGATGGTCGGCGACAAGGGCGTCCTCCACGCCGCCAGCCGCACCGGTACCGGCTGGTCCGAACCGAAACCGCTCCCGGACGAGGTCAACATCGGCCCGTTCAACTTCACGCCGTCCTTCACCCGCGACGGCAGGGGCCTTCGCTTCGCCAGCACCCGCTCGCGCCCGGGCCAGGCGGAAGGCATGGCCGACATCTTCATTGTAAAGCTGGGCAGGATGCCTAACTGGGGCCCTTGCCTTCAGGAGTGATGAAATGGCTTACCGGGTGGTCGTCGTCGGAGCGACCGGCAATGTCGGGCGCGAGATGCTCAACATCCTCGCCGAGCGCCAGTTTCCCCTCGACGAGATCGCCGCAGTCGCCTCGCCGCGCTCGACCGGCGACGTCATCGACTTCGGCGACAGCGGCCGCGAGCTCAAGGTCAAGAATATCGAGCATTTCGACTTCGCGGGCTGGGACATGGCCCTGTTCGCCGCCGGCTCCGCCGTGTCGAAGGAATATGCGCCGAGGGCCGCCGCCGCCGGCTGCACCGTCATCGACAACAGCTCGCTCTACCGGATGGATCCGGACGTGCCGCTGATCGTGCCGGAGGTGAACCCTGAGGCGATCGACGGCTACCGGCGCAGGAACATCATCGCCAACCCCAATTGCTCGACCGCCCAGATGGTAGTGGCGCTGAAGCCGCTCCACGACGCCGCCGGAATCCGCCGGGTCGTCGTCTCGACCTACCAGTCGGTCTCCGGCGCCGGCAAGAAGGGGATGGACGAGCTGTTCGAGCAGAGCCGCAACATCTTCGTCGGCGATAGCAACGAGCCCGCCGTCTTCACCAAGCAGATCGCCTTCAACGTCATCCCCCATATCGACGAGTTCCTCGACGACGGCTCGACCAAGGAGGAATGGAAGATGGTGGTCGAGACCAAGAAGATCCTCGATCCGAAGATCAAGGTGACCGCGACCTGCGTGCGGGTGCCGGTCTTCGTCGGCCACAGCGAATCGATCAACATCGAGTTCGAACGCGAGATTTCCGCCGAGGAAGCGCAGAAGATCCTGCGCGAAGCGCCGGGGATCATGCTCGTCGACAAGCGCGAGGACGGCGGCTACGTCACCCCGGTCGAGGCGGTCGGCGAATATGCCACCTACGTCAGCCGTGTCCGCGAGGATCCGACCGTCGAGAACGGCCTCAACCTGTGGTGCGTCTCCGACAATCTCAGGAAGGGCGCGGCCCTCAACGCCGTCCAGATCGCCGAGCTTCTCGGCCGCAAGCACCTCAAGAAAGCGGCATGACCCTGAGGCTGGTCCCGATCGGCGCGGACGCCGACACGGAAGGGCTGGCCGAGCAGCTCGCGCCCGGCTTCGCAGGCGATTCCGGCGGCGCCCGCGAGATCCTGATCCAGACCGTGGAATTCCTCACTCGCGAGCCTCGGGCGGATCCATGGGGAAGCTATATCGGCTACGCTGGCGAGACCGCCGTCGCCCTCGGCGCCTTCAAGAGCGCGCCGGATGGCGCCGGCACGGTCGAAATAGCCTACATGACCTTCCCGGCGCATGAGGGAAATGGCTACGCCCGGGCGATGGTGCCGGCTCTATATGGGATGGCGGCAGAGCACGGAGCCTCGCTCGTCATTGCCCACACCCTCCCCGAGGAGAATGCCTCGAACCGGGCACTTCGCTCGAGCGGCTTCGCCTTCGCCGGCGAGGTCAGCGATCCGGAGGACGGCCTGGTCTGGCGATGGGAGAAGGGCCGTTGAGCGGCGGCCTCCCCTGCGGACCGCAAGCGGCCTGATGCGCGCCGTCGCCGCCTTTGTCGTGGCGGCGGCGTTTCTGCAGTCATGTTCCCGCGCCGAAGAGGAGCGCGGCGCGATCTTCGTCGCGAGCCTGGCCGAGCTTGGGAAGACGCTCAAGGATCCGCGATTGCCGGTCTGTCGAACGCTATCCGAGCGGCAACCGCTGGCCAGGCGAAGTTGGGCATTCATCCAGGGCGAGCCGCCTGCGGGGTTCGACGACCTGATCGATGCTGCACCCGTCGAGGGTACGCTCTCGATCGAGCCGTTGAGGGCGAAGCTGCCCGGGCCATGGTTCCTGCAGGATCGCACCGGCGACATCTGCTTCCAGTTTACGCGCCCCGCAATCCGCGACAGGCGCGCCGTCGTCACCGGAGCCTTCGGCGGCGCCGGCGAAGATCTGTTGGGCACCTGGAACTTCTGGTTGCGCCGGGACGGCGGCCGTTGGAGAGTCGTCGCGACGACCAAGGGAAATCATAATATCTGAGGTGGAGGCGATGAGCGAGACGATGACCGGCGGCTGCGCCTGCGGACGGATCCGCTACTCGGCGCGGGTCGAGAATGACGACGCCTATCTGTGCCATTGCCGGATGTGCCAGCGCGCCACCGGCGGAGTGTCGATTGCCTTCAAGAACATGAAGAAGGCGGACGTGGCCTGGGAGCAGGAGCCCGACTGGTACGCCTCCTCGCCGATCGCGCACCGGCCTTATTGCCGGGAATGCGGCACCTCGCTCGGCTTCGCTTTCCCCGACAGCGAGAATATGGACCTCACCGTCGGCTCTTTCGACGATCCGTCGCGTTTCCGTCCCAAGCACCATTTCGGCGCGGAGAGCCTTCACCGCGCCTGGATCAACACCGAAGGGCTGCCGGAATATCGCACCGATGAGTACAAGCCCGTCGTGGAACGCTGGGTGGCCGCCACCGGGAAGGTGCCGGATTGAGAGCCCCGTCATGCCGGACCGCCTCGTCATGCCGGGTGACGACCCTGGGGTGCCCGAATGACTGAACCCGCCACCCACCGTTTCACCGCCTCCGACGGGGTCGAACTGGCCTTCCACGAGCTGGGTGAGGGCAGGGCGGTCCTGCTCCTCCACGGCCTCTTTTCCAGCGCCGACATGAACTGGATCCGCTTCGGCCATGCCGAAGAGATCGCCTCGCGCGGTTTCCGGGTGATCATGCCGGACCTGCGCGCTCACGGCGAAAGCGCCGCTCCGCACGGCGAAGCCTCCTATCCGCCCGACGTGCTCGCCAGCGACGGAATGGAGCTGATCGCCCATCTCGGCCTCACCGATTACGACCTCGGCGGCTATTCGCTCGGCGCCCGGACCTCGGCGCGGATGGCGATCATGGGCGCCCGGCCGCGTCGGCTGGTGATCGCCGGAATGGGGCTCAGGGGAATGCTCGAGACGGGCCGCCGCTCGGCCCATTTCCGCAAGGTGCTGACCGGAATGGGCACCCATGAGCGCGGCTCGAACGAATGGATGGCGGAAGCCTTCCTCAAGACCACCGGCGGCGATCCGGAGGCGCTTCTCCCCTTGCTCGGAAGCTTCGTCGACTCGACCGAGTCGGAGCTGCTCGCAATCGCCATGCCGACCCTGGTCGTGTCCGGCATCGAGGACCAGGATAACGGCCCCGCCGAAGACCTTGCGCGGCTGCTCCCCGACGCGCGTTTCGTCGAGGTTCCGGGCAACCACATGAACGCCGTCACCAGGCCCGAGCTCGGCCGCGCCATCGCCGATTTCCTCTCGCTTGATTCAGCCGGGGCTCCGGAGCAATAGCCGCGTCAACCAGACCAGAAACGAGGATGCTTAAATGAAAGCCACCGTCTCCGCTCTCGCCCTCGCCATCTGTCTCGCCGGCTGCACCACGGCCTCCGCCGACCCTGCCGTCGACACCGCTTCCGCCGCTCCGGCGGCCGCTCCGGCCGCCGCCGACGAGGCCGCTCCGACGCTCGAGAACGCCCGCGCCTTCGTCGCCCGCGCCGAGAAGGAGCTTGCCCAATTCTCGGTCCTCAACAGCCGCGCCCAATGGGTCAATTCGACCTACATCACCGACGACACCGACGCCCTGGCCGCGCATTTCGGGACGATCGGAACCGAGATGTCGGTGCGCTTCGCCAACGAGGCGGCGCGCTACGCCAACCTGCCGGGCCTCGACTACGACACCAAGCGCAAGCTCGACATATTGCGCAGCGCGCTGGTGCTTCCGGCACCGACGACGGAAGGCGCCGCCGCCGAGCTCAACACCATCTCGACCCGCCTCAGCTCGACCTACGGCAAGGGCCGGGGAACGCTCGACGGCAAGCCGATGACCGGCAACGACCTCGAGGAGAGGATGGGGACGGTCCGCAACCCGGCCCAGCTCCAGGAGATGTGGACGAGCTGGCACACCAATGTCGGCCGGCCGATGCGCACCGATTACGCCCGCCTCACCGAGATCGCCAACCAGGGCGCCAAGGAGCTCGGCTATCCCGACACCGGCGCGATGTGGCGCTCGCGCTACGACATGCCGCCGGACGAGTTCGCGGCGATGACGGACCGGCTGTGGAACGAGGTCAAGCCGCTCTACGACGAGCTCCACTGCTACACCCGGGCCAAGCTCAACCAGAAATATGGCGACCAGGTCCAGCCCGAGACCGGTCCGATCCGCGCCGACCTGCTCGGCAACATGTGGGCCCAGGAATGGGGCAACATCTACGATGTCGTCGCCCCGAAGGGCGCCGGCGACGTCGGCTACGACCTCACCGACCTGCTCGTCGCGAAGAAGTACACGCCCGAGAAGATCGTCCGGACCGGCGAGGCTTTCTTCACCTCATTGGGCTTCGCTCCGCTGCCCGAGAGCTTCTGGACCCGCTCGATGATTACCGCGCCCCGCGACCGCGAGGTGATCTGCCACGCCTCGGCCTGGGACGTCGACAATGTCGATGACCTGCGCATCAAGATGTGCACCAAGGTCAATGCCGACGACTTCGTCACCGTCCATCACGAGCTCGGCCACAATTTCTACCAGCGCGCCTACAACAAGCAGCCTTTGCTCTACCTCGACAGCGCCAACGACGGCTTCCACGAGGCAATTGGCGACATGATCGCGCTTTCAGTGACTCCCGAATATCTCGTCCAGACCGGCCTCCTGCCGCGCAACAAGGTGCCGTCGGCCGACAAGGATATCGGCCTCCTCCTCAGGCAGGCGATGGACAAGGTCGCCTTCCTTCCGTTCGGCCTGCTCGTCGACAAATGGCGGTGGCGCGTGTTCAGCGGCGAGGTCGCCCCGGCCAATTACGTAGCCGGCTGGAACCAGCTTCGGCTGCAATATCAGGGCGTCGCCCCGCCGACCGCGCGAAGCGAGCAGGATTTCGATCCGGGCGCCAAATATCACGTGCCGGCGAGCGTCCCCTACACCCGCTACTTCCTCGCCCGGATCCTCCAGTTCCAATTCTACCAGGCCGCCTGCAAGCAGGCCGGCTGGACCGGTCCGCTCCACCGCTGCTCCTTCTACGGCAACAAGGAGGTCGGCCGCCGGCTCAACGAGATGCTGGCGATGGGCGCCTCGCGCCCCTGGCCCGACGCGCTCGAGGCCTTCACCGGCACCCGCGAGATGTCGGGCGCGGCGATGCTCGAATATTTCCGCCCGCTGACCGGCTGGCTCAGGGAGCAGAACCGGGGGCGCCAGTGCGGCTGGCAGGCCTAGCGGCCGCGCTGGCGCTCGCCGCGATTCCCGCGGGAGCGGCGGCGCAGGACGTTCCGATCGCCCTGGCCCCGGGCGAGGTGCTCCTCAAGGTAGAAGCCGAAGGCGAGCATCTTTCCCGGCCGGACATGATGCATGTCGCCGCGGGCGTCGTAACCACCGGCCGAACGGCGAAGGAGGCGCTCGCCGCCAATTCGGCGCTGGCCAATCGCCTGCTCGCGGCGGTGCGTGCCAATGGCATCGAGCCGCGCGACGTCCAGACGTCGCAGCTGACCGTGGCCCCGCAGTTCGCTCGCGACAGGGGAGCCGGGGAGGAAGATGAAAACGGCGTTCGCCGCATCACCGGCTATCTGGCGCGCAACCGAGTCAATCTCCGCCTGCGGGATCTCACCAAGGCGCCCGATGTGGTCGACGCACTCTTCGAGTCGGGTGCAAACGCAGTCATCGGGCCGAGCTTTTCCCTGTCCGACCCCAAGCCAGCGTTGCGAGCCGCGCGGAGAGCCGCGGTCGCCGAGGCGCGGGCCGAAGCCGACACTTACGCCGATGCTCTGGGGATGCGGATCGCGCGGGTGCTGAGGGTGAGCGAGCGTCAGTCCTTCGACAGCGAGGAAGGCGATTATATCGTCGTCACCGGCAGCCGCATTCCTCCGACGCCGCTCGAACCGGGTGAAGTCGGCACCCGTGTCCAAATATGGATCGATTACGCGATGGTCCCCCGCTGATCCCGGTCGTGCCGGACTTGCTTCGGCATCCACCGGAGCCGCAGGTGCTGGTGGATAGCCGGGCCCTGAAACGAGTTCAGGGTGACGATTGCCCTCAGCTCGGGTGGCCCTCGGCCTCGCCGGCGCCGGGCTCGGGCTTCGCGGCGGGATCGGGCGTCTGCTGGCAGGCGGCGGCGGCCTCGCTGGCGGTGATCGCGGCGGCGAGCACCTGATTGACGGGCTTGCCGTCGCGGGCGCCGTTGCGGCGGGCGATCGCCCTTGCGCCCAGCACTGCCCCGGCCGCGGCCGCCGCGGCGCCGCCGGCGATGGCGGCCGCCGTCAGCGGGTTGCGTTTGATGTCCTCGGCAAGCTTCAAGGCGGCCGATTTACCTTCCCGACCGCCGGGTGCCTTCGAATTGGCTGCCATTGCGTCTTTCCCCGCGTCCACAGTTCAAGTCGTCAGAACGCGCCTCCACCCCGGCCGTTGCGTCGGCATCGGCCGGAGGAGGGAAAAGGACCGTGCAGGCGCTACAGCCGCTCCATCAGGTAATCGGCGCTGCTGACGTTGAACGCGCCGGGCTCCTCGACGTTGAGCTGCTCGACGACCCCGTCGTTGACGATCGCCGACCAGCGCGAGCCGCGCTCGCCGAGCCCGAACTTCGAGCCGTCCATGGTGAGGCCGAGCGCCCGGGCGAAGTCGCCATTGCCGTCCGCCAGCATCGTCACCTTGCCGCCGGCGCCGGCCGATTCGCCCCAGGCCTGCATGACGAAGGCGTCGTTGACGGCGACGCAGGCGACCTCGTCGACGCCCTTGCCCTTGAGCTCGTCCGCTTTGTCGACGAAGCCGGGAAGGTGCCGCGCCGAACAGGTCGGGGTGAAGGCTCCCGGCACTGAGAAGAGGGCGATGCGGCGGCCGCCGAAATAGTCCTCGCTGTCGACCGGCTGGGGCCCCTCGGGAGTCGCCTTCACCAAGGTCGCCTTGGGGAGCTTGTCGCCCACTTGAATGCTCATCACGGGTTCCTTTCGTTTCGTCTTCGAAGATTTTCGCCGCCCTAGCAGCGCCCCGGCTCCCCGCCTATAGCTTCCGGAATGGACCAGCCGCCTTTCCTCTCCGGTCAGCTCCTCCTCGCCATGCCCGGCATCGGCGATCCCCGCTTCGAGAAGGCGGTGATCGCGATGTGCGTCCACGACGACAACGGGGCGCTCGGCATCGGCCTCGGCCGGATCGTGCCGCGGATCAGCTTCCACGACCTGCTCGGCCAGCTCGACATCGCGGCCGGAGTCGCTCCGGACGTCCCGATCCACGCCGGCGGGCCGGTCCAGCCGCAACGCGGCTTCATCCTCCATTCGACCGATTGGGGCGGCGAGGAGAGCATCCGGGTCGGCGACCGCTGGACGCTCACCGCGACGCTCGACATCCTGCGCGCCATCGCCGAAGGGCGCGGCCCGTCGCGCTGGATCGCCGCTCTGGGCTATGCCGGCTGGCAGTCCGGCCAGCTCGAGGAGGAGCTGCGCGACAACGGCTGGTTCGCAACAGAGGGAAGCGACCACCTCCTCTACGAATGCGACGTCGACAACCGCTGGTGCGAGGCCTTCGCAAGCGCCGGGGTCGACACCAGGATGCTGACCGCGGATTTCGGCACCGCCTGAGTCCGCGTTAACCGTTCGCCAATCGACTCGTGAGACCCTTCCTTCGTCGCGGTGCGCGTGAAAGCGGCCGCGCGTGTGGAAGGGGATTTCATGATGGGAAAGAGGAGCTTGAAGACTGCGCTCGGCCTGGCCGCTGCGGCGCTGGTGTGGGCGCAGCCGGCATCGGCGGCGATGTCGTGCTGGGACCGGCAGGAGGCCGAAGCGGCCAAGATCCGCGACCTCCAGTCGCGGCTGATGGTGGCGACGCTGCGCTGCCGGGCCTACGGAATCGACGTTCTGACCGTCTATAACGATTTCGTCCGGATCAACCGGTCGACGCTTCAGCAGGCGAACGGCGTCATCAAGGCGCAGTTCGACCGCGGTTACGGCCGCGACGGCCAGCGCTTCTACGACAGCTTCACCACCGCTCTCGCCAACGAATATGGCGGCGACGCCACCGACGACGCTATCTGTGAGCAGACCGCTGCGATCGCCGCGGAAGCGGCGCTGGCCGAGGGCGACGTCGCCCGCCTGGTCGACCTCGCCGACCGCACCGGCCGCTCGCCCGAGCTTCCCGGCGGAGTCTGCCCGGCAAGCCTGACGGTGCGTTGACGACCCACATATAAAGATATCTTTATATTTGCATCCGGGGACGGTTGAGGCTAGAGCGCGGCCTGCGACCGCCCCCTCATGCCGGCGGTCTTTTCTTTGCGACAGGAGACCGTACGTGGCGACCCAGGCCCAGACCCGTTTTGACGATTATGTGATCCGCGACATCGGCCTCGCCGGCTATGGCCGCAAGGAAATCGAGATCGCCGAGACCGAGATGCCGGGCCTGATGGCCCTTCGCGAGGAGTTCGGAGCGTCGCAGCCCCTCAAGGGCGCGCGCATCACCGGCTCGCTGCACATGACGATCCAGACCGCCGTTCTCATCGAGACGCTGACCGCGCTGGGCGCGACCGTCCGCTGGGCCTCGTGCAACATCTTCTCGACCCAGGACCACGCCGCCGCCGCCATCGCCGCGACCGGAGTGCCGGTGTTCGCCATCAAGGGCGAGACGCTCGAGGAATATTGGGATTATGTCGAGCGCATCTTCGACTGGGGAGACGGCGAGACCTGCAACATGATCCTCGACGACGGCGGCGACGCCACCATGTTCGCGCTCTGGGGCGCGCGCATCGAGGCGGGCGAGGAATTCCCGGCCCCCGAGAATGAGGAGGAGGAGGTCTTCCAGGCCACCGTCCGGCGGGTCATCGCCAAGTCGCCGGGCTTCCTCACCAAGACCGTTCAGGCGATCAAGGGCGTCTCCGAGGAGACCACCACGGGCGTCCACCGCCTCTACGAGCTCAGCAAGCAGGGCAAGCTTCCCTTCCCGGCGATCAACGTCAACGACTCGGTCACCAAGTCGAAGTTCGACAATCTCTACGGCTGCAAGGAGTCGCTGGTCGACGCCATCCGCCGCGGCACCGACGTCATGCTCGCCGGCAAGGTCGCGACCGTCGCCGGCTTCGGCGACGTCGGCAAGGGCTCGGCGGCGTCGCTTCGCAACGGCGGCGCCCGCGTCCTCGTCACCGAGGTCGACCCGATCTGCGCGCTGCAGGCGGCGATGGAGGGCTATGAGGTCGTGACGATGGAGGAGGCCGCCACCCGCGCCGACATCTTCGTCACCGCCACCGGCAATGCCGACGTCATCACGGTCGATCACATGCGCGCGATGAAGAACATGGCGATCGTGTGCAACATCGGCCACTTCGACAGCGAGATCCAGATCAACGCCCTTCAGAACATGAAGTGGACGGAGATCAAGCCGCAGGTCGACGAGGTGGAATTCCCGGACGGCAAGAAGATCATCGTCCTGTCGAAGGGCCGCCTCGTGAACCTTGGCAACGCCACCGGCCATCCGAGCTTCGTCATGTCGGCTAGCTTCACCAACCAGACCCTTGCTCAAATCGAGCTTTGGACCAAGGCGGAGACGTACAAGAACGATGTCTACGTGCTTCCGAAGCACCTCGACGAAAAGGTGGCGGCGCTCCATCTCGACAAGCTCGGCGTGAAGCTCACGAAGCTCAGCGAGAAGCAGGCGGGTTATATCGGCGTGCCGGTTGAAGGACCCTTCAAGCCCGAGCATTATCGCTACTGAGGAGCTTAGGGCGGATGATCTGAACCTTTCGGGCGGGGTGCCGGGCACCCCGCCCTTTTTGTTTCTGAAGCTTCCTTCGCTCCGGCTATGCCCCTACAGCTACGGTCTGCATGGGCTCCCTAGAGATATCCCGCCAGGCCTTGGCCCTGATCGCGCTCGTCTGCGGCTTGTGGCTCGCCATCGGCCTTTGGGCGACGCTGCGTGCCTCCCGCCATACCCGAGGTGCGCGCCAGATCGAGGTGGATGCGCTTCGCAGCCGCGCGCTTCTTGAAGCAGGTCCGGCGATGCCGCTCCTGATCCATGCGGACGGAAGCCTAGAAGCGCCGCAGCGGCTCGCCCACGCTTTGGGATTGGCGCTGCCGCCGTCGCGGCTGGAGGGCCTGAGCGGCGGCGAGGGCGCGTTGACCGAAGAGGATGGCGAGACCTTTGCCTCGCTCGTTCAGGCTTCAGTCGCGACTGGCGGTCCGTTCACAATGAGGGCGAGAGCCCGGAGCAGCGCACGGCTTCTCCGGATCCAGGGCGGCCCGGCCCCGGCGGGTTATCCGCCACGCTCGGTCCTCGCCTGGTTCACCGACGCAACCGAAGCGGAGGAGCAGATGGGAGCCCTCCGCGATGACGGGGTTCGCCTCACCTCTGCCCTCGATGCCCTTTCCGCGCTCGTCGAGGCGGCGCCGTTTCCAATGTGGCACCGGGGCCCTGACCTTC
>DASVRO010000041.1:0-61845 GCA_036388575.1 Allosphingosinicella sp.
CCGGCGGCGTCTTGGTCTCGAAGGAGAAGGAGCGGTCGGCGAAGACGGTGATGACGGTGGGGATCGGCATGCCTTTTTCGACATCGCCGGTCGCCGCGTTGAACGCCTTGCAGAATTCCATGATGTTGACGCCCCTCTGCCCGAGCGCGGGCCCGATCGGCGGCGGCGGATTGGCGGCGCCCGCGGGCACCTGGAGCTTGATATAGCCCGTTATCTTCTTAGCCATTGTGTCTCGTCTCTCTCACTCTGTAGATCGTCCGAAAGTGGTACTTTCGGCCGGGTTACAAGCTTAGCGGTCCAGACGGCCCTTCTCTGAAACTCCCATCAAAATCGTATTTTGATGGGGGCCTATCGAAGCGACCTCCCGCACTTTCCATTGCTGCTGCCTTGGAAGGGCGGGCCCTTAGCGCAATCGGGCGCGAAGCGCAAATCGCCGGGATTGATTCGCGCGGAGACGCGGAGACGCGGAGAATAGCGGGAGAGGACTGGACTCGGATCGCCTTGGGACGATGGCGATTTCCACGAAAACGACTCGTCGCAACCATTGGATTGCGTTAATAGCTGAACTCGATGGAGCGAACGGCCGTTGATCACCTGCGCTGGAATGAGAAGCTCAAGGTCGGCTCGACTGTGGTCGCTAAACTTGGGACCGGCTTGGTCGCGGCGGCGTTCGGGCGGTGGTTTCTGGCCGGGCTGGACGGCTGGGCGATCCTCTGGATCGTCTTCGGCGGGACGGGTATAGCAATGGCGGTCCAAGCGATGTCATTCCTTGAGCCGGAGAGTTAAAATGGATGAGGTCATGAGGAATCTGGCGCCGCCGCTGGGCGTGTTGCTGGCGGCGGCCATCCTCCAGCTCTGGGCCCGTGGGGCGCATCGACGCGCTCGCGCCGATCGCGAAGTCCACCCGGCCGAATGAGGTGTGAACGCAAGGCCAATGCGGTCCAGCCGATCCAAGTTCCTCGAGCCGGAGAGCGTCGATGGATGAGGTAATCCGCAATCTGGCGCCGCCGCTCGGCGTAGGATTGGTCACGCTCACGGCCTGGATCCGGGCGCGGGGCGCCCACCGGCGGGCACGGGAGCGGCAGGCCTGTCAGCGGCTCGGGGCGCATCCGGCGGAGTGACCGCCGACGCGCGGACGCGCGGAGCGCCCATGGCCGCAACGGGGACCGCCGCAACGGGGACGGTTACGGTGACTGCCGCCATCTGCCCTAGCGGTTCGGGCAGGCCCTGGGTCTCGGCGCGTCGTCGCAGCGGGCGCAGGGCTCGCGCCAGACCACCCACTCGCGGGTGACGGCCCCGCAGCCCCAATATTCATAGTCCGCCCGGGCGTCGCAGCAGCGGCACTTCCAGGTCCTGGTGCCGGTGCGCCTCGCGTTGCAGCCCATTGGTTCTTCCCGTCGCTCTTTACGGCTTGGCGACCTTAGCAGGTTTCTCGTATTGAGAGGGAGAAGGATGGATTGGGTTTACGCGACGAGCGAAGGTGCGAAGAGGCAAAGGGCCTTCCGGTGCCGGCTACGCGCCTGGCACAATCCTCCAAGACGAATCGATACCATTTTTCGCATAACGAAGGGCCGCCGTGACACGGCCCTTTTCTTTTGACCCCGCGCAACTACCGTCACTTCCGGGCCCTGCGAGATGGATATGTGTAGCGAACATTCAGAGGCAGAGCGATGGGAGGACGGAAGTCGCGATGATGCTATGCGGAATTCGTTCGTCATTCCCCAGATTGCCCGGATCCTAGCTGCGTATCGTTCTCAAACGATATTAGATATCGGAGCCGGTACCGGGTACGTAGCTCGTATGGTCGACGCGTCGCTGGATTATCGTCCGCGGTGGACCCTGGTCGACGTTAATGCGGAGCGCTTGGCGCTGGCGCAAACCCATAGGCCGCCAACCATGGCCCTTGAGGCGGTCGTCGGAAACGTCTTTGATTGGCCACTGGGCGACCGTCGATTCGATGCTGTCGTAATCACGTTCACCTTACTGGAGATCGAGGACATCGACCGCTTGTGCACCCTGCTTGCGTTGCACATGGATGAGGGAGCGATTCTTTCGTTGGCGATGCCTGACGCCTGGGTCGACGTACTGGAATATTCTCAAGTGGAACCGGCCATTGTGCAGCGGTACGTGGTGGGTCCAGTGGCCATCTCGAAGCGAGACAAATTTACAGGAGAAGAATATCCCTTCCGGGCGGCTCGCATCGAGGATCTTCTAAGCCGCGTCCTGGGGGCTGGCTTCGACCTTTTCGAACTCAATCATGGCAGGGTGGGCGATGCGAGCGCATTTGTTCTAACGCTCCGGCGGCGGGCGCCCAGCCATGGGTGACCTCAGCCATGGCTTCGGCGGCAATGCCTACCTCTGGTTGGCTGCAGAGGCGTTAGCGCGCGCGAAGCGCCCCCTCACACCACAGGAGATGCTTACGATCGCCCAAGAGGAGGGATTCCTTCCGGATCATCTCTTTGGCGCGACCATGTACAAGACGCTCGCAGCCCGTCTATCAGAGCACATACGAACCGAGAGTAAGCGTTCGCGTTTCTTTCGAACTGCGCCCGCTACATATTTTCTGCATTCTCTTGCAGAGCAGCCCGACATGCCTGCGGAATACAAGCGCGTTCATATAGGTAATCTCCGGTCTAAGAGCATCCGCCAAGAAAACGTCCTAGTAGCTCCGCGGAGAGAGTTGGAGCGGCTCATCTATGGGGAATATGTCCCTTACGATGAGCGCCTCTTCGACGGTATGTATCGATCGATTTGCCACTTTATAGATCGAAGAAAGGCCGAGTCTGATGATTCGGTAAAGCAATTCGTTACATTCACGCTTGTGTTCCATAGTCAAAAGATCCTGATATATCGCCGTGGCAAATTTACCACTGCTAGTGATCGACTGCGTGGACAGCTAAGCGTTGGTTTTGGTGGTCACGTGAATGATGAGGATTTTGATCTTTTTAGCAGGGGGGGAGATGCTTTCCGCGCAAATGCGGCACGTGAGCTAAAGGAGGAGTTGTTTCTCGACGAGGTTTACCGGGAAAGGCACGAAGCCATGGATCGTGCTAAAGTCATCGGTTATGTAAACGTGGATGATAGCCCCGATGCTGAACATCATGTTGCGGTATTGATTGCTTTTCAGCACAAGAATGCAGACCTACCTAAAAAGGGGGAGTTATCAATTAATCAACTTAGCTGGCTAGACCTGACGACGCCTCTAAACGACTTGTCTGACTTCGATCTATGGTCCGGAATGATCTTGCGTAACATCTACGAAGGCAAAATATACGTTGGCGGTTCCGGCGATGGCGAATAGCAAGAAAGACGTTGATCCCTCCGAGTTGAAAATTGCTCTCGATAATAGAGCATTCGAAATTCAGCTTTTTTGGCAACGCTCAAATTATTTTCTTGTACTGATGACCGCACTTGGCATTGGCACCTTCACCATCAAGGACCAAGCCCTCTCTCCTGTCATCGCGCTATTCGCTACTTTTTGCTCTTATTTCTGGTTTCGAGTCAACCTCGGTTCAAAGTTTTGGCAGGAGAGTTGGGAAGTCGAGGTCATGACTCTCGCCAGCGAACTGCGTATTCGGTCATTCGAGAGGCTTCTGCCGGAAGTTAAAGATCAAGTCGCTCGCTCGTTGTCGCAAGGGCAAGTACTAGAAAAAAGGTCACGCTTGAGAAGGTGGGTGGATGGGCAGACCGTCAGGAAACATTCAGTCACATACAACATGATTCTACTTTCCCTGGTATCCACAATAATATGGGCTACGGTGTTTTTGGTTTTTTTGGGACGGCTCATCTTGGCTTACCGGGAGGTATTTGACGCCTACCTGAGGTGCTTTTTTCCCGTGTAGGCGATGAAGCAGGACCTGCCCCATCTGCCCGAAGGGAACCGGCGCAAGCTGGAGTTCGTCGTCAGAGTGATCCGGGAGGCGTCCACCAAGACGGTCGCCCATCGGACGCAGCCTCGGTTTCGGACGGGGAAGCTGCTGAAGAACATGAAGTTCGATCAACGAGAGCTTGTGAACGGTCCAACCCGAGCTTGTGATTATAAGGAGCACAAAAAATGGAGAGCGAATTCGACTGGGTGGCAGTCAACATAACATCGAGCGGCAGCGGCACGCCGTTCGGAGCCGAGGATCGGGTGGGCGCTCGAGTGACGTTCGGCGTGCGCATGGCCGACACCGTACGCGAGATTGAGGTACCGGTGTTGATCGACGGCGGGTCTCTCCTCACCATATTAGAATCTCGCAATGCGGCGGTGAAAGAGGCTCTCCGGGTGCTCAGGAAGCTCGTGGATGATCTTGACGGACACACCTATGAGCAACTGGCAGAAAGACAGAACCGCCAGGATACCGAGCGTGAAGAGAAGCTCCAGGCTTCCTTGTCATCAAGTATCTCGGAGGCGTTCCGGAAATAACACTAGGGCTACCGCATGTAAGCACTTTGTCGCGGGCCGAATCCCCACCGGCAGCCTCCGCATGGATACGGCCACAAGCGCCGCCACCTCGCATGCGATATTATTCCAGTCGCTTCAGCAGGCCCGCCGGCTCCACCTTCATCACCCGGCAGACTAGGATCAGATCCGGCAGATCGAGCCGCCGCTGCCCCCGCTCGTAGTTGGAGACGAAGCTCTGCGACCGGCCCACCGCCTTCCCAAGCTCGGTCTGGTTGATTCCGGCGGCTTCGCGGGCCTCAATGAGCAGCTGGCACAGCTTGCGCGCCAGCCGGTCTCGTTCGTCGTTGGGGCCCGCCATGGCCGCAGGCGTAGGGATCGACTATTTCTATGCAAACTTGGCATAGTTTTCCGGTTGCGGGTCATCGGTTAGCGTACTATGCCAACTTCGAATAGGACGCTTTGTGAGGGGCGGAAGGCTTGGGGCAGGAAGTGGACGTTGGCGGTCTCCATAACGCGGCCGTCCGGCTCGCCGCCGGGCTGGACGAGGCCGGGCTGTGCCTGGGGGCGGCCTATGTCTCCATGGCCGTCGACGCGATCGAGGGCAGCGCGGCTTTTCGGCAGGGCCGGGAGGCTGGGGCGGGCCCGCCGCCTCGGGACGAGGCGATGCTGAACGGCTTGGATCTGGACTTCACGCTGGACGAGCAGGGGCGGGTCTGGATGGTCCGGGAGGGCGATTGCTACGTGCTCGGCCCGACGGAGGCGGTCTGCGGCGAGATGCGGCGGTTCCTCGCCGGCGTGGCCGCGGGCGGCGACGGCTATGGCTAGGACTGTCGGCAGTCAGGTGACTGTCGGCAACTGCTCACCTGGCTCACCCGCAGCGCCTGCGCCAGCTCGTACGGCGTCCCCTTCGACGAGCTCAGGGTGATCGGAAGAGTATCGGGTTGCACTTACCGCGTTCGCGGTCGTCGCTCGACAGGCTCGGGACGAGCGGGAATGCCCATGAGCGCGTCCTGCGGCGGAAGAGGCGAGTCGAAGACGATCCGCCAGCCTTTGCCGTCCTCGCGGATAAGGCGGAAAAAGTGCGACGCGCGCATTCCCAGGCGCCGGGAATCCATTTCCGAAAGCAGCATCACCCCGCGGAAGACCGGACGCCGCTCGTCCATTCCACAGTTCATGATTTCGAACCGATCGATTACGCGGCGGGCGGCGCGAAGCTCGAGCATTTGCGCGGCGCCGGGCACCTCCTGGCCGTCAACCATCATATGATTGACCTGGCCATGCATGACAGGGCCATTACCGAAGCGGACCCGGAAGACGGCCGACCCGCAGGCGACCTCGTAGTCGATCCGCGTGTACCGGGGGCTGAGATCGTGCTTGAGGACAACGACATCCTTGTCCTGTGCCGCCACCATCAGCAATCCGGCCAGGGCGATCTTCATCGGAGCACCCAGGACTGCAATCGCGATCGTCATCGTCCTGCCTTTCGCGGCCTCGGGCGCAGCCGGCTTGTGGAGTCCGCGCGAGGATAACGTTCGAAGGGAGAAAAAGGTGGATCCCGGATCAAGTCCGGGATGACGGGCCTGGGGCCCGGGGGTTCGAAAATTCCGCTTGCTAAACGCGCCGACATATGAGAACATAAAAGGAACATACGAATTGCGGAGCACCGCCATGCCCAAACCCCTCACGCCGCTGCAGGCGCATCAGAACGAGGTCTTCCTCGATTCGCTCGGGCGGAGCGGCAACGCGCGGCTTTCGGCTCGGGCGGCGGGGGTGGCCTATGGGACGATGCAGCACCGGCGCTCGGCCCATGCCGATTTCGCTCAGAGGTGGGAGGCGGCGGTGGTCGCGGTCAGCGCCCGGCTTCATCTCGCCGGCGGCAAGCGGGGCCCTCAGAGCGCGTCCTTCGACCGACGGCCTCGACGGGCTCGGCCTGCTCAGGATGAGCGGGGCACGCCAACGGCGGCATTCCGCACCACCGGCGGCGAGCCGATCGTGGTCCGCACCCGCTCGGGCAAGCTCCAGGTCCGGCTCGCCCATCCCGGCAAGCTGACCCGCGAGGCCGAGCAGGCCTTCCTCCATGCGCTCTCGGCCACCGCCAACGTCCGGCTGTCGGCGGCGGCGGCGGGGGCCTCGGCGCGCGCCTTCTACCGGCGGCGGCGGCTCGATCCGGCCTTCGCCCGGGAGATGCGGCTGGCGCTCAGGATGGGCTGGGAGAGGCTCGAGATGGAATCGCTAAGGGCGGCGTCGCCCTACAGCCACGCCCGCGACCGCTGGCGCAACTGCCCGGAAGCGCCGATCCCGAAGCTGGGCTGGGACCAGGCCTTCCAGCTGCTCTGCCTGCACGAGAAGAGCGTCAACCAGAGCTGGGAGCAGCCGCACCGGCGGCGGCGGCGCGGCGAGAGCGACGAGACCTACCGGCTCCGGCTGCAGCTGATGTGGACGGCCGAGAAGGACCGCGAGGCCGAGGAGGCGGCGGTGCGGCGGGCGGCGCGGTTCGAGTCGAGCGGGAGCTGGCGCCGCGAGGACGAGCCGCCGCCGCCGGCGCTGCCGCCGCTCGAGACGGTCACCGGCTGGTCGCGGGCGAAGGGCAAGGCCGGGCGGCACGGCGGGCTCGCTTTGTTCGGCGGGTGGCGGATCGCCGACATGGAGAAAAGGCTCGGCCGGGGCTGAGGCCGGCGGCCCTCCTCGCGCCCGAGCTCGCCCTCGGCGGCTTGGCGGGAGCGGGGCGGCGCGGGGCCGGATCGGGAAAAGGCCCGGGCGGCTAGCGGGACCCCGGCAGGCGCGAATCGTCGAGATGCGGGCGGGGCCTGGCCGCCGGTGGGGGGCTCGGGACGGTTGGCCGCTCCGCCATCGGGAAGACCGCTTCGACCGGCCTGGTTTCCGGCAGGATGTAGACGATTCCCACCGTGCCCCTGAACGCGGGGGCGACATGGCGGTCGTAAAAGTCCGGCGGGACGTTGATGCAGCCGTAGGAGATGCGGTTGTCGAGCGTCGAGACCGAGCCTAAGCGCTGGGCCCGGCGCTCGCCGGGGCGGCCGGCGATCATCCGGTGAAGCGAGACCGCGGCTTCGTAGTCGATCCACAGCACGTCCTGCTCGAGATCGTGGCCGAGGGCGGCGACGAAGCGGCCGGCGGGCGTGGTGCGTTCGGCGGGGCCGATCGTCGCCAGCTGGCGCCGGCCGATGCCCTCGACGCTGTCGTCGCCCCGGCCCAGGCCGAGGAGCGCGGGCGTGGCGGCGGACAGGCGGCCGCCGGAGTCGAACAGGAAGACCTTCGCCTCGACCTTGTCGACGATGACGAAGGCGAGGCCTTCATTGTCCCGCGACCTCGCGACCCAATCGGCGACGGCGCGAACGCCGGCCGAGCCCGGCTCGCCGCGCAGGTCGGCTCGCGGCCGCTCGGCCGTCGCCGAGGCGGGGACTCCGGGCGCGGCGGCGGCCGGGCCTGCCGCGAGCGCCAGCAAGGCGAGCAGGACGAGGCGCGGCTTAATGGCGGGCCTGCTTGCGCGGATAGACTGGGACGACCGGCCTGGGCGGCGGGGCCTGGACAAGCCGCACCTCCTCCTCTTCGGGCGCCTCGGGCACGGCCCTGGCCTGCTCGATGGCCGGCATTCTCACTCCACCGTCGGTCACCGCGATCGGCGGCGCGAGCGGACTCGCGGCTCCGGGACCCATCTGGGCGGGCCCCGCGATCAGGATCGGCGGCACCACCGGACCTGGGGCGACAGCCGCCGGCGGTGTCACGACCGGTGGCGAAATCACGACCGGAGGCGGCGTCACGGCCGGCGGGGGCGGTGACGGCGGCGCTGGCGGCACGGGCGCAGGGGGCGGGGGCGCTGCAGGAGGGGGCGGCGGCGGAGGCGCAGGCGTAGGCGGCGGAGGCGCGGGAGGGGGCGGCGCAGGAGGCGGCGGAGGCGCGGGAGGCGGAGGCGCCGGAGGCGGCGGGGCGGGAGGCGGCGGGGCCGCGGCGGCGATCGAGCCTCTGGTCCTGAAGGTGGAGACGCAGCAGGATCCGGCGAGCGCATATTGGCCCGCATTCGCCCCCGCCAGGCTGTAGCCGGAATAGGTGATCCCGATATCCGACCCGGCGGCGGCGCTGTCGAAAACGGCCGAGGCGGCCGATCCGGCGACCAGCGTTACCCCCGCCGGCGCGCCGGAGGTCGCGGTGGTGTTGAAGCCCGCCAGGACCGCATTGGCGCTGCCGTCGAAGGCCTTGTCGGAATGGGGGAAGAGCAGCATCCGCTGGGTGAGCGCCGCCCCTTCGGTGAGGACGAACTTCGTCGAGAAGTCCGTCGGCGCGGCATAGGAGACCGGGTTGTAGGCGATGCTGACCGGCGCCACGGTGACGGTCACCGGAGGCGCCAGCGCGGCGAAGACGATCGTCCCGCCGCCGACGCCCGGACCGGTGCCGTCGGCGCCCGCGATCAGCGTGAGGCCGACCGGCAAGCCCAGGCTCTGGGCAACGATCGTGCTGCCCCGGGTCAGGGTGATCTTCGCGTCGATATGGACGTCATGGCCGGCGCACAGAGCGATGTTGCCGTCCGTCGTGGTGATCGCGTGGAACACGTTCACATTCTGCCCGGCGTTGAGCAGGACGCTGCCGTTGGTGGTCGTGATCGGCGCTTTCACGTTCACGTCGCCGCCGCAGCAGGCGACCAGATTGCCCTTGGTGGCGGTGATCGCGGCATTGATGTTGACGTCGCCGGCGGCGTTCAGGGTCAGCGTCGTCGCCGTGCCGGAGGCGGTCCAGGCGACGGGGTCGTTGACGTGGATGTGGCCCTCGCCCGGCAAGGCGGCTCCGGGTCCGACGAGGGTGCTGATGACGACGCTGTTCGTGACGAGCTGGGCGGAAAGCGTCGCGCCCGAGATGTTGCCGCCGGTCGCGGAGATGGTGAAATCCTGGGGATCGATGAGCCAGGTGCCGGTCTGCCCCAGCGGCGCTGCGGTGGTGACCCTCACCCCGTCGGCGACGTTGACCGTGCCGGCGGAGGTTTCGATGAAGCCGCCGTCGCCGCCATCCGGCGCGCTGGCGTCGAGCACTCCCGCCACGCTCATCGTCCCGCTCTCCATGTCGCCGAGCAGCTTTATGACTCCGTTGCGGTTCTCGAGCGTCCGGGCTTCGACGATCCCGCTGTTGTTGACGGCGGTCCTGAGCAGCCGGCCGGCCGCCTGGGCGGTCATCAGCACCTGGCCGCCGTCCGCGCGCAGCAGGCCGCCATTCTGGACGAGCGCGTTCACCGCGCCCTTGTCGACGGCGACGTTGAGCAGCCCGTCGCCCGCCACGTCCAGAGTGATCGCCTCGCCGGCCGCGAGCGCGACCGTGCCGAGATTGGCCTGAATCGTCCCCTGGTTGCCGACATTGGCGCCGAGCAGAGCGACGAAGCCCCCGTCGGCCTTGATCGTGCCCTGGTTGAGCACGGCGCCGCCGGTCCCCGAAAAGGCGTAGCGGCCGGCCATGAAGTCGGCGTCGGACAGGCCGAGCGTCGAGGCGACGAGGCCGCCCACGTTCACGTTGGCGCCCTTGCCGAAGAGGATCCCATTGGGATTGACCAGGAAGACCTTCCCGTTGGCCGACAGGCTGCCGAGGATCACCGACGGATCGGCCCCGGTCACCCGGTTCAGAGCGACCGAGGCGCTGCTCGGCTGGACGAAGGCGACGCTCGCGCCCTGGCCGATCGAGAAGGACTGCCAGTCGATCGCGACGTTCCGGCTCGACTGGCTGATTGTGACGCTGTTCGACCCCGTGGCAATGCTTGCGCTGCCCGAGGAGACGGTGCCGCCGCCGGGAAGCGTCTGGGCGGAGGCTGCGTGAGGAAGGGCGGCCGCCCAGGCGAGCAGGCCGAGCCCGGCGAGGCGGACCAGGGCGGTCGATCCGAACAGCGCGCTCTTGCGAGGCGGAGCGGCGATCGCGTGATTGGGGCTGTTCATGAGGGCGTCCTTTGGTGGAGAGGCGTGAGGCGCGCTTGGGTTGGCGGGCGCCATCAGAACAGCTTCGAGACCTGGAACCAGAAACGGCCGGGCTTGTCGGGGCCGGACGTGGCCGCTTCGTTGCCGAGCTTGCGGGCATAGGCCACCCGGGCGACGGTGCCGCCAGGCGCGGCCCAGCTCAGCCCGGCGCCGATGCCGCTTCGGCGGGCGCGGTTGGCCCCCGCCGCCCAGGGATCGTCGGCGAACTTCACTTCGCCGACGTCGACGAAGCCGAACAGCCCGAGCTCGCCAGGCAGGCCGCCCGTCCAACGGCTGAGGGCCAAGCGGGCTTCGAGCGTTCCGAGCCAGCCTTCGTCGCCATAGGCTTCGCCCTCGGGATAGGCGCGCACGCCATAGGCGCCGCCAAGCTCCATCTTCTCCGACGTGTCGAGATTGCCGAAGGCGAGCTGTCCGCGCACCGACGCATAGAGGGAAAAGGGTCCGCCGACGGTCTGCAGGCGGGCGCCGCTGAAGTGGAGCCGGCCGAAACGCCCCTCGCTGCGCGCGGTCAGTGCATCGGCGACCCTGTCGAGCGCGCTGCGCAGGTGGAGATCGCCGACGGCCAGGCCGACCGAGAACAGGTTCCGTCCCCCGCCGCCGAGGCCGTCGCGCGTATCGCCGCTGAAGCCAAGGTTCAGAGCGCGGCTGGTCCTTCGGGACCGGGTCGATACCGAGTGGATCCGGTCCGTCAGCCATTTCGCGTCGACGCCGACGAGGGCGTAGAGGTTCGCATCCCGGGACCGGATCAGGGGATAGCTGCCGAAGAGGCTGGCGATGTCGGCCGTGCCGTCCGCGTCCAGGCTGCTGAACTCGCGGCCGAGCTCGTAGCGCAAATGGGTGAAGGCCACGCCGACGGTCGCGGCGCCGACCGGCGCCTGATAGGCGAGGCGGCCGTAGCCCAGCTTGCCCGTCGAGCCGAGCAGGCGCAGGCTGAGGACGTCGCCGATGCCGGCGGGATTGTTGAGATTGACCGAGCCGCCGAGGCGGTAGGCGCCGGTATAGCGGTTGCCGCCATTGTCGCCTTCGACGCTGCCGGTGAGGCGCCGCCCGGGAGTAACGTCGACGAGGAGGTCCGACGTGCCGACGCCGATCCCTGGAGCCAAAGTCGACCTCACGGTGATTCCCGGAACGTCCGACAGCAGCAGGAGGCGGCGCTCGAGCGGCCCGGCGGTGACCGGGCTGCCGCTCTTCAGGCCCGCCAGGGCCTGAGTGACGGCCCCGTCCGACAGGCGGCTCCGGTTGGTGAAGGCGGTCTTGCCGTAGCGGCCTTCGACGACGGCGACGGTGACCGCCCCGTCCACTATCTCCTGGGCGGGAAGATAGGCCTGGGCGAGGAAGTAGCCCCGATCGTTGTAGAAGGCGGCGATCCTCGCGGCAGCGGCTCGAAGCTGGTCCAGGGACAGGTCGGCGCCGGGCGCCACGGCCGCGGCGGCGACGAGCTCGGCCTCGCTGAACAGGCTGTTGCCGGTTACCAGTAGCTTGTTCACTCGAAACTTCGCGCCCTCGGCAGTCGGGGCGAGCACAGCTTGCCCGCCCTCGACGCGCATGTCGGGCGCGATCTTCTCGGGGAGCGGCGGAGGCGGGATCTGCTGGAGCTGACCACCCGCTCCCGGCGGCGACGGCTGCGCGAGGACGCTTTGGCCGCTCGCCAGCAACGCGATTACCAGGCTGGACTTCAACATGATCACCTCGCAGGCCGCTGCAGGACGGGGCGAACGCCCCCGAGCAGCCGGGAGACGTACGTGGCGAGGCTCAGGTGACCCGAATTCGCTTCAATCTTGCCGCGCCAGGGTCATTCGCTTGTAAAAGAGGCGGGCGAGTTGAACCTGTCGAAGCATCCTATGACAGCTGTAGGTTAACATATGGTTAAAATTAAAGCAAAAAGTTAGTTATAGGAGCTGTGACTAAATTAATATCTATTCGGAGGGCAGCATTTATCGTTCCAGACCTAAAGATCGGAACTAATGATTCTTGAAAGCGTTCTGCCGAACCTGTCAGTTTTATTATGCCACGATTACGCCTTGACATGGATACGCGCGCGATTCAAGCTGAGCCGGGGCCGCGGCAATTCTTCCTCGCAGCGTTTACCGCCGCTCCGGATCTAGGGGAGACGCCAGCCTTCATAGACGGCGGGCTCGCCCTCGACCGCCGGAACGGGGCCGAACCGGCGGTCGAATTCGTCGGCGGCGAGCAGCCGGATCTCGACCTGCCGCTCGCCGATCGTCACCGTCAGGCCATCTCCGCCCGCGCCCGGGCCGGCCTCGAGTCCTCCCGCCGCCTCGCCGTGGACCCGCTGCAGCCGATGGAGCGCCGGCCCGCCGCCCGCGCCTTCCATCACCTCGCCCTCGAGCGCCTCGCCGTGCGCCAGCCGAGCCGCGACCGGCACTCCGGGCGGAGCGCTGACCGCGACCCACAGCCGCTCGCCCTCGCCCACCCTCGTCGCGGCGCGCCCGCTTCCCTCGATGGCCAGCGGCGCGGCGCCGAGATTGGCGGAGCGCCCCGTCTCGGCGGCCGGGCGGCTGCGTTGCAGGCTGAGCGTCCAGCCGCGGCCGCGCAGCTCCCAGCGCAGCCGCGCCGTCATCCTCCGCGACGGAGCCTGGCGATCATGGCGTCGAGCACCTGGCCCGGCACCGCCAGGCTTTGCGCCAGCTCGGCGCGGGCGCCCTCGTCGAGCGTCGCGGGGGCGATCAAGCCCCTGGTCGCCTGCGGCCGCGACTTCGCGAGGTTGCGCATGTAGCTGTCCAGCACCGCCATCTTCGAATCGGCTCGGCCCCCGACATCCGCCGGCCTCCACACCAGCCAGGGCCCGCAGGGCAGCACCCTTGTCGCCGCTTCGCCCGCCGGCGATGCGGCCGGCACCAGCAGCGGGCGAGTCAGGCTGTGCTCCACGATCCGGTCCCAGCTCGCGCGCAGCATCGGCATGTCCGCGACCGGTGCCGCCAACTCTTCGCTGGAGCCCAGATTTACCGCCTGCACGTCCGGATGCGCCGGTCCCAGCAGCCGGACGAGGTTGCGCCGCACCGTCGCGAGCACCCGCGCGCCGGGATTGTCGCGCAGCAGAAGATGAGCGACCAGCAGACCCAGCATCGGATCCTCGAATTTCAGCTTCATCAGCGAGCGCGCCGCGGCGTCCGCGATCCGGCGGTGGGAGACGAGGGCGTCGCGCGCGGCCTCGGCGAGGCGGACCCGCTCGTCGCGCGGACCGAAGGGCGAGCCCGAAGCGGCGATCGAGACCGAGCCGCGATCGAGGTCGGCGAGCGCATGCTCGCGGATCCAGCGCCGCATCATGAAGCATTGGGTGCGCCAGCCGGGGCTGGCGATGAGCGCCCGCTCGCGGCCGCCGCCGTCGGGCCGATCGATCCGGAGCCGGTAGGTGCCGGGGTCGACCTCGGCATAGACGGCCGCGACCGGGGCGTCGCCGCTTCGGTCGACCTGAGCTTCACCGCCGACGTCGAGGATGGTCGATCCGTCGGGCGCGATCAGCGCGAGGCCCGCGGCCGGCGAGCTCCCCTGCGGAGGCGGGGTCGAATTCTTGTACGGCCGGTCGCGGACGACGACGAGCAGGCCGCTGCCGCTGCCGAGCGGCTTCGGGTTCGCCAGCGCCCGGGCCACCGCGGCCTGGTGCGCGCTGTCGGCGGTGCTGGTCCCGGCGAGCGGGATGGCCGAGGCGAAGGCGACCGACTCGAAGCGGATCGACTGGTCGCGATCGAGCGAGATCAGCTTCTCCTGCACGGTGCCGCCGAGACGGGCGCGCACTTCGTACAGGCCGTCGGGGAAACGGCCTTCGAGGCGGCCGACGCCTCGGCCGATTCGCTTGAAGGCGCCGTCATAGACGCTGATTTCCGCGAGCGGGTCCGCGGCGTCGACGATCAGTTCATGCTCAGCCGACATGGATCACCTCCGACCGGCCGTCGGCGCCGACCGCGCCGAGGACCCGGAACAGGCGGCTGCCCAGCCCCGGCGCGACGAGCTCGAACAGGCCCAGCGGCAACTCGGTGCGCCACGGCGCCACGTCCGGCCCGACGCTTCGAACCACCTGGCGGGCGTGATCGAGGATCCGCGCGCCCTGCCCCGGCGGCGGCAGCGCCACCTCGACCGGGAACAGCGGAACGACGTCCTGCGCGGCGGCGGCGTCCTGGCTGCCCAGCCCGACTCCCATCGCCGGCGCGGCGACGATGTCGAAATCGTCGGGATTGAAGACCTCCGGCCTGCTGGAGATGTCGTCGTCCTCGAGCTCGTCCGGGGTGAGGCGGGCGGCCATGTTGGCGACGAGGTAGCGCTTCAGGCCGTCGGCCGTGATCGCCCCGGTCGCCGGATCGCGGGCGCCACCCGCCAGCCCCTCCATCAGGGTCGCGGAGAAGACCCCGCGGATCTCGCCTCCGATCTCCTTCTCGAGCGCGAGCAGCGGCGAGCGCGCGGCGAAGGCATAGAAGCGCCGGCGCTGCCCGATCCCGTCCGTGAGGCTCCGCTTCAGGTAAGGCGGGGTCAGCTCGACGTCGATGACCGGCTCACGGCATGCGTCCTGGAACAGCAGCACCTCCTCGAACAAGCCGTTCTCGTAGAAGCGGTCCGCCCAGGTCTTGGCCGACAGGTTGTGGGGCGTATCGGGCTCGGCATTGGCCATCAGCACGCCCGACGCGTCGATCGACGGCGAAAAGCCGTGCCCCGAGAAGAACATGTACAGCCGCCGGCCCGCCACCAGGCCCTGATTGGCGGCATTGCTGGCGTTGGCGGCGGCTCGTATCTCCTCGAAAAAAGCCCAGACCTCGGCGCTGGCGGGCCGAGCGGCGGCGACGTTCGGGCCGGCGGGGAAGGCCGAGGACGTGATCAGCTTCGCGTACGCCGGATCGACTCCCCCCGGGCCGGTCGCCCAGCCGTAAAAGGCGGTGGCATCGCGCTCGGCCCCGCCGAGCGGGGTCAGCCCGGGATAGGAATCGATTCCGACGCAAAGGGCGAAGTCGGGCAGTGCCATCGGTCAGGGATAGGCCTTCTTGATGAACTCCCGGTCGGTCGCCGAGAGCGTGCTGTTCAGCCCCACCGGCTGCGACGGCGGGTTCACCCAGCTGGCCGGGATCGGATACATCATGATCGAGCTGGGGTCGGTCGCCGTGCCCCGGATCTTCTGCGGCGGATAGGTCTCGAACATGTTGCGGTCGATCTTGTCCCTGGCCCAATTGTTCGGCGGTCCGGAGAGGTCCTGGTAGACGGCCGGCTTGTTCCAGTTGATCGAGCCGAGCGGATTCTGATGCTCGTGGATGAGCCCGAGCGCATGGCCGAATTCATGGAGGATGACCCGCTCCGCCTCCTCGTCGGTCACTCCGGGCTCGAGCCAGCCGAAATTCATCGTCGGCTGCCCCTTGGGGACGTTCTTGCAGCTCGTCCCGATCACCGACCAGGAGCCGGCATAAGCGAAGGAGATCCGGATAGCGGCCTTGTTTGCCGGCACCCAGCTGAACACGAGGTTGGCGGCGCCGCCGCCCGAAGCGATCCAGCCGACCGCATATTTCTTGACCAGGGCCTGCTGCTCGGGCGTTCCGTCGAGGAAGCCGATGCGCACCGTCGCCCCCTTCTTCCACCGGTTCTTGTCGACCAGAGCGGCCCTCGTCGCGGCCTCTGTCGGGATCTCCGCCTCGTACCAGGCGAAGCACCATCGGGATTGGTTCGTCTCCGTCACATCGTCCTCCATGCCATGCCGCTGAGCTTCGCCGCAACGCCCGAGGGCCACGCGGGAAGGCCGCGGCGATCCTGGCCCGCCGGTGCGGTCCGGTCCGTGACGCCGGTCACGCCCCGAAGGGTTCGAACGCCCCCGCCCTTCGTACTACTACCTGCGACGGCCCCTTGCCGGAAACCCGCCCGGCGTCCGGCGTTACACCGCCGATCCCGCATCGCCCGCTGCCCGGCCCCCGCGCCGGCATCCGAACGGGACATAAGACAGGAGGATGAGCCATGAAGACTGCCGCATTCGCGATCGCGCTGCTGATGAGCGGCGCCGCGCTCGCCCGGGTCGACGCCGCCGCCGGGACCCCGGCCTATGAGGGCGACGGCGCCTTCACCACCGTCTTCGAGACCGAGGGCGGCTCGGGCAGCGCCTATGTCGACCCGACCCTCGGCGCGACCGAGCTTGCCGGCGCCGGCACCGCCGCCGGCGCCGTCGTCGAGCCGAGCAACGCCGCCCCGGAGCGCGACGCCCGCGGGATCGCCGTCATCTCGGCCGCCGCGACCGTCCCGGCCGGCTGGAACGGCACCGCCGCCGGCGCCGCGATGGGCGGCCCCGAGCTCGACTCCGCCACTGGCGGGCCGGTCGCGGCGGGCGACTATCCCGCCTGCACGGCGACGGTGACCGACCGGTGCCTGCAGACCTATGAGAGGGGTCTGCGCTAGCGCGTCGAAGAGTAAGATCTAATCGCCTTGCCCCGTTCAGCCCGAACGGACGAGGGGAGGATTACCTGCCAGTCCACTGGCGGCGAGGCCCGGTCAGTCGAAGCGGCGGCAGGCGGACAGCCGTTTCGCCTCGGGCTCCGGAGGCGCGGGACCGACCCGGTCCTCCGCCGCCTGCGCTTCGCCCGGGCGGGCGCGCTTCGCCGCGTGCTTGCCCGCTCCCGTTTCGCGATCCTTTGCCATGCCCGCCTCCCGGCTCACTCGCGGGGAGCCGCGGACGCCTCGTCCGGTTCGTCGAGCAGCTCCGCGACTTCCTCGAGGTCGTGATAGATCTTCACCACGTCCCGCCGCCCGTCGAGCAGGAAGGTGGTATCGCGGCAGGGCGGATCGGCCGCGGGGAGGACGAGCTCGACCGTGTCGGGCTCGCCCGGCACCGATTTCGTCGCGAGCCTGATCGGCGCCATGAAGGTGACGCTGCGCAGCCCGCGCCAGGCGCCGATGTGGATGGTGTAGCAGGCGAGGTCGGAGCGGCGCATCTCGGGATGGGCGGCCGCGGCCTGGATCAGCAGGAAGTCCTCGCCCGCAAGCGCCACCGGCGGCGCCGGCACCGCCTCGGGCTGGGCCCCGGCCGGCGCGAGGAGGAGCAGGATGGAGGCAAGCGCCGGGGTCATGCCTCGGGGATAGGGGCGCGGCGCCGGCAGCGATAGAAGAAACGAAGGACACTGGACGAGGACCGTCCCTGTGCCGGCGCCCCGGCCGAAAGAAACCCGTCCGCCCTCGCTATCCGCCGCCGGCACCCCATATAGGGTCCATCACCCGATCGTTGCCGCAAGCATCCCGTGACAGAGAGACTCGAAGTGCTCCCGCTTGCCGACCGACGGAATTTTTGATGGAACAGACCTACTGGCCCGGCCGCAAGCGCGCCTCGGCCGCCAACGCCCGGCTTGCCGCAAGCGCCGAGGCGAGGCTCGCCCATCTCGACCTCGCCGGCCGCTACAGCGTCAAGGCCGCCGCCTGCGCGCCGTCGCTTCAGCAGCACGCGGCTTTGCCGCTGGCGCTCGCGCAGGGCGAAGCCGCGGTTGCAGACGATTACGGCCGGATCGAAGCCGGAGCGGCCTGGCTGGCTTCGCACGGCGGAAACGGCCGATGAGCCTTCACGACTGGCTCGGCCGCCACGAGCCCGACCACTCGGCGAGCCGCTGGGAGCGCGGCGCCTTCGTCAGCCGCTGCGCCCAGTGCGGCCGCTCGATGGTCAAGCCGCCGGGCCTCGGCTGGACGCTCGGCGGGGCGTCCTGAGATGGCGGCCTCGACCATCCCCTCGAAGACCCGGGCGCTGAACTACGGCCTGGCCAGCTTCCTGATCGTCCTTCCGGCGCTCATAGGCCTCTACAGCTGGGCGACCTGAGGTTCCATGGCGCGAGCGCGGCGCGCCAACTGTCACGCCGACGTCACCCCTCCCCAATGTTCGCCAACGCTATGCCGAGTTCGGGCGCCGCCTTGGCCATCCTCGCGTCGAGCGTCACCAGTGCGCAGCCGGAGGCGGCCGCGACGGCCAGATGGAGCGCGTCGCCGGCGCGAACCGCAAGCTCTTGCCGTCGGCAGATCGCGGCCGCGGCTTCGAAATGGCGGCCGCTGACATCCAGCGCTCGCACGCCTGCTTGGAAACGCTCCCACTCGGCGGCGGCGGCCGCGTGCACAGTCTGGGCGAGCGACCCCGATCGCAGCTTCAGCGACAGCGCGCTGGCGAACTCGGTTCGAACCCATGGGCTGATCGTGAGCGTGGCGGGGTCCTGACGCTCCAGATACGCGCGCAGACGCTGGGTCGCTTCCTCGCGCACGAACAAGGGTACGACCGCCGACGTATCAAGATAGAGAAAGGCGGCCGCCATCAGTAGCGCGCATCGTCCCGCAGCCGGCGGATGAAGTCGCCCGCCCCGTCCTTTTGCATGGGCTGGCCTTCGGTCAGCCGCCGAAGCGCCTCCCAATCGATCGGGCTGGGCGTCTTCGCGGCCGGCACTACCCTGGCGACGGCCCGGCCGCGGCGCGTGATCTCCACCGACTCGCCGGCTTCGACGCGGTCGATCAGCTCGGAAAGTCGGGCCTTCGCATCGGCCAGGCTGTAACTGTCCATCCTCGGCTCCTGACTATCTCGATGACCATATCACCGGCCACCGCAAAGGAAAAGGCCGGAGCTTCCGCACCGGCCTTCCCGAAAAACGAAGATGGATCCCCGATCGAGTCCGGGATGACGGCTCAGGCCGTCACTTGACCCGTTCGACCTGCTCGAACTCGAGCTCGACCGGCGTCGCGCGGCCGAAGATGGAGACGCCCACCTTGACCCGGCCGCGGTCGAAATCGAGCTCCTCGACGACTCCGTTGAAGCTCGCGAACGGGCCGTCGAGAACCTTGACCTGGTCGCCGATCTCATAGTCGACGTTGATCTTGGTCTTCGGCGCGGCAGCCGCGGCCTCGTCCTTGGTGTTGAGGATGCGGGCGGCCTCGGCGTCGGTGATCGGCTGGGGCTTGCCCATCGAGCCGAGGAAGCCGGTGACCTTGGGGGTGTTCTTGACGAGGTGGTAGACGTCGTCGTTCATGGCCAGCTTGGCGAGCACGTAGCCGGGGAAGAACTTGCGGTCGCTCGTCACCTTCTTGCCGCGGCGGACCTCGGTGATCTTCTCGGTCGGGACCTCGACGGCCTCGACCAGGCTGGCGAGACCGAGCCGGTTGGCTTCGGACTGGATGGCGTCGCGGACCTTGTTCTCGAAGCCCGAATAAGCGTGGATGATGTACCAGCGGGACATTTGGCGGAGCGATCCTTCGAACGGGTTTTGGCTAGCCGATGAGGCCGAGGAGAGACTTGACGATCATCGCGAACAGGGTGTCGACGCCGAAGAAGAAGATGCCGAGCAGCGTCGTCATGATCAGGACCATGATTCCGGTGGTGACCGTCTCCTTGCGGGTCGGCCAGGAGACCTTGCCGGTCTCGGAGCGGACCTGCCGGAGGAACTCGCCGGGATTGACTCTGGCCATGGTCTTCTCGTCGTCCTTTTCGAAAAGCGCCTTTCGGGCAGCCGCTCTCGACCGGGGGGCCGGTCAGCCGAGCTTTGCCGATGCATGCGAGCTTCGCGAGATAGCGAGCGGGGGGGCGGATGGCAAGGGCGGCGGGGCCGGGAGCCGACCAGCGCCTTGCGATCCGCGGGCGGTGCGGCTATCTGCGTCGCGGCCTTAGGAGTGTAGCTCAGTCTGGTTAGAGCATCGGTCTCCAAAACCGAGGGTCGTGGGTTCGAATCCCTCCACTCCTGCCAGGGCGAAGCGAGCGGACCGGCGAAGCTTGGCCGCGGTCGCCGAAGGCGGCGCGGAGCCGCCGGCCGGCCCGCGGAGCGCGACCGACGTGACGGGATTCACCCCCGAGATGGTGCTTCGCTGCCCTTCCGCGCCATTGCCGGCCAAGGATTTATCGAGCTAGATTCGACCGCACCGAATGGAGGCTGTCATGGAGTTCAGTGGCCTTCGCTGGCGATACCGTATCCGGAATTCCGTCGTCGACGTCGACAACGCCATCGGGCGGGGTGGATGGTCGCAGGAACGGCTGATCGTGAACGGCGAACCGCTGTACGCCGGCGGCGGACTGCTCCGTTTCTTCGTCCGGACGTTCGAGGAGCCGTGGCTGACCGAGCAGGGCGAGACGTTGCTGAAGGTGCGGATGTGGCCGGGCCTGACGGTCATCAAGTGTCGGCTGACCGTCGGCGGCGAATCCGTTCCCAGCGATGAGATGTTCAGCGCCGAATGGCAGGGCCCCCGCGGCCACTGGCCCGACGAGGGCGTCTGGCGGCGGGAGGCGATGATCGGCGGCGGCTACCCCACTCACCCGCGCGGCGGCTGAAGACGAAGAAAAGGACTTTAACTGAGGCGCAGGCTAATAGCCGCCGCGAGGATGGAAGCTTGCGGGACGGTACGGTTCGCGATGTTCATGCGACCTGCAATGACGAAGACCACCGCAACCGCCACGTATTTAAACAGGCGAGTGCGATGGTCAGCTGAAGTTTCGAGAAGTTATTCTCTGAGATTTCTATGTCATTATATTATTAGTCTTGGATCTCATTGCCGACAGCCAGCCCGAGACCAATTCCGCCGGCAAAGAGGCCCACAGCGGCCATCCCGAGGGCAATCAGCGGCAGAAAGCCACCCTCGACATTTTCGATCTCTTCAACCGACAGATCGGCAATTTTGTTCTCAACGTTCATGTGTTCAACCCCTAATTTTGAATGGTCACCCCATACGAGTGGCCGACCCATATCCCAATCGCAAAGAGTATCGCTGACAGCAAAAGCAGAATAGCGATCTTTACTGTCCAGGACGACTGGGACGACATATTAGTCCCTCGACAGCTCGAGGCCAATAAGGAAGCCGGTGCCAACAATAAGAGTGCCAGTGCTAAGACCGATTCCGACATAAGCAATAGCAAGAAGCGGCAGGAGACCACCGTCAACGCTTTCAATCTCGGCCGAGTCAAGGGCCTGGATATTGTTGTCGAAATCCGAATGATTCATAACAGTCACGTGTATTCCCTCCCAAAAGCCCGATCAACTGCGACCGGGTGAGAGATATAAATGAGAATCGTCGATCAAAGTCAATAGCCCTTTGAAAAAAAGGCGTTTTCTGCGTTTAATGGCCCTCGAAACGGGCGCAAAATCGGCGAAATTCCGCGGGTTGTTCCGCCCCCCGTTACGATGTTGTTGCAATGTTCCCGGTCGTCTGGACGGACGTTTCGAATGGCTGACGATGCCGCACACCGATTCGGCCATGGCCGATCGCTCGCCGTGCGAGGCAAGGATCGCCTCCTCCTGCGCCCGGCGGCAAGGAGGCGAACCGCGCGAGCGCATGGGGAACGAAGGCGCGGTTGCGCCATCGTCCGCCACCGCTTCTCGTTGCCCCCTTTCAGCGGTTTCGGTCGTTTGAGAGACGCGGGTCGCATCGTCATTGCAACGGTAGACGGCCTGTACTAAATTGTTAGGCCATTCAAACTGAACGATAATATCGTGAACGCCCCGCACCATCCGCTGTTTCGCAAAGAAGTTTTGGAGCGTCGCGCCGACCGGCTGCATGGCGACGTCAACCTCGCGGTACCGATTAGCTGGCAGCTTATCGGCTATGCTCTGCTCGCCGCCCTGATTGCCGCGTTGCTGTTCCTGTCCTTCGCCTCCTATGCACGCGTTGAAAATGTGAGCGGCGCGATCGTGCTCGATCGCGGCGTCGCGTCGATCGTCCCCACCAGGTCCGGCATCGTCACTGCGCTGGACGCGCGCGAGGGGCAGCTGGTCCAGGCTGGGGCGCGGCTCGCGGAAGTCCGCGCCGAAGAAGCGATGACCGGCGGCGGCACGGGCCCGCGCCGCGTCATGGAAGCGCTCGAGCAACAGGACGCGACGCTGATCGGCCAGAGCGCGATGATGACGGCCGCGGCTCGCGCTGAACGCTCGCGGCTCGCCGAACAGATAACCGGCTTGACGCGGGAGATAGCGAGCATCGACGATCAGATCGCGAGCCAGCGCCGTTTGGTCGAAGTGGCGCAGAACGAGTTCCAGTCGATCGCCGGAGTGGCCGAGCGCGGCTACATCAGTCAGCGCGATCTCCGCGCCCGCGAGGAAGCCTTGCTCGCCCGCCGCCAACAGCTGTCGCAGCTCGAACAATCGCGCGGAGCCAAAACTTCCCAACTGGCGGAGGCGCGGCAGGGGATCGCCCAAGCGGGAGCTTCCGGCCAGGCGCAGGTGGCGAGCGTGGCGTCCAGCCGCGCCGAGGTCGCGCAGCGCCGCGCCGATGTCGAGGCGATTCGCGGCTACACGCTCACCTCGCCGATCACTGGCACCGTGACGGCGGTGACCGCCCGCATCGGGCAGCCCGTCGGTCCGCAGGGCGCGTTGATGATCGTCGTGCCCAAGGACGCAACGCCGCGCGCCGAGCTCTACGTGCCGACCAACGCGGCTGGTTTCCTGGCCGTAGGTCAGGAGGTCCGGCTCGCGGTCGACGCCTTCCCCTACCAGCGCTTCGGCACCGTTCCGGCGAGGATCTCGCAGATTTCTTCGGTGGCGATCCCGAAGGCGGGGGCGGACGGTGCCGCCGTCCCGGTGTACCTGATCACCGCGGAGCTCACGCAGCCATGGGTCGTGGCGTTCGGGCGCCGGCAACCGCTGCTGCCCGGCATGACGCTCACCGCGCGGATCGTCACGGAGAAGCAGAGCCTGTTCCGCTGGCTGTTCGAACCCTTGTTCGCCGTGCAGAGCCGTTGAGGAAAGATTTGTGAGCTCCGACCTCCAGCTCGGCTTTTGGAACCGCTCGCGCGTCCGGCTCGTGCGGCAAACCGAGATTTCCGAATGCGGCCTCGCCTGCCTCGCGATGGTGGCGAACTACCATGGCCTGGATCTCGACCTCGGAAGCCTGCGTCGCCGCTTCCAGCCGTCCATGCGGGGCGCGGCGCTGAAATCGCTGATCGCGATCGCCGACCGCATGGGCTTCGCGCCGCGCGCGGTGAAGCTGCCGCTGGAGGGGGTCCCCAACCTCAACATGCCCGCCGTGCTCCATTGGGATATGAACCACTACGTCGTGCTGGAACAGGTCAAGCGCGGCCGGGCGCTGATCCACAATCCCGAAGGCACGTCCAAATGGTACGGGATGGAGGAACTCGGACGTTTCTTCACGGGAGTCGCGCTGGAACTGCGGCCCGCCGACAATTTCGAGCGCGCCGATCTGCGCGAGCGGTTGAAGCTGTCGCAGCTCTGGCGACGCGTGAGCGGCCTCAAGCGCGCGCTCGTGCAGACGCTGGTGCTCAGCGTCGTGCTGCAGGCGTTCGTCCTCGCCTTGCCTTACTACATGCAGATCGCGATCGATCAGGCGCTCCCCGCGCTCGACCACGATCTGCTCACCGTGCTGGCGCTCGGCTTCGGGCTGTTTACGCTGATCAACGCGGGCGCGTCGCTGCTGCGCTCGTTCGTGCTGCTTTCCGCAGGCACGTCGCTCAGTTTCGGAATCGCCGCCAACATCGCGCGCAAGCTGTTCCGCCTGCCCGTGTCGTGGTTCGAGAAGCGCCACGTCGGCGACGTCTTGTCGCGCTTCCAGTCGATCACGCCGATCCAGCAGGTGTTGACGCAGGGCGCGGTCGCCGCGGTGGTTGACGGCGCGCTGGCGGTGCTGACGCTGGTGGTGATGTTCTTCTACAGTCCCAAGCTGGCACTGGTTGCGCTGGTCGCGTTCGCGCTGTACCTGATCGTCCGCCTGGTCTCCTTCTCGTTCGAACGCGAGGCGCGCGAGGCTGCGATCGTCGCCGCGTCCAAGGAACAGTCGACGATGATCGAATCGCTGCGCGGGATCACCACGCTGCGCTTGTTCAACCGGGAGGCCGCGCGCCACGCCTTGTGGCAGACCAAGCTTACCGACTCGGTAAACGCAGGCGTCGGCTCCGCGCGCATCGGGCTGTGGCAGAGTTCGGCCAACACGCTGATCTTCGGGGTGGAGACGGTGGTCACCATTTGGCTCGCGATCGGCTTCGTGATCGCCGGGGGCTTCAGCGTCGGAATGGTCTTCGCCTACATCGCGTACAAGACGCAGTTCCTGCAGAAGTCGGCCTCGCTGGTCGACCAATGGGTCGCGTTCCGCATGCTAGGGCTGCATCTGGAGCGTTTGTCGGACATCGCGATGGCCGACGACGACATCAGCGTCGGCGCGGGCGCGGAAGCGCACACGGAGCTTGTTGGCCGGATCGAGCTTAAAAACGTCACCTACCGCTATTCGCCGACCGATCCCCTGGTGCTGAACGGCGTCGACCTCCTGGTGAAGCCCGGCGAGCATATCGCGATTACCGGCCCGTCGGGCGGCGGCAAGTCGACGCTGGTCAAGATCGTGCTCGGGCTGGTCGAACCCGACACGGGCGAGATGCTCGTCGACGGGCTGCCGCTCACCCGATTCGGCCATAAGTCGTATCACGATCAGATCGGCGCGGTGCTGCAGGACGACAGCCTGTTCGCAGGGTCGCTGGCCGAAAACATCGCGCTGTTCGACGACGCTCCCGACATGGCGCGGATCCACGCGGCGGCGAGCGCGGCGGCCATCCACGAAGACGTGGCGCGCATGCCAATGGGGTACGAAACGCTGGTGGGCGACATGGGATCGACCTTGTCCGGCGGCCAGAAGCAGCGCGTGCTGCTTGCCCGCGCGCTGTACCGGGCGCCCAAGCTGCTCGTCATGGACGAGGGTACCGCGCATCTGGACGCGCAGACGGAAATGGCGGTCAACACCGCCATCGCAGGCATGGGCATCACCCGCATCGTCATCGCGCACCGCGCGGAAACGATCCAGGCCGCCGACCGCATCCTGTTCGCGATCGGGGGCAAGCTCATCGAGATCGATAAAACGACCGGTCGTCCCCTCGAGGCCGCCGCATAGAGCGCGGTCGCTACGCCGCGATGTCGTAGGGCTGGATCTCGCCGGTCAGGTAGAGGCTGCGGGCCTTGGCTCGCGACAGCTTGCCCGACGAGGTCCTCGGCAGGGTGCGCGGCGGGACCAGCTCGATGACGCAGTTCATGCCGGTGATCGCCCGCACCCGCTCGCGGATGATCTCGCGAAGCCGGGCGCGCTCGCCGGCGTCGGAGGTGCGGCACTGGACGAGGACGGCGGGAGTCTCCTCGCCGCCCGGAGTGGTGATCGAGAAAGCCGCGATGTCGCCCGCCTTGAAGCCGGGCAGCTGCTCCACCGCCCATTCGATGTCCTGGGGCCAGTGGTTCTTGCCGTTGATGATGATCATGTCCTTGGCGCGGCCGACGATGTAGAGATAGCCGTCGGACAGATAGCCCATGTCGCCGGTGTCGAGCCAATTTTCGGAGTCGAGGCAGGCGGCGGTCGCCTCCTCGTCGCGGAAATAGCCGACCATGACCGAGGGCCCGCGGCAGTGGACCTTGCCGATCTCGCGATGGCCGAGCCTCGCTCCGTCCTCGTCGCGTATCTCGAGCTCCATGTCCCGCGCCGGCCTGCCGCAATTGACGATCGCCCGGTAGCGCTGCGGCCGGTCGCGATGCATCTTGCCGTCGCCCGAGAGGGTAGTCTCCTCGACCAGCTCGACGACGATCCCCTCGCCCGGCGGCATGATCGTCACCGCGAGCGTCGCCTCGGCGAGGCCGTAGCTCGGGCAGAAGCTCTTGGCGCTGAAGCCGGCGGGCGCGAAGGCGTCGACGAAGGCCTGCATGACGTCGGGCCGGATCATGTCGGCCCCATTGCCGGCGATACGCCAGCGGGACAGATCAAACCGCTCGGCGACGTTGGTCAGGCTGGAGACGCGGCGGGCGCAGATGTCGTAGCCGAAGGTCGGCGAATAGCTCCCCGTGGTGCCCTCGTTGCGGGTGATGAGGTCGAGCCAGGCGAGCGGGCGCCGGGCGAAATCCTCGGTCTTGAGATAGTCGGTCGAGATCTGGTTGGCCATCGGCGACAGCAGGCAGCCGACCAGGCCCATGTCGTGATACCAGGGCAGCCAGGAGATGCAGCGGTCGGTTTCGATCACCTCCATGCCGTGGCTGTGCGCGGCGAGGTTGTTCAGGAGGCCGCGGTGGGTGACGGCGACCCCGTGCGGGAAGCGGGTCGAGCCGCTCGAATATTGGAGATAGGCGATGTCGTCGGGAGCGGCCTTCGGAAGCTGTGCGACGGGCGCCTCGCTTTCGGCGAAGCTCTCCCAGGACCGGCCGACGACGCCCGCCGCCTCGGCCGCGGCGCCGGCCATGGCGCCGAGCTCGGCCGGGTAGAAGAGATGGGTGGGATCGGCGCTCTCCAGCTGCACCTTGAGCTGGTCGATATAGGAATCGCGGCCGCCGAAGGAGGTCGGAAGGGGCAGCGGTACCGGCCAGGCCCCGGCATAGACGGCGCCGAAGAACAAGGCGGCGAACTCCGGGCTGGTCTCGGCGATAATCGCGATCCGGTCCTCCGGCCCGACCCCGGCGGCGATCAGCCGGCGCGCGGCGGCCAGCGCGTCGGAGCGGAGCTCCGAATAGGGATAGGCGCGGACGAGGACTCCGCGCGGGTCGTGGAAGTTGAGGCCGCGAACGCCCCGGGCCGCATAATCGAGCGCGTCCCCAAGCGTTTCGAAGTCGGCGAAGCGGCGCGGCAAGGCGTCCGCGGTCGGCGTCGGAAGCAATGTCTCGGGCACGGCTGTTCGAGGGTCCTCTCTGTCGTGGCCGGGTACGCGCGAAGCCGCCCCCGCGAACGGGAACGGAACGCGTTTATCATCGGGGCCAACTGTGGCACAATCGTGGCGCGTGAGATCCCGATCCGCCAAAGGACCCCGGCCCCCGCTCGACGCGGAAGGCCTCGAGCGGCTCGGCCTCTTTTATGCCGGCCGCTATGCGACCACCCGCGCCAGGCTCGCCGACTATCTGCGCCGCAAGCTCAGGGAGCGCGGCTGGGACGGGCCCGGCGAGGCGCCGGTCGAGCGGCTGGTCGAGCGGTTCGCCGAGCTCGGCTATGTCGACGACCGCGCCTTCGCCGCGTCGCGCGCGGCCTCGCTGCTGCGCCGCGGCTATGGCGAGAGACGGGTGAGCGACGCCCTCAAGGGGGCCGGGATCGACGAGGAGGACGGGGCCGGGGCGCGCGTCCACGCCGCCGAGGAAGCGCTTGCGGCGGCTCATGTTTTCGCCCGGCGGCGGCGGCTCGGGCCCTACGCCGTGGCGGTCCCCGACCGGGAGGCACGCAACCGGGCGGCCGCGGCGATGATGCGCGCCGGCCACCGCCCGGAGCTGGTCTGGAAGGTGCTCGCCATGGCGCCGTCGGACCTGCCGGAACCCGATGTCCCATAAATACGGCCGTAAACGGTTCACAAGTCCGCAAAAGCCGTGATACTCAACCGGGTTCGTCACGTGGATCGGCCGTTCATGACATCCCGCCGGGAAATGACTGCTGGAAGCGGCGCGCCCGAGCCCGAGAGCGCGGACGAACCCGCGCGTCCCGAAGACGAGGCCCTGATCAAGCTCACCGGTACGATGAAATGGTTCGACGCCACCCGCGGCTTCGGCTTCCTGGTCAGCGACCAGGCCAAGGGCGACATCCTCGTCCATTTCAGTGTCCTCAAGGAGCACGACCGGCGCAGCCTCCCCGAGGGCGCGGTGGTCGAATGCCTCGTCGCCGAGCAGGAGCGCGGGCTCCAGGCCCGGCGAGTGCTGTCGATCGACCTCAGCCAGGCGGTGATGCCCGAGCCGCAGCGCCCGGCCGGCGGAAGCTCCGGCGAACGGGTCGATCCCTCCGCTTTGCTCGACGAGGCCGGCGAGTTCGAGCTGGTGCGGGTCAAATGGTTCAACCGGCTCAAGGGCTACGGCTTCCTCGTCCGCGACGCCGAGGACGGGCAGGACATCTTCGTCCACATGGAAACCGTCCGCCGAGGCGGCCTCGCCGACCTCACCCCGGACCAGCCGCTGCGCGCCCGGATCGCCGAGGGTCGCAAGGGGCCGCTCGCGGTGGAGGTGGAGCCGCGGTGAAACCCCTCTCCCTGTAGGGGAGAGGAGGGGCCCGCCGCGAAGCGGTGGGAGGTGAGGGCCTTTCTGTCTCATGCGTTACGAGCCCTCACCCTCCCAAAGCTTCGCTTTGGGCGCCTCCCTCTCCCCTGCAGCGAGAGGGGTTCAGGCCGGAGTCAGCGCGGCGTCGCGGAGGCCGCGCCAGACTCGGAGGGCCTGGACGGTTTCGGGGACGTCGTGGACTCGGATGAGCTGCGCGCCCTGATCCACCGCCTTGAGCGCCAGCGCGATCGAGCCGGGCAGGCGCCGGTCGGCCGGCGCCTCGGCCGAGAGGGCGCCGATCATCCGCTTGCGGCTGGCGCCGACCATGATCGGGCAGCCGAGGCCGTGGAGCAAGGCGAGGCCGTTCAGGAGGTCGAGATTGTGCTGGACGGTCTTGCCGAAGCCGAGGCCGGGATCGACGACGATCCGCGCCCGGTCGATCCCCGCCGCCTCGGCCGCTTCGATCCGCTCCTCGAGCCAGTTATAGACGGCGAGCAGGACCGGCCGATCGTAGGCGGGCGAGAGCTGCATCGTCTCGGGGGTGCCGAGATGGTGCATCAGGACGACCGGGCAGCCGGCCTCAGCGACCACCGCCGCCGAGCGCTCGTCCCAGCTCAGCGCCGAGACGTCGTTGACCATCGCGGCGCCGGCGCCGAGCGCGGCCTCCATCACCGCCGCCTTGCGGCTGTCGATCGCCACCGCGGTGCCGCCGGCGGCGAGCCGGGCGACGGCGGGGAGGACCCGCTCGATCTCGTCGCCCTCCCAGACCGGCTTCGCTCCGGGGCGGGTCGATTCGCCGCCGACGTCGATTATCGCGGCGCCCGCCTCGGCCATGGCGAAGCCGGCCGAGGCGGCGCTTTCCGGATCGTCGAAGCGGCCGCCGTCGGAGAAGCTGTCGGGCGTGACGTTGAGGATTCCGGCCACCTGCGGCTGGTCGAGCCGGACCACCCGATCGCGCAGCCGAAGCGGCGGGCGCGGCGTCGTCAGGTTGCTCCACATCCGCTGCGCGTCGCCGCCCAACGCCGCCAGCGCCGGCTCGATCCGCTCGACCGGAACGAGCTCGGTCTCGACGCGGCTCGTCCCGTCCATCGTCACCCGCTCGACCGCGGCGAACCACAGCATTCCGCCGGCGAGTCGGGCGACCTTGCCGTCAAGGCCGAACGGCGCGTCGACGAAGGCGGTGGGCCGCAGATAATGGCGAACGGTCATGACCGAGGCGGCTAGCGCATAAATCGCGCGACAGGAATCCCGAACCTCGAGGACTAACGTATCCCGGCCTTCGCCGGGAAGCAGGTTCGTGGGGGCGCGAAAGCGGGGAAACGGTGACGACCGCCTCTAATCGAAGGTCAGCAGGGTAACTGAATTCTCCGTGGCCCAGACCACCATGTGGGGCATGGCATCGGTCCGGACCCATCGGCACTCAAAGGGGCTCCCGCGCGTCTCCCGTGGTCAAAGGCGTGCGGGCGTTGAGCGTGATGGGACGGTCGTCACCGTCAATGTGCCTTTGTTTCGCGCTCGTGTCGAGTGGCGAAACGATACCTTTTTATAGCAACCTCAGTCAGTCCAGGGTCAGCAGATAGCGCTGCCTCAGAGTGTCCAGCGGCGCCAGTTGGCCGCCCTCCTCATAATGCCAGAAAGCCCAGCCGTTGCAGGCGGGCGCCCCCTGCGCGAAGGCGCCGATGCGGTGGATCGAGCCGCTCTCGCCGTCCATCTCGATCGAGGCGTCGGCGCGGACGCGGGCCTGCCAGCGCCGCTTCGAGTCGGTCAGCATTGTCCCGGGATGGATCATCCCCGTCTCGACGAGCGTGCCGAACGGCACCCGCGGCTGGGTGCGCCTGGACGCCATCGTCTTCATCGCGCTCTCGTCGAGCTCGAGCGTCGAATCGATCCGCTGGCGGGCGACCCGCACGTAGCGCTTTTCCCGCTCGATCCCGATCCAGTGGCGCCCCAGCCGGCGGGCCACCGCTCCGGTCGTGCCGGTGCCGAAGAAGGGGTCGAGGACGACGTCGCCCTTGTTGGTACAGGCGAGCAGCACCCGGTAGAGCAGGCTCTCCGGCTTCTGGGTGGGATGCGCCTTGGTGCCGCCATCCTTGACCCGCTCGCCGCCCGAGCAGATCGGAAGCAGCCAGTCGGAGCGCATCTGGAGTTCGTCGTTGAGCGCCTTCATCGCCCGGTAGTTGAACGTGTAGCGGCTGTCCTCGCTGTGCGACGCCCAGATCAGCGTCTCGTGGGCGTTGGTGAAGCGGGTGCCGCGGAAGTTCGGCATCGGGTTCGACTTGCGCCAGACGATGTCGTTGAGGATCCAGTAGCCTTGGTCCTGCAGGGCGGCTCCGACCCGGAAGATGTTGTGGTAGCTGCCGATCACCCACAGGGTTCCGTTCGGCTTCAGGATCCGCCGCGCCTCGGCGAGCCAGGCGCGGGTGAATTCGTCATAAGCCGCGAAGGTCGCGAACTTGTCCCAATCGTCGTCGACCGCGTCGACGAGGCCGCCTTCGGGCCGGAACAGGTCGCCGCCGAGCTGGAGATTGTAGGGCGGATCGGCGAAGATCATGTCGACGCTGGCGGCTGGAAGCCGGGCCATGGCGGCGATGCAATCGTCCTCGAGGATCTGGTCGAGCGGCAGATCGGGGGCCGGAGCGTCCTTCGCGGCGTGCTTCGACTTCACCCCGAGGCGAACATGTGCCGTCATTCGATTACCGCCCCCGGTTTCGCCAAAGACGGACAGCCTGAGTCAGGCCGAGTCCGCGGTCAACTACAAGGGTTTAGCGGGCAGGGCTAAGAAACCGGTTAATGTGCCGGGAACGAAACGAGTCTCCGCTACTAATGGAGTCCCGCAGGGGCCGTCCGGCTCAAGATGATGTGGTGTTGCCCGGAGGACTCAATCGCCGTCGATTCCGTCCCGCGGCGGCCGGAGCCGGGAGCGGAACCACGCACCAGGCGGACGACCACCTCCGCGAGAATCGCGTCGGCCGCCAGGAACAGGCCCAGGATCGGCAGGAGGAGCATCGGATTGTGGGGGGCGGAGCGGAGTGGCGGCCCTCCCCCGGCTCCCCGCAGCCCTCCCTAGAGATCGATGAGCTGTTGGGTAGGGATCGGGCCGCCGGCGCGGGCTTCGATGCACAGGCGCACCGGCGCGAAGCTCCGGCGGTGGAGCGGAGTCGGCCCGAGCGCGTCGAGGCCGCGATAATGTTCGGGCGTCGGATAGCCCTTGTTGGTCTCCCAGCCATAGCCGGGATGCTCCTTGGCATAGTCGCTCATGATCCGGTCGCGGGTGACCTTGGCGACGATCGAGGCGGCGGCGATCGAGCGGCATTTGGTGTCGCCGGCGACGATCGACACCGAGGGGCGCTCCCATTTCGGGCAGCGATTGCCGTCAACCATCACCATGGCCGGATCGATTCCGAGCGCGTCGACCGCCCGGGTCATCGCCAGCATCCGCGCCCAATAGATGTTGATCCGGTCGATCTCCTCGACTGTGGCGAGGCCGACTCCGACCCGCGCGACCTTGTAGAGCCTGGCGCAGATCGCCTCGCGGGTGGCGGCCGGAAGCGCCTTCGAATCGTCGATCCCGCGCGGGAATTTCTCGCGGTCGAGGATCACCGCGGCGGCGACGACCGGCCCGGCGAGCGGAGCGCAGCCGGCCTCGTCGACTCCGGCGACGGGGTCGGGATAGACTTTCTCGAGCTTGAAGCAGGGGCGGGCCATTGGCGCGCAGGGTAGAAGGAGCGGGACGGCCCTGCCAGAGGCGAGCGAAGAAAATCTGTGGATTACCACCGTCATCCCGGCGGAAGCCGGGACCCAGGAGCCAAAGCGTCACCGCACAGGATCGTGTTCCTGGGTCCCGGCCTTCGCCGGGATGACGCTAATCGATCCGCCACGGCGGGTAGCGGCGATGCCCGCCGGCCCGGTAGAGGCAGAGCCGGTTACCGGCGGGATCGCGCAAATGCGCCTCTCGCCATCCCCAGTCCTGGTCCCGGGGGCGGGTCTCGAAGGCGATTCCCGCCGCCTCGAGCCGCTCCACCCAAGAATCGAGATCCTCCTCCTCGAGGTAGATCACCGAGTCGCCGGCCTTCCGCCCCTCCTCGACGTGGATCGACAGCGTCGCCCCGCCCGGACATTCGAAGCGGGCGTAGCGCCCGGGAGAGTCGACGATCTGGCGAAGCCCGAGCTTGCGGTAGAAGGCAACCGAGGCCTCATAGTTATTCGCCGGCACGGTCACCTGGTTGAGGTTCATCCGCTCGACATCGTCCCAGCGGAAATCGGTGACCGCCTGGTGGCCGATCGGGCCGCAGCCCTCGCCGAAGCCAGGCGCCTCGATGATGGCGATTCGGACGAAGCGCACCGCCTGCTCGAACGCCTTCTGGATGGTCAGCCCGGCGCCGAGGCCGCAGGCGAGCGCGCTCGCCATCGTGCAGCCGGTGCCGTGCGTGTCGGAGGTGTCGAACCTCTTGCCCCGCAATTCGCTGCGGCCGCCGGTCGGCGAGACGAGCGCGTCGACGACCTCCGGGCCCTCGCCGTGCCCGCCCTTGGCGAGGAGGTGGCAGCCGTGGGCGAGCACCGCCTCGGCGCCGCCGAGCGCTTCCAGCTCCGGAAGGTTGGGAGTGACGACCGAGGCGATCCGCATCAGCCGGCCGAAGGCGGCGATCGTCGCGGCGTCGGCGAGCACGGAGCCGCTCGTCGCCACCATCACCGGATCGAAGACGATCGGCACCGCCAGCCGCTCCAGCCGCTCGGCCACCGCCTCCGCCGTCCCGGCCGAGCCGATCATCCCGATCTTCACGGCGTCGACTCCGATGTCCGAGACGATTGCGTCGATCTGCGCGATCACCATCGCGGCGGGGACGGGCATCACGTCGGTCACGCCAAGCGTGTTCTGAGCCGTGATCGCGGTAATCGCGGTCGTCGCGAAGCCACCGAGCATTGTGATGGTCTTGATGTCGGCCTGGATCCCGGCGCCGCCGCCGCTGTCGGAGCCGGCGATGACGAGGATTCGCGGCGGCTTCGTCCCGGCCTCGCTCATCGCGGCCCCTTGCGCATCGTCGAGGGCGGGTTCCTTTCGAGCAGATGCGCCGGACGGATCGGGCGAGGCTCGAAATTGCCGCCGCAATTGGGGCAGACGCCGCCTAGCGGCCCGTCCACACACTCGGCGCAGAAGGTGCATTCGAACGTGCAGATGCGGGCGTCCGCGCTCTCCGGCGGCAAATCGCGCCCGCAGCGCTCGCAGTCGGGGCGAAGCTCGAGCATCAGGCGGCCTTGACCGCCTCGCAGATGCTGTCGACGACCTCCTCGACCATCGTCTCGTCCTCGCCTTCGGCCATCACCCGGATCAGGGGCTCGGTGCCGGACTTGCGGATGACGAGGCGGCCGACGCCCTCGAGCCGCTGCTCGGCCGAAGCGATGGCGGACTTGACCCCCGCCGTCTCGAGCGGAGCGCCGCCGCCGAAGCGGACGTTCTTCAGGAGCTGCGGCAGCGGGTCGAACTGGTGGAGCATCTCGCTCGCCGGCCGGCCGTCCTCGACGAGGCAGGCGAGCACCTGCAGGGCCGCGATCAGGCCGTCGCCGGTGGTCGAATAATCGGACAGGATGATGTGGCCGGACTGCTCGCCGCCGACGTTGAAGCCGCGCTCGCGCATCGCCTCCAGAACGTAGCGATCGCCGACCTGGGTGCGCACCAGCTCGAGCCCGTTGATGGCGAGGAAGCGCTCGAGGCCGAGGTTGGACATCACCGTCGCGACCACGCCGTCGCCTTCGAGCAGTCCGCGCCGGGCGAAGGAGACGGCGATCAGCGCCATCAGCTGGTCGCCGTCGACGATGCGGCCGGCCTCGTCGACGATGATCAGGCGGTCGGCGTCGCCGTCGAGCGCGATGCCAATATGGGCGCCCTCCTCGACCACCCGCGCCTGAAGCGCCGCCGGCGCGGTCGAGCCGCAGCCGTCGTTGATGTTGAGGCCGTTGGGGGTGACCCCCATCGCCACCACGTCGGCGCCAAGCTCCCACAAAGCCGAGGGCGCGACCTGGTAGGCGGCGCCGTTGGCGCAGTCGACGACGATCTTGAGGCCGTCGAGGCGGAGCTCCTCGGGGAAGGTCGACTTGGCGAAATGGATGTAGCGGCCGCGGGCGTCCTCGATCTTGCGCGAGCGGCCGATCAGGGCGGCGTCGACCAGCTCGGGCTCCTTCTCGATCAGCCGCTCGATCGCCGACTCGTCCTTGTCGGACAGCTTGTAGCCGTCGGGGCCGAACAATTTGATGCCGTTGTCGACATAGGGATTGTGGCTGGCCGAGATCATCACGCCGAGGTCGGCGCGCATCGAGCGGGTCAGCATCGCCACCGCCGGGGTAGGCACCGGCCCGACCATCACCACGTCCATCCCGACGCTGGTGAAGCCGGAGATCAAAGCCGTCTCCATCATGTAGCCGGAGAGGCGGGTGTCCTTGCCGATCACCACCCGGTGGCGATGGTCGCCGCGCTGGAAATGGGCGCCGGCCGCCTGGCCGACGCGCTGCGCCATAGCGGCGGTCATCGGCAGCTGGTTGGTGCGGCCCCTGATCCCGTCGGTACCGAAGAATTTGCGAGTCATACCCACCCTTGTGTGTGCGTGTTGTTAAGCACGCAGATAGCGCGGTGGCCGCTTCTTGTCCTCCCCATCGAAAGATGGGGAGGGGGACCACCCGAAGGGTGGTGGAGGGGTGACTGGAGCAGGCCTTGCCAGTTACCCCTCCACCATGCTTCGCATGGTCCCCCTCCCCCCGCCTTCGGCGCGGGGAGGACTATTCGGCCTCAACCTCGCCCGCTAAGCATTCCCAATGTCGCAAGCCACCCGCATCCTCGCCGCGCTCGCCGTCGGGCTCCTGCTCGGCATCCTCACCGCCAAGGCCGCCTTCGCGCCGCAGGCGATCCTCATCGCCGATCCGATCGGCGGCCTGTGGCTCGACGCGCTCAGGATGACGATCGTCCCGCTGATCGTCGCCCTGCTGATCAACGGCATCACCGCGTCGGCGGAGGCAGCCCGCTCGGGCCGGCTCGCCGGCCGAGCCGTCATCCTGTTCATGATCGTGCTGTGGACGGGGGCGATCATGTCGGCGTTTTTTACCCCGTTTCTGCTTCAGCTCTTCCCGATCGATGCCGAGGCCGGGGCGGCGCTGAAAAGCGCGCTCTCGGCCTCGGCCGACAAGGTCGGCGAGATCCCGACTTTCGCCCAGTTCGTCCGCTCCTTCGTCCCGACCAACCCGGTCGCCGCCGCGGCCAACGACCAGATCCTGCCGCTGCTCGTCTTCACCACCGTCTTCGCCTTCGCCATGACCCGGCTGCCCGAGGAGCCGCGCAAGCACCTCACCTTGTTCTTCCGGGCCGTCGCCGATGCCATGCTGGTGATCATCAACTGGGTCCTGTGGCTGGCGCCGATCGGAGTCTTCGCCCTCGCCTACGTCGTCGGCGCCAAGGCCGGGGCGGCCGCCTTCGGAGCCCTGCTCCACTATATCCTCATCGTCTCGGCGGTCGGCTGCGTCGTCTGGTTCGCGGCCTGGCCGCTGGCCGTCTTCGGCGGCGGCTTCGGCTTCCTCGCCTTCACCCGGGCCGTCGGACCGCCCCACGCGGTGGCGATCAGCACCCAATCCTCGCTTGCCTCGCTGCCGGCGATGCTGCGGGGTGCCGAGAAGCTCGGAGTGCCGGTCGCCGCCTCGGGCGTGACGCTCCCGCTCGCGGTCGCCTTGTTCCGGGCGACCGGGCCGGCGATGAACCTCGCCGTCGCCATCTACGTCGCCCATTGGTTCGGGATCGAGATCACGCCGATGCAGATGGCGGCCGGAGTGGCGGTCGCCGCCACCACCACTTTGGGCTCGATCAGCCTGCCCGGCTCGATCAGCTTCATCAGCGCGATCGGCCCGATCTGCATCGCCATGGGCGTGCCCCTCGAGCCGCTCGTCCTCCTCCTCGCGGTCGAGACCCTGCCCGACATCGTCCGGACGACGGGCAACGTGGCGATGGACGTCGCGACCACTTCCTCGGTCGCCCGCCGCGCCGGCTTCGACGAAGCCGAGCCGCTGACCGAGCAGGACCGGCTTCTGCAGGAGGGCGAGGCGGTCTAGTTCGTCAGCGCCGCGATGGGCGAGGCCTCCGGCGCGTGGAACCAGGTGATGGCGAGCCACAGGAGCAGGCCGAGCAGCACCGCCGGCCAGGCCTCGGCGAGCCCGCGCCATTTCGCACGGCCGGTGAGAAGCGCTCCGAACGGGACGAACGAGGTCCGCGCCATCCATTGCCGCCAGGGCTCGCCGACGACGTCGAGCTTCTTGCCGTCCTGGCCGATCGAGCCGAGCACGGCGAGCACGAGGATGCCGCCGGCGACGATCAGGTTTCGGGGGCTTCCCCACAAGGCGATGTGGACCAGCGCCCAGAGCGCGAAGGCCATGTTCATCGGGTGGCGGGTGACGGCGAAGATCCCGCTCGCCGCCCGAACCGCCCGTGGCTTCGCGCCGGGATGAGGGAAGGCGGGGTTGCGGAAGAAGGAGCCGACGAGGAGGATGGAGGCGACCAGCATCAGGCCCGAGGCGACCGGCCCCGCCCAATAGGGCGCCGCCCAGAGCGGGAAGCTGTTCCTGACCGCCCGGTACGCGAGGATCATCCAGCCGAGGGTGACGAACGCCACCGCCGAATAGAGCAGGAGGAAGACCTGCTCGCCGAGATTGCTCACCAGCCGCACCCTGAGCGGATGCGACAAGGCGAAATGGGAGCCGACGAAGGCCAGCGTCGCGAGCGCGAGGCTGACCAAAGCCGTCACCTGTCGTACGCCTTCGGCAGGTCGCCCTCGGTCGGCGTGCGGTAGCGGTCGCGAAGCTTGGTCTGGTGGTTTTCGAGCGGCTGCTGGACGCCGTCGATCAGAACCAGCTCGGCCGCCGATCCGTTCTCGAGCGGGTCGCCCGACCAGATGACGACGTCGGCGCGCCGCCCGGCACGAAGCGAGCCGAGCTCGCCGCCCATCCCGACCGCCTCCGCCGGCGCCGAGGTGATCGTCGCCAGCGCTTCGCCCCAGCTCAGTCCGGAGGCACCGGGCAGCCGCCCGACCGCGACCATGTTGCCGGCCTGCTGCCGCGCGAGCCGCACCTGCCGCGCCTCGTCGTCGTTGATCATGCCGAGAGCGACGGTGACTCCGGCGGCGCGCAGGCGGGCGACGTTGGACTGGGTCGCGGCGAGCTGCTCGAAGGTCGAGGGCAGGTCGTTCAGAGCGTTGGCGATCACCGGCACCCGGGCCGCGGCGATCCGGTCGGCGACGGTCCAGCCTTCGGTCGCCCCGACCAGCACCAGCCTGAGGCGCGGGAATTCCTTCGTCAGGGCCAGCACCTGGAGGATGTCGCTGGCCCGCTCGGCATGGACGAGGAGCAGCTGCCGCCCCTGCAGCACCGGCACCAGCGCCGCCGCGTCGAAGCGGGTGAGGAGGACGTCGTCGGGGCGGTTCGCGCCGGCCGAGATCAGGCGGTTGTCCGGCACCTCCTCGAGCGGGAAGTCGCGCTGGTCGTTGGCGCGCGGCTCGCGGGCTCCGCCGCCGCCCGAGATGGGCGACGAGAAGCGGCCGAGGTCGCGCGCTTCGCGAAGCGCGTTGCGGAACAGGACGTGGGCGGCGGCGCGGGTGCCGCCGGCATCGTCGGCGCCGGTCTCGCCAAGCTCGACGAACTGGAAGGCGCGGGCGCGGGTCACCGCCTCCATGTCGTGCCCCAGGTCGATCACCGCCCCCTGGCCGGCGAAGATGCTCTTCGCCGTGCCCGGTGCGACGATGGCGCGGGTGACCCCGCCGGCGCGGCTGACCTGGATCGCCATAGCCCGCGGGTTGATCGCCGGAGCGACGTCGATCGCCGCGCTGAACGGCGAGTTGCCGGCGCTGACGTCGTTGGTCGCGTTGACCGCGTCGACCTCGATCAGCCCGACCCGGGAGAAGCCGGCGATGATGCCGGGCGTCACCCACTTGCCGGTGGCGTCGAACTGCTGGGCCCCGGCCGGAACGGCGACGCCGCGGCCGGCGGCGACGATCCGGCCGTTGCGGATCACCACCGTCCCGCCCTCGATCGGCTCCGAACCGTCGCCGAGCGCGACGGTGCCGCCGGTGATGGCGATGGTCTGGGCGAGGACCGGGGCCGGCATCATCGCAATCAGGCCGGCAACCAAGGCCGTTCGCGTCGAGCCCTTCGACGCCGCCTGTCGGCGGCGCTCAGGATGAACTTCGGCCTTCGGCCGAAGTCGAGACGCCCAGTCGAGCGCCGCCGAGACAAGCGGCCCTCGGCTTCGCTCGAGTCCGCCCCTCGACTTCGCTCGGGGCGAACGGAGCAATTGTCGCACGTCCGAACGCTTCACTTCACATCCCCTTCGCCGGGCTGGCCGAGCTCGAAGTCGCTGACCGGCCTGCGCCTCGGATCGTTGGCGTCGTAGAGCAGGGCGCCGTCGACCCAGACCCGCTCGGGCCGCGTGTAGACGCTGAACGGATGGCCGTTCCACAGCACGACGTCGGCCATCTTGCCGGACTTGAGGCTGCCGGTCCGGTCGGCGATACCAAGCGCCCTCGCCGCGTTGGAGCTGAGCCAGGTCCAGGCCACCTCGTCGGGGATCTGGATTCCCATCCGGCGGCCGTTGGCGAGCGCCTTGGCGGCTTCCTGGTAGAGGCGCTGGATGCCGTTGGGATCGTCGGAGTGGACGATCGCGCAGGCGCCGGCATTGTGGACCAGCGGGATATTCTCCTGGATGCCGTCATAGGCCTCCATCTTGAAGCCGTACCAGTCGGCCCACATCGCGGAGCAGACGTCGTTCGCCTTCAGCAGGTCGGCGATCTTGTAGCTCTCGACAGCGTGATGGAAGGTCGAGACCTTGTAGCCAAACTCCTTGGCCATATCCATGATGTTGGCCATCTCGTCGGCCCGGTAGCAGTGGTTCTGGACCGTGATCTCACCGGCCAGCACCCCGCGCAGGGTATCCATGGCGAGGTCGCGGCCGGGGATCTCGCCGCCGTCCCGCTCATATTTGTCCCATTTGCGCCGATACTCCTGCGCTCGTGCCCAGGTCTGGCGCATCAGGGCGATGTTCGCCATCCGGCTGGCCGGCATCTGGTTGCGGCCGCCGTAGACGCGCTTGGGATTCTCGCCGCACGCCATCTTCAGCGAATAAGGCGCTCCGGGGAACTTCATCTGCTGCATCGTCCGCCCGGGGACGTTCTTCAGCGTGACCCCGCGGCCGCCGAACAGGTTCGCCGAGCCGGGCAGGACGTGGAGGCTGGTCACCCCGCCATTGGCGAGGGCGCGACTGAAACCGGGATCATGGGGCCACACGCTGTGCTCGGCCCAGACTTCCGGGCGGACCGGCCCGGTCACCTCGTTGCCGTCCTGGTGCGCCTCCACGCCGGGGCTCGGATAGTCGCCGAGATGCGAGTGGACGTCGATGATCCCGGGGGTCACCCACTTGCCGAGCGCGTCGATCCGGTTCGAGTCCGCCGGGACGGGCGTGTCAGGGCCGCCGACCGCCTGGACGAGGCCGTCGGCGAGGATGACCGTGCCGTTCTCGATCCGGCCGCCGTCGCCGTCGAACACGGTGGCACCGGTGATCGCCGTCACCGCGCCGGGGTAGCGCTGGTAGGTCGAGGGGAAGGGGTCCCTCGAATAGGTCTTGGGCGGCGTCCGGGGCGTCTGGGCCGACGCCGTCCGAGGCGTTTCAGTCTGACTGCAGGCGGAGAGCAGGGCCGCCGAGACGACGGCCGCACAGGTCATAGATCGCATTCGACTCCTTTTGCCCCGAACGGGGAATTAGATCTGCCGGCCTTCCGGCTTGGTCTCGCGCTGCGGGAACATGCCGGGGCCCTGATTTTCGGCCAATTCCTTATAGCCTGCAAGCTCCTGGTCCTCATTATCCCTCAAGGTATCGAGATGCATCAGCTTCTTGATCAGCGGCGAGACGGCGAGGAAGAATACACCGACGCCCACGGCAATCAGGCCCACGGTCCAGTAGACGTCGAGGACGACTTCCTTACCGGCCGCCTGACCTTCCAGCCCTTCCGCACCGGTTGCTCCGGCGATCATGCCGGCGGCGAAATTGCCGGTCGCCGAGGCGAAGAACCAGGTCCCCATGATCAGGCTCGCCATATGCGCCGGCGCCAGCCGGTTCATCGCCGAGAGTCCGACCGGCGACAGGCAGAGCTCGCCGGTCGTGTGGAGGAGGTAGAGGAGGAAGATGAAGATGACCGGGGTCGGAACGTCGATCCCGGCGGCGTTGGCGCCCAGCACCAGAACGAGGAAGCCGGCGCCGAGCTGGATCATCGCGAAACCGAATTTGGCTGGAGCCGACGGCTCGAGCCCCCTGCGCCCGAGCGTCACCCAAAGCCAGGCGAAGAGCGGCGCCAGGAGGATGATGTAGATCGGGTTGATCGACTGGAAGATCGAGGCCGGAACTCCGGCCCGGTCGACATAGCGGTCGGTGAACAGGTTGAGCGAGGAGCCCGCCTGCTCGAACAGGGCCCAGAACAGGATCGAGCCGATGATGAGCAGGAGCGCCGCGAAGATCCGGTCGCGGTCCTCCTTCGCGAGCTTTGTCACCGCGGTGAAGACGACATAAGCGACCAGCAGCGCGCCGAAGATGCCGAGCAGCGAGCCGACCAGTTCCTGATACTGGATGAGGCCCCAGATGATGACGACGGCGGCGAGGCCGACGAGGTAGAGCAGCCATTCGAAGCGCAGCGGCCCGACCATCGACTTGAGTCGGGCCGGATCGCGCGACTCGCCCTTGCCCATGAGGAGCGGCTTGCCCCACACGAAGACGATGAGGCCGAGAAGCATTCCGAGGCCGGCGGCGCCGAAGCCGTAGCCCCAGCCGTAGGTTTCGCCGAGATAGCCCGCGATCAGCGTTCCGATCGCGGCGCCGAGGTTAATGCCCATGTAGAAGATGGTGTAGGCGCCGTCGCGGCGGACGTCGGTGCGCGGATAGAGCTGGCCGACGATCACCGAGATGTTCGCCTTGAGGAAGCCCGAGCCGACGATGATGAAGGCGAGGGCGAGCCAGAAGACGTTGAGCCCGGGATCGTTCTCATGCCCGGTGCCATTGCCTTCGAACGCCATGAAGAAGTGGCCGATCGTGAGCAGTACGGCCCCGAAGACCACCGCCTTGCGCTGCCCGAGATAGCGGTCGGCAATATAGCCGCCGATCACCGGCGTGATGTACACCAGAGCGGTGTAGGCGCCGTAGATGATCGACGCGTCCTTGTCGTCGTAGAGCCAGTGCTTCGTCAGGTAGAGGATCAGCAGCGCCCGCATGCCGTAATAGGAGAAACGCTCCCACATCTCGGCGAAGAACAGAACGAACAGGCCGCGCGGATGGCCGAGGATCGTCTTGGTGTCGTAGCCGCCGGGCTGATCGGAAGGGGCGGTGGTGGCCATCAGGCTTACACTCCTAAACACGCACCGGCCTCTGTCGGGCCTTGCTGCGAAACGCGGGCACAGTAGCGGCCAAAACGCCGATGTGAAGCCGATTGTTGCACTCCCGCAAGGCTGCTAGCGCCGCCGCCTGATGTTCAACGACCGCTCCTCGCTCGCCGCCTACCTGGCGACCCGCCGTTCCTGCCGCCCGCGCGACCTCGTCGAGCCGGGGCCCGACGCGGCTCAGCTCCGCCGGATGCTGGAGATCGCCGCCCGAACGCCCGACCACGGCAAGCTCTTCCCGTGGCGCTTCGTCCACGTCGCCGGGGAACGCCGTCCCGCCTTCGCCGAGATGCTCCACGCCGCCTATCGCGCCGGCAAGGCCGTGCCGCCGGCCCGGCTCGAGGTCGAGGCGGTCCAGCGCTTCGCCACCCAGGCGCCGGAGCTGGTCGTCCTGCTTTCAAGCCCGATCGAGGGGCACAAGATCCCGGTCTGGGAGCAGGAGCTGTCCTGCGGCGCCGTCGCCATGAACCTCCTCCACGCCGCCGCCGCGCTGGGCTTCGGCGGCGGCTGGGTGACCGGCTGGGCGGCCTATTCGCCGGCGGTGCTGGAAGCGCTCGGCGGGCGGCCGCCCGAGCGGATCGCAGGCTTCTTCTTCCTCGGCACGCAAGGCGCGGAGCTGGAGGAGCGGCCTCGGCCGGCGCTGGAGGACGTGGTTCGGGATTGGTGACGAAAAATTCCTCCCCGGCATTTGCCGGGGAGGGGGACCAGGCGAAGCTTGGTGGAGGGGTTCTTCCCAAACTCCGTAGAACCCCTCCACCGCGCTTCGCGCGGTCCCCCTCCCCCGGAAATCCGGGGGAGGAATTCGCCAGCTTGACTGCCGCACTGTATTAGCTCACTATAGCGGCGTGTCCGAAGAACGTCCCGTCTACCTGCGCCTGCGCGACAATATCGCGGCGATGATCCTCGAGGGGCGAGTCGCCGACGGCGATCCGTTGCCTTCGGTGAGGAGCCTCGCCGCCGAGTTCGGCGCCAACCCGCTGACCGTCGCCAAGGCCTATCAGGGCTTTCAGGACGAGGGGCTGGTGCTGGTCCGGCGCGGAGTCGGCATGTTCGTCGCCCCCGGCGCCACCGACCGGCTGCGCAACGCCGGCCGCGACGATTTCCTCAACCACCGCTGGCCCGAGATCGTCGCCCAGATCCGCCGCCTCGGCCTCAGCGCCGAAGAGCTGCTGGAGCGCGCTCTGGTCTGATTGCTTCGCGGCGAAGGCCGGGACCCAGGAACTCGGCCCCGGCAAATAATCCCCCTCACTGGTGGGCCCCGGCCTTCGCCGGGAACAACTGACACAATTGACACCAACTTCCCCGCTTTGCGGCATCGGTCGGACACGCGCCGCCGCCAGAAAGGCGATGTGGCTCCGGTCGGGAAGCGTTTTCGCCCCCTCCGCCTTCCGGCCGGAGCTGCCCCCTTCAGGGACTTCGCCAAAGGACAAAGACATGCATCCCGCCCGCGCCTTCTTCACCTCGCTCTCGGTCAGCCTGGTCGTGCTGACCCTGAGCTATCAGGCCGCGGCGATCCCCAGGATGCTGGCGCCCCCGCCCCCGCCGCCGCCCGCGACCGACGCGTGGATCGACAATGCCGAGGCGGTCAAGTCCAAGGTCCGCACCCAGGACGACATGTCCGAGCTGGCCCCGCTGGCCGACGTCATCTGAGGCCGCTGACCCCGTCACCCCGGACTCGATCCGGGGTCCACCTTCGTCGAGCCACCGTCGCAGGAGAGAAGGTGGATGCCGGATCAAGTCCGGCAGGACGGAAACGGGGGATGATACGCCCGCACCCTAGCCCCGCCGCGCCGCCGCCGTACGCTCCCTTATCCGCCGCTCGAGGATGGTCAGCGGCATCGCCCCGTCCTTCAGTATCTCGTGGAACTGCTCGAGGTCGAAGCGCCGGCCGAGCGTCTTGCGGGCCTCTTCCCGGGCCCGGCTCCAGGCCATGTGGCCGACCTTGTAGCTGCACGCCTGCCCCGCCTGGGTGCAGTAGCGCTCGACCTCGCGCTGCGAGCGCGGCCGGGCGAAGCCGGTGGTGGCGACGAGATAGTCGGTCGCCTTCTCGCGGGTCCATCGCTTCGAGTGGAGGCCGGTGTCGACGACCAGCCGGGCCGCCCGGAACAGGAAGGACTGGAGATAGCCGGCGCGTTCGAGCGGGTCGCGATACGCGCCGAGCTCGTCGGCGAGCTGCTCGGCGTAGAGCGCCCAGCCCTCGCTGTAGGCGCTGAAGCCGCCGACCTTGCGGAGCGTCGGAATGTCCTCCGATTCCTGGGCGAGGCTGATCTGGAGGTGATGGCCGGGCGCGCCCTCGTGATAGGTCAGCGCCGGCAGGCTGTATTTCGGCCAGTCGCCGGTATCCTTGAGGTTGATGAAGTAGATGGCCGGCCGCGAGCCGTCGAGCGAGGCGCGGTTGTAATAGCCGTTGGAGGCGCCGTCCTGGATCTCGACCGGCACGCGGCGGATCTCGAGCGGCGCCTTCGGCAGGGTCGCGAAGGCCTGCGGAAGCCTCGCGTCCATCGCCCGAACGCCCTCGTTGAGGCCGGCGATGAGGGCGGCCCGCCCTTCGTCCGTATTGGCATAGAGCTGCGCGGGCGTGACGTTGAGCGCCGCCAGCCGCTCGCCGACGGTGCCGCGGCTCATCCCCTGCCCCTTGAGGATGCGGTCGAGCTCGGCGCTGATCTGGGCGACCTGCTGCAGGCCCATGCGGTGGACCTCGTCGGGGGTGAAGCGGGTCGTCGTCGCCTGCTCGAGCGCGACGGCGTAGATCTCGTCGCCGTGCGGCACCCGCCAGATGCCGTCGCCGGGCTGGCTTGCCGGCCGGAGCTCGCGGATCAGCGCCATCTGCCGGTCGAGCGCCGGATAGACCCGCTCCTCGACGATCCGCTCCGCGCGCTTCTCCCAGCGGCCCTCGATGTCCTTGGCCTTCGCCCGCTTGACCAGCGACTGGACGATGCTGCTCTCGTCCGCCTTCTGCTCCCTCAGCTTGGCCATCTGGCCCATCGTCAGGTCGAGCGACCAGGCCGGCGCGAGATAGCCGCGCGACGCCTCGATGCGCTGCATCGCGCTGTCCTGGTCGAGCGCCACGGCGAAGGCCTCGAGCCGCGACAGATAGGCCTCGGCATCGTCCTTCGTGTTGATCGTGTGGGCGGTGTTGAGGAAGTCGGGCACCGAGAAATAGGCGCCGCCCTGCTGGAAGATCCGGTAGGGACGGATCGCGCTGTCGAGGCCGAAGCGCCGCGGCGCCACCGTCTGGTTGGTCAGCGAATAGGTGACCACCTCGAGATTGAGCTTCGCGGCCGGCGACAGCGCCGACCGGTCGATCGCCGCGAGACTGGCCAGCGCCTCCTGGACCTGCGCCTGCTGGCGCGCCCGCTCGGCGAGGGTGCGCGGAGTGAGTTGGCCCTTCAGAGCGGCATTGTCGCCCTTGTCGAGACCGAGCGAGGTCGCGAGCTCCGGCGAGCGCTGGACGAGCTGCTGGAAGATCCGCTCGAACAAGGCGTTGAGGGCGGCGTCGCCCGAGCCGGCGGGTTGGGCAAGAACGCTGCCGGGAAGCGCCGCGGCGGCGAGGGCGGCGGCGCCGGACGAGGCGATGAAGGTGCGACGATCCAAGGGGGAACCTCCTGATTTGCTGGGCGCCGTGTAGGCCGCGCCGAGGCGGACGCGCAACACCGTCTTCCCGGCGAAAGCCGGATGACGGTGAGACAATTGAAACAATAAACCGCCCGCCGCGGCATGCTTCGGTCACCCGAGCCCTCCATATATTCGATCACAGGCTTCCGGCCGGCAGCGTACCCGCCCCCTCCGCGCGCCGGCCGGAGCCGACCCCCACAAAATGGAGGACCTGCGTGTTCGGTCTCTACCATCAGATCGCCCTCGCGCTTTTCGCGGGCTTCGTTCTCGCCGAGCTGCTGCTTCCCGGCCGCGCCTTCCCGGCGCTTCGCCTCTGGCGGGTCCGGGCGGCGCTTTCGACGATCGCCTATTTCGCCGTCGCGACCTTCGCGCCGCTGATCTGGGACGGAACGCTCGGCGCCCACCGGCTGTTCGACGCCACCGCTTTGCCCTTCTGGGCGCAAGTCGCCGGCGGCTTCCTGGCGCTGGAGCTGGGAGTATATGCCTGGCACCGGACGATGCACAATTTCGACCCGCTGTGGCGCTGGTTCCACCAGATGCACCACAGCGCCGAGCGGGTCGACGTCTGGGGCGCCTTCTATTTCTCGCCGCTCGACATGCTCGGCTTCGCCTTCCTCGGAAGCCTCGCCTTGGTGCTCGGCTTCGGCCTGAGCGGCGAGGCGGCGCTGGTCGTCAACGTCTTCGTCACCTTCCTCGGCATGTTCCAGCACGCCAACATCCGCACCCCGCACTGGCTCGGCTATCTGATCATCCGCCCGGAAAGCCACGCCGCCCATCACGAACGCGGAGTCCATGGTTTCAACTATTGCGACCTGCCGCTCCTCGACATGCTGTTCGGCACGTTCAGGAACCCGCGCGAGTTCGAAGGGCAGGCCGGCTTCTGGGACGGCGCCTCCGGCCGGATCGGGCCGATGCTGCTCGGCAGGGACGTGGCGTGAACCCCTGAATTCCTCCCCGGCATTGGCCGGGGGAGGGGGACCGCACCAAGTGTGGTGGAGGGGTTCTTCGGAACTCGGAAAGAACCCCTCCACCATGCTTCGCATGGTCCCCCTCCCCCGGGAAACCGGGGGAGGAATTTAAACAGGGCCTACCAGATGCTGACGCGCTCCTCGGGCGGCAGGTACATCTTGTCGCCCGGCCTGACGTCGAACGCCTTGTACCAGGCGTCGACGTTGCGGACGATGCCGTCGACCCGGAACTCGGGCGGGCTGTGCGGATCGGTCAGGAGCCGCTCGCGCATCGCGCCCTCGCGGACCTTCGAGCGCCAGCTCTGGCCGTAGGCGATGAAGAAGCGCTGGTCGCCGGTCAGGCCGTTGATCACCTTGGGCTCGCCGTGCTTGGCGACGTAGGCGCGATAGGCGGCATAGGCCATTTCAAGCCCGCCGAGATCGCCGATATTCTCGCCCATGGTGAGCTTGCCGTTGATCTTGGTGCCGGCGATCGGCTCGTACTGGTCGAACTGCTTGCCGAGCCTGTCGGCGCGCTTGGTGAACTCGGTGCCCGAGCTCGCCGACCACCAGTCGCGGATCCGGCCGGTGGCGTCGAACTGCCGCCCCTGGTCGTCGAAGCCGTGGCCGATCTCGTGGCCGATGATCGCCCCGATCGAGCCGTAGTTGATCGCGGGATCCGCCTTCGGGTCGAAATAAGGCGGCTGGAGGATCGCGGCCGGGAAGGTGATCTGGTTCATCAGCGGGTTGTAATAAGCGTTCACCTCCTGCGGGTTCATGTCCCACAGCGCCCGGTCGACCGGCTTGCCGAGCCTCGAGAGCTGAAGCTCATGGCCGAACTTCTGGGCCCTGACGACGTTGCCGAGAAGGTCGCCGCGCTTCACCTCGAAGCTCGAATAGTCGATCCACTTGGTCGGGTGGCCGATGCGCGGGTCAAAGGCGGCGAGCTTGGCGCGCGCCTGCTCCTTGGTCGCGGCGTCCATCCATGTCGAGGCGGCGAGGCGCGCCTCGAGGCCGGAGCGCAGGTTGGCGATCAGCTCCGACATCTGGCGGTTGCTCTCCGCCGGATAATGGCGCTCGACATAGACCCGGCCGACCGCCTCGCCGAGCGAGCCGTTGATCATCTGGATCCCGCGCTTCCAGCGCTCGCGCTGCTGGGGAACGCCGCGCAGGGTCTTCGAGTAGAAGTCGAAATTGGTCTGGTCGAAGGCCTTGGGCAGGGCATTGGCGTGGGCGCTGACGAAGTGGAAGGCGAGATAGTCCTTCCAGGTCGAGAGCGGCACGCTCTCCAGCATCTTGCCGGTCTCGGTGATCGCGCTCTTCTCGGCGGCGATGACGGTCGGCACGCTGCCCAGGCCGGCGGCGTCGAGGAAGACCGGCCATTCCAGCTGCGGCGCCAGCTCGGCGAGCTGGGCGCGGTTCATCGGATTGTAGATCTGCTTGATGTCGCGCTGGCGGGCCGGCTCCCAATGGACCTTGGCGAGCGCCGTCTCGAGGGCGATGATCCGGTCGGCCTTCCCCTCGGCGTCGGCGATGCCGGCGAGCTGCTGCATCTTCACCACATAGGCGCGATAGGCCTTGCGGATCGTGTCGTACTTCTCGCCCTCGAGCAGGTAGTAATCGCGGTTGGGAAGGCCGAGGCCGGCCTGTCCGGCGGCGGCGATGTAGCGGGTGGGATCGGCCGGATCCGGCAGGATTCCCACTCCGATCGGGCTCATGATCCCGGGCTGGGCGAAGGCGCGGACGAGGTCGGTGCGGTTCGAGATGGCGCCGATCTTCGCGAGATAGGGCTTCAAGGGCGCGGTGCCGGCGGCCTCGATCGCCGCTTCGTCCATCCAGCTGGCGTAGAAATCGCCGACCTGCTGGCCGACCTTGCCCGATTTTGCCGGATCCTTCGCCAGGTCCTCGACGATCGCGCGCACCTGCCGCTCGGCCTCGTCGGCCAGCAGCACTCCGGCGCCGGCGCTGGTCCGGTCGGCGGCGATCTGGGTGGTCTTGTCCCAATTGCCGTTGACGAAATGCCAGAAGCTGTCGCCCGGCTTCACCGACCGGTCCATCGCCGTCAGGTCGAGGCCGAAATCGCCGTAGCGCGGCTTGGCGGAAGCGGCCGCAGCATGGGCCGAGTGGTCGCTCTGGGCGAGCGCCGGCGCCGTGGCGGTGCCGAGCAAAAGGGCCGCCGCAAAGGCGAGACGAATTTTGCGCATGAGTAGATTCCCTCCCGAGGCCGTGATTCGGCCGTCGGGCCGACGACTACCAAGCCGCACCGCCGCCCGCAACGCATTGCGGCAAAAGAGCAATCGCTGCACCCGAGGATCGCGGCGGACCCGCCCGATCGGGCCCGCCGCCTTTCTACAGGAGGAAGTCGGCCGGGCCCGGTATCAAGGTTTCCAAACCGGTAAACACCGCGATGGCGAAATCGGCGGCGCCGTCGCCGTTCGTGTCGCCGCGGATCATCCAGTTGTTGAACTCTAAAGACGCCCTAAGCTCGCCTGCCGACGAGGCGCCGGCGCCCGTGAAGGCGTCTGACCCGATCCAGTGGAATGCCTGGTCGCCGGCCTCATGCGAGTTGGCGTCGATCCGGCTGAGGTCGATGAGATCTTCGCCGGGAAGGAATTCGACGATGGTGTCGATCGCCCTCGTGCCCGAGTGGGACGGCGAATCGTAGCGGAAGATGTCGTTGCCGCCCTGGCCGACCAACAGGTCAGCTCCGGGCCCGCCGACGAACAGATCGTCCCCGCCGCCGCCGTACAGATTATCGTGCGCGACGCCGCCGAAAAGGATGAGATTGCCGTCCTGGATCGCGGTGCCGTCGACCCTTACCCACTGCGAAAAGGTGGCGAGCGAGCTGGCGTTGATGATCAGGGTGGCGCCGGCCGCGACGTTGGCGCTGTGAAGCACCAGCTCGTAGGCGGGCTTCTGGGTCGGGTCGCTCGCGAAGCGGGCGTTGAGCGAGATCGATTCGATATTGGTGAAGCTGTCGGCACCGAACACGTAGCGGTTGGTGCCGCTCGGCCCGCTGAGGATCATCGAATCGCGGCCGTCGCCGCCGTCCACGGTGTCGGCCGCATTCCAGCGGCTTCCCTCGAAGAAGAAGACGTCGCCGCCGTCGCCCCCGATCAGGGTGTCGACTCCGTGGCCGCCATAGATGAGGAACTTGCCGTTGGTCTCGGCCGAGCCGTCGAAGGCGAAGTCCTCGCCGGCCCTCAGCGACTGGCCGTTGACGATCAGCTGCTGGCCCGCGGCCAGGAGGTCGTCGGCGACGGCAAGATCGTAGTCGTAGAAATTGCCGGCCGTATCGCCCCAGCGGGCGTTGGCGCCGCCCTGCAGCGAGACGCTCTCGATCCCGTTCAGGCTGCTTGCGCCCAGCGTCAGCGCATAATTGCCCTGCAGCACGACCACGTCGCGGCCGCTGCCGCCGTCGGCGCGGTCGGCCGGGCTGTAGGCGTTGCCGAAATAGAAGAGATCGTCGCCGCCATGGCCGAAGGCGAAGTCGGTGCCGCCGTCCTGAAGCAACAGGGTATCGCGGCCGGCCGCGCCGGAGACGCGATTATCGCGGGCGTTGGCCCGGAACTGGCGGTCGCCGCCCCCGATCGCGATCAGATCCTCGACCTGGTCGGCAAGCCGGTAGGTCGCGCTCGACGCCAGCACCTGGTCGATTCCGCCCGCCGCCAGCTCGAGGACGCTGTCGCCGGCCTCGTCGACCACGAACGTGTCGTCGCCGTTGCCGCCGATCATCGCGTCGATGCCGGCGCCGCCGTCGAGATAGTCGTCGCCGCCGGCGCCGTCGAGGACGTCGCCCCCGGCGCCCGTCCGGATCTCGTCGTTGCCGCTTTGGGTGGCGATCGAGTCGCCGGCGCTGCCGGTGGCGATGACGATCCGCTCGACGCTCGTCAGCTCGACCCGAGTGTCGGTGCCGTCGCCGAAGGCGACCTCGCCGTCGTAGAGGTTCGACACCGTGCTCGTAAGCGCCGAATAGTCGATCATCGCGGTGTCGTCCCCGTCGCCGCCATGCACGATGTCGACGCCGAAGCCGATCGAGCGGATGATGTCGTCGTCGTCGCCGGCGTCGATGTGGTTGGTGCCGGTGCCGCCGGAGATGTCGTCGTCGCCGGCGCTGCCGTACAGGATGTCGTCGCCGGCGCGGCCCTCGAGGATGTCGCCGCCTTCGTGGCCGGAGACCGTGTCGCCCTGGGCGCCGCCGATGAAGTGGAGGCGCTCGACGTTCGAGTAGGCGATCCGGTCATTACCGGCGACCTCGAACAGAAAGTAGCTGCCGGAATCGGGGTGCAGCCCATTCGATACGGCGGACCCTGTCACAGCGGAGAAATCGGCGACCAGGAGGTCGTTCGCGCCGCCGCCGAGATCGACGATGTCCACCTGGAAGTGAGCTTCGTTGAACCCGTAATGGTAAAAGACGTCGTCGCCCCCGCCGGTGCGGACCTCGTCGGCAAGATCTCCGGGGCTCGAATGGACGGTGAAGCTCTTCACCCCCGAATAGGCGACGGTGCCGCCGCCCCAGGTGAAGTTTCCGGAATAGGTCGGGCCGCTGCCGGCCACGATGAGCTGGACGCTGCCGGACTGCCCGCGCGCGTCGATCTCCAAGCGGTCGGAGCCGGTCGCGAAGGCGAGAGTGTGGTCGTCGGCGATCGTGCCGATGCCGGCGGTCTTCGCCAGCCTGTTGGAGCCCCCGCTCCCGCTAATCCTGGTCATGTGGTCACCATCTCACGAAGCTGCCGTCCCGGCCGCGAGCGTTCGCGGCATCGGCACCGGCAGTGGCGCCACCCTCTGCTGCTTCCGCTATGTCTTTTCAGGGAGGCGGGCGAGAGTGACGTTTCATCCAAATTCGGACCCAATCGGCTGCACGGAAACGGTTTTCTGCAATTTCAGGAAGATCGCGGCGAAGCGATGCGGGTTTTGGAAAAAACCGAGAGCGGGTCCCGCGACACCTTCCGCCCCGCCGCCGCCGCGTTCCGCCGCTGGCCGGTAGACTCGGGGGCCGCCGGGCGGCTAAAGGCGCACGCGGGAAGGGTTTTCGAGTCAATGCCGCCGAGCCGCCGCCGCCTCCGGGCCGCCGCCTTCGTCCTCTATGGCCTCGCCGCGGCGGGGGCGCCGGCGCTCGCCCAGAACGAAACGTCGAACACGATCGGCCCGCCGCAGCTCAAGGACTTCACCCTGCCCGGCGAGCGCACCACCCCGCCGGTGACGCCGCCGCGCTCGACCACAACCCAGCCCCCCGCCGCGACTCCGCCGCGCGCCGCGCCGCCGACGACCCCGGCGGAGCGCGAACCGCCGGCCGCAACGCCGCGCCAGCCGGAGCCGGCCCCCGGGCGCGACCCGGCCCCGGTCACCGCCGAGCCAGCCGACCCGCTACCCGCGCCTTCGGCCGCGACTCCAGTGGAGACGCCGCCGGTCGAGACCGCGCCGGTGCCCGCGCCCGAACCGCAAGCGGCCGCCCCGGCTCCCGAAGCCCCGGGGGCGGAAGGGTCCGGCTCCGCCGGCCGGCTGTGGCCGACCGTCGGCGGTGCCCTCATCCTCCTGCTCGGCGGCGGCTTCCTGCTGCTCCGCCGGCGCCGGGCGCAGGCGGAGCTCGAGCAGGCGCGCGATTCCGCCCGCAACGAGCTCGGCGGAGTGCTCAGGACGCCCGAGCCCGCCCCCGTCGCGGCCCCGAAGCCGAGTCCGGAGCCGGCGCCGAAGCCGGAAGCTCCCGCCGCGCCTCGGCCGTGGCTCGAGCTCGACATCGTCCCCGAGCGGGCTTCGGCGACCGAGACCGAGGCGCTCGTCCAATATGCTCTGACGATCACCAACCAGGGCAATTCGGAAGCGCGCAACATCCGCATCGACCCGCGCCTGTTCAACGCCGGCGCGGAGGGCGACATGGCCGCCTTCTTCCAGGGGCCGATCCACGAGCTGAGCGGCTCCCCTCAGGTCGGCATCGCCCCGGGCGGAACCCTCAAGCTCAACGGCCAGGTGGCGATGCCGATGGCGGAGGTCCGCGAGATCGAGATGGCCGGGCGGCGGATCTTCGTTCCGATGGTGGCGATCAACGTCGCCTACGACTGGGCCGGCGGCACCGGCCGCACCTCGCGCTCCTGGCTCGTCGGCCGCGAGGCCGAGACCCCGCAGGCCAAGATGGGCCCGTTCCGGCTCGACCTCGGCCCGCGCATCTACCGCTCGGTCGGCCGCCGCGAGGCGAAGCTGGTCCGGGTCTAGGACCGCCCGCTAGAGCAGGAAGTCACCGAGGCTCAGCTTGGCATCGAGCGGCAGGGTGAGGGCGATGACGAGGTCGGCCTTGCCGTCGCCGTTGGTGTCGCCCTCGGCGAACCAGGTGCCGTCGTTGCGGTAGACTCGCAGCTCGCCGGCCGAGGCCGCGCCTTTGCCGCTGAACGTCTCCGATCCGATCCAGCGGAACGCCTGGACGTCTTCCTCCTGGCTGTCGGCGTCGAACAGGCGAAGGTCGATCCTGTCCTCGCCGGGTGTGAAGTCGGTGACGTGGCCGGTGGAGGCTTCGGCGTAGCGGAAGATGTCCGCGCCGCCGCCGCCGGTGAGGCTGTCGCCGCCGGCGCCTCCCTCGATCAGGTCGCCGCCGCCGCCCCCGATCAGAGTGTCCCGGCCGGCGCCGCCGAACAGGATCAGCTTGCCTTCCTTGACGCCGCTGCCGTCGACGCTGATCGTCTGCTCCGGATCGGCCAGCGCGCTGCCGTTGACGATCAGGGTCGCTCCAGCAGCGACGTTGCCGGCGTTCAACACGAGCTCGTACGACGGCAACACGGAACGGTCGGCGGCATAGCGCGGGTTGAGCGAGATCGACTCGATGCCGGTGAGGCTGTCGGAGCCGAATTCGATGTGGTTGAGCCCCTTGCCGCCGGTGATGATCAACGCGTCGCGCCCGGCGCCGCCGTCGACCCTGTCTTCGGGACCCCAGCGCGTTCCCTCGAAGAAGAAGGCGTCGTTGCCCTCGCCGCCTCGCAACGTGTCCACTCCGTAGCCGCCATAGACGAGGAACTTGCCGTCCCGCTCGGCCGACCCGTCGAAGCTCAGGTCCTCGCCCTCGCGGAGCGACTGGCCGTTGACGATCAGCTGCTCGCCCGCGGCGACGTTGGAGTCGACGGTGGTGATGGCATAATCGTAGAGATTGCCCTTGCCGTCGCCCCAGCGATCGTTGGCTCCGCTCTGCAGCGAGAGGGATTCGATGCCGGTGAGGCTGGTCTCGCCGAGCTTCAGCTCGTAATTGCCCTGCAGCACGACGACGTCGCGGCCGTCGCCCCCGTCGACCTTGTCGTCGCCGGTGAAGGCGCTTCCGAAATAGATCACGTCGCCGCCGGCGCCGGTGAACGCGACGTCGTCGCCGCCCTGCCCGAGCAGCAGCATGTCCGAACGCTCGGCGCTGATGATGCGGTTGCCCGTCTCGTCGCCCATCAGCTTGTCGCCCGCGCCGGCGACTCCCGTGACGACGACGGTCACCGTGGCCGTATCGCCGCCGGCCAGCGTATATTCGAAGGTATCGATGGCGAAGCTGTTCGTTGCGCCGGACGAATTGTCGGTCAGGGCGTCGAACTGGCCATTCGGATCGTATCGGTAGGTGCCGTCCCCGTTGACGGTCAGCAGAGCTCCGGATCTGAGGGTGATGGTCCGGCCGACATAGGCCGCCGAGCCGTTGACGGCGGCGATCGCCAGCCTCCCGGTGTCCGGATCGTAGTCGTTGCCTGGGCCGTTCGCGTCGAACAGATTGCCGATTCCAACCTTGTCCTCGGTCGTCGTGACGGTGTCGTCTTCCGCGACGGCGGGGTTGTCGACGGGGACGACGTAGATCTTCGCCGCGACGGCGAGGCTGGCGGCCCCCACGCGGTCGATGAGGGTGAAGGTGAGGACGCGCTGGCCCTCGTGCGGGTTCTGCGAGAAATTCGCATAACCGATCGAGCGGATCACCGCCTCGACGATGTCGATCGTCACTTTCTCGTGGAAGCTTATCAGGAGCGGAGTCGAGCCGCCGGTGCCCCCGGTGATGCTGCCGATCAGGGAGTCCCGGAAATAGAGGTCGCTCTCGATGGCGTAGACCATCGCTTCGCCGGATTTCCCGGCGACGATCTGCAGCTGGTCGTCGCTCGTGCTTCCGTCCCTGAATTCCACGATCAGGCTGCCGCCGTCGAAATAGTCAGAATCGTCGCGGGCGATCGCGTCGGGAGCGATCGCCGTGGCCGCGCCGCTCTCGACATATTTGATGCTGCTGCCGGTCCCGTCGCGGTCGCCGTTGAGGTCGATTTCCGGCGCAACCGCGGGCGTGACGTAGATCGTCGCGCCGGCACGGCTGGCGGCACCCTCGGGGTCGAAGAGCGTGAAGCTGACGAAGCGCTCGCCTTCGACCGGCTCCTCGGAGCGGTTCGCATAGCCGATGGAGCGGAGCACGGCCTGGACGATTCCGGGCGTCGTCATTTTCGAATGGAAATCTATCACGAGCGGAGTCGACCCGTCGGTGCCCCCGGTGATGCTGCCGATGATCGAGTCGCCGAAATAAAGATCCTTCCCGATGACGGAGACCGAGTCATCGCCGAAGGGGCCGCGGACGATCTGCAGCTGGTCGTCGGCCGTGCTCCGCTCAGTGAATTCGACGATCAGGCGCCCGCCTTCAAAATACTCCGCATCGTCAAAGGCAAAGGCATCGGGAGCGATCGCGGCCGCCAGGCCGTATTGCACATATTTGAGGCGGCTGTCGGTTCCCTCGGCGTCGCCGTTGAGGTCGATCTCCAGCGCAGCATCCCGCTCCGCGAACTCGGCTTCCTTCGCTGCCATGATCAGTTCCTTCGCAACGCCGCACCCTGCCGCCGTGCAACCAGTTTTTGCATAATATCAGGCATGACCAGCCGCGGCAAACGACTTGCGCCTGGTCGGCTTTGCTTGATTGGTCATCGTGAGGAAGGAAGCGACTCGCCAGTCGAACGGGCGTCGGAGCCCGACTGATGCTTCGCTTCACTCACGATTACGGTGTGTCGGACTGAACCGATCATCGGCGACCTCCGCGCTAGAGCAGGAAGTCCCCCTGCACCAGCGGCGCCGCCGGAGCCGTGACATTGATCACCAGGTCGGCGACGCCGTTGCCGTCGGTGTCGCCCTGGACGATCCAGTTGCCGCCCGACTGGAAGACCCTGAGCTGCCCCGCCACGTTGCCGAAGGCGCTCGAGCCGATCCAGGTGAAGGCCTGGTTGCCCCCGGCGGTCGAGTTGGCGTCGATCCGGGTCAGGTCGAACTTGTCCGTGCCCGAGAGGAAGTCGGCGATCGAGTCCGTCGCGCTCGCCGTCGAGTCCGACGCCAGGTCGTAGCGGAAGGTGTCCGCTCCGGTGCCGCCGGTCATGACATCGGCGCCGCCCGCGCCGTGGATGAGATCGGCGCCGCTGCCCGTCGTCAGGATGTCCGCGGCCTCGCCTGCGAAGATGCGCACGATGCCGTCCGTTTCGCCGCTGCCGTCGACTTCCATCGTCTCGTACGACTGGAGGAAGGCGCCGTTCACGGTCAGCGTCCCGCCCGCCCCGACGAGCCCGTCGCCGAGCGTGATGTCGTAGGCGTGACCGGACCCGCCGCGCGCATAGCGTTCGTCGGTGACCGAGCTCAGGGTGATGTTCTCCATCCCGGTCACGGCACCCGCATAGTCGAGGGAGCCGAAGTCGATAGTGTAGGCGCCGTACAGGAACAGCCCGTCATACCCCAGCCCGCCGACTACCGTGTCGCCGACGGCGAAGCGGTCGGCGGCGAAGAAGAAGGTGTCGTTGCCGGTGCCCCCGGTCAGCTGGTCGGTGCCGCGGCCGCCATAGACGAGGAAGGTCGCGTCGGTTTCGGCGGAGCCGTCGAAGGTGAGGTTTTCCCCCGCCAGCAGGGCGCTTCCATTGACCTTCGCCCGGACCCCGGCCGCGAAGTTGGAATTGTGGGTGGTGATCGCATAGGAGTTAACGTCGAAGCCGGAGGCGCCGTACGCGGTGTTGCTTCCGGCGAGCAGGGCGATGCCCTCCATTCCGGTCACGTTCGCTCCCAGGACGAGGCCGCCGGAGTAATCGCCCTGAAGAATGATCGAATCGTCGCCCGAACCGCCGCTCACGATGTCGGACGCCAGCATCGCTCCGCCGAAGTAGAAATAATCGTCTCCGCCCAGGCCGCTCGCCGTGTCGGTGCCGCCCTGCTGGAGGAGGAACATGTCCGCGCCCGTGGATCCCTGGATGACGTTGTCGTTCTCGTCGCCCATCAGCCGGTCGCCCGGGCCGGCCACTCCGTACACCGTCACCGTCACCGTCGCCGTGCCGCCGTTGGTCAGGGTGTAGGTGAAGGTGTCGGCGACGGCGGAGGTGTTTACCGCCCCCGTGCTCGTGTCGGTCAAATGGTTGAACTTGCCGTCCGGATCGTAGCTGTAGGTGCCGTTGGCGTTGACGGTCAGCTTTGCTCCGGAGGCGAGGATGATCGTGTTCCCGACGTTGGCGGTCGAGCCATTCACTTCCGAGATCGTCGGGGAGGGGCCGTCGGGGTCGTTGTCATTGCCGTTGCCGTTGTCGCCGAAGAGGCTTCCGGTCCCGACCGCATTCTCATTGGTACCGATGCCGTCGTCCTGGGCGACGGCGGGGGTGTCGACCGCGGTGACGCTGACCGTCGCCGTCCGGGCGATGCTCGTGCCCCCGTCGCCGTCGGTGAGCGTGAAGGCGACCGTGCGGTTGCCGGCCACGGGCGTGGCGGAAAAATTGACGTAGCCGATCACGCGGATCAGCGCCGCGGCGATCGCCGGGGTCGTGTCGGCGTTGAACTGGATGAGGAGCGGAGTCGAGCCGTCGGTGCCGCCGGTGACGGTGCCGATCAGCACTTGCTGGTAGTAGAGGCCGTCCTCGTCGACGACGAAGTCGCCGCTGACGATCCTGAGCATGTCGGCGGTGGTGCCGCCGGCGGTGAAGGCGACGGTGAGGCTGCCCCCGTCGAGATCGAGGGAATCGGTATCGGTGGCGGTCGCGTCCGGAGCGATCGCCGTCAGAGCGTCGCCCTCGGTATAGCTCAGGCTGGCGCCATCGCCGGCGGCCACGCCGTTCAGATCCACTACGGGCGCAATATTAGGCATGTCTGATTTCCCCCCACGGCACGCCGAGAGGCGCCCCCAACCGTCAAGCTGACAGACGGTGCCGGGCGGTGCAACGAGGGATCGGGCCGGTCTGGACGTATCGGCTAGAGGATGAAGTCGCCCGCCACGAGCGGCGGAGTGCCGACCTGGAGGACGATGACGAGGTCTGCGGCGCCGTCGCCGTCCGTGTCGCCCTCTACCCAGCGATAGCCGTCCTCGTAGGTGCGGAGCTCTCCGGCGGAGCCGCTGAACGCGTTCGAGCCGATCCACGTAAAGGCCTGGTTGCCGTCCGAATTGGCGTCGGCATCGATCCGGCTGAGGTCGATCCGGTCGAGCCCGCTCTGGAAGTCGCCGATCAGGTCGGCCAGGCCGATCGAGTCCGAAGCGGCGTCGTAGCGGAACGTGTCCGCGCCGGCTCCGCCGGTGAGGGAGTCCGCGCCGCCGCCGCCGACGATCAGGTCGGCGCCGTCGCCGCCGGTGAGGATGTCATGGCCGCCGCCGGCGAACAGGGTGAGGTTGCCGCCGTGCACCCCTCGGCCGTCGATGATGACCTGCTGGCCGCCCGGGATCGAGCTGCCGTTGACGATCAAAGTGCCGCCCGCAGCGACGTTGCCGTTGTTGAGGACGAGCTCGTAGCTCGGCTTCTGCGTCGGATCGGTGGCGAAGCGGTTGTTGAGCGAGATCGCCTCGATGCCGGTCAGCGCACCGGCGGCGAACTCGATATGGGTCATCCCGCTTCCGCCGCTGATCACCAGCGCATCGGCGCCGTCGCCGCCGTCGACCCGGTCGCCGGGGCCCCAGCGCTGGCCCTCGAAGAAGAAGACATCGGCGCCGTCGCCGCCAGTGAGATCGTCGACCCCGTGGCCGCCATAGACGAGGAACCGCCCGTCGCTCTCGGCCGAGCCGTCGAAGGTGAAGTCCTCGCCGGCGCGCAACGAGCTTGCGTTGACGATCAGCTGCTGGCCGGCCGAGACGTTGCCGTTCACGGTCGTGACGACATAGTCGTAGAAATTGTTCGCGGTGTCGCCGAACCTGGTGTTGGCGCCGCTCTGCAGCGAGATCGACTCCACCCCGATCAGCTGGGCCGCGCCGAAGGTCAGCGTGTAATTGCCCTGCAGGACGACCGAATCCCGATCGGCGCCGCCGTCGGCGACGTCGGCGCTGCTGAAGGACGGGCCGAAATAGAGGACGTCGTTGCCGGCGGCGCCCTGGAGCAGATCGTCACCGCGGCCGGAGCGCAGCTGGTCGTTGCCCTCGCCTCCGTTCAGGGTGTCGACCCGATCGTTGCCGATAATGATATCGTTGCCTTCGTCGCCGTTGGCGAAGACGAAGTTGGCTGGGAACCGGCTCAGGTCGATCAGATCGTCACCAGGGCCGCCATTGGCCACCGAGCCGTCGGCGACGGAATGGAAATAGATTTTGTCGTTGCCGCCCCCGGTGGAGAGCGTGATCACACCCCGGGAGACCCGCACGGTGATCTCGTCTGTCGTATCACCGGTCGACCAGCTCCCGGCCTTGTAGGAGGAGGGTGCGGAGCCTCCAAAATCTGCGTCGCCGAAGACCACCAGCCGCTCCACGCCGGACCATGAAATGTCGGCCGGCCAGGTCGAGGAGGAGGATTGAGTCGCGTACTCGCCGATCCGGGCGGAATTGGGAGAGAGGCTGTAGATGGGATAAGCCGACAGATCGAGCGTGTCGAAGCCGTCGCCGCCGTTGACGGTCACCGAGGTGACGCTGTTGCCCCCTCCTGGAGGGAAGGGCGTCCTGACGTTTATCCTGTCGTCGCCGCCGAGAGCGTCGATCGTCTCGTTGCTCAGGCTCTGGTCGTTGCTGAGGATGTCGGGGCCCTGGGTTCCGGTCGCCATGATCTTCGCTCCTGCGGCTTTGCGGGAGTCGGCCAAGCCCGGTCGCCGGCGCCGGAGGCGTCGGGGAGACGAATTGGAGGACCACCACGGTCTGCGCTGCCCGCCGCTCGGGAAACGCGCCGGTCATACCATCCCCCCGCTTCCGGCCGAAACGCAATTAGCGCCAAAAGGGACCGTTCCGCGCTCCGAAGCGCCTGGCGGGCCGCGATTTTTTCGCTTCGGACGGTCCCGGGCCGGGGCCGGTCGCCGCTAGGGCAGGAAGTCGCCGCTGCTGAGGTCGAAGTCGGGCGGCACGACGACGAACAGCGAGAAATCGGCCGAACCGTCGCCGTCCGTGTCGCCCTCGACGAACCAGCCGCCCTCGACCAGATAGGCGCGAAGCTCGCCGGCCGAGGCTGCGCCCTGCTCGCTGAAATCCTCCGCTCCGATCCAGTGGAAGGCCTGGTCGCCCTCGGCGTGGGTGTCGGCGTCGATCCGTCGCAGGTCGATGAGGTCGAGACCGACCTCGAAATCCTGGATCGTGTCCGGGTTGCCGGCCGAGTCCGAGGCGGCGTCGAAGCGGAAGATGTCGGCGCCGGCGCCGCCGGTAAGGCTGTCCTGGCCGCCGCCGCCGCCGAGGATGTCGGCGCCCGCCCCGCCGATGAGCGTGTCGCCGTTGGAGCCGCCGAACAGGATCAAATTGCCGTCGACAACCTCGCTGCCGTCGACGCTGATCGTCTGGCCTTCCTTGTTCAGCGAGCTGCCGTTGACGATCAGCGTGTCGCCTTCCGCGACATTGTCGTTGTGCAGCACGAACTCGTAGGAAGGCGCCGGGTCCTGATCGCTCGCATAGCGGTTGGTGGTCGAGATCGATTCGATCCCGACGAGGCTGCCCGGCGCGAAGTCGATATGGGTCAGGCCCTCCCCGGCGGAGAACACCACCGCGTCCCGGCCGGCGCCGCCGTCGACATGGTCGTAAAGGCCCCAGCGGTCGCCGTCGAAGACGAACAGGTCGTTGCCGTCACCGCCCTCGAGCCAGTCGTCGCAGCCTCCGCCGAAGACGAGGAAGGAGCCGTCACGCTCGGCCGATCCGTCGAAGGTGAAGCTCTCGCCCGGCCGAAGCGAGCTGCCGTTGACGATCAGCTGCTGCCCGGCGGCGACGTTCGCGTCGTCGGTGGTGATGTCGTAGCTGTAGGACCCGAAGGCGATCCGGGCCTCGCCTCTGCCGCCGCCATCGCCCCACCGGCTGTTGGCGGCGGTCTGCAGCGACAGCGATTCCACTCCGGCGAGATTGGTCGCGCTCAGCGTCAGCACGTAATCGCCCTGGAGCACGACAACGTCGCGGCCCTCGCCGCCGTCGACCCGGTCGCGCCGGGTGAAGGCCTGGCCGAAATAAACGACGTCGTTGCCGCCCCCGGCATTGGCGGTGTCGTTGCCGCCCTGCTGGAGCAGGATCAGGTCGGCTCCGCCGGTGCCGGTGATGACATTGTCGGTCTCGTCGCCCATCAGCCAGTCGCCGGGGCCGGCGACGCCCTGGACGACCACGCTAGCGGTGGCGGTATCGCCGTTGGTCAGGGTGTATTGGAAACTGTCGGCGAAGTAGGTGTTGACCGCCCCGGACGAATCGTCGGTCAGGGTGTCGAACCGGCCATCGGGATCGTAGGTGTAGCTGCCGTCGGAGCTGACGGTCAGCCTGGCGCCCGAATCCAGCGTGATCGTCGAGCCGACGACATCCTGCCCGTTCACCGCCGAGACGCTGAGCTCGGGCCCGTCGGGATCGCTGTCGGCGCCGCTGCCGTTGTCCGCGAAGAGGTTGCCGTTGACGGCAGCATCCTCGGTGGTGACGATCGTGTCGTCCTGGGCGTCGGCGGCGTCGTCGACGGCGGCGATGCCGATCGTCGCGGTGCGCCCGGTGCTGGTGCCGCCGTCGCCGTCGTCGAGGGTGAAGGTGACGATCCGCGCGCCCTCGCCCGGATCGTCGGAGAAATTCGCATATCCGATCTTGCGGATCAGCGCCTCGGCGATGGCGGGAGTCGCGAAGGCGTTGAAGATGACGACGAGCGGATCGGACCCGCCGAGGCCGCCCGAGATCTCGCCGATCGCGGTCTCGCCATAATAGAGCGTGCCCTCCTCCACCCGGAACTGGCCCGGGGCGAAGCCCTGGTCGAGGATCCCGAGCTGGTCCTCGGCGGTGCCGCCGGAGGTGAAGGCGACGGTGAGGCTGCCGCCGTCCAGATCCTCGGAATCCTCGTCGCTCGCAAAGGCCTCGGGCGCGATCGCGATCATCGGATCGTTTTCGGAATAGGTCAGGCTGGTGTCGTTGCCGGCGGCTTCGCCGTTGAGGTCGACTTGCGGCGCTGCCATGTCATTTCTCCGGGTGTGGCGCCGAACCCCCCGCCCGGCCGCTGACGATTCCTTATAAGGTCAAATCGAGGATCGCCATCGGTTTGTTGCCGAGGCCGCGAGCCCTGCAGACGGCCGAGTCAGAGCAGGAAATCGCCCTGGACGAGCGGCGGAGTCCCGATCTGGAAGCCGATGACGAAGTCGGCGAGGCCGTTTCCGTCCGTGTCGCCCTCGACCAGCCTGTAGCCGTCCGCCTCGTAGGTCCGAAGCTCTCCGGCCGAGCCGCTGAACGCGTTCGAGCCGATCCAGCTGAACGCCTGGTT
>DASVRO010000042.1:0-39607 GCA_036388575.1 Allosphingosinicella sp.
CTCCGGCCGAGCCGCTGAACGCGTTCGAGCCGATCCAGCTGAACGCCTGGTTGCCGCCGGCGATCGTGTCGGCATCGATCCGGCTGAGGTCGATCCTGTCGAGGCCGCTCTGGAAGTCGCCGATCAGGTCGGCCAGGCCGACCGAGTCCGAAGCCGCATCGTAGCGGAACGTGTCCGCGCCGCCGCCGCCGGTGAGGGAGTCCGCCCCCGCGCCGCCGACGATAAGGTCGGCGCCGTCGCCGCCGGTGAGGACGTCATGGCCGCCGCCGGCGAACAGGGTAAGGTTGCCGCCGTGCACGCCCCTGCCGTCGATGATGACCTGCTGGCCGCCGGGGATCGAGCTGCCGTTGACGATCAAAGTCCCGCCCGCAGCGACGTTGCCGTTGTGAAGCACCAGCTCGTAGCTCGGCTTCTGCGTCGGGTCCGTGGCGAAGCGGTTGTTCAAGGAGATCGACTCGATGCTGGTCAGAGCATCGGCGGCGAACTCGATATGGGTCGTTCCGCTGCCGCCGCTGATCACCAGAGCGTCGCGCCCGTCGCCGCCATTGACCTCGTCGTCGGCGCCCCAGCGAACCCCTTCGAAGAAGAAGACGTCGGCGCCGTCGCCGCCGGTCAGGTCATCGACGCCGTGGCCGCCGTAGACCAGGAACCTGCCGTCGCTCTCCGCCGACCCGTCGAAGGTGAAGTCCTCCCCGGTACGGAGCGACTGCGCGTTGACGATCAGCTGCTGGCCGGCCGCGACGTTGCCGTCGGCGGTGGTGAGGTCGTAATCGTAGGAATTGTTCGCGGTGTCGCCCCAGCGGGTGGCGGCGCCGCTCTGCAGCGACATCGACTCGATGTCCGTGAAGTTGGCCTCGCTCAGCACTGCCGTGAAATTGCCCTGCAGCACGATCGCGTCGCGGCCGGCGCCGCCGTCGGCGCGGTCGTCACCGGTGAAGGCGGATCCGAAGTAGAAGACGTCGTTGCCGTCGCCGCCATAGGCCGTATCGTCGCCGCCGGCCTGCAGGAGCAGGAGGTCGTTGCCGCCGCCGCCCTCGACCGAATCGCGGCCGGCCGTCCCGTTCAGAGTGTCGGCGCCGTCGGTTCCGGCCACCACGACCCGTGAATGGGGATCATAGCCGTCGAAATTGCCGGCTTCGAAAAAGCGTGCGTCGACGTTCTTCAGGGTGAGGACCGTCTTGAAGCCGAAGCGCGTCGCCGTCCCGTCGGCGTCGAGCTGAACCAGCGTATCGGCTCCGACCTGGAGGAGCCGGAGGTAGCCGGCGGTGAACGGATTGGTGGTGCCGTTCCAGCCGATCACCGAAGAGGCGACGAACTGGTCCCAGTCCAGGGTGTCTCCGTTCGGTCCCGCCGTGAAATCGGTGACGATGGCGTCCCTGACGTTCTCATGGGCGTAGAAGGTCTGGATTCGAACCGTGTCGCGGCCCTCGCCCAGCGTGATCGTGAAGGTCGCGAGGAAGGACCTCTGCAGCGTGACGACGTCGTTGCCGACGCCGGCGTCCGCGGTGATGAAGGAACGGTTGTCCGACTTGAGGAAGAAAGTGTCGTCGCCGGCGCCGCCGCTGACCGACACCTGATTGTCGGACGTCGTCGAGGGCCGGCCGCCGTCGCTGTGGTACACGATCAGGGTGTCGTTCCCGCCCTCTCCGTGGAGCGAGTCCGTGGTTCCGGCCCCGGTGGTGAGCCGATCGTTACCCTCACCGCCGTAGAGGAGGTCCGAGCCGGATCCGTCGACCAGTATGTCGTTGCCGCCGCCGCCTTCCAGCAGGTCGTTGCCGAGGCCGCCGCTGAGATCGTCGTCGGCATCGCCGCCGCGCAAGGTGTCGTGGCCCACCCCGCCGACGATCGTGTCGTTGCCGCCGGCGCCGTCGATGACGTCCGGACCGTTTCCGCCCTCCAGCCTCTCGCTGAGGCCTGTCCCGGTGAGTACGACCCCGACGGTCGCGCTTCCGTCCGGCGCGAAGCCGTCGAAATTGGCGGCGGTCAGCTGGCCGGCATCGAGGTTCCGGAAGGTCAGCAGCCTACTGTAGCTGCTGAAACCCCACGGATCGGGACCGTCCTCGTCGACCTCGAGCACCGTATCGGCGCCGCTCTGGACGAGGCGGACATGGCCGGTCGAGAAGGGGTTGGCGGCGCCGTCCCATCGGGAGAGTCGGCTGCCGAGCAAGCCGATCCAGTCGACTCGGTCTCCGGCCGGTCCGCCGACGAAATCCTCGATGTGGACCGTGCCGCTATAGATCGACGCTGAGCCGGAAAGCCGCAGGACGTCGCTGCCCTCGCCGAGCGTGATCGAGGCCACCGAGTAATAGACGTAGTTCAGGCTGACGATGTCCGAGCCGGCCCCGGCGTCGACTTCGACGGCGACGCTGCCGCCATCGGAGACCGAGATGTCGATAGCGTCGTCGCCGGCGCCGCCGCTCACCAGGGCAGGCACGCTCAGCATCGAGCTCGAATGGCCGTACCTGATCGTGTCGTTGCCGCCTTCTCCAAAGGCCTGGTCGGATTGGCCGGCGAACATGAAGTCGTCGCCCTCGCCGCCGTAGAGCCGGTCGTTCCCGTCCCCGTCCCAGAGGCTGTCCGGGCCGTCGCCGCCCTCGATCAGGTTGCTGCCCCCCTCGCCGCGAAGATCGTCCCTGCCGTCGCCGCCACGAAGCGTATCGTCGCCGGCGCCGCCGAGGATCTGATCGTCCCCGCCCAGTCCTTCGATCAGGTCGCCGCCGGCGGTTCCCCTGATCTCGTCTTTGCCTTCGCCGCCGCTGAGCGTCAGGCCGACGATCGGCCCGCCGTCGGCAGGATAGCCGCCGAAATTCTCCGCCGTCAGCGCGGCGAGGCCTGTGTTGCGGAAGGTGATGAACGACAGGAAACCGGCGCCCGCGGCGGCGCCGTCCGTGTCGATCTCGAGCAGCACGTCGGCACCCTGCTGGGTCGCCCGCAAATGGCCGCTCGCGAAGGGATTGACGTCCCGGTTCCAGCCCGACAGGATCCGGTTCAGATAGAGGTCCCAGTCGATCCGGTCGCCCGACGCGCCGGGCTGGAAATCGGCCACCTCGACCGAGCTCTGGCCGAGACCCTGATACCATTCGTGGAGGCGGATCGAGTCGCGTCCCTCGCCGAGCGTCAGCCGGGCCGTCGAGGAGACTAGTCCCGACACCCATAAAACGTCGTCGCCGTCGCCGCCGTCGGCCTCGATGGTTCCGCCGCCTTCGCCGAACAGCGAGAAGCTGATCTGGTCGTTGCCCGAGCCGCCGCGAACGACGACGAGCTGGCCCGCATGGGTGTTCTGGCCGACGTTGATCCGGTCGTTGCCGCCCTCGCCCTCGAGGAGGTCGGCGCCGCCCTCAGCCTCCAGCACGTCGTCGCCGTCGCCGCCGAGCAGATGGTCGTCCCCGGCCCGCGACCAGATCCAGTCGTTGCCGGCGAGCCCCTCGATCCGGTCCGCCCCGGCCGTGCCGTACAGGGTGTCGTTGCCGATAGTGCCGGTAATCTGGGCCATCGATTCCCCCGCCCCTCTTCCGCGGCTCTGGCTGGAACCTCGCGGCTAAGCGGTTGATATAGCATCCGGCCGCCGCCTTGACGAGGGTCGGCGAGGAAGGCGCGGAGAAGGCTCGGAATCAGCCCGCGAACAGCGCCTCGTCGGCGTAGAAAAGCGCCGCCCCCGCCGTCGCCTGCGCCGCCAGCCCCATCGCTTCGGGGACGGCATGCTCCAGATAATAGAGGCAGGCCGAGCGCTTCGTCGCCACGAACTGGCGATCTTCGGCGATTCCTTGCGATTCCAGCACGTCGAGCTGGCGCTTCATCAGCCAGCCGCACACCAGCGTCGAGAGCAGGGTCAGGAACGGGTAGGAGCCCGCCAGCCGGTCGTCCGCCCCCAGCCCGGCAAGACGATGCGCGGCACCTTCCCCAACATCCGCCAGCTGCCCCAGCGGCCCGTCGCCGGCCTCCCTGCGGATCTCGGCGAACAGCCGCCGAAGGGTCTCGCCCCCTTCCAGCCCGAGCTTGCGGCCAACCAGGTCCGCCGCCTGGATGCCGTTGGTGCCCTCGTAGATCGGGCTGATCCTGATATCGCGATAATGCTGCGCCGCCCCAGTCTCCTCGACGAAGCCCATGCCGCCATGGACCTGCACCCCGAGGCTCGCCACCTCGCAGCCGACGTCGGTGCCATAGGCCTTGACCAGCGGCGTCAGCAGGTCCGCGCGAGCCTGCGCCGCCTTGTCGCCCAGGGTGCCGCGGTCGGTCTGCCCCGCCGCATAATAACAGAGCGCCCGCGCCGCCTGGGTCAGGGCCGTCATCCTCAGCAGCATGCGCCGGACGTCGGGATGCTCGACGATCGCCGCCGGCCGCCCCTCGCGCGTCCCCTGCACGCGCTGCCGCGCATAAGCGAGCGCCGCCTGGGTCGCCCGCTCGCCGATCGACACGCCCTGCAGGCCGACGTTGAGGCGGGCGTTGTTCATCATCGTGAACATCGCCCGCATCCCGGCCATTTCCTCGCCGATCAGCCAGCCGCGGCAGTCGCCCTCGTCGCCGAACGCCATCACGCAGGTCGGCGACGCATGGATCCCCAGCTTGTGCTCGATCGACACGCACCTGAGGTCGTTGGCCGTCCCGTCGGGCAGGACCTTGGGCACGAGGAACAGCGAGATGCCCTTCGTCCCCGGCGGCGCCCCGGGGGTCCGGGCGAGCACCAGATGGACGATATTGTCGGCAAGGTCGTGGTCGCCGAAGGTGATGAAGATCTTCTGGCCCTCGATCCGCCAGCTGCCGTCGCCGGCCGGCTCGGCCCTGGTCTTGAGCGCTCCGACGTCGGAGCCTGCCTGCGGCTCGGTCAGGTTCATCGTCCCGGTCCATTCGCCGGTGACCAGCTTCGGCAGCCAGCGCGCCTGCATTTCGGGCGAGCCGTGGTGCCTGAGCGCCTCGACCGCTCCGGCGCTCAGCATCGTCACCAGCGAGAAGGCCATGTTGGCCGAGCCCAGATCCTCCATCACCACCGTGGCGAGGACGAGCGGAAGCCCCTGCCCGCCATGGTCCGGCGGTCCGGCGAGCGTCCCCCAGCCGCCCTCGACATAGCCGGCATAAGCCTCGCGGAAGCCCGGCGGCAGGATCACCCCCTCGGGCGTCCACTTCGCGCCGACTTGGTCGCCGACCCGGTTGAGCGGAGCGAATTCGCCCGCCGCGAAGGCGCCCGCGCCCTCGAGGATCGCGTCGACCAGGTCCGGAGTCGCCTCCGCGAAGGCGTTGTGGCCGGCAAGCTCGTCGATCCGGACGATATGCTCCAGCACGAAGCGCTGGTCGGCAACGGGCGGCGTGTAGGTCATGAGGCTCCCGGGACGTTGCGCTGCTGGAAGGCGGGCTATAGCGCGGGCGGGTGGACGCGCAAATCACCCGGGTCGTGGCCGTAGGCGACGAGGCGATCGCCGAGGCGGCGCGGCTGATCCGCGCCGGCCGCCCCGTCGCGGTCCCGACCGAGACGGTCTACGGCCTCGCCGCCGACGCGTCCCGCGCCGACGCGGTCGCCGCCATCTACGCCGCCAAGGGCCGCCCCTCCTTCAACCCGCTGATCGTCCATGTCGCCGGCCTCGCCGAGGCCGAACGCTACGGCCTCTTCTCGGACTCGGCGCGGGCGCTGGCCGCAGCCCACTGGCCGGGAGCCCTCACCCTGGTGGTGCCGGAGCGCCCGGGCAGCGGCCTCGCCTCCGCCGTCACCGCCGGGCTCGGCACGGTGGCGCTGCGCTGCCCGGCCCATCCGGCGATGCAGGCGCTGCTCGCCGCCGCCGGCCGGCCGCTCGCCGCCCCTTCCGCCAACGCCAGCGGAGCGATCAGCCCGACCCGCGCCGAGCACGTCCTCGCCGGCCTCGGCGGCCGCATCCCGCTCATCCTCGACGGCGGCCCGACCGAGCGCGGGCTGGAATCGACGATCGTCGCGGTCGAGGGCGAGCGCGTCCGGCTGCTCCGTCCCGGCCCGATCGAGCTGGCCGGGGCCGAAGCCGGCCCGGCCGCTCCGGGAGAGGCGAGGATCCAGGCGCCCGGCCAGCTGCGCAGCCACTACGCTCCGGCCAAGCCGCTGCGCCTCGACGCCGAGACGGCCGGCGCCGACGAATGGCTGATCGGCTTCGGCGCGGTCGCGGGCGACGACAATCTGTCGCCCTCGGCCAGCCTCGACGAGGCCGCCGCGCGCCTGTTCGCCGCGCTCCACCGGGCCGACGCGATGGACCGGCCCCGGATCGCCGTCGTCCCCATTCCCGCCGACGGCATCGGCCTCGCCATCAACGACCGGCTGCGCCGCGCCGCGGCGCCCCGCGACGGCGGCGCCGAAGCCCGGCCCGAATAGAAAAGGGCGGCCGAAGCCGCCCCTTCCCTTTCCTTATCGGCAGAGCCTTAGAGCTGCGGATCCGCGGCCGCGACCGCGGCTTCCGGAGCCGGCGCGTCGGCCGCGGCGACCGGGCTGTCGCTCGGCTCGGCGGCCATCCCGCCCACCGGCACCAGGGTGACCTGGAGCGGATTGGGAGTCAGGTTGTTCATCGAGCCGTTCGATCCGTCGACCACCGCTCCGATGATCCCGCCGGCGAGGATGTTGCCGGCGCCAGCGGCCGCGCCGCCGCCGGAGAACTTGCTCTTCACCTGCGCCTCGAGCGGCTCGTAGCCGGCCTTGTTGAAGGTGGCGGTGAAGCCGCGCTTGCGCTTGAGCTTCAGCTTGCACGGAGTGACGCAGGTCTGGCCGGTGGACAGGGCCACCTGGGCCTCCGCCGGAGTCGATTCGATCACATATTTCTGCGAGGTGCCGCGCGTTACGGTCGCACAGGCAGGCAGCAGCATTGACACGGCCGCGAGGCCGCTAATGGCAAGATAGCGCTTCATGATGTTTCCCCCGATGGACGGCCCCCCGGCCGCCGCTGATGCTGCGTTGCACAGAAGTGTCTGCGCCACAATTGTTATTCCGAATATTTTATTGGAAACGAAGACTTCAGTCTTCGTAGCAACCCGCCATTTTCGGATTTTTCCAGCATCTCAGCGCCCGCTCGAACTCTTCGGCCGGGGGCGGTCCGCCGTCCTGGAAGGCGTATTGGAAGACCCAGCTGCCGGCCGGCATGTCCGGCGTCCGGTAAAGGAGCGGCTCGGTGGCGCCCTCGCCGTTCTGCACCACCAGCCGCCGGAAGCGGGCGAGGTCGGCCGGGCGGAGCGCTCCGGCGCCGCACAGCCGCCGGGCGGTGGCTTCGAAGCGCTGCCGGGTCAGCCGGGCGAGAGGGACGAGCCGTTGCGGCCGGCCGTCCCAGCCGGCCTGGGCGAAGCTTCCGTCGGCGGCGGCCTCGACGGAGATCGCGCAGGCCGAAGCCGGCGGCGCGGCGGCGAGCAGGAGCCCGGCGAGCAGCACCCGTCAGGCGCTCGCGGCTTCGCTCTTCACGCGGTGGGCGAAGCTCTTCCTCAGCTTCTTCAGCTTGGGCGGGATGATGGCGAGGCAATAGGGATTGCGCTGGCCTTCGCCGGACCAGTAATCCTGATGATAGTCCTCCGCCGGCCACCACTCGCCGGCCGGCTCGATGGTGGTGACGATCGGCTCCGGCCAGTCGGCGCCCGCCCGCTCGATCCCGCGCCGCGCCGCTTCCTCCTGCTCCGCCGACAGCGGGAACAGGGCCGAGCGATACTGGGTGCCGACGTCGTTGCCCTGGCGGTTGAGCTGGGTCGGATCGTGGGTGGCGAAGAACAGGTCGAGGATCTCGTCGTAGGAGATGATTTCCGGATCGAAGGTCAGTCGGATCGCCTCGGCATGGCCGGTGTCGCCGCCGCACACCTGCTTGTAGGTCGGGCTGGCGACATGGCCGCCGATATAGCCGCTCTCGACCCTGGTCACTCCGATGACGTCGTTGAACACCGCCTCGGTGCACCAGAAGCACCCGCCCGCGAGGATCGCCTGCTGTTCGGCCATTTTTGCTGCTCCTTTTGCAGCTTCCGAAATAGGGTGCGGCAGCTTCGCCGCAATAGTCCTCCCCATGCGATGCATGGGGAGGGGGACCATGCGAAGCATGGTGGAGGGGTAGCTGGCGCGAAATTCGGGTGGATTGCTGGCGAACCTTTGGCCGCCGGCGCCCTGTTGCCCCTCCACCACCCTTCGGGTGGTCCCCCTCCCCATCTGGCGATGGGGAGGATGATTACGCCCTCGGCCCCTCCGGTAGCTTCTGCCTCGTCTCGAGCATCTCCGCCCACGGGTCCGCCCGCTGGCGGCGGAGCAGGGCGGGCACCGTCTCCACCGTGTAATCGCACGGGTCGAGCCCGGCCTTCACCTGCTCCCAGCGGATCGGCATCGCCACCGGCGCGCCCTTGCGCGAGCGGGTCGAATAAGGGGCGACGGCGGTCGAGGTCGGGTCGTTCCTCAGATAGTCGATGAAGATCCGCCCGACCCGGTCTGCCTTGCCCGCCGTCGTCAGATACTTATCCGGCGAATCGGCCGCCATCTGCGCCGAGACGCCCTTGGCGAAGCTCTTCACCTCCTTCCACGGCGCCGTCGCCTCGACCGGAACGACGACGTGGAGGCCCTTGCCGCCGGTGGTCTTGACGAAGCTCGTCAGGCCGAGCGCCTCGAGCCTCTGCCTCACCTCCTTCGCCGCCTCGATCACCGCCTCGAAGCCGAGCCCCTCGGCCGGATCGAGGTCGAAGACGATCCGGTCGGCCCGGTCGGGCGCGTCGACCCGGACTCCCCAGGGATGGATCTCGAGCACCCCCATCTGGACCATCGCGACCAGCCCGGCGACGTCCTCGATGTAGAGATAGGGGTCGTCGAAGCCGGGGATGGTCACCTCGCGAAGCTGCGCCGGCACGCCCGATCCGGCGTGGCGCTGGTAGAAGCATTTCGTCTCCTGCCCCATCGGGCACCGCACCATCGTCACCGGCCGAAGGCCGACATGGGGGAGCATCCGCTCCGCGACGGCGACATAATAATCGGCGAGCTGGCCCTTGGTGATGCCCTGCTCCGGGTAGAGGACCTTGTCCGGATTGCTCAGCCGGACCCCTTCGACGAACCGCTCCGCCGTCATGACGCCGCCTTGAGCCCGGCCGCCAGCCGCTCCGCCCGAGCCTCGGGCTGGAGCTGCTCCATCGTGCATTGGCCGGGCGCCTTGTCGGGGCGCCAGCGAAGGAACTTGGTGCCGTGGCGGAAGCGGCGGCCGGTGACATGGTCGTAGCGCACCTCGGCGACCAGCTCGGGCCTGAGCGGCTGCCAGTCGCCGGTGCGCTCGGTCGACCAGCGGCTCGGCCCGCCCGGCGAATCGCCGGTGAAGCCGGGCGCCTCGACCAGCGCCTCGAGCCGCTTCGTCAGCGCCGCCCGCTCGCCGGCCGGGATCGAGGAGGTGAAGCCGACATGGTGGAGCAGCCCGGCCTCGTCATGGAGCCCGAGCAGGAGCGAGCCGACCTCCTTGCCGCTCGCCGCGTAGCGGAAGCCGCCGACGACGCAGTCGGCGGTGCGCATCGCCTTGACCTTCATCATCGACCGCTCGCCCGGCCGGTAGGGCTCGTCGAGCCGCTTGGCGACGACCCCGTCCAGCTCCGCCCCGACCTCGTCCAGCCATTTGCCCGCCGCCTCGCGGTCGCGGGTGCAGGGCGACAGGAGGAGGTCGTCATGCTGCTCGGCGGCGTAGATGATCTCGAGCGAGCGCCGCCTCAGCTCGAGCGGGGCGTCGAGATAGCTCGTCTCCTTCGAGAAGAGCAGGTCGAACAGGATCAGCTGCGCCGGGGTCTCGCTCGCCAGCCTGGCAACCCGGCTCTCGGCCGGATGGAGGCGCAGCTGGAGGGCGTCGAACGACAGCGCTCCGCCGACCGGGATCACCAGCTCGCCGTCGAGCACGACCCGGTCCGCCTCCATCCCTAGCACCGTCTCGACCATCTCGGGGAAGTAGCGGGCCAGCGGCTTGCCCGATTTGGACATCAAGGCGACGTCCGCCCCGTCGCGGAAGACGAGGCAGCGGAAACCGTCCCATTTGGGCTCATACTGCCATCCCTCGCCCTCCGGCAGCGAGTCGACCAGCTTCGCCTCCATCGGCGGAAGCCCGGGTTGGACGGCGAGTCGGTCGAAATCGGCCATGGCCGGTATGAGACGCTTCCACGGCCCGCCGGGTTCCCCGCACGCTTCGCCGCCGCCGTTACGGGACGGTAACCATCATGGGGTGGAAATGTGCGGTGAGTCGCGGCACGAACGCGGTGAGTCGGCCGCAGTAAACTGGAACTTAAGGACAAAAGCTCTAACTTGTACTCCAGAGCTGAGGGGAAAATCTTGATCTACTCGCGCAGGCAATTGCTTGGAGCCGGACTTTCGGCCGGTTTCATCGCCACGGCGGCCCAGGGCCAGACGCTCGCCCAGATCGTGGCGGGCCTCAGCGATCCGCAGCCCAAGCCGCTTCCGGTGCAGCCGATCCAGCGGGCGCTGACGGTCCCGGCGCGGCCGCGCGTCGCGGTCGACGGGGTCATCGACCCGCGCCTCCTCGCCCGCGCCCGCGCCTCCTTCGACCGGCACCGCTCGCAGCTTCGCCACACCGACGTCGTCGGCATCGCCGATTTCAGCCGGCCGTCGAACGAGCATCGCTTCTTCCTTCTCGACACCCGTTCCGGCCGGGTCAGCAACCATCTCGTCGCCCACGGCCGCGGCTCCGATCCGGTGCACAGCGGCCTGCTCCAGCGCTTCTCCAACCAGATCGGCTCGGAGGCGTCGTCGCAGGGCGGCTACCGCACCGGCGAATATTATCACGGCAAATACGGCCGCTCGCTCCGTCTCGCCGGCCTCGACTGGAGCAACTCGAACGCCGAGACCCGCGCCATCGTCGTCCATTCGGCCTGGTATGCCGAGCCCGAGCAGCTCGCCGCCCATGGCAAGCTCGGCCGCTCCGAGGGCTGCTTCGCACTCCCCTACAACAGCCTTCAGCAGGTCCTCGCCCGCCTCGGGCCGGGCCGCTTCCTCTACGCCGACAAGCTGGCCTAGGATATTCGCAGGGGCTGAACCGTCACCCCGGACTTGATCCGGGGTCCACCTTCTTCAGCCACGTCTGGCGAAAGAGAAGATGGATGCCGGATCAAGTCCGGCATGACTGGACGGGAACGCTTCCGAACCGAAAAGCCCGCTTGTTATTTCGGCGAACCGTTGAACTGGTTGCGGAGCAGGAAGAGGCGCTCGCTCTGCTGCCATTCGTCCCATTGGGCGCGGGTCAGGCAGACCTTGCGGCGCTTGAGGTTCGAGCCCGGCTCCTTGTCATACTTGCAGATCATGCGATCGTGCTTGGAGCGGGGCGATCCGCCGAGGTTCGGAACCGCCGGCAGCCCTTCCGAGCCGGAAAGCATCGCGAAAGCAATGATGGTGGTGAGCATGACCGTCCTCCAGTCCGGGCAGGATAGCATTTCCGCGCGCCGCCGCAAAGTGGCGGGCTGCAAGCCCTTCTTATTGCGCGCCGTTATGCTGGTGGCGGAACAGGGCGCCGCGCTCGCTCCGCCGCTCCTCCTCCCACTCGGAGGCGATTCGGCAGACCTTGCGCTTGGCGAGGCGCGAGCCGGGCTCCCGCTCATGTTTGCAGATCCGCTCCTGCGGGTCGAAGCTGGGCGGCCCCGGCCTGACCGCGAGCCTCGGCGCGCCGGCGAGCGGCTGGGCGAGCAAGGCGAGGGCGATCGGCAGCAGCATCGGCGGACCCTTCGTGGCGGACCGCGAGATTAGCAGCGGCCCTCGGCGAGGCAAGGGGGCGGGAGGATCAGGCCGTCCCGGCCCACGCCTTGCACTCGATCTCCACCCGCGCCCCGAGCGCCAGGCCGGCGGCGGCGAAGGCGCTCCGGGCGGGCAGCCGTTCGGGGTCGAAATGCTCCAGATAGACCCGGTTGAACGCGCCCCATTCCTCCATGTCGGCGAGCATGACGAGGCAGTGGAACACGTCGCCCAAGCCGAGCCCCGCCTCGGCCAGCACCTGTCCCACATTGGCCATGACCTGCCGCGCCTGAGCCTCGATGCCGTCCGGCAGGCTGCCGTCCGCCCGGGCGCCGATCTGGCCGGAGAGGTAGAGCACGTCGCCGACCCGCACCGCGGCGGAGAAGGGAAGCGCGAACCCCCCGGCCCGCGCCGCCTCGGCGGCGGGGCCGGTGGGGGGATAATGGCGGATCGGGGAATCGGGCATGGTCATCCTCCTCTAATCCCCTCTCCCGCCTTCGCGGGAGAGGAGGGGCCCAAGCGAAGCTTGGGAGGTGAGGGTCTGTAGCACTGACTCGGCAAGACCCTCACCTCCCACCGCTACGCGGCGGGCCCCTCCTCTCCCGCAAAAAGCGGGAGAGGGCGTGTGAGGCAAATCACCCCTGGCTCACCCGCCCGGCCTCGACCCGGATCAGCCGGTCGCAGGAGGCGAGCGTGGTGGCGCGGTGGGCGACGGTGATCAGGGTAAGGCCGCCGCGCAATTGCTGGAGGGCGGCGAGGACCGCGGCTTCGGTGGCCTCGTCGAGCGCGCTCGTCGCCTCGTCGAGGATGAGCAGGCGCGGCCGGCGGTAGAGGGCGCGGGCGATCCCGATGCGCTGGCGCTGGCCGCCCGACAGCCTCACCCCGCGCTCGCCGACATAGGTGTCGAGGCCGTCGGGCAGCCCGGCGAGGAAGCTCTCCAGCTGGGCGGCGCGAACCGCCGCGGCGAGCCGCTCCCGGTCCATCCCGGCGGCTCCGCGCGGGAAGGCGATGTTGGCGGCGATGCTGTCGTCGGCCAGGTAGATCGACTGCGGGACATGGGCGAGGCCGGCCTGCCAGGCCGGCCGGCTCGCCGCGTCGAGCGGCCGGCCGTCGACCAGGATCGCGCCTTCATCGGGCTCGAGCAGGCCCATCATCAGGTCGAGCAGGGTCGATTTGCCGCCGCCGGTCGCCCCGGCGATGCCGACATGCTCGCCGGCGCGGATCCGAAGGTCGACTCCCGACAGGTCGAAGCGCCCCTCCGGATAGCGGAAGCCGACCCGGTCGAAGACCAGCTCGCGCTCGAAGGCGAGCGGCTCGGCCGGCGGCTGCGGCACGGGGATCGGCGCCTGCATCAGCTCGATCACGTCGCGAAACGCCTGGAAATTGCCGCTGGCAAGGCTCCAGCCGTAATAGGCCTGCTGAAGCAGGGGCAGAAGCCGCTGGGCGCCGAGCGCCAGCGCGCCGAGCACCGGGATCGCCTTGACCACTCCGCCCGGCTCGAGGCTCATCGCCAGGGTGACCAGAGCGATCGCCACCAGCCCGGCCGCCTCGACGACGTAGCGCGGCGCCCCGGCGACGAACTGGTTGGTCGCCACGGCCCGGCGATAGCGGCTGTCGAGCTCGCTGAACTTCGCCTCGAACAGGTCTTCGGAGCGGTCGAGGATGATGTCCCTGATCCCGCCCAGCCCTTCCTGGACGGTCCGGGTGCGCTCGACCTGGGTGCCGGCGAGAGCCTGGGAATTGCGCTTCAGCCGAGGCCTGACGAGGAGGCTGACGGCGACATAGGCGAAGGTCACCGAAAGGGCCGCGATGCCGGCGGCGCGGACGTCGATGCTGAGCAGAAGGCCGAAGACGCACAAGGCGATGAACGCGGCGATCAGGCCCTGCATCGCCGGCTGGAGGAGGCCGAAGACGACGCCCTGCACCTTCTCGATCGCGGCGAGGGTGGTGCTGCTGTTGCGCCGGACCTGCTCGGAATAAGGCTGGCGGAGCATCCGCCCGAACACCGCCGACGCCATTTCGTGCCCCGCCGCCATGACGAAGCGCTGGCTCCCCCAGGCCAGAGCGAGCCGGACCAGCGACGCCCCCAGCGCCGCGACGATCAGCAGAAGCGCCGCCCCGATCACCGGCGAGCCGCCGCCGGCGGCGCCGAGCAGGCCGAGCAGCCGCGGCGGCACCAGCCCGCTGCCCGGGTCGGCGACGAGGGCGAGGAACGGCAGCGCCGCCCCGATCGTCACCATCTCCGCCGCCGCCCCGGCCAGCATCAGCAGCAAAGTCAGCCCGAACTGCCGCCGGCGCGCCGGCGAGAGCAGCCGGAAAAGGGCCGAGAATTCGTCCATTGGCTGAGCCGTACCTCCCAATGCCCTCATCCTCCCCGCGGCGAAGCCGTGGGGAGGGGGACCACATGAAATGTGGTGGAGGGGTAGCCGGCTCAGTTCAAGAAGCTTCTCGCGCGAGCCGGGGCCCCCGCGCCTTTTACCCCTCCACCACCCTTCGGGTGGTCCCCCTCCCCGCCGCTTCGCGGCAGGGAGGATGAAGGTGCTTCTACTTCCCCGACGACGCCAGCGCGGTGCCGGTTCCGCGGTCGGAGAGCCCCGCCAGCACCTTGCCGTCGCGGCTGTACATATCGGCGTAGCTGTTCGGCGGGCCGTCACTGGTCGCGGCGACGGTGAAGTAGACGATATAGACGGGCACCGGCGCCGCGAGATTGGCCTGGGTCGCCTTGCCGGACGCCAGGGTCTGGTCGATCTTGCCGCGATTCCACTCCGTCCCCTCGAGCAGGGTCTGGGCGAAGCCGACCGCGTCCTCGGTGCGGATGCAGCCGTGGCTGAAGGCGCGCGCCTGCTTGTTGAACAGGTTCTTCGCATTGGTATCGTGCAGGTAGATGGCGTAGGGATTGCCCATCACCAGCTTCATCCGCCCGAGCGCGTTGGACGGCCCGGGGGGCTGGCGCCAGCGTATGACTTTGCCCGAATCGTCCTTGACCGCGACATAGCCCTTCTTGCCCCGCACCTCGCCGGCGATGCTGGAGGGCACTTCCCACCAGGGGTTGAAGATGGCGCCGGTGATCACCGCGGAGAGCGACGGCGTCGGGGTCTTGATCGCCCCGGCGACGGCGCGGCGACGGTTCAGGGTCTGGCCGTTCTCGACCAGTGCGACCGTGTAGGCCGGCACGTTGACGATGACATATTTCGAGCCGAGGTCCTGCGGCAGCCAACGCCAGCGGTCGAGGTTGATCCGGATCCGGTCCCGGGTCTTGGCGTCGACAGACTGGTCGGCGAGCAGCGCCTTCAGCGCCGCGTATTGCGGGTGGGTCGGGAGCAGCGACTCGAAGGTCTCGGCGACGTCGCCCTTCACCACCCGGTCGAGCAGCGCCTGCTGGTCGTAGACGTTCCAGCTGTCGTCCTTGACGTGCCAGTCGATCCGGCCGGAGTCGCGGACATGGCCGAACTTGAGGTCGGAAGCGACCTTGAGGAAGGTCGAGGTGGCGATCCGGCTCAGGCCCTCGTCTTCGGAGTCGATGGCTTCGCGGAGCGCCGCGGCATTGTAGTCGGCCGGGTCGAGCCCTTCGGAGCCGATCCCCTCAATGTAGCGGAGAAGCTCCGCCGCGTCCTTGCGCGACCATTCGGCGGCGAGGACGGAGGCGGGCGCGGCGGCGGGCGGAGCGGCGACCGGAGCGGCCGGCGCCGGAGAAGGCGCGTTCTGCGCGGCCACGGGCATGGCGGCCCCGAGCGCGAGGAGGGCAAGGAGGCGGCGGCTGAACATGGTCTATCCCCGTTGATGGCGGCCGCGAAAAAAGCTCCGCGCGGCTCGAGCCACTATCACAGGATAAGCTATTAAACCCCGCTGAACGAGGCGGCAAGGCCCAGCCAAGCCATGGAAAGCAAAAGGGAAACGTCCCACCGCAACACGGTGCCGTCTCGTCCTTGCAACACTGGCGCGACAGGGTTCACCCAAAGCACCAAAGCACCAAAGAGGCCGAGACGCTCCTCCGCCGTGCTCTCTCCCAGCCCTTGATTGAGAGCGACTGCGTCGCTCAACCAAAAGGTCACCGTCCAGGGCTCGGCCAAGGTGACGGCTTCAGCCTCTTTGGTCCTTTGGTGCTTTGGGTGAAAACACGAGCACGACGCTTTGCACAATTTTGCATGGCAAGGCTCATGCTTCTAGATTAGCCTGTGGAATCCTGGAAAAGCTCGGACGTTGGCAGAGATGGCAAGTGGCAATATCGAATCGCTTGCGAAGACGGCGGTTGATTGCGGCTTTCAGGTGCATGACGATATCGGGCCGGGCCTGCTCGAGACTGCTTACGAGGCCTTCCTCGCGGCCTCGCTGGCGGAGCTTGGGCTGCGGGTGGAAACTCAGAAGCGCGTGCCTGTCGCCTATCGCGGGCTTATCGTTCGCGACGCTTTCCGGGTGGATCTCTTCGTCGAAGGCACGCTGGTCATTGAAGTGAAGTCGGTGGAGCGGCTCGCGCCGGTACACTCCAAGCAGGTGCTCACCTATCTGCGTCTCATGGACCAGCCTTTGGGGCTGCTAATGAATTTCGGCGCAGACCTTTTTCGGGATGGCATGAAGCGAATCATCAACAATCGCAGCGACTATGTCGCTCCGTCAAGGCCCTGATTTCACCCAAAGCACCAAAGCACCAAAGAGGCCCAGACGCTCCCCAGCCGTGTTCTTCCACTTAGACGTTCATTGAAGAGCGTCTGCGTCGCTCAACCGAGGTCACCGCCCAGCCTCGGGCAATGTGACGGCTCCAGCCTCTTTGGTCCTTTGGTGCTTTGGGTGAAATCATCGCTGAACATGCTTAAGGCTTGGCCGCGAAGGGCCGTGCCGTAGGCATCGGGCAAGTTCCTCCCCATCGCTCGGTGGCGACGGGGAGGAGGTGGGATTTACACCCGGTCGCCGGCGGTGTCGCGGTTGACCCAGCCGAAATAGGCGGCGACGAGGGCGAGCAAAGCGTGCAGCCACACGTCGTGGCCGTAGAGCGGAATCAGGCCGAAGGTGGTGTTGGTCGCCGGCAGCAGGCCCATGATGGTCAGCAGGCCGTAGATGATCGCCACCGCCCGGAAGTAGGTGCGGGCGCCGCCGTAGGAGCGGTAGGCGAGGACGCCCCAGATTCCGAACAGCAGGTGGACGATGTTGTGCAGCGTGTTGATCGGAAACAGGCCGAGCTCGTGGCCGTAGCCGCTGTGGTTGGCGAGGCCCGCCTCCGGCGTGGCCGTCATGTCGGTGACGCCCGGGATGAAGCCGCCGGCGCCGACGACGAGGAAGACGATTCCGAAGATCAGCGCGAAGGTCCGCGTATTCATTATGCCAAACTCCCCGTTATTTTCGTTTTTACGCCTACATCAGTCGCTTCCCGCAACAACCGTTGCGAAACCGGCCCGGTTCCCGGCCTCCGCCGCCCAGGCGGCGATGGCGGCGGCGATCTTGTCGCCGCCCCGCACCGACGGCTCGATCGGATTGGCATAATCCTCGTCGCGGTCGCAGATCAGCCTCAGGTCGATCAGCCCCGAGCCGCGCGAGAAGGCGGCCCGGCTGACGACGTCGTTGAACAAGGCGAGAGCGGTCCGGATGATCCGCTGGTCCGGCGAGGACGGCGGAGTGTCGTAGACGGTGCAATAAGCGGCGGGCAGGCCGGTCGCGGCGACGGCGTCGGCCATCGCCTTATAGTCGAGCGCGAAGCGGTTCTGCGCCGTCTCGAGCAGCGACAGCGCCTCGGCGACCGAGGCGACCGGCTGGCCGAGCAGGAAGGAGGCGCCAAGAGCGTCGTTGCCGCCGGCGCTGACGACGAGATGGGTGGAATCCCGCGGCAGCCGCGCCAGCTGGCCCGCCACCTCGCGGGTGACCGCCCCGTCGACGGCGAGCAGGGTCGAATCCCAGTCGGTCGGGAGCTTGGAGCGCAGCTGCCTGACGACGTCCGGTCCGCCGCGCACGTAGGCGGCGTTGTCGAAGATCGAATCGCCGAGCAGCACGACATGGCCCATGGCGGTCGTTACGGCTCAGCGGCAGATCAGTTCCAGCGCGGCGGCCGCAAAGCGCTCGCCGGCGCCTTCGTCATAACCCAGGTAAAGATCCGGCTCGATCAGCTCCAGTTCGATCAGCTGCGGCAGGCCGTCGAGACCCCGCACCAGGTCGACCCGGGCATAGAGCAGGGGCTCCTCCACCGCCGCCAGGATTCGCTCCGCCGCCTCCCGCTCGTCCGGCTCCGGCCGGTGCGCCGCGATGATCCCGTCATATTCCGGCTGCACCCGGAAGTCGCCCGGCTGCGGCCGCTTCGAGATGGCATGGCTGAACGCTCCGCCGAAGTAGATCATCGACACTTCGCCGGACGCCTCGATCGCCGGCAGATAGGGCTGCACCATCGCCGCCCCCTGCGGCCCGCCGTCGAGCGGCTGCCCCGGCGACCAGCGGATCGTCTGCCAGGCGGTGGAGGAGACTTGCGGCTTGGCCACCAGCCGATCCGTGCCGAAGCGGATCCGGGCGTCCTCCATTCCCGCCTCGCCGAGCCTTGGAACGAACAAGGTGGGCACGACCGGCGCACCGCGTCGATCGAGGGTGGCCAGATAATTCTTGTCGGCATTCCAGATCAGCACCGAAGCCGGGTTTTGCAGCCGGACACCTTCGTCCCGCCACCGTTGGACCGCCGTAACCCACTGGCCATGGGCTCGGGGATATCCCCAGACCAGCAGCGGGAGGACCAGGTCGAAGTCGGCAAGGTCAGGCGCGTCCGCCCAGCTACGGTGCCGGACTTCCAGCCCTGCGGCGCGCAAGGGGGCGGCATTGCGGTCGAGCACGTCGCGCCAGCGCGTGCGATAACCTTCGTCGCCGGGATCCGGCGTCAGGATCGCGACCCGGCCCGTCACGGCATCGAGAAATTGATGCCCTGCGCCAGCGGCAGCTCGCGGCTGTAGTTGATCGTGTTGGTCGCCCGCCGCATGTAGTTGCGCCAGGCGTCAGAGCCGCTCTCGCGCCCCCCGCCCGTCTCCTTCTCGCCGCCGAACGCGCCGCCGATCTCCGCCCCCGACGGGCCGATGTTGACGTTGACGATGCCGCAGTCCGAGCCGGCGGCGGAGAGGAAGGTCTCGGCCTCGCGGATGTCGTTGGTGAAGATGGACGAGGCGAGGCCCTGCGGCGCGTCGTTGTGCGCGGCGATCGCCTCGTCGAGCGAGCCGTAGCGAATGACGTAGAGGATCGGAGCGAACGTCTCGGTGAGGGTGATCGCGGTCTGCCCCGGCATCTCGACCAGCGCGGGCCGGACATAGAGCCCCTCGAGCCTCTCTCCGCCCGACACGGTGCCGCCTTCCGTCTTGGCCCGGGCCAGCGCCGCCTGCATCGCCTCGACCGCCGCCTCGTCGATCAGCGGCCCGACCAGGGTTCCCGTCTCGAGCGGGTTGCCGATCGGCACCGTCGCCCAGATCTGCCGGAGCCGGGGCACCAGCCTGTCGTACACCTCCTCGTGGACGAACAGCCGCCTCAGCGTCGTGCAGCGCTGGCCGGCCGTGCCGACGGCGGCGAAGGCGATCGCCCGCTCGGCCAGCGCCAGGTCGGCCGAGGGCGCGACGACCATCCCGTTGTTGCCGCCGAGCTCGAGCAGGGTGCGGCCGAAGCGCGCCGCCACCCGCGGCGCCACCGCCCGTCCCATCGCCGTCGAGCCGGTGGCGGAAACCAGGGTCACCCGCGGATCGTCGACCAGCGCCTCGCCGGTCTCGCGAAGGCCCTGAACGACCTGGCTGAGCGCGGCCGGAGCGTCGCCGAACCGGTCGGCGGCGCGCTCGAACAGGGCCTGCACCGCAGCCGCGCAGAGCGGCGTCTTCTCCGACGGCTTCCACACCACCGGATCGCCGCAGACGAAGGCGAGGCAGGCGTTCCAGGCCCACACCGCGACCGGGAAGTTGAACGCCGAGATGACCCCGACCACGCCGAGCGGGTGCCAGGTCTCCATCATCCGGTGCCCCGGCCGCTCGGTGGCGATGGTGAGGCCGTAGAGCTGGCGCGACAGTCCGACAGCGAAGTCGCAGATGTCGATCATCTCCTGGACCTCGCCGAGCCCCTCCTGGAGGATCTTGCCCGCCTCGAGGCTGACCAGCCGCCCGAGCGTCTCCTTTTCCTCGCGCAGCACGTCGCCGAACAGGCGGACGAGCTCGCCCCGCCGCGGCGGGGGGATGGTCCGCCAGGCAAGGAAGGCGTCGTGCGCCCGGCCGACCGCCGCGGCGACGTCAGCTGCGGAGGCGCTCGGGACGGAGCCGATGACGCGCCCGTCGGTCGGCGACCGCGACTCGAGATCGCCCTCGGGAAGGGCGGCGCCGAGCGCCTCGAACAGCGCCCGCGTTTCGTCGGTGGAATTGAAGGTCATCGCGACCGTCTTTGCGAGAAGCAAGGCGCCGAAGCAACCCCGTCGCCCCGGCCGGCCCCGGCTCCTGCGCTTAGCCGCGATGCCCGCTAGACGAACAGCGCCCGCGACGCCGCCAGCCGCTCGATCCCCCTCGCCAGCGTCTCCGGCTTCTTCGCGAAGCACAGCCTCACCACGCTGGTCACCGGCTCCTGCGCATAGAAAGCCGAAAGCGGGATCGCCGCCACGCCGGCCTCGCGCACCGCCCGCTCGCAGAAGCTGGCATCGTCGGCGGCGATGCCGGAAGCCGGCAGGTCCACCCCGACGAAATAGGTGCCCTCGGCCGGCAGGGTGGCGAAGCCGGCCTGCTCGAGGCCCGCGACGAGCGCGTCCCGCGCCGAGGCGAAATCGCGCCGCATGCCCTCGAACCAGCCCTCCTCCTTGCCGAGCCCGTAGGCGACCGCGGCCTGGAGGTTGGGAGCGGTCGCAAAGGTGAGGAACTGGTGTGCCCTTGAGATCGGCCCGGCCAGTTCCGGCGGCGCCACCGCCCAGCCGACCTTCCAGCCGGTCAGCGAGAAGATCTTCCCGGCCGAGCCGACCTTCACCGTCCGCTCCGCCATTCCGGGCCGGCTCGCCAGCGGCACATGGCGCCGGCCGTCGACGAAGACGACATGCTCCCACACCTCGTCGGTCAGGGCGACGGCATCGTGCCGCACGCAGGCCTCGGCGAGCAGCCCGAGCTCGTCCTCGCCGAACACCCGCGACGACGGGTTGTGCGGGTTGTTGAACACGACCAGCTTCGTCCTCGGCGTGAAGGCGGCCGAAAGCGCTTCCTCGGTGATCCGCCAGCCCGGCGGAGTCAGCCTGACGAAGCGCGGCAGTCCGCCGGCGCGCAGCACCAGCGGCAGATAAGCGTCATAGAGAGGCTGGAAGAGCAGGACCTCGTCGCCGGGCTCGATCAGCGCCATCAGCGACGCGGCCAGAGCCTCGGTGGCGCCGGAGGTGACGACGATGCCGGCGGAGTCGACGGCGACGCCCTGATGCGCGGCATAATGGTCCGCCACCGCCGTCCTCAGCTCCGGCAGCCCCGGCATCGGCGCATATTGGTTGGAGCCCGAGATCAGCGCCGTCGCCGCCGCCGCCACTACGTCGTCGGGCCAGCCGAAATCGGGGAAACCCTGGCCGAGGTTGACCGCCCCGTGCTCGACCGCCAGCGCCGACATTCGCGTGAAGATGGTCGTCGGCAGGCTGGCGAACAAATTGTTCATCGCACCCCTATGCCGCCGGGAACGCGGCAATGGGAGGGGGGACCGTCATTTCGCGCGAACGTTCGCCAGCCGAAGGCCCGTCGCGACTTCGGCGGGCGGGTGGAATAGTAGGGCGGCGCGCGCTAGTGATGCGGGATGAAGAAGAACATCCTTCTCGTCGGCGGCGGCAAGATCGGCGCCAAGATCACCCACCTGTTGGCGAACAGCGGCGACTATCGAGTGACTGTCGCCGACAGTTCCGCCGGCGCGCTGTCCAAGGTCGCGAAGCATGACGAGGTCGAAACGCTTCAGCTCGACGTCACGAACGAGACGGCGTTGAGCGAGGCGCTGAGCGGCAAGTTCGCGGTGCTGTCCGCCGTGCCCTTCTCCGTCACCCGCCACGTCGCCAACGGCGCCGTCGCAGCGAAGGTCCATTATTTCGATCTGACCGAGGACGTGGCGACGACTCGTCATGTCAAGAAGCTCGAGGAGTCGGCCCAGTCCGTCCTGATGCCGCAATGCGGGCTTGCGCCCGGGTTCATCGCGATCGCCGGCCACCATCTGGCGAAGAGCTTCGACACGGTCGACGAGCTGCGCCTGCGGGTCGGCGCTCTGACGCTGTTCCCGACCAACCGGCTCAAATACAATCTGACCTGGTCGACCGCCGGGCTGATCCACGAATATCTCGAGAAGTGCGAGGCGATCGTCGACGGCGAGGTGCGCGAGCTGGACCCGCTCGAGGGTCATGAGCGGTTTTCCCTCGACGGCATCGACTACGAGGCCTTCAACACCTCGGGCGGCCTCGGCACCTTGTGCGAGAGGATGGGCGACCGGGTCAGGAACCTCAACTACAAGACGATCCGCTACCCCGGCCATTGCGAGATACTCAAGCTGCTGATCGACGATCTCGGCCTCGGCAAGAAGCCCGACCTGCTCGTCCAGATCTTCGACGAAGCGCTGCCGCTCGCCTACCAGGACGTCGTGCTCGTCTTCGCCAGCGTCACCGGCAGGATCGGCGGCGAGCTGAGGCAGGTAAGCGATGTCCGCAAGATCTATTCGCGCCTGGACGAAAGCGGCAGGCGCTGGAGCGGGATCCAGATCACCACGGCGTCAGCCATCTGCGCGGTGCTCGATCTGGTCGCCGAGGGCCGCCTGCCGCAGGCCGGCTTCATCCACCACGACCAGGTCGATTTCGACGAGTTCATCGCCAACCGTTTCGGCCGGAACTACGCCGCCGCCGAACCGTCACCGGCGGCCTAGCCGAGCGATCAGAGCCTCGGCGGCGGCGGGATTGCGAGGCTTCGCGCCCGAGGTGAAGAAGACGTAGGTGTCCCGCGGCCGGGGCGGCGGCGCCTCGGCGGCATAGGCAAAGCCTTCCGGGCTCTCGCCACGCGCCCAGGCCCTCGCCGCCTTCGCCCATTTGCCGATCTCCCTTGCCGAATAGCCCGCCGCCTCCTGCTCCCGGCTGCGCTGGAGCCGGGCATAAGCGACGTCGCCTGAGAGATCCGGGAAGCACGGGAACTCGTCCGAATCGGCGAAGACGATCGCCACTCCCGCCGCCCGAGTGATCGCGACGAACGCCGGGCAGCGGAAGCTTTCGTGGCGGGGCTCGACCGCATGGCGCAGCTTCACGCCCGCCGCCTCGCCAGGCAGCAGGGCGAGGAAGGCCGCGAAATCCTCGGGCTCGAAGCGCTTCGTCGCCATGAACTGCCACACGATCGGCCCGAGCTTCGGGCCCAGCTCGGCGATTCCCTGCCCGCAGAAGCGGGTTACCGCCTCCCCCGCCTCGGCAAGGACCTTGCGGTTCGAGCAGAAGCGCGAGCCCTTGAGCGCGAAGCGGAAGCCTTCGGGCACCGCCTTCGCCCAGGCCGCGTACAGCTCCGGCCTCTGCAGCTTGTAATAGGTGGCGTTGATCTCGACGGCGGTAAGCCGGCCGGCCATGTGCCCGAGCTGCTTCGATCTGGGCAGGCCGGGCGGGTAGAAGCTCTCCCGCCACGGATCGAAGTCCCAGCCGCCGACTCCGACCCTGATTTCCCCTTCGCTCGCCCCGGCGGTCCGCACATATCCGCACATATCCGCACGGCCCCGCCGATGCCAGCCGGCGGAAGTGGGCGATGTGCGGAAAATTGGCTTTAATGATGGTAGCGAAACGAACCCCCGAGGCCCTACTCCGGAGCGGTGAGCAGGAGCATGGGGATGAGGACAGTAACTGCTTTTGAGGCCCGGCGGACGACCGGACAGGCCTTCAGGGGGGAAATGGCGACGCTGTCCGCTTCCCCGCCGCGGGGCGCCATTGGCGCCAGCCTCTTCCTCCTCGTCTCCCTGTTCCTGCTCGCGGTCGGCGGCGTTCCGGCGACGCCGGAGGATTCCGGCACCAGCGCCGCCCGCCAGGTCGGCGCCTTCGTCCTCGATCCGGCGGTCGTCCCGGCGCAAAGCTGACGCCTCGCCAAGGGACCTCCGCGCGCGCCTGTCGTCGCGCTCCGAGCCTGTCCGACTCCCGCTGCCGCCGCCCTGGATGGTTCGGCTTGGCACCGGCCGGACACTTGGCCTAAGCTGCGGCCAGGGAGGTGGCGGCCGCAATGCAGGATATGGTCATCGGTGGACTCGCGATCGTCGGCACCTGCCTCGCCATCGCCGTTACCACCGTCGTCGTCTTCGCATTCCGGCCCAAGGCGCGCCGGCGCCGGCGCCACCGGCGAAGCGCGAAGCGGCCGCGCATCGACCTGTTCGCCCAGCCGCACGCCCCGCCCCCCGAACCGGATGCATAAAACACGAGCTGTTGCATAATTATGCATTAGCCGGCATGGCGCGGATCATGATTCGGGTCGCCATCCTCGGAGCCTCGGGCTTTGTCGGTGCGGAGCTTCTGCGGCTCTGCGCCCAGCATCCGCAACTGCGACCCGTGAAGCTGTTCGGAAGCAGCCGTGCCGGCGAGGACCTGGAGTCCGTCCACCCGCAGCTGGCCCTGGCCTATCCGCGGGCGATGGTGAATAATTATGCACCTGAGGCGCTGGCAGGCGTCGATCTGGTCTTCGCCGCTCTGCCCCACGGCCAGTCGCAGGCGGTAGCGCCCGAGATCATTGCCGCCCAGATCCCCTTCGTCGACCTCGGCGCCGATTTCCGGCTCGACGAGGCGGCGGACTATGAGCGCTGGTACCGCGAGCCGCACCGCGTGCCGGAGCTTCTGGGCCGGTTCGTCTACGGCATTCCTGAGCTTCACCGGACGTCCATCGCCGGTTCGGCGACGGTCGCGGCGGCGGGCTGCTACGCCACCGCGGCGATCCTCGCGATGAAGCCCCTGATGGACCTGGTCGAGCCCGGCTCGCTCGTCGTCGATGCCGCCTCCGGAGTCAGCGGCGCCGGCAAGGCGCTCAAGGAGGAGACTCATTTCAATGCGGTCGACGAGAGCTTCGCCGCCTACGGCCTCCTTACCCACCGCCACACCGCCGAGATGGAGATGGCGCTCGGCGGGCAGGTGCTGTTCACGCCCCATCTCGTGCCGATGAACCGCGGCATCCTCGCCACCTGCTACGCGACCGCCACAGGGGCCTGCGATCCGCTCGCGGCGTTGCGCGAGGCCTATGCCGGCGAGCCCTTCATCCATGTTTCCGAGCGCCCGCCGTCGACGAAATGGACTCAGGGCTCGAACGCCGTCCACCTCACCGCACGCTACGACGAACGCACCGGCCGGGTGCTGGCGATCGCCGCGCTTGACAATCTCGTCAAGGGAGCCGCCGGCCAGATGATCCAGTGCGCCAACCTGATGCTTGGCCTCGACGAGACGGCCGGCTTGCCCGTCGCGGGGATGTATCCGTGAGCGTCACCGCCGCGGCCAAAGTTCCTCCCCAGGATTTCCTGGGGAGGGGGACCGCGCGAAGCGCGGTGGAGGGGTTCTTGCGGACTCGGCAAGTGCCCCTCCACCAGGCTTCGCCTGGTCCCCCTCCCCTGCAAATGCAGGGGAGGAATTTCGCATGAGCGTCACCGCCGCCAAAGGCTTTGTCGCCTCCGGCTGCCATGCCGGGATCAAGCGCCGCCGCTTCGACATGGCGATGCTCGCCACCGACGACCGCGCGCCGGTCGCCGCGGCGGCCGTGTTCACCCGGAACAAGTTCGTCGCTCCGCCGGTGCAGCTCTCGCGCAGGCGTCTCGCCGACAATGGCGGCCGGGCGTCGGCGATCGTCGTCAACAGCGGCAACGCCAATGCCGGCACCGGCGCCGCCGGCCTCGCCGACGCCGAGGCGATGGCGGCCGAGACGGCCCGGGCCCTGAACGTCGCCGCCGAAGACGTGCTGGTCTGCTCGACCGGGATCATCGGCACGCCGCTGCCGATGGACGTCATCCTCGCGGCGACCCCGCGGCTCGCCAAGAAGCTGTCGCCCGACGGCGCCCACGACGCGGCGCGCGGCATCCTCACCACCGACCACAACGCCAAGGAGACGCTGGTCGAGGGCTCGACCTTCACGCTTGGCGGAATGGCCAAGGGCTGCGGAATGATCGCGCCCAACATGGCGACGATGCTCGCCTTCCTGACCACCGACGCCGACGTCTGCGCCGAGGAGATGACCCGGATCCTGCGCGACGCCTCGGACCGGACGTTCAACACGCTCAACGTCGACGGCGCGACCTCGACCAACGACACCGCCATCCTGCTCGCCTCCGCCCGGCGCGGCAGGCCCGACATGGCCGAGTTCGCCGACGCGGTGCACCGCGCCTGCGAGGACCTCACCCTGCAGATGGCGCGCGACGCCGAGGGGATGACGAAGATAGTCGCTTTGTCCGTCACCGGCGCCGCCTCCGACGCCGAGGCGCGGATCGCGGCCAAGTCGATCGCCGAGAACAATCTGGTCAAATGCAGCTGGTACGGCGGCGATCCCTATTGGGGACGGCTGCTGGCCGCCGCCGGCTCGGCCGGGATCGCGTTCGAGACCGAGAAGACGACGGTCGCCTACGGCGGCACCATCGTCGCCCGCGGCGGCACCAACGCCGATCACGATCCTGAGGCGGTGGGCCGCCACATGGCCGGCGAGCGGATCGAGATCGAGGTCGCATTGGGCCTCGGCCGGGGCCGCGCGCAGGTGATCGGGATCGACCTGGGTCCCGGCTACATCAAAGAGAATTCGAGGACGTCATGAGGAGCGCGGATTTCGTCCTCCCCGTCGCCGCAGGCGATGGGGAGGGGGACCACCCGAAGGGTGGTGGAGGGGCGACGGGCGCCGTTCGGCCCCTCCACCGTGCTTCGCACGGTCCCCCTCCCCATGCGCTTCGCGCACAGGGAGGACGAGTAAAATGAGGCCCGCCAGCGAAACCGCGGCGATCCTCGTCCAGGCGCTCCCCTACATCCAGCGCTTCCACGGCCGCTCGGTGGTGGTGAAGCTGGGCGGAGCGGCGATCGACAAGGCGCTCGACCGGGCGCTGGCTCAGGACGTGCTGCTCCTGAGAAGCGTCGGTGTGCGCTGCGTCCTCGTCCATGGCGGCGGCCCGCAGGTCGACGCGCTGATGAAGCGGATGGGCAAGACGCCGGAGTTCCGCGATGGCCTCAGGGTCACCGACGCCGAGACTCTCGAGATCGTGAGGATGGTGCTGACCGGCAAGATCAACCGCGACCTCGTCTCGACGATCAACCGCGAGGCGCTCGACGATCCGGTCGCCGTCGGCGTGTCGGGCGAGGATGCGGGACTGCTTACCGTCACCCCGCGCGAATCCTCGCTGGGCTTCGTCGGCGACGTCAGCCACGTGCGCTCCTCGGTGCTCGAGCGGCTGCTCGACGAGGGCCTGTCGCCGGTCGTCTCGACGATCGGCGCCGATGAGACGGGCCAGCCCTACAACGTCAATGCCGACGAGGCGGCTCGGGCGATCGCGGTGGCGATGGCGGCGGAGAAGATCGTCTACCTGACCGCCGCGCCGGGCCTGCTCGAGGACGTCAATGACGAAACCAGCCTCGTCCCCCGCCTGACCTCCGCGGAGATGCGCGAGCGGATCGCCCACGACAGCGTGTCGAAGGGCATGATCCCCAAGCTGCGCGCCTGCGCCGACGCGGTCGACGCCGGAGTCCAGACGGCGCACATCATCGACGGCCGGGTGCCGCACGCTTTGCTGATCGAGCTTCTGACCGACGAAGGCATCGGGACGATGGTCAAGCGGGAGAAGAGCTGGTGACCGACCTCCTCACCGTCGCCGGTCTCGGCGCCGAAGGCTTCGAGGACATCCTCGCCTTGTCGGAGCTGCCCGACCTCGGCCTGCCGCTCGCCGGCAAGGGCGTCGCTTTGGTCTTCCAGAAGCCGTCCGCGCGCACCCGCAACTCGATGGAGATGGCGGTCTTCCAGCTCGGCGGCCACCCGGTCTACATCCAGAAGGACGAGGTCGGCCTCGGCACCCGCGAGACGGCGGAGGATGTCGCCCGCACCCTCGCCTGCTTCCACGCCGTCATCGCCGCCCGGGTGACGGACCATCGCGATCTTGAGACGATGGCCGCGGCGACGGCCAGGCCCGTGCTCAACATGCTGTCGGATCGGGACCATCCGCTCCAGGCCCTGGCCGACCTGCTGACGGTGAGGCAGCTGGTGGGACGGCTGGAAGGCAGCCGGATCGCCTATGTCGGCGACGGCGACAACAATGTCTGCCGGTCGCTCGCCGAGGCTTGCTCGCTGGTCGGTGCCGAGCTCAGCATCGCCAGCCCCGAAGGCTATAGGCTCGACGGGACTCTCCACCATGTCGCCCAGCTCGCCGACCCGGCCGAGGCGGTTGAGGGCGCCGACATCGTCTATACCGACGTCTGGGTGTCGATGGGCCAGGACGAGGAGACGGAGGCTCGGGCCAGGGCCTTCGCCGGCTACCGGGTCGACGAGGCGCTGATGGCGCGCTGCCCCGGCGCCCGCTTCCTCCATTGCCTCCCCGCCCGGCGCGGCGAGGAGGTCAGCGCCGGAGTGATCGACGGCCCGCAAAGCGCGGTCTGGCTGCAGGCGGAGAACCGCATGCACACGGCAAGGGGCGCGCTCGCCTGGCTGATGGGAGTGAGGCCGTGACCCTCCTCGTCCCGGCTCCTCCCCGGAACGGGGAGGGGGACCATGCGAAGCATGGTGGAGGGGGCCCGACTTCGCGCCGCTACCACCGTGGGACCCCTCCACCACGCGCTTCGCGCGCGGTCCCCCTCCCCGTTCCGGGGAGGAGCGAGAGATGACCGACGCCCGAGCGCGCCGCCAGAAGGCGATCGCCGACCTGATCCGCGCCGAGCCGCTCGGCAGCCAGGAGGAGGTCACCGCCCGCCTCGGAGCGATCGGCTTCACCGTCACCCAGGCGACGGTGTCGCGCGATCTCGACCAGATGGGCGCGGTCAAGGTGAAGCGGGGCGGAGCGCTCTCCTACGCTTTGCCCGACCAGCTCGGCGACAACGACTGGGCCGCGGCGCGCCTCCGGCGCATCCTCGCCGAATGGGTGCTGTCGGTCGAGGCGGCGGGCAACCTGCTCGTCGTCAAGACTCCGCCCGGCTCCGCCCATCTCGTCGCCCTAGCCCTCGACCAAGCGAAGCTCGACGAGGTCGCCGGCACGATCTCCGGCGACGACACCCTGTTCGTGGCGCTGCGCGACGGCATCGCCGCCGGCGCCGTCGCCCAGCGCTTCCGCAAGCTTTCGCAGGAACCCTCATGAACCTCTCCCCCCCTCGCAAGGTCGTGCTCGCTTATTCCGGCGGGCTCGACACCTCGATCATCCTCAAATGGCTTCAGACCGAATATCGCGCCGAGGTCGTCACCTTCACCGCCGACCTCGGCCAGGGCGAGGAGGTCGAGCCGGCGAGGGCCAAGGCCGAGCTGCTCGGGATCCGTCCCGAGAACATCTTCATCGAGGACCTGCGCGAGGAGTTCGTCCGCGACTATGTCTTCCCGATGTTCCGGGCGAACACCGTCTACGAGGGCCAGTATCTGCTCGGCACCTCGATCGCCCGGCCGCTGATCGCCAGGCGCCAGATCGAGATCGCCCGCGCCGTCGGCGCCGACGCGGTCTGCCACGGCGCCACCGGCAAGGGCAACGACCAGGTCCGCTTCGAGCTCGGCTACTACGCGCTGGAGCCCGACATCCGGGTCATCGCGCCCTGGCGCGAATGGGAGTTCGCCAGCCGCGAGGCGCTGATCGACTTCGCCGAGAAGCACCAGATCCCGATCTCGAAGGACAAGCGCGGCGAATCCCCCTTCTCGATCGACGCCAACCTCCTCCATTCCTCCTCGGAGGGGAAGGTGCTCGAGGACCCCTCGGTCGAGGCGCCCGAATATGTCCACCAGCGCACCATCTCGCCCGAGGACGCGCCCGACCGGCCGACGGTGATCGAGATCGGCTTCGAGCGCGGCGATCCCGTCTCGATCGACGGCGAGGCGCTGTCGCCCGCGGCGCTGCTCGAACGGCTGAACGACCTCGGCCGCGACAACGGCATCGGCCGCCTCGACCTCGTCGAGAACCGCTTCGTTGGGATGAAGTCGCGCGGGGTCTACGAGACTCCGGGGGGCACCATCCTGCTCGCCGCCCATCGCGGCATCGAATCGATCACCCTCGACGGCGGCGCCGCCCACCTCAAGGACGAGATCATGCCGCGCTACGCGAGCCTGATCTACAACGGCTTCTGGTTCTCGCCCGAGCGCGAGATGCTCCAGGCGCTGATCGACAAGAGCCAGGAGCATGTCACCGGAACGGTGAGGATGAAGCTCTACAAGGGCAATTCGACCGTGATCGGGCGGGAGAGCCCGCTCGCCCTCTACGACCAGGACCTGGTGACGTTCGAGGAAGGCTCGTCGAGCTACGACCAGCGCGACGCCGCGGGATTCATCCGCCTCAACGCGCTGAGGCTGCGCATCGGGGCGAAAAGGGCGCGCAAGTAGTTCCTCCCCGGAACGGGGAGGGGGACCGCGACGCGAAGCGGCGTGGTGGAGGGGGCCCGGCGCTTCCGCAGCGCAGAATCGGGGCCCCCTCCACCATGCTGCGCATGGTCCCCCTCCCCGTCCCGGGGAGGAGCTAATCCAGCGCCCGCTTCGCCCGCTCGATCTGCTCCCTCACCCGCTCCGGCGCGGTGCCGCCGTAGCTGGTCCGGCTTCGGATCGACGCGTCGACGGTGAGGACGTCGTAGACCCGCCCGTCGATCCTGCCGTCGATCGCCTGGAGAGTATCCAGCGCCAGCTCCGCCAGCCCGACGCCGTGCTCCTCCGCCGCCTTCACCGCCCGGCCGACGATATGGTGCGCCTCGCGGAACGGCACCCCCGCCTCCCTTACCAGCCAGTCGGCGAGGTCGGTGGCGGTGGCGAAGCCGGTCTCGGCGGCGGCGCGCATCCGGCCGGCGTCGAACGTCGTCGCCTCGACCATCCCGGCGAGGGTCTGGAGCGACAGCATCAGCAAATCGTGAGCCTCGAACACCGGCGGCTTGTCGTCCTGCATGTCCTTCGAATAGGCCAGCGGCAGGCCCTTCATCGTCATCACCAGGGCGACCATCGCTCCGGCGATCCGGCCCGAATGGCCTCGCACCAGCTCGGCGGCGTCGGGATTGCGCTTCTGCGGCATGATCGACGAGCCGGTCGAGTAGGCGTCGGGCAGCCGGACGAAGCCGAACGGCTGGCTCGCCCAGATGACCAGTTCCTCGGCGAAGCGCGACAGATGGAGCGCGCACTGCGTCGCCGCCATCAGATAATCGAGCGCGAAGTCGCGGTCGGAGACGGCGTCGAGCGAGTTGGCGCAGGGGCGGTCGAAGCCGAGCGCCGCGGCGGTCGCCTCGCGGTCGATCGGGAAGCTCGTTCCGGCCAGCGCCGCCGCTCCGAGCGGGGATTCGTTGAGGCGCTCGCGGGCGTCGGCGAAGCGCGAACGGTCGCGGCCGAGCATCTCGTAATAGGCCATGAGGTGGTGGCCGAGGGTGACCGGCTGGGCCGACTGGAGATGGGTGAAGCCCGGCATCGCCGTCTCCGCATGCTCGCGGGCGCGCTCGACGAGGACCCGCTGGAAGCCGGCGAGGGCGGAATCGGCCTGGTCGATCGCCTTCCGCACCCAGAGTCGGAAGTCGGTGGCGACCTGGTCGTTGCGCGAGCGGGCGGTGTGGAGGCGGCCGGCGGGTTCGCCGATCAGCTCGGCGAGCCGAGCCTCGACGTGCATGTGGATGTCCTCGAGGGCGGGATCCTCGTGGACTCCGATGCGGGCATATTCGTCCTCGATCCGCTCGAGCCCCTCGGCGATGGCGGAAGCGTCGGCTTCGGCGACGATCCCCTGCGTCTCGAGCATCGCGACATGGGCGAGCGAGGCGGCGATGTCCTCGCGCCACAGCCTCTTGTCGAAGCCGATCGAGGCGTTGATCTCGCGCATCAGCGCCGCCGGCCCCCCGGCGAAGCGGCCGCCCCACATCAGGTTGCTTGGCTTGTCCTCGACGATTGGGCGTCTCCTCTTGGAGGGCGATAGCCTCTCATCCTCCCCATGCAAAGCATGGGGAGGGGGACCACCTGAAGGGTGGTGGAGGGGTAAATGGCAGAAGCCTCGTCAAATACCCCTCCACCATGCTTCGCATGGTCCCCCTCCCCATCCGGCGATGGGGAGGATAAGGTGGGCCCATGCGCCAGGCCACCGGCACCCTCGAGTTCCACACCCAGCGCCAGGGCCTGGTGGAGATCACCCGCGAAATCGCCGCCTGGACCGCCGCCCAGGCCCTGACTGAAGGCCTCCTCACCCTCTTCTGCTGCCACACCTCCGCCTCGCTGATCATCCAGGAGAATGCCGCCCCCGAGGTGCGCACCGACATCGAGGCCTGGGTCGCCCGCCTGGCGCCGGAGGACCCCTCCGCCTACGCGCATCGCGACGAAGGACCCGACGACATGCCGGCCCATCTGCGCACCATCCTCACCCAGGTGCAGCTCGCCGTCCCGCTCGTCGGCGGTCGCCTCGCGCTCGGCACCTGGCAGGGCATCTACCTGTTCGAGCATCGCCGGCGGCCGCACCGGCGCAGCCTCGCTCTCCATCTGGTGGGCGAATGAGCCTCGAATCTGTCCGCTCCTGGCTCGCCGGGCACGCCCCCGATCTGCCGCTGATCGAGGTCGCCGACAGCACCGCGACGGTCGAGACCGCGGCGCGGGCGCTCGGGGTCGAGCCGGGGCGGATCGCCAAGACCCTCGCCGTGCGGGTCCGCGACACGGTCTTCCTGCTCGTCGCCCGGGGCGACGCGCGGCTCGACAACGGCAAGACCAAGGCCGAATTCCACGCCCGCCCGCGGATGCTCGGGCCGGAGGAGACCCTGGCCCTGACCGGCCACCCGGTCGGCGGGGTCTGCCCGTTCGGGCTGGCGACGGCGCTGCCCGTCTATTGCGACGTCTCGCTTCGCGACTTCGACTTGGTCTACCCGGCCGCCGGCTCGCTCAACAGCTCGGTCGAGGTGACGCCCGGACGCCTGTTCGAGCTGGTCGGCGAGCGCTGGGTCGATCTGTGCCGGCCTCCTGAATAGCTCAGCCGGGCGGGCAGGCGGCGGAGGCCCGCGCGAAAGCCGCCTCCGCAGCCTGCAACTCCCGCTCCTTCGCTTCGAGCAGGGCCGGGTAGGTCGCTATATTCTCGGGGTCCTCGGGCCGGTTCCAGAAGGGCACGGCGCAGTCGCCCTCGTTGACGATCCTCTCCAATTCCTGCTGTTCGCGGTTTATGCGGGCAAGGTCTTCCGCTAGCGGCGAGCCGCGGACGCGCTCGAGCAGAGCGCCTCTGCCGCGGTGCAGCGCGGCGTGGCGAGCCTGGAAGATCCTGGGTGTCGGCGGGCCCGGGCAAGGCGACATCTTGGCGATCGGCCACAGCCGCTCGCGCAACTCGGTCCGTTCGGCGGACTCGGGCGGCGGGCAGGCGGCGGCCGTGCAGGCGGCGAGCAGAAGCGCGAGCAACGCGGCGTTCGGGCGGAAGGGTCGAATCGCGCGATCTCCTGTGGTCTGGAGGAAGGATGATCCCGCCGCCTGGCCCGTTCAAGCCGGAACGGCTCGGGGCGCATTGATCGAAGGACCGATGCGCTCCTATGGTCGAGCCATGAAGCGCCTCCCCCTCCCCCTGCTCCTCGCCCCGCTCCTGCTCGCCGGCTGCGCGACCGGCGAAGCCGGCCCGGCCGCGACGGTGCCGGCGGCGGCGGGCTGGCGCGACGTCGCCACCGCTTTCGACCGCGAACGGGTCCGCAAGTGGCGCACCGCCTGGGTGCGGGCGCTCGCCGACGCTCGGGCCGGCGGCCATTCGGCGGAGATCGCCGCCGAAGGCGTGCTGCTCGAGCCCGATGCGGCGCTGAGGGGCGCCACGCCGCCGCCCGGCGACTATCGCTGCCGGGTGCTCAAGGTCGGCGGCCAGGGCAAGGGTTCGCTCCGCTACGTCGCTTATCCCCAGTTCGATTGCCGGATCTCGGCCGGCGCGGGGGCGATGGACTTCGTCAAGCTGACCGGCTCCCAGCGGCCGATCGGCCGGCTGTTCCCTGACGGTCCCCGGCGCCTGATCTTCCTCGGCACGCTCCAGCTCGGCGACGAGCAGGGCGTATTGCGCTACGGCCACGACCGCCAGCGCGACATGATCGGCCTCCTGGAGAGGATCGGCGAGCGCCGCTGGCGCCTCGCTTTCCCTTACCCCGCCTTCGAATCCACGCTCGACGTGATCGAGCTCCTGCCCAAGGAATGACCGGCATGAAACGCCTCGCCCTGCTTCCCCTGCTCGCTCTCGCCGCGCCCGCCGCGGCCGATCCGCTCGCCGATCAGGTGAAGCAGGACCTGCCGGCGCTGATGACGCTCTATCGCGAGCTCCACGCCAGTCCCGAGCTCTCGATGCAGGAGGTCAAGAGCTCGGCGAGGCTGGCCGCGGAGGCGAGGAAGCTCGGCTTCGAGGTGACCACGGGAGTCGGCAAGACCGGAGTCGTGGCCGTAATGAAGAACGGCCCGGGCCCGGTTCTGCTGATGCGCGCGGACATGGACGGCCTGCCGGTGGTCGAGCAGACCGGCCTGCCCTTCGCCAGCAAGGTCAAGGCAATGAGCGTGTCAGGCACCGAGAGCGGCGTCATGCACGCCTGCGGCCACGACACCCACATGACCGCCTGGCTCGGCACGGCGCGGCGGATGGCGGCGGCGAAGGCGCAATGGGCCGGGACCTTGGTGATGATCCTCCAGCCCGCCGAGGAGACCGGCGAGGGCGCCAAGGCGATGCTCGACGACGGGCTGTTCACCCGCTTCCCCAAGCCCACCCACGCGCTCGCCTTCCACGACAGCGCCTCGCTTCCCGCCGGAGTGCTCGGGATCACCGTCGGCCCGGCCTTCGCCAACGTCGATTCGGTCGATATCGCGGTCAGGGGCGTCGGCGGCCACGGCGCGGTTCCGCAGAACACGCGCGATCCGATCGTGCTCGCCAGCCGGATCGTCGGGACCCTGCAGACCCTGGTCAGCCGCGAGCTCGATCCGCAGGACGCGGCGGTGGTGACGGTCGGCAGCTTCCAGGGCGGCACCAAGCACAACATCATCTCGGACGAGGCCAAGCTGCTGCTCACCGTGCGCAGCTACAACCAGAAGACCCGCCGGGCCCTGCTCGACGGAATCCAGCGCATCGCCCGCGGCGAGGCGATCGCCGCCGGAATGCCCGAGGACCGGATGCCGGTGGTCACGATCCGGGAAGGCGAGTTCACTCCGGCCGCGGTCAACACCGAGAAGCTCAGCGCATCGACCGCGGCGCTCTTCCGCCAGCGCTTCGGCGCCGATCGGGTGCGCACCGTTCCGCCGCCGATGGTCGGCGAGGATTTCGGCCGCTACCACCTCGCCGACAAGAATATCGAGAGCCTGATCTTCTGGGTCGGCGGAGTGCCCCAGTCGAAATGGGACGCCGCCGGCGGCGACACCGCCAAGCTGCCCTCGCTGCACAGCCCCTTCTGGGCGCCCGAGGCGGAGACGGTGATCGCGACGGGCATCGAGGCGATGGTGACGGGGGCGATGGGCGTGCTGGGGAAGAGTTGAGCAGTGGAATGGCTGCCCGCCATGGCGGCCGCTGCGCTCGCGCAGGCCGGCCCCTCCGCCGCGCAGGAACCGGCGCAGCTTTATCGATGCGAAGTCCTGCACAGCACTTCGGGCGGAACGCATCACGGATATATGCTCGTCGTCGATGGGGGTCGGAAGGTGGACGGCGGGGTGAGATGGGAGCAGGCGGCGCCGGATGCCGGCCGCTTCAACATCCGCTGGAGGCTCGATCCCGGGGTGCAGGTGGCGTCGGCGACCGTCGAGGTCGACGTGCCCATCCGCAAGTGGGAAATGGGACGGACCTCCCTCGGGCTTCGGCGACCGGACGACATCGACCTTGGCGACATGATACTCGCGGGTCCGGTCCTGCACGGCACGGCAGCGGGCGGACGGGGCGTGGCACAAATGAGCTTGCGGACCCTGCTGGCCTACGCGGCCGACGCCGATCGCCTGCTCTGGCATGTCCAGTCGGACCGATCGAAAAAAGTCCTCGGTTCTGGTGGGATCGACCTGGCGCCGCTTCGGGAAGCCGTCGCTGCTTTGCCGGAGGTGCAGGCCGAGCTCTCGGCCAAGCAGGCGCGGTACCGCGGCGAGTGCGAATTGCACGTCGAACAACCCGAAATCTAGACCACCCCGAACGCCAGCATCGCATCGGCGACCTTCTTGAAGCCGGCGATGTTGGCCCCCTTCACATAGTCGACATAGCTGTCGCTGACCCGCCCGTGCTCGAGGCAGCGTTCGTGGATTCCGTCCATGATGTCCTTGAGGAGGCGCTGCAATTCCTCGCCCTTCCAGCTCAGGCGGGCGCTGTTCTGGCTCATCTCGAGGCCGGACACGGCGACTCCGCCGGCATTGGCCGCCTTGCCCGGCGCGTAGAGCAGGCGCGCCTGCTTGAAGACCTGGACCCCGGCGAGGTCGGTCGGCATGTTGGCCCCTTCCGAGACGGCGATGCAGCCGTTGGCGACGAGGGTGCGGGCGTCCTCGCCGAGCAGCTCGTTCTGCGTCGCGCAGGGCAAGGCGATGTCGCATTCGACCCCCCAGGGGCGCCCGCCGGGGTGGAAGGTCGCGCCCCCGAATTCGTCGGCATATTCGCAGATCCGGCCGCGCCGCTTGGTCTTGTGCGCCTTGACCCAGTCGATCTTCTCCTGGGTGATCCCGTCCGGATCGTGGATAAAGCCTTCCGAGTCGGAAAGGGTGAGCACCTTGCCGCCGAGCTGGACGATCTTCTCGGCGGCGTGGGTGGCGACGTTGCCCGAGCCGGAGATGACGGCGCGTTTGCCGATCAGGTCCTGCCCCCGGGTGGCCAGCATGTTGGCGAGGAAGTAGACGGCGCCGTAGCCGGTCGCCTCGGTGCGGATCAGCGACCCGCCATATTCGATGCCCTTTCCGGTCAGCACCCCTTCCCAGCTGTTGGTGATGCGCTTGTACTGGCCGAACATGTAGCCGATCTCGCGCGCGCCCACTCCGATGTCGCCGGCCGGGACGTCGACATTGGCGCCGATGTGGCGGTAGAGCTCGGTCATGAAGCTCTGGCAGAAGCGCATGATCTCGTTGACGCTCTTGCCCTTGGGATTGAAGTTCGCGCCGCCCTTGCCGCCGCCCATCGGCAAGCCGGTCAGCGCGTTCTTGAAGGTCTGCTCGAAGGCGAGGAACTTGAGGATCGACTCGTTGACCGACGGGTGGAAGCGGATGCCGCCCTTGTAGGGGCCGATCGCATTGTTGTTCTGGACCCGGTAGCCGCGCTGGACCCGGATGTTGCCCTTGTCGTCCTCCCAGCAGACTCGGAAGGAGACGACCCGGTCGGGCTCGGCCATCCGCCGCAGGATCTGGGCCTCGTGATATTCCGGCTTGGCTTCGGTGAACTCGAATATGTCCTCCGCGACCTTCTGGACCGCCTGGACGAATTCGGGCTGGTGCGGGTTGCGGCGCTTGACGCCCTTCATGAAGCCCCGGAGGTCGACATGCTCTCCGCCCCCTCGATTCATCGCACTTGCTCCACCGGTCGCGCAGGATCGTGCGTCAGAAGAGGAGCCGGGTCAAATTCCTCGCCGGCCTTTGCCGGGGAGGAATTAGGTGGCGGCGCCGTCCAATATGCCCTCGATCGCGCGCTCGACCTCCCTGATCGGAGCCATTCCGTCGACTCGGCGGACGAGGCCGCGGGAGTCGTAATAGGGAAGGATCGGGGCGGTCTTGGCGCGATATTCGGCGAGGCGCGTCCGGACCGTCTGCTCGTTGTCGTCGGGCCGGCGCTTGAACTCCTCGGAGCCGCAGACGTCGCACAGCGTCTCGACCTTCGGAAGCTTGTAGCGGTCGTGATAGCCCTCGCCGCATTTGGCGCAGGAGAAGCGGCCGGTGATCCGGTCGACGAGCGCGTCGCCGTCGACGTCCAGCTCGATGACATGGTCGAGCTTCATGCCGCGCTCGGCGAGCAGCCGGTCGAGCGACATCGCCTGGGCCTCTGTGCGCGGATAGCCGTCGAAGATGAAGCCGGAGCCGGCATAGCGCTCGGGCTGGTCGAGGCGGTTGGCGATCAGCTCGTCGACCACCTCGTCGGGGACGAGCTCGCCCGCTTCCATGATCGCCTTGGCTCGAAGGCCGATCGGGCTGCCCGCCTTGATCGCCTCGCGCAGCATGTCGCCGGTCGAGAGCTGGACGAGCCCGCGCTCCGCGATCAGCCGGGCCGCCTGGGTCCCCTTGCCCGCCCCTGGAGGCCCGAGCAGGATGATGTTCACTTCCCGCGCCCGCCCTTGAGCTTCGCCTTCTTGATCAGGTCGCCATATTGGTGGGCGATGAGGTGGCTCTGGATCTGGGTGACCGTGTCCATCGTCACGTTGACGACGATCAGCAGCGACGTGCCGCCGAGATAGAAGGGGATCCCGGCGCGGGCGATGAAGAATTCCGGCACCAGGCAGATCAGGGTCAGATAGGCGGCGCCGATGACGGTGATCCGGGTGAGGACGTAGTCGAGATATTCCTCGGTGCGCTTGCCGGGGCGGATGCCGGGGATGAAGCCGCCGTAGCGCTTCAGATTCTCGGCCGTCTCCTCCGGGTTGAAGACCACGGCGGTGTAGAAGAAACAGAAGAAGATGATCCCCGCCGCATAAAGCGCGAGATAGAGCGGAGCGCCGTGCTGGAGCGCGGTGGTGACGGTGATCAGGACGTCGCCCCAGGTGCTCTCGCCCTGGACCCTATTGCCGGCGAACTGGGCGATGGTGAGCGGCATCAGAAGCAGCGACGAGGCGAAGATCGGCGGGATCACGCCCGACGTGTTGATCTTCAGCGGCAGATGCGACTTCTCGGCCTGCATCTGGCCCCGCGCCGTCTGGCGCTTGGGATATTGGATCAGCACCCGGCGCTGCGCCCGCTCCATGAAGCAGATGAACAGGATGAGGATCGCGACCAGGGCGATGACGGCGAGGATGAGCAGCGGCGACAGGGTGCCGGTGCGGCCGCTCTCGAACACCTGGACGAGAGTCGTCGGAAGCTGGGCGACGATGCCCGCCATGATGATCAGCGAGACTCCGTTGCCGATGCCTCGGGCGGTGATCTGCTCGCCCAGCCACATCAGGAACATGGTGCCGCCGATCAGCGAGACGACGGTGGTGATCCGGAACATCATGCCCGGGTCGAGCACGGCGGAGCCGGTGCTCCCCTGCCCCCAGCCCTCGAGGCCGACGGCGATGAAATAGCCCTGGATGGCGCACAGGAAGACGGTCCCGTAGCGCGTATACTGGTTGAGCTTCTTGCGCCCGCTCTCGCCTTCCTTCTTGAGCGCGGCCAGCGCCGGCGACATCGAGGTGGCGAGCTGAACGACGATCGAGGCGGTGATGTAGGGCATGACGCCCAATGCGATCAGGCTCATCCGCTCCAGGCCACCACCAGAGAAGGTGTTGAAGAAGTCGAGCACCGTCCCCTGGGTCGTCTGGAACAAAGCGTTGAGGGCGCGCGGATCGATGCCGGGAAGCGGGATGAAGCTGAGCAGCCGGAACAGGATCAGTGCGCCAAGCGTGAACCACAGGCGCTTCTTCAGGTCCGTGGCCTTGGCGAAGTTCGCCATATTGAGGTTGGCGGCGAATTGTTCGGCTTGCGATGCCATAGGAATTTCGACCCCGGAAAAAGGACAGGCGGCGGAAGTTTGTTTGCCCCCGCCGCCTATATAGTGTGTGGGCGCGGCTTGTCAGCCTTAGCCGCTCAGGCTTTCGAAGCGGCCTTCTTCGTTTCCTTGTCGGCGGCGCGCGCCTTCTGGGTCACGCGATGCTTGGCGGCAGCCTTTTCGGAGGCCGGAACGACCTCGATCACCTCGACGGATCCGCCGGCGGCTTCCACCGCCTGGCGTGCGCCCGCCGAGGCACCGGCAACGCGGAACGAGAGCTTGGCCGTGATCGTGCCCTTGCCGAGCAGGCGA
>DASVRO010000043.1:0-39644 GCA_036388575.1 Allosphingosinicella sp.
TCCACCGCGCTTCGCGCGGTCCCCCTCCCCGACAAATGTCGGGGAGGATTTTATTAATGATCGCTGGCGAACCGGACCGGCTCGCGATAAGAGGCGGGAATGGCCGACAATCCCTTCACCAAGCACCCCCATGAACTGGGCGAGAGCTATCCCGAGCATTTCGGGATGGCGGCCGGCTTCGGCGTCCGGATGATCGTCGGCGGGCTCGCCTGCTTCGTTCATGCGGTGTTCCCGTTCCTGTGCGAGCGGACGGGAAGCGAGACGGTGCGCGCTCTGAACGCGAAGCTGGGCAAAAGGGTCGACAAGCCCAATTGGGAGCGGCACCCGATCATTTGAGCGGGTGCGTGCGTCATCCGAGAGCGTCACCCTCGTGGTAGCGGAATGATGTATTCTTCCTTTGCTGCATGAGCAGTGCCGGACCCCGGGTGGCCACCCGGGGTCCGGCGTCGGCTGTCGGATCGTCGTCACCCTATCCCATTGGGGATGAGGTTCAGCAGGATCGCAGTCGACGGCTCCATCGGATCCGCATGGTTGCTTGAACCCAGGGTTCGTCCACGAGGAAGGATCGACGAAGATGGCCCATATTAACATGATCGCCGCTGGAATCGATGTCGGCAAAGCCCGTCTCGATGCCCAGGTGCATGGCTGCGCTTCGCGCTTCGGCGCGGCCAACGGGAAAGCCGGGTACGACAAGCTGATCGCCTGGTTCAAAGAGCAGGGTGTCACCCGGATCGGCATGGAGGCGTCGGGCGGCTATGAGCGAGGGCCGGCGGACGCCTTTCGCCAGGCCGGCTTCCAGGTAGCGCTGCTTCAGCCGCGGCAGGTGCGCGCCTTCGCCGTCTACCGCCTGAAGCGTGCCAAGAACGACGCGATCGACGCCGGGCTGATCGCCCGGTGCACGGCCGAGCTCGAGAGCGTTCGGGCGCCGCGCGATCCCAGGCTCGCCGCGATGGACGAGCATCTCCGGCTCATCGAGCAGATCGAGGCGGACCAGGCGCGGATGAAGACCCGGCGGGAGGCCTATCGAACGCCCCGGCTCCAGAGCTGGATCGCCCGGGAGGTGGCTCGGCTCGAACGCCGGCTGGCGGCCGAGCTTGCACTCCTCACCAAGGCGATCCTCGCTCACCAGGACCTCGCCGACCGCCTGCAGCTGATCGAATCGGTCGAAGGCGTCGGCCGCCGGACCGCCATAACTCTCACCATCCTCATGCCCGAGCTCGGCGACATCAGCCGGGAGGCCGCCGCCAGCCTTGCCGGTCTCGCACCCTTTGACGACGACAGCGGCAAGCACAAAGGCCAGCGCAAAATCGCCGGCGGCCGCTCCCGGGTCCGGCGCGCCCTCTACGCCGCTGCCCTGCCGGCCAGCTTCCGATGGAACCCGAGCCTGGTCGACCTCTACAAACGCCTCCGCGACAAAGGCCGTCCCCACAAGCAGGCCCTCGTCGCCTGCGCCCGAAAGCTGCTCATCTTCATCAACACCGTCGTCGCCAGAGGCTCAGCCTGGGAAAAACAAGCCGCGCGCGGCTAATGGTTGCTGAACTTGTTTCAGGGTCCGGCTGGTCATAATCTCTGCCGGCGGAGACCTGGATGCTGAAACAAGTTCAGCATGACGGTCCGGCGGCGGAGGGGGCTCTCGTGGGGACGATCGAAACCTGGTTCATCGCGGCGCATGCCGTTGCTTTCGTCGGCTGGGCGGCCCTGTTCGCTTCGCCGTGGATCGGCCGGGGCCGGGCGGTTCTGGCGGCGCGGTGGACGGTGGTGCCGCTCTGCCTCCTCTACCTGATCTTCCTCCTGACCCACCTGAAGGCGATCCCGACCGATTCGGGCTACACTCTGGCGGCCATCGGCCGGGCGTTCGACAAGCCCGTCCTGCTCCTGGTCGGCTGGATCCATTATCTGGCGCTCGATCTCTTCGTCGGGAGCTGGGAGGCCGAGCATTCGGAGCGAACCGGCGTTTCCAACGCATTGCTGATGACGTGCCTGTTCACGACGATGATGATCGGGCCGCTCGGGCTGCTCCTCTACCTCGGAGTCGCGGCGTGGAAGGCCAGGGGGAAGAGCCGGCCGGGCGAATGACGTCCGATTGCGGACAAGGCCTGTCCGGCAGCGGACAGGCAAACATGTCGTTTGTCGACGGGTCGAGCGGGTTCGTCGCTCACATATAGGCAGCGGGGCATGGCTCGCTTCTTGCAGACGATGACATTTGTAATCGTCGAAAGGAATGCGGGTGGCGGGCAAGGTTCGTTGGGCTGGATTGGCGGCGGCGGCCTTGCTGTGCGGGGCCGCGGCGCCGGCCTGGGCGGTCCAGGCCGCGGCCGCCAACGGGCGAACGGTCTACGAGGCGGCCTATTTCGCGCAATTCGCCCCCTCGAACGCGCTCCAGATCGTCCAGCGGGTCCCGGGCTTCACGCTCGAGGTCGGCGATCAGGAGGTGCGCGGCTTCGGCCAGGCGGCCGGCAACGTCGTCATCAACGGCCAGCGGCCGAGCTCCAAGAGCGACACGCTCGAGACGGTCCTCGCGCGGATCCCCGCGAGCCGGGTGGCCCGGGTCGAGGTCGGGCCGGGCGACCTGTTCGGCTCCGAATTCTCCGGCAAGCCGCAGGTGGTGAACGTCGTCACCACCGCCGGCGGAGGGCTCGCCGGAACGCTCAACGGCCAGCTCAGGCGGACCTACACGGGGCGGGTCGAGCCCGACGTCACCGTCTCGGCGCTGCTCAGGCGCGGCAAATCGAGCTTCAATGCCTCGGCCGGCTATCAGGCCTTCCCGACGACGGAGGAGGGGTTCGACGTGGTCACCGAGCTGCCGAGCGGACGGCTGATCGAGTATCGCGAGAAGGTGAACCGGATTTCCGATCGAACGGCCTTCGTCTCCGGCGCCTGGGAGCATAATGGCGGCGACAACCGGACCGCCCATCTCAACTTCCGGGTCTCGAACAACTGGTTCGACCTGGTTCAGACGAACGACGTGCTCGTCCCCGAAAGCGGGCCGGTCCGCAACGACCGCCTCACCCAGAATTACGACCGGCGCGACTATGAGCTGGCCGGCGACGTCACCCGGCCGCTGTGGGGCGGCGGCCTCAAGCTGATCGGCCTCGCCACCCGGCGCGACCGCCGCGCCGTCGACACCTCGCTCAACCGGGTGCTGAGCGTGGTGACGGGCGGAATCGTCCAGGATCTCGACAACCGGCGCGACGAAAGGGTGGCGCGGCTGGTCTGGAACCGCTCCGACCTCGGCGGCTGGAGCGTCGAGACCGGCCTCGAAGGGGTGATCAACAAGCTCGACAGCGACGTCAACGTCTTCCGGATCGACGCCGCCGGCGCCGAGACCCGGATCGACCTGCCCGTCGACCAGGCGGTGGTGAAGGAATATCGCGGCGAGGCCTTCGTCAACGCCGGCAAGGCGCTGTCGAAGAGCCTGCGGCTCGACGTCGGCCTGACCTATGAGGCGTCGCGGCTGACGGTGAGCGGCGACGCCGAGGCCGAGCGCGTGCTCAAGTTCCTCAAGCCCAAGGCCAGCCTCGACTATCGCGACAAGAGCGGCTGGCATGCCCAGCTGTCGGTCAAGCGCACCGTCGCCCAGCTCAACTTCGAGGATTTCATCAGCACCGCCGAGCTGACCAACGACCGCGTCAACGGCGGCAATGCCGACCTCGTGCCGCAGCGCGCCTGGGAGTTCCTGGCGACGCTCGAGCAGCCGATCCTCGGCGACGGGGTGGTCAAGATCGAGGCGGGCTACAACCGCATCTCGCTGGTCCAGGACCGGATCCCGACTCCGGAAGGATTCGACGCTCCGGGCAATCTCGGCAACGGCCGGATGTTCATCCTCAAGAGCACGATCGACGCCCCGCTCGCCAGGTTCGGGATCAAGGGCGGGCGCCTCACCATCCACAGCTCGCTGGTCGATACGTCGGTCGAGGACCCCTACACGCTGCGCAAGCGGTATTTCTCCGGCTTCAACCAGTTCGCCGCAGATGCCAGCTTCCGCCAGGACCTTGGCAAATGGGCCTATGGGGCGACCCTCTACTACAACGAGCCGACCTTCTTCTTCCGCCAGAACGAGATCGACCGGCCCTGGGGCCGCCAGCCCTATGTCACCGCCTTCGTCGAGTACCGGCCGAGCCCCAAGACGACGATCACCCTCAGCCTCGACAATGCGACCAACGTCCCGGCCTCCCGAGAGCGCACCTTCTTCACGCCTGACCGACGCAACCCGTTCCCGGACGAGTTCGAGCTTCGGCACCGCAACAAGCACGTCATCCCCGCCATCGGGATCAAGCACAGCTTCGGCTAGCGCCCTCGACCCCCTCTCCCCTGGAGGGAGAGGGGTCTACGCGCCCCAGGCGATGAACGGCGGGTTGAGGAACCGCATGTCGCTCTTGCCGTAGCGAAGCGGTCCCGTCTCGCCGCCCTCTTCGTCCAGCGCCATCACCCGGCCGCCGGCGGCCTCGAGGATCGCCTGGCCGGCGGCGGTGTCCCATTCGGCGGTGGTGCCGTGGCGCGGATAGACGTCGGCCGTCCCTTCCGCGACCAGGCAGAATTTCAGCGACGAGCTGGAGGCGACGAAGTCGGCGATGCCGAGATGGGCGCTCTTCGCGGCGGTGCCGTGAGAGGCATGGCTGCGGCTTCCGACCGCCGTCAGCCCTTCCGGCCGCGGACGGGGGCGGATCGGTTCCGGTTCGCCGCCGCCTCTCGCCCGGAAGGCGCCTTCGCCGCGGGCGCCGTAGTAGAGCAGCTTCGAATCGGGGGCGTAGATGACCCCGGCAACCGCCTCGCCATCCTCTATGAGGCCGATGTTGACAGTGAACTCGCCGGTGCGCTGGACGAAGCCGCGGGTGCCGTCGAGCGGGTCGACGCAGAAGAACCGCCGGCCGAGCGACGGGATCCGCCCGGCGGCGGCCTCCTCCTCGGCGAGCACCGGAACGTCTGGGAAGGCGGCCGCGAGCCGCTCGAGGATGATCGCCTCGGCATGGCGGTCGGCGATGGTGACCGGCGAGCCGTCCTCTTTCTCCTCCGCCTCGCAGCCCTCGGCGTAGATCCGCTCGATCTCGCCCCCGGCGGCGAGGGCGGCCTCGATCAGGATCGGGAGGAGGGTGTCGGTCATTCGCGTCACGCCGACAGCCGCTCGAAATGCCAGCGGAGGTGATCCTCCATGAAGGTCGAGATGAAATAATAGCTGTGGTCGTAGCCGGGCTGCATCCGCAGGGTCAGCGCAATGCCGGCGTCGCGGCAGGCGTCCGCAAGCAGCTCCGGCTTCAGCTCGCGCTCGAGGAAGCTGTCGGCGCCGCCCTGGTCGACGAGCAGCTCGGGGACTCGCGCCCCATCCTCGATGAGCGCGACGGCGTCGTGGGCGCGCCATGGGGCGCGGTCGGGGCCGAGGTAGCGGCCGAGCGCCTTCTCGCCCCAGGGCACCTGCGACGGCGCGACGATCGGAGCGAAGGCGGAGACGCTGCGGTAGCGGCCGGGATGCCTGAGGGCGAGGGTGAGGGCGCCGTGGCCGCCCATCGAATGGCCGGTGATCGCCTGGCGCGCCATGTCGGCCGGGAAATTGGCTGCGACGACGTCGGGGAGCTCGGCGGCGACGTAGCTGTGCATCCGGTAATTCCGGGCGAACGGATCCTGGGTCGAATCGACGTAGAAGCCGGCACCCTGGCCGAAATCGTAATCCGGCTCATCGGGAACGTCGGGGCCGCGGGGGCTGGTGTCCGGAGCGACCAGGATCAGCCCGAGCTCGGCGCAGACCCGCTGATACTGGCCCTTCTCGACGACGTTGGCGTGGGTGCAGGTGAGGCCGGAGAGGAACCAGAGCAGGGGCAGCGGGGCGCCGGACTCGGCCTGAGGGGGAAGGTAGAGGCCGAACGTCATGTCGGTGCCGGTCTCGCGGCTGGCGTGGCGGCAGGCGAGCTGCGTGCCGCCGAAGGATCGCGCGGAGGAGAGGGTCTCGAGTGTCATTGCAGCTCCGTCATCCCGGCGAAAGCCGGGACCTCAGGACGAGAGGTCTCGGCGGGTCTCCCCGAGATCCCGGCTTTCGCCGGGATGACGGCGGGCGTCAATAAACCACCACGCTGCGGATGCTCTCGCCGGCATGCATCAGGTCGAAGGCCTTGTTGATGTCGTCCAATGGCATCGTGTGCGTGATCAGCGGGTCGATCTCGATACGGCCGTCCATGTACCAGTCGACGATCCGCGGCACGTCGGTTCGGCCCCGGGCGCCGCCGAAGGCGCTGCCCTTCCAGACCCGGCCGGTGACCAGCTGGAAGGGGCGGGTGGCGATCTCGCGGCCGGCCTCGGCGACCCCGATGATGGTCGACACTCCCCAGCCGCGATGGCAGCATTCGAGCGCCGCGCGCATCACGTCGGTGTTGCCGGTGCAGTCGAAGCTGTAGTCGGCGCCGCCGCCGGTCAGGTCGACCAGGGCCTGGACCAGCCTGTCGGCGCCGACCTCGCTCGGGTTGACGAAGTCGGTCATCCCGAACGCCTCGGCCATGGCGCGCTTGGCGGGGTTGATGTCGACTCCGACGATCCGGGCGGCTCCGACCAGCTTCGCCCCCTGGATGACGTTGAGGCCGATCCCGCCGAGGCCGAAGACGACGACGGTCGAGCCGGGCTCGACTCCGGCGGTCCAGATCACCGCTCCCACGCCGGTGGTGACGCCGCAGCCGATGTAGCAGATCTTGTCGAACGGCGCGTCCTCGCGGACCTTCGCCACCGCGATCTCGGGCATGACGGTGAAGTTCGAGAAGGTCGAGCAGCCCATATAATGGTGGATCGTCTCGCTCCCGAGGCGGAATCGGCTGGTGCCGTCCGGCATGAGGCCCTTGCCCTGGGTGGCGCGGATCGCGGTGCACAGGTTGGTCTTGCGGCTGAGGCAGCTTTTGCACTGGCGGCATTCCGGCGTGTAGAGCGGGATGACATGGTCGCCCGGCCTGACCGAAGTCACGCCCTCGCCGACGTCGCGGACGATGCCGGCGCCCTCGTGGCCGAGGATCGAGGGGAAGATGCCTTCCGAATCCTTGCCCTCGAGCGTGTAGGCGTCGGTGTGGCAGATGCCGGTCGCCATGATCTCGACGAGGACCTCGCCCGCGCGCGGGCCGTCGAGGTCGACCTCGTGGATCTCGAGCGGCTTGTTCGGGGCGACGGCGATGGCGGCGCGGGTCTTCATCTTTCCACCTCATCAAGGAACGAAGGTCCCTTAGACCGCATTGGCGGCGGGATGAAGATCGTGCTTGCCGCCACCGCCTTTCTCGCGCTCCCGGCCTGCGACATGATCGCTCCGCCGGCGCCGGAGGCCGCCAAGGTCGACTACCGGCCGGAGGAGGCCGGGACGGTCGATCATGCGCTGTGCCTGCTCGGCTTCACCGCCATCCCCCTCAAGGAGGCGCGAACGACGGGCCACCACCTCGTCACCGCGACCGTCAACGGCAAGGAGGGCGTGTTCGTGCTCGACACGGGCGCCAACCTGTCGGTGATCGACGTCGATCATGCCGCGAGATTCGGGGTGGCCGGCGCGGGAGGCGTGCGCGGCGGCGCCACCGGCCTCGGCGGCGCCGGCATCGCCCGGCAGGTTTCGATCGAGAGCCTGAAGCTCGGCAGCGTCGACATCCGCCAGCGGCGGATGGTGCTGACGGACCTCGGCGCGATCGGCGACGCGCTCGCCCCGCTCGCCGGCGGCGCCGTCCACGGCCTGATCGGCCAGGACGTGCTCAAGGAGCACCGCTCGGTGATCGACGTCGAACGGCCGATCCTCTACCTGATCGAGGCGGACGAGGATCCCGCGCCGGTGCCGGCGCAAAGGTGCCGGAAAACCGAGGCTCCGGCGAAGAAAGGCTGAGCCTTAGCTCATCCTCCCCATCGCAGATGGGGAGGGGGACCACATGAAATGTGGTGGAGGGGTAGAAGGCGCAGGCCTTGGCCGTCTCGCGCTTGAACCGCGGACTTCTCGGCAGCTACCCCTCCACCATGCTTCGCATGGTCCCCCTCCCCATGCTTCGCCCGGGGAGGATTGAGTCAGCGCCACTTCCTCCGATCCGCCAGGATAGCCTTGGCCGCATTGTGGCCCGGCGCCCCCGTCACGCCTCCGCCCGGATGCGCCCCGGAGCCGCACAGATACAGCCCCGGCAGCGGCATGCGGTAGTCGGCATGGCCGAGCATCGGCCGGGCGGAGAAGAGCTGGTCGAGGCCCATCTTGCCATGGAATATGTCGCCGCGCGGCACTCCGAAGCGCTGCTCGAGGTGCCAGGGCGAGAGGGCGAGGCGGCCGACCACCGACGCTGTGAAGCCCGGCGCGTAGCGGTCGACATGGGCGATGACATGGTCCGCCGCCTCGTCCAGCCGGGCCTCCCAGCCGCCTTCCACCTCATAGGGGAAATGCTGGCAGAACAGGCTGGCGACATGCGCTCCGGCCGGGGCGAGGCTGTCGTCGAGGGTGGAGGGGATCAGCATCTCGACGATCGGCTCGCGGGCCCAGCCTTCGGTGCGGGCGCTGGTATAGGCGCGGTCCATGTAGCCGAGCGACGGAGCGACGATGATGCCCGCGGTGAGATGGTCTCCGGCCTGCGGAAGGCTGGTGAAGCGGGGCAGCTCCGACAGCGCGACGTTCATCCGGAAGGTGGCCGATTCGGCCGCCCAGCCGGCCATCCGGCGGCTGATCTCCGGAGCCACCGCGCCTTGCGGAAGCAGGTGGCCGAAAAGGAAGCGGGGATTGACGTTCGCCGCCACCGCCCTCGCCCGGTAGGCCTTGCCGCCCGCCACGGCGCCCGCCGCCCGGCGGCGCTCGACGATGATCTCCTCGACCGGCGAGTCGAGGACGATCTCGACGCCCTTCTCCCGAGCTGCCTTGGCCATGGCCTGGGTGATCGCCCCCATTCCGCCGATCGCGTGGCCCCAGGCGCCGGCCACCCCCGCCGCCTCCCCGAACAGATGGTGGAGGAGCACGTAGGCGGAGCCCGGATCGTAGGGGCTGGCATAATTGCCGACCACCGCGTCGAACCCGAACAGCGCCTGGACGATGTCGGTCTCGAAATAGCGCTCGAGGATGTCGGCGGCGGACTTGGTGAAGAAGTCGAGCAGGTTGCGCTGCTCCTCGGCGCTCATGCCGCGCACGGCGTTGCCGAGCTTCAGCGCCGCGAGCACGTCGGCCAGGCCTCCGCCCGCATTGGGCGGGGCGCGCAGGATCCAGTCGCGAAGGATCGCCACGACCGAGCCCAAAGCGGCCGAATAGGCGTCATAGCCTTCGGCGTCCTTGGCCGAATGGCGGGCGATCTCGCGGCGGGTGAGGCCGTCGCGGCCGGAGAGGAGATGGTCCGGCCCGAGCGTCGGCAGGAAATTGTCGATCCCGCGCAGCACCACCTTGAGGCCGTGCTCGTAGAGCCGCATGTCGCGGATGATCGTCGGGTTGAGCAGGCTCACCGTGTAGGCGGCGGTCGAGTTGCGGAAGCCGGGGTGGAACTCCTCGGTCACCGCCGCTCCGCCGACGACGTGGCGGCGCTCCAGGATCGTCACCTTGAGGCCCCTGGAGGCGAGATAATAAGCGCAGACGAGGCCGTTATGGCCGGCGCCGATGATGAGGACGTCCGATGTCATGGGCGGCTCTTACAAGGGTGCGGGCGGGGCGGGTAGTGGACCCTTTTCCACGCTCACGTTTCATGTTACATTATTACATTACTTGTCCGGAGGTGCGAATGCGAAGCTTGGCGCTTGTGCTTCTCACGATTCTCGCCTTGGGGCTCTCCGGAGCTGCGGCAGCCCACACGCCTCAGCCGCCGCCGCCGGAGCCGGCGCATTTGGAGGCGGCTCGGACATTCGTCCGGTCGCTTCCGATCGCCGAGGAAATGATGATGTCCTTTCCGATTCAAACCGGCGTCCGGGCGGAGCTGGAGGAAGCGCTCACCGAGCAGGCGGCGACCATGGACAGCGCAAGTCGGAAGGATGGCATCGGCACGCTGGTTCGCCGCAGCGTCAGCGGCCGCATCGACCGTCACCTGCCCGCAGTCCTGCCGGAGGCGGCCGAGGAGATGGCCATCGTCTATGCAAGGCAGTTCAGTATCGGCGAGCTGGAGGCGGCCGCCGATTTCTTCGCCAGCCCGGAGGGGCGGAAAATGGCCCGGCGCTTCGTGTCCACGGATCCGGTCGTGAGCTCGAGCTTGCGGCCGCCTTTGTATCGGGTCCTCGATCCGGAGCTGAAAGCCATTATCGCTGACGCCAAATCGGGCGAGCGCCTGCGCCGGCGGATCAATGCGCGCTAGGCCACACCATCTCGTTCATGCCGGACTTGATCCGGCATCCACCTTTTCTTTCAGATTGCAGTGACTTGAAGAAGGTGGACCCCGGATCAAGTCCGGGGTCACGATTCAACATGGAGGCAGCGCGCTCTAGAAGCGCGCCTTTGGGAAGCCGCCCCAGGCTCGGTCGTAGTCCGGCTGGAGCGCTCCGCCCGCCATCGCGAAGCGCGTCGGGCGGAACGGCCAGCAGCTCTCGACCATGAAGGCCAATGTGTCTTCGATCTTGTGGGGCCTCAGCTCCGCCTCCGACGCCGCCTGCCAGCTCGCCACGTCGGGACCGTGGCCGGACATCAGATTGTGCAGGCTCAGCCCCCCCGGCGCGAAGCCCTCCGCCTTGGCGTCGTAGGCGCCTTTGATCAGCCCCATGCACTCGCTCATCACGTTGCGGTGGAACCAGGGTGGGCGGAACGTGTCCTCGGCGACCATCCAGCGCGGCGGGAAGATGACGAAATCGGCATTGGCCCGCCCGGGCGTCTCCGACGGGCTGGTGAGGACGGTGAAGATCGACGGGTCGGGATGATCGAAGCTGACCGTTCCGATCGTGTTGAAGCGGGCGAGGTCGTATTTCCAGGGCGCGAGATTGCCGTGCCAGGCGACGACGTCGAGCGGGCTGTGGTCGAGGGTCGTCGTCCACAGCCGGCCGAGATACTTCTGGACCAGCTCGACCTCGCCCTCGACGTCTTCCCAGGCGGCGGCCGGAGTGAGGAAATCGCGCGCATTGGCGAGCCCGTTGGAGCCGATCGGCCCGAGCTCGGGAAGCCGGAACAGGGCGCCGTGGTTTTCGGCGACGTAGCCGCGGGCACGGCCGTCCGGCAGCGTCGCCCGGAAGCGCACGCCCCGGGGCACGAGCGCGACCTCGCCGGGCTCGACGTCGATCCGGCCCATCTCGGTGAGCAGGGTCAGCCGGCCCTGCTCGGGGATGAAGAGCAGCTCGCCGTCGGCATCGAAGAAGAAGCGCTCCATGTCGCGGTTGGCGCGGTAGACGTGGACGGCGCAGCCGGACAGCGCCTCGGGGCCGCCGTTGGCCATCATCGTCGCCATCGAATCGATCAGGTCGGCCGGCGCCTCGCCCATTGGCAGCGGGTCCCAGCGCAGGCGGTTGGGCGGCAGCGGGTCGTGCGGCGAGGCGCCGGTGAACAGCGGCGCGCCCTCGTAGGGCCGGTAGGGTGGATGCTCGGCGCTCGGCCGAAGCCGGTACAGCCAGGAGCGCCGGTTCTCGTGGCGCGGAGCGGTGAAGGCGGTGCCGGAGAGCTGCTCGGCATAGAGTCCGAAGGCCGGCTTCTGCGGCGAGTTGCGGCCCTCGGGCAGCGCGCCGGCGACGGCCTCGGTCGAGAAATGGTTGCCGAAGCCCGGCATGTAGTCGTTGGCGGCCATGGCCGCTCCTTAGCGCCCGCTCAGGCGAAGGGCAAAGAGAAGGGCGCCGCGGTCTCCCGCGGCGCCCTTCCCATTTCAGTCGCTCCGATCAGCCGAAGAAGATATCGGTGACGACGACATCGTCGCCCTTGACGATGATCGACATCTCGTAATCGGCGTCGCCGTCGGTGTTGATGAACAACGTGTCGTTGGCCGCGTTGAAGAACACCTTCGAGGCGTTGAGGCCCGGCACTTCGCTGAGGTCGATCTTGTCGGTCCCGGACTTGAAGTCGGTGATCGTGTCGACCGAGCCATCATTGACGAAGATGAACGTGTCCGCTCCGCCGTTGCCGGTCAGCCGGTTGTTCGCCGAGTTGCCGTTGATGCGGTCGTTGCCGCCGCCGCCGATGGCATTCTCGATGACCGTCCCGTAGGCGATACCGATATTGTTATCCATGACGAAGTCGGTGTCGACGATCTCGGACCACGGAATCCCTTCGTTGACGCCCGCGCGGCCGCCGAAATAGAGGTCGTAGGCCGCCGTGCGGTTGCCGAGGCCGGCCGCCGCGTTGTTGGCGTTGATCTCGGCGAGCGTCAGCTGCTCGCCGGGACCGCCGGCGCTGATGTAGGCACCCGGACGAAGATCGATGACCGAGTTGCTGTTGTAGCCCGACAGGTCGATCGTGTCGTTGCCGCCGGCATCCCAGATGCTGAAGATGCTGATCATCTCATTCTGCTCGAACCGCATCGCCTCGTTGGTGACGTCGGCCGTGGCGTTGAAGCCGTAGGTCGTGTCGCCGGTGCGGGTGGTCATGTCGGCGCCGTACTTCTGCTGGATGATGGCGATGTCATGGACCATCGGAGTCGACGGGTAGACGAAGCGCATCAGGTTCCAGTCGATCTGGTCGTTGCCCGTCTCGTACGAGTCGAAATACGACATGATCGTGTACTGGTGGCTGTCCTGGAAGTAGAAGGCGTCGCCCTCGTACGTGATCGGATCCGCCACGCCGTCGCCGTCCTGGTCATCCCCGAAATTGTAGTTGCCGGGATGGTTCAGGCCGAGCGAGTGGCCGAGCTCGTGGTTGAGCGTCTGCAGGCCGTAGAAGCCCGGGTCGAGCTGAAGGTTGCTCGAGTTGATGCGCGGATCCGCGATCCACACGTCGCCTTCGACGCGCGCATACTTGTTGCCGAAATACTGGACCAGGCCAGGGAAATAGGCCTCGGCCTGGGCGGGGCCGGTGTAGGTATTGGCCATCACGATGTCGGCGTTATTCTTGCCGTAGACGCTCGCACCCGGTCCGGCCGGGATTTCGACGAACGTCGCGGAGATCAGGTCGTCCCAATTCTGGATGGCGAGCCGGCCGCCTTCCTTCTGGGCTTCGGTGAAGGGCGTGTAGCCCTGGCCCTGATAGAATTGCGGGCTGTTCGAGACTCCGGTCCCGTGGTTCCAGGTCGCGAAGGTGTAGGTGATGACGCCGTCGGAAGTGTCCTGCGAGACTCCGGCGTCGAGCTGCCAGCGGACGCTGCCCGGGACGTTCTCGGTGCCGAGCTCGAGCACGGGCTTGCCGCGGAGCGTCTCGCCAGGCTCGGCGAGGTCGGGGAGGCCGGATCCGGAGCCCGGCTCCGGGAAGGTCCCGTTGAAGGTGGCCGCGTCCTGGATCTCGCCGGCGAGGCGAATGTCGTTAAAGTCGATCTCAACGGCAGCCACGGTGCCGCTTTCTTGCTTTTTAGGCATTAAGTCTCTCCCCTCGAAGAATCGAGCTAATTGGCGATCTTGTCGCGTGAAGCATCGAGGGTACTCACGTCCCCCCACGGATGCGGCCGGCATAACGCCTCCGATTCATCCGTGAGTCAATAGTATAAATGATTTCTTAGGCTTAGCTCAGGGTAGAATGAGCAAACGCTGTCGCAACGGGACGTCCGAAACAACCTGTGTAAAGAAGATTCCTGACGTGGACTTGCTCTGGCATCCACGTGTCTTCGCCGGCCGGGACGACGGCCGCCGAGTCGCTAGCGCATCAGCACCAGCTCTTCGGCCATGGTCGGATGGAGCGCGACGACGGCGTCGAAATCCTCCTTCTTCAGCTTCGCCTTGACCGCGATCGCGGCGGCCTGGAGGATTTCGGGGGCGTCGGGGCCGATCATGTGGAGCCCGACGACCTCGTCCGTCTCGGAGTTGACGACCAGCTTGTAGAGCGCGCGCTCGTTGCGGCCGGCGAGCACGTTCTTCATCGCCCTGAAGTCCGACGTGTAGGTCTTGACCGAGCCGAGCTTGTTGCGCGCCTGGCCTTCGGTCAGCCCGACCCCGGCGAGCGGCGGATGGCTGAACACCGCCGACGGGATGTTGTCATAGTCGACCCGGGTCGGCTTGTTGCCGAAGATCGTGTCGGCGAAGGCCTGGCCCTCGCGGATCGCGACCGGGGTAAGCTGGACCCGGTTGGTGACGTCGCCGACGGCATAGAGGGAATCGCAGCTCGACCTGTTGTCGGCGTCGACCGGAATCGCGCCCTTGTCGTCGATCTCGACCCCCGCCGCCTCGAGGCCGAGCCCCTCGGTATTGGGCTGGCGGCCCATCGCGTAGAGCACCGCGTCGGCCTCGATCGGGTCGGAGCCCGACATGTTGACGACGAGCCCGCCGGCCGCGCTCTTCTCGAGGCTCTGGAAGGCGACGTGGAACTTGAACTCGATCCCCTTCATCATCGAGATGGTGAGAAGCCGGTCGCGGATCGTCTCGTCATAGCCGCGCAGGATGACGTCGGTCCGGTTCACCAGCGTGACGTGGCTTCCCAGATTATGGAAGATCCCGGCGAATTCGTTGGCGATGTAGCCGGCCCCCGCGATCACCACCCGCCTCGGAAGCTCGGCCAGATGGAAGGCCTCGTTCGAGGTGATCCCGAGCTCGCTGCCGGGGAAGTCGGGAACTACCGGCCGCGCCCCGGTGGCGATCAGGATGATCCTGGCGGTGACGGTCCGCCCCCCGGCGAGCCGGACCTCGTTCGGCCCGGCGACGACCGCCCGCTCCTTGACGATCTCGACCCTGTGGTTGGTCAGAGTCTCGGTATAGGCCTGCTCGAGCCGGCCGACCTCGGCGAGCACGTTGTCGCGAAGCGTCGGCCAGTGGAAGTTGCACGCCGGAACCTCCCAGCCGAAGCGGCGGGCGTCCTGCAGGTCCTCGGCGAAATGGGCGCCGTAGACGAGCAGCTTCTTGGGCACGCAGCCGCGGATGACGCAGGTCCCGCCGACCTTATGCTCCTCGGCGATCGCCACCCTGGCGCCGTGCGCGGAAGACACCCGCGCCGCGCGCACCCCGCCCGATCCGGCGCCGATGACGAACAGGTCGTAGTCGAAGCTCTTGGGCATAAGTGCGGGTTTCCGTTCTGAGAGACTTACGGCGCATATGGCTGGGGCAGGGCCCTTGCGCAAATCCTGTCTCCCCTCCCTGCGTGCAGGGAGGGGGATTCACACCCGAAGCTTCGCCACCCCGGCGATCCGCTCCGGCGTCGCCGAGGCGAAGCGGCCGGCGTCGCCGAACGGCGGCGCCGGGTCGTATTCCATGCTGAGCTGGACCGACTCCGCCGTCTCGCGCCCGGCGATCTCGGCGCACAGGACGAGCCCGAGGTCGATCCCGGCCGAGACTCCGGCGCTGGTCATATATTTGCCGTCCGCGGTGATCCGCTCGCCCGACCAGGTCGCTCCGAAATGCGCCAGATAGTCGCGCGCGCCCCAGTGGGTCGAGGCCCGCCGCCCCCTGAGCAGCCCGGCCGCGCCGAGGATCAGCGAGCCGGTGCAGACCGAGCAGGTACGCCTCGTGCCCGAGTCGATCGCCGCGATCCACCGCCGCAGCGCCTCGTCGCCGAGCTCGCGCCGGACCGCCTCGCGCTTCCCGCCCGGAACGATCAGAATGTCGGCCTCGGCCTCCTCGTCGATGCCGCTGTCGGCGTGGAGGGAGAGGAAATCGTCGCCGGTCCGAACCGGCCCGGCCCGGCGGCCGACGAAGCCGATCTCGACCTCGGGCAGCCGGCTCAGCGACTCATACGGCCCGACCGCGTCGAGCGCGGTGATTCCGTCGAACAGATAGATGAGGATCCGCATAGGCTTACCCTTTGGGACAGTCACTTGGGACAGTCACTAGTGACTGTCCCCTTCCAACGCGTCCCGTCCCAAAGCCCGCTCGATCAGCGCCCGGGTCGAAGCATCGAACTCCAGCTCCCCGCCGCCGTCGATCGCCTTGGCCATATCCTTGCCGAGCTCCACCCCGAACTGGTCGAACGGATTGATCCCGAGCAGCACCGCATTGGCGAAGGTGCGGTGCTCGTAGAAGGCGATCAGCGCGCCCAGCGTCGACGGATCGAGCCGGTCGAGGAGGATCGTCGTCGACGGCCGGTCGCCGGGATAGAATCGGTGCGGATCGCCCCCCGCCTTGCCCGACATCAGCGCCGCGCCCTGCGCGAAGGCGTTGATCAGAAGCTGGCGGTGATGCTCCTCGTCGAGCCCGTGGTCCGGCTCGACCGAGGCGACGAACTCCACCGGCACGAGATGGCTGCCCTGGTGGAGCAGCTGGAAGACGGCGTGCTGCGCATCGGTTCCGACCCCGCCCCAGACGATCGGCGAAGTCGCCCGCCCCGCCGGCGATCCGTCGAGCCTGACCGACTTGCCGTTCGATTCCATCTCGAGCTGCTGGAGATAGGAAGGCAGCAGCCGCAGCCTCTCGTCATAGGCGAAGACGGCCCGGGTCGCGGCGCCGCGGACATTGGCGTAATAACGGTCGGCGAAGGCGGCGAGCACCGGCGCATTCTCCAGCACGGGCGCGAGCCGGAAATGCCGGTCCATCGCCGCCGCGCCCTCGAGCAAAGTCTCGAACCCGTCCCAGCCGAGCGCCAGCGCGATCGGAAAGCCGATCGACGACCACAGCGAATAGCGGCCGCCGACGCTCTCCCCGAACGGCAGGATCCGGGTCTCGTCGATCCCGAACTCGACCGCCCGCTCCGGCGCCGCGGTCAGCGCCACCACCCGCCCGTAGGGATCGGCGACCCCGCCCTGCTCCATCCAGGCGAGCGCCGAGCGGGCGTTGAGCAAAGTCTCCAGAGTCGTGAAGGTCTTCGAAGCGACGACGAGCAGCGTGGTATGCGGATCGAACCCGGCAACCGCCTGCTCGAGCGCGGCGCCATCGACGTTGGAGACGACGGCGGTCTCGTACCGCCCGGAATCGCGCCCGAGCGCATCGATGACGAAATCCGGCCCGAGCGCCGACCCGCCGATCCCAAGATGAAGGATGTGCCGGATCGGCCCGAACGCCTCCGCCTCGATCGCATCGACCAGCGCCCGCATCCGCGCCCGCAGCCCCGCCGCCCGCGCAACGCTCTCCGGCGCCCCCTGCCCGCGCTCGGCGCTATGCTCGGCCGCCCGCCCCTCGGTCCGATTGACGACCGCTCCGGCGAACAGCGCGTCGCGCGCGCCGGCGAGGCCGCGGGCCTGCGCCAAAGCTTCGAAGCCGGCGAGGAGCGGGGTGCTTAGGTGGGTCTTGGAGAAGTCGAAATGGAGGCCCGGCAGGTCGAGCGTCAGGCGCGAGAGGCGGTCCGGCTCGGCGGCGAACAGCTGGGCGAGGGTGCGGCTTTCGGCCGCTTCGATCGCATCCCAGGCCTGCTTCTCATCCATCCGGCGCCTCTTAGTCGGCAGGGGCAGGCATGCCTAGCCCGACGTCGCCGGGTGGCACCCTGACACACGCTGGATCAGCCTGAATCGTCACCCCGGACTTGATCCGGGGTCCACCTTCTTCACGCCACAGCAAAAAGGGGACAGTTACCGTAACTGTCCCCTTTCCTCTCCCTACCATAGGAAGCCCGACGGCCGCGCCTAGCAGCGCGCGCCGCGACGGGTTATGCTAGCCGGCAGCCATCCATCGCCTTCTTCACAGGGCGACCGGTGGTGAGAGGCGGAGCACGGGGACGAACTAGGGCTTTCCTCTATGCTAGCGGTGTGCCCTCGGGTCGGGAGAAGATGCTTGTATGTCGATCAGTCCGTGATAGACCGGGCCACGCAGCCATGATGCGTTACCGGCTGATCAACCACGGCGCCATCCGGCGAAAAGCATGCATCCACTGGAAATCTGTTGGATCTGGAACGACCTTAAAGCGATCGAGAATCTACGGAAGCATAAGGTGTCGTTCGAGTTAGCGGTCCAAGCGCTGGAAGATCCTGGCCAGTTGTCCCAGCTGGACCTGGACTCGGATGAGTATCGGTTCAAAACACTCGCGCGCATCGAAGATGTGATACTTGTAGTTATCCACACTGAGCCGGAGCCTGAGCGGTACTCGGGGCAACTGATCGGTCGCATAATCAGCGCTCGCAAAGCGAAGCCCGCCGAACGGAGGGCCTATAGCAATGGGTAAGAAGCTATCTGAAAAACTCCAGCGGGAACTGCGAGATCTGAGGCTCCTTGCTGATGACGAAATCGACCTGTCCGACATCCCTGAGACGACGGACTGGAGCACCGGGCTTCGTGGCCTCTGGACGAACCAAGCCTATGAAACGCTGAACTACGACATTCGAGCCGTTGCCAATGAAATCCTGACACGTGCCTGGAAAGCTGGCGCAAAGCCGACGAACATGTGGCTCAACAAGGTCGCATGGTTCATCTACGAAAGGATGCTGGCGGAGTGCGGGAAGCTAATCACACAGGCCCGGGCTGAGGCTTGGGATCACGGGCCGGTATTCCGCGAGGTATACGGACCTGCGAAGATCTACAAAGATGAGCCTGTAGCGAAGCTTCTAGAGCATTTCTCTATGAAGTCTAAGAGGATGGAAACCGCGACGGTATCTGTGGATGCGGAAACATCCCAAGCTATTGACGATGCAGTCGCAAGATTCAAAGACAAGTCTGCGAGCCAGCTACGCAACATTTCGCATAGCGAAGGAAGCCCTTGGTACAGAGTTTGGTACTCAGGGCAGCGAACCAGCGCGGGAATGGTCATAAGTCCTAACGTGATTTTAGCGGCTGCAAATGCGCGCAGCAAAGCAAATGAATGAGATAGAGAGACGCAAGAACAGGCTTTTTAGGCTGCCGTCCGTAGAGAATTGGGCGAGGAATAACCGTCCAAGGCTCGACGATACCTTTTTTGCGCTGTCCAATTTTGATAAAAATCCGCCTCACTTCGGCTTAGGCTCAGTCAAAATGCTATGCGCAAGCCTAGCTAAGGGGAAGCTCACGCTAATTGAGGCGCTACAGAAAGCGGAAATGATCAAGCATGCCGCTGTTCGATCAGCAGCGCTTCAGGTCATTCCGGCATTTGCTGACTACCTCAGACTTAGACCGATTGAGGGCTTGGAAGCATTTGACGACTTTCGGATCACTTATCCAATTGGTCCTCGCCCTGGTGGCGGGACTCTGTCTATCCCGATTGTCCCAACTTTCGTGGGCATACGAGATGAGCAACTAGTACCTGTATTCATAATTCCTTGGTCTGATTTGTCTTTTGACGATTTCCAAAAGGTCCTTGCCTCCTCTGTCCTGAAGGATGCACTCCTCTCTCATCAGCAATTTATTGGTTGTGATGGAGAGATAGTCGCGTTTCCCAAGATCGAAGGAGAACAGGTGCGCTACGAGTGCTCTTGGAGCATCCTTTCATACGCTCAGATGGACCGTGAGGATCTCAGCCGACAGTTTTCGGTGTTCGGGCGGGCGCTAATGAGAGTGGTGGAAGAGATTGACGAGGCGGGATAGAGATAAAGCGCGGGTGCCCCTGGTGCCAGGCACCAGGGAAAAAGCCTACGTGCCTGGCACCGCCAGGTTGCTCTCAGAGGCGCGGACGTCGATAACATCACCTATGACCGCGGGCGCTGGACCAACGGAAGAGCTGATCGCCTTTCTCGACGCCAATATCGTCCTTGAAGGCAAGGCAGTCGCGGACCTTCCTTGGGAAGAGATTGCGACAGACGGCCTTATAAGAGTTCTCATCGTTCCGAAGGCGATGGAGGAAATTGACGCCAAGAAACGGGACGGCCGTCTGGGTCCGCATGCGCGAGCCTTCAATCGTCTCATTGCCGCCTCTGTCATAGAGGGGAAGGCGATCATTTTGCGGGAGGCGAACCCACGCGTTGAACTTGAGATGGCGACCTGTTCGCGCATACCCTGGGACGACTACGACGAGCTAGATCCGGACGACGGCGACAGCCGGATCGTCGCCGAAGCATTAAACGTGCGCAACATAGCTTCCGAAAATCGCCTTCTCATAAGCCACGATATCAAGCCGCTCGCTTATGCGTGCGGACGCAGTCTGCCGGTGCATCAGGCATCCGATGATTGGCTTCGGGAGCCTGAGCCTAGCCCTAAAGACAAGGAAATTCAGCGCCTCAAGCAGCAGGTTGCCGAGTTCAGAAAAGACGAGCCTACTTTCGAGATTTCGATCGAGGTGTCGGACATCGACCCGCCAACGATTTACAAGATCGCGGCCTTGGACGCCGCTCAAACCGAGGCACTGGTAGCAGCAATTAAGCGGCAGAATCCGAGGAAAGCCAACGGGAGCAACGACTCCTACGGCTTGGGCGTCGGACTCCTAGGCGATCGAGATAGTTCTTACGATGGAAAGTACAGCAACTACATTTCGAAAAGGGTACCTGCCTTCGCGTCGAAGTTCAGCGAAAAGCTGGAGCTGCTATTTAACCAGAGGCTTCTCGAGATCCGAGTCAGGAATTCGGGTCAAATAAGGGCTGATCACCTCGTCGTCTCCGTCAAAACCAGTGAAGGTTGGATAAACCGGAAAGTTGTCTGCGTCTCCCCGAGGGGGCCGGCAGCCCCCGTCCCGAGGCCTGATTATCTGAACAGCCTACACCCGCACCGGAACTTGATGCATGATCTGATCCCGCCGCGCGTAGGACGGCACGAGTTTGAAACCACGCGACGGGCACGGAGAAGCCGTGAAATGGAGGTCAGCTGCGAGGATTTTCGCAGCGGGCAGGACTATTATTTCGAAGGCGTCATCGCGCCCACTTCGGAACCCGATCCGCTCGAAATCACGGTGACGGTCACAGCAAAGAACCTAAGGGGCGAACGCACCGAGGCGTTCAAGCTGGAAAAGCAGATCGTATCCATCGAGCCGAGCGAGCTTGTGGATTTGAGCACGCTGGAGCTAATGCAGGATTATCCGACCAAACGCGAGATTGAGCGCCTCATGGCCGCCCAGGAATTCGAGGAAATCGAATTGGACGAAAAGGGCGACGACTAATCTAACGCCGGAGCGGCAGCGTTCCGGTACTCTGGCACCAAAGGAGAATCGAGCCTCCCCCGCCACCGGTTAGTGCTGCCGTCCCAGACAGGCTCGGCCCCTTCGCGGCTTTGCGTCTTTGCGTGAACCAATCCCAGCGCCCGAGCCCGCACAGGCTGCGAGCGGGGAGTCTGCAACGACAGCGAAGGTTTCCTCTGCTTGATCGACAGGGCCGCCCCCCAAACCCCCGCTTGACCCGCCCCCCGCCCCAAGCGAAAGCGAGCGCCATGGCGAGTGGCGTGGCGAAGGCCGGCAAGGCGAAGAAGAAGAAGGGCGGCGTCGGCGAGACGACTCGCTTCCTGCTGCTCCTGCTGCTGTTCGCGCTGCTGCTGCGCAGCTTCGTCGTCGCGCCCTTCTCGATTCCGTCGGGGTCGATGATGCCGAGGCTGATGATCGGCGACTATCTGTTCGTGGCGAAATGGCCCTACGGTTTTTCGCGCTACTCGGTGCCGTTCGGCCTCGCCTCGTTCGGCGGCCGGATCTGGGCGGCCGAGCCGAAGCGCGGCGACATCGTCGTCTTCCGCTATCCCGGCGAGGGCGAGGACTGGATCAAGCGGCTGATCGGCCTGCCCGGCGACCGGGTGCAGATGCGCGGCGGCCAGCTCTTCCTCAACGACCGGGCGGTGCCCAAGGTCAGGATCGCCGACTGGCTGATGCCGGTGACCCCGAACAGCCCGTGCCGCTACGGCGGCGAGATCAGGGCGCCGAGCGTCGAGTCGGGCGTGAAGGTCTGCCGCTACCCGCGCTACCGGGAGACCCTTCCGGGCGGGCGCTCCTACGAGGTGCTCGACCAGGTCGACGGCCGGGCCGACGAGACCCCGGTCCATGTCGTCCCGGCCGGGCATTATTTCATGATGGGCGACAATCGCGACGACAGCTCCGACAGCCGCTTCAGCCTCGGGCAGCAGGGCGTCGGGCTGCTGCCCCGCGACTATGTCGTCGGCCGCGCCCTGATCACCTTCTTCTCGACCGACGGCTCGGCCGAGTGGATCAAGCCCTGGACCTGGATCTCGGCGGCGCGCTGGGACCGGGTCGGGGGGACCTTCTAGATGGACAAGGAAACCCTCGCCTGGCTCGAATCCGTGCTCGGCCGCCGGCCGCGCCAGCCGGCCCTGTTCGAGCGGGCGCTGACCCATGCCAGCTTCGGCGCCGACCAATATGAGCGGCTCGAATTCCTCGGCGACCGGGTCCTCGGCCTCGCCGTCGCCTCGTGGCTCTACGAAACCTTCCCGGACGAGCCGGAGGGGCAGCTGTCGAAGCGCCTCAACGCCCTCGTCGCCCGCGACGTCTGCGCCGAGGTCGCGCGCGAGCTCGGCATCCCCGAGCGGGTGCGGCTCGGCAAGCAGGCGCGCGACGACGGCGCCTCGGACAGCGACAACGTCATCGGCGACGTCGTCGAATCGCTGCTCGGAGCGCTCTACCTCGACGCCGGCCTCGACGCCGCCATCGCCTTCGTCCGAAGCGCCTGGGGCGACCGGGTCAGCGTCCGCGACCGGGCGCCTCAGCATCCCAAGTCGGCGCTCCAGGAATGGGCGGCGGCGCAGGAGAAGAAGCCGCCCGCCTACCGCCTCGCCGAGCGGACCGGGCCGCAGCACGCCCCGACCTTCGTCGTCGAGGTCGAGATCAGGGGCGTCGGCTCGGCCAGCGCCGAGGGCGCGTCCAAGCAGGAAGCCGAGAAGGCGGCGGCGGCGAAGCTTCTGGAGCAGCTCAAATGACGTCCTTCGATACGCCGCTTCGACTTCGCTCAGCGGCTACTCAGGATGAGCGGCACAGACATGACTCCACCGCTCATCCTGAGTAGGGACTGAGCCTGGCGAAGGCCCGTATCGAAGGACCCCATTTGGCAATTCCGGATTCCCCCACCCGCTGCGGCCTCGTCGCCGTCGTCGGAGCGCCCAACGCGGGCAAGTCGACCCTGGTCAATGCGCTGGTCGGGCAGAAGATCGCGATCGTCAGCCCGAAGGCGCAGACCACCCGGACGCGGCTGATGGGGATCGCGATCGCGGGCGAGGCGCAGATCCTGCTGGTCGACACGCCGGGGATTTTCGAGCCGAAGCGCAGGCTCGACCGGGCGATGGTGGCGGCGGCCTGGTCCGGAGCGGCGGATGCCGACCTCATTGCCCTCGTCGTCGATGCGAAGACTGGCGATTCCAGGCGATTATCGGCGATGCTGGAGGCTCTGGAGAGCCGCCGCGAGCCCAAGATCCTCGTCCTCAACAAGGTCGACCTCGTCCGCAAGGAGGACCTCCTCACCCTCGCCTCGCGACTGACGCTGCGAGGCACGTTCGACAACATCTTCATGATCTCGGCCAGCACCGGCGACGGAGTCGCCGACCTCAAGGCGGCGCTGGCGGCGCGGGTCCCGGAAGGGCCCTGGCATTTCCCCGAGGAGCAGGTCTCCGACGCCAGCGAGCGCCTCGCCGCCTCGGAGGTCACCCGCGAGCAGCTCTACCTCCAGCTTCACGCCGAGCTCCCTTATGCGAGCGCGGTCGAGACCGAGAAATATGAGGAGCGCCGCGACGGCTCGGTCGCCATCCACCAGCAGATCCTGGTCGGCCGAGCGACCCAGAGGGCGATCGTGCTCGGCAAGGGCGGAAGCCGGATCAAGGCGATCGGCGAGGCGGCCCGAAAGGAGCTCGAGGCGCTGATGGGCCGCAAGGTCCACCTCTTCCTCCACGTCAAGGTCAAGCCGGACTGGGAGGAGGACCGCGGCCTCTACCGCGAGATCGGCCTCGACTGGGTGGAATGACCGCCCTTTCCTCGCGGCGCATCCGGGCTACACTGGCTTATTCGAAAAGGGGGCCTGCAATGCGTCTTCGCCTTACCGCCGCCGCTTGCGCGCTGCTGCTCGCGCCAAGCGCTTCCGCCCAGCCGCGCACCTATGACGTCGCCGAGATCGCCGGCGACCTCGCCTACGGCTTCTGCCCGCTCTTCCTCGCCAATGCCTTCCCGCTGACCGACCCGCGGCTGGCCGAGCGCGGCTTCTCGGCGGCCGTCGCCAAGCAGCCGAACGCGCGCTTCGGCGAGCTGCAGATGGTGAACGCGAAGCGCGCCGACGGCGAGGTCGCGTTCGGCGGCGTCCCGGGCCGGATCTGCACCGTCGTTATCGTCGGCGACAAGCGCTCCGCCGCCCTTGCCAGGCTGCGCGAGGCCAAAGCCTGGACGGGCCTCGACTTCAAGCCCGCGCCGCATACCGGCGCCAAGCTTCCGGGCGTGACGGTCGAGACGTTCAAGGCGCCGGTCGACGGGCAGGTCCTCGTCCTGCAGCTGATCGAGGCGGGCGGAGCGACGCCTTCGGTGAGCGCGCAGCTGTTCGGAATGGCGGAGTGAACTGAGAGGCCCGAGCTTGCCTCGGACTTCATCCTGCCGCCAGCACCTCATCGACCCATGCGGGCACCAGCACCCCCGCCGGCCCGGTGCGAGTCTTTTCGAACCAGACGCTGCCGAGGCTCGGCTCGAGGTTGAGCTCGAGGGTGCGGGCGCCGGCATAGCGGGCGGTCTGGACGAATCCGGCGGCCGGGTAGACGGCGCCCGACGTTCCGATCGAGACGAACAGGTCGCAATCCGTCAGGGCGCGGTCGATCCGCTCCATCTCGTAGGGCATCTCGCCGAACCAGACGATGTCGGGCCTGAGGCGGCCGGCCTCGCCGCAGGCGGGGCAGGGGGGTCCGCTCGACAATTCCTCCCGCCAGGCCATCCGCGAGTCGCAGGCGAGGCACCAGGCGGAGGCGAGCTCGCCGTGCATGTGGAGCAGCCGCCGGGCGCCGGCGCGCTCGTGCAGGTCGTCGACATTCTGGGTGACGATGAGCAGCTCCCCGCGCCATTCGGCATCGAGCCGGGCGAGGGCGCGGTGGGCGGCATTGGGCTCGACGCTCTTCAGCCGGTGGCGGCGGGCGTCGTAGAACGCCTGGACCAAAGTGGGATCGCGGCGAAACGCCTCCGGAGTCGCCACGTCCTCGACCCGGTGGCCCTCCCAAAGGCCGTCCGGCCCGCGGAAGGTGGCGAGCCCGCTCTCGGCGGAGATTCCGGCGCCGGTCAGCACGACGATGCTCGAGGCTTCACGCATCGAACCGCCTTAGCGGTCTAGTCGAGCGTCGGCCAAGGTTCGAAGACGCTTTGTAGCGGTTGCGATATTCGGGCCGCTCCCGCATGGAAGCCGGGTGACGGGCATCTCCATCTTCGGCGCCGGCGGGCGGATGGGGCAGGCGATCGCCGAAGCGGCGGCGCTTCGCGACGACGTCCGGGTCGCCGAGCATCATCCCGACGTCTTCGTCGATTTCTCGGCCCCGGCGGCGGTCGAGGAGCATCTCCGCCAGGCGCGCCGCGCCGGCAAGCCGATCCTGATCGGCACGACCGGGCTCGGCGACGAGCATCACCGGCTGATCGACGAGGCGGCGGCCGAGATCCCGCTGATCCATGCCGCCAACACCTCGCTCGGAGTCAACCTGCTCACCCATCTGGTGCGCGAGACCGCGGCCCGGCTCGGCGAGGACTGGGATCTCGAGATCGTCGAGATGCACCACCGGATGAAGGCCGACGCCCCGTCCGGGACCGCGCTCATGCTCGGGCGGTCCGCCGCCGACGGCCGGGGAGTCGCTCTCGACGCGGTGGCGGAGCGCGGCCGCGACGGGATCACCGGACCGCGCGAGCCGGGCCGGATCGGCTTCGCCGCGCTTCGCGGCGGCTCCGTCGCCGGCGAGCATCTCGCCATCTTCGCCGCCGAAGGCGAAAGGCTCGAGCTCGGCCACCGCGCCGAGAGCAGGGCGATCTTCGCCCGCGGGGCGATCGAGGCGGCCCTGTGGCTCGTCGGCAGGCCGGCGGGCCGCTTCACAATGGCGGACGTGCTGGGGCTGAAGTGACCAGGGCCGAAATCGCGGAACTCTACCGGCGGCTGCACGATCGCACGCCGAGCCCGGAAACCGAGCTCGAATATGTGAACGACTATACGTTGCTGGTCGCGGTGGTGCTCTCCGCCCAGGCGACCGACGCGAGCGTCAACCTCGCCACCCGCCAACTGTTCGAGACCGTGAACACGCCGGAGGCGATGGTCGCGCTCGGCGAGGAAGGGCTGAAGCGCCACATCAAGACGATCGGCCTGTTCAACACCAAGGCGAAGAACGTCATCGCCTTGTCGCAGGCGCTGATCGAGAAGCACGGCGGCGAGGTCCCGGCCGATCTCGAGGCGCTCCAGGCGCTTCCCGGCGTCGGGCGCAAGACCGCCAACGTGGTGATGAACTGCGCGTTCGGGGCCGAGACCTTCGCGGTCGACACCCACGTCTTCAGGGTCTCCAACCGCACCGGCCTGGCTCCGGGCAAGGACGTGCTCGAGGTCGAGCGCAAGCTCGACAAGGCGACTCCGCCCCCCTTCCGCCGGGACGCCCACCATTTGCTCATCCTCCACGGCCGCTACGTCTGCAAGGCGAGGAAGCCCGAATGCTGGCGCTGCGTCGTCGCCGACATCTGCCGCTACCGGCCGAAGACCCCGCCGCCGGGCGACGAGCCGCCGCTGCGCCCGTATCGATAGGGCCGGCGATAAAGGCTGGCGAGCCGGGCGCGCCTTTGCTAAGCGCCGCCCTTCCACGCACCCGTAGCTCAGCTGGATAGAGCGCTGCCCTCCGAAGGCAGAGGCCACAGGTTCGAATCCTGTCGGGTGCGCCAGCCTCTCCACCGGCGACCCCGGAGCTTCACAGCAGCCTGACCTGCTGGCGCATGACCGCGGCGACGATCGCGGAGCGGCGGGCGATCTTGAGCTTGGCGAACATCCGGCGGATATGCTCGCGGACCGTGTAGCCGCTGATGCCGAGGTGGCGCGCGATCTCCTTGTCGCAGCGGCCGTCGCTGATCAGCAAGGCGATCTGCAGCTCGCGGCGGGTGAGGATCTCGGCCAGCGCCGCCGGCTCGTCCTGGACCGCCGAGCCGGGTTCCTGCGGCTCCGCTTCGTATAAGGTATAAGGCGTGCCCGAGCAGTTGATCCGGCCGACCGCGGCGCCGTACCCGCGGTCGCCGAGCAAAGCCTTGACCGCGCCCGCGTTCCCGCTGCGGGGGACCGCGACGAAGGCGTGGCCGGCGAGCATGAAGCGCACCAGCGCCGGGCCCGCGCCATTGGGCGGCTGCGGCACGGCGGCCGCCGCCGGACGATCGCGCGTGGTGGCCAAGCCGGTTCGGTCCAGCCTCATTTTCTCGCCCTCGAAGAGGCGAATCTGGAACGTTTACGCACGGAATTGCTCTCCCGAGCTGCAACTCCCCCAACCACGCACAGAACAGCCCATGCCCTCGACTTGGCGGCACAACATGATCTGCAAGACGAATAGGACAACTTACTTCCCAGTGGCGTGATCAAATGCATTGACAAGGACGCAATATTTTTTTTCTGCTCATGGCGCAAAGCCACGGTGGATGGCCTGCACCAGGGGCGGCAATAACCGCACTCCGCGATTGAACAGGCCGGCCGGCGCCAGCGGCACCCCGGGCCGGCAGCCCCAGGGTCCGCCCGCATGGGGGGTGGGCCCGGCCGTATGGACGGCGATGACCGCCGGTGCGCCGCCGCGCGTGCGCAGCAGCCAGACCGGCGAGCCGCTGTGGCCCGGGCAGGTGTCGACGCTGTAGAGCAGCTGTCGCTCGGTGATCCGGTCGAGTCGCTCGGCATGCTCCCATTGGGTCCCCGCGGGCTTGTCGGCGGGATAGCCGGAGACGTGAATCAGCCGGGACCCGCGCATCCGCTCGAGATCGGCCCGATTCGGGCTCCACAGCTGGAAGACTCCGGGATCGGGCGAGAAGGGGCGCGGCAGATCGATGATCGCGACATCGTGAAGGGGCGAAGGGCGCCGGACGTAGGCCGGGTTGGCGACCCAGCGCGACGCCCACTGGCTTCCGAACGGCCGCACCGTCGCCGAGGCGCGCCCGGGCGTGACCCGGATCCGGGCGACCGTCGCGGGAAGCCCGAGGCTGCCGCGCAGCGCGCTCATGATGCAATGGGCGGCGGTGAGCAATCGGGTCGGGGAGATCAGGAAGGCGGTGCAACCGGTCAGCCGCCCGTCGCCGAAATCGCGCTCGATATGGCAGACCGCCGAATGCGGGAAGCGATCGGTACGCGAGACCCGGGTCCGGCCGTCGGTGGGGCCGACTACCGCATAATCGGATTCGTCGACCAGGCGGTCGAGCGCATAGGGGATGGTCTCGGTGGCGATCATGGCCGATCCTCCTCCCCGGCGGCATCCGCGACCGGTCTGTCCGGAGCGGCGGCGGCTCCCGCTTCGTCCGGAGCGGCGGCGGCCGGGGCCTCTTCATCGGACGCGGCCGGGCTCTCCGGTTCCGCCGTCGCGAGCTGGAAGCCGGCCGACAGCCTCGCGACGAGTCCGGCGGGATCGGCGTGGCCGGCGAGATAGCGCAAGGCGCTCACCAGGAACTCGTCGTCCGACGCGAAAGCGGGGGCGGGCGCGGGCGGCACTCGGCGCAGCGGCGGCGGCGGCGTCCGAAGCGCCTCGATCTCCTCAAGGACGAGGGCGTCGAGACCGGCCCAGGGCGAGCGGCGCGAAGCGGCGGCGGAGGCGGGCGCGTGCATGGTCATCTCCTCTTACCGGCCGCGCCGTCGCGCGGACTCGTCGAACGTCGTGCTGTTGGGGTCGTAGAGCAGGGGCCGCTCGCGGTCCTGGAGCCATCCCTCGTAATTCTTGGCCCGGCGCGGGTGCATTCCGCGGCGGTCGAGCTGTGCGGCCTGGACGAGGATCTGGCCCGGATGGAGGTTGCGGATCGCGTCGTGGACCGGGCGGTCGCCGCGGCTCGGCTGGCGATGATGCTCGTGGACCCGGTCGGCGATCGAATTGTTGTTCTTGGTCATGCCGATGTTGAGCGGCCGGTCGCGGTCGACTCCGGCGCGCGTCAGCCGGTAGACCTGCGGCCCGGGCTGCAGGAACGGCCGAAGATGGGGCGGGACGGGCCGGCCGGCGCGCTGGTCGGAGCGCGCCTGCTCGATGTCGCGCAGCGAGACCGGCGCGCTCCAGCCTCGCCAGCCCGGCAGCTGCGGGCCGCGCGCCCGCGGCGAGGTCTGGCGGCGGGCGGCCCGGGGCGGCCGGCGCGCCGCCTCGTCGGCGCCCCGATCCCCGCAGGTCGCGCAGCCGCATCTGCAGCCGCAGCGCTCGCCTCGACCCGGCCGCCGGGCGGCCTCGTCGGTGAGCCGGTCGAGCCGTTCATCGAGGGAATGCATCGGGACCTCCGGACGGTTGGCGGCGGACTCGCCGCGCGTCGCGCTCCTCGCGCCGCTCGCGCTCCGGGAGCGGCACCGCCGCCCGCGCCGGGCGCGGAGTCCGGATCCCGAGATAATGGGCGATGTTGGCCTTAGGGCAGATGTCGGCGCGCAGCAGGTCCGCCGGCCCCGACAGCAAGGTGACGACTCCGGGGCCGTGGCCGGCGACGGTGCTCTCGCCGTGGACGACGACCCCGATCGCGACCCTGCCTTCGAGCCGCGAGCGGCCGAAGCGGTTGTCGGCGTCCTGGATGGCGACGATGTCGCCGAGCCGAAGGGTGCCGAGGCGATGCCGCCGAACCATCTCGGGATCGGAAAGCTGGATGTCGTAGTCGCCGCGATGGACGTTGTTGCGGCCGAGGCCCGAGCCCATCACGCGCGCCGGCACCCGATGGGTGACCCGGACATGGAGGCGCCCGTCCCGCTCGAGCGGCCGCCAGCGCGACAGCAGGCGCGGCGAGCAGTTCCAGACGGCGATGTCCGGATAGTCGATCAGCCTGAGGGCCATTCCATAGGCCCAGATCTGGACCTGATCGCCGATCTTCATCCGCCTCATCACCTCGAGCGGGAAATCGAGCAGCACGTAATCGACTCCGCCATGCTTCCCGGTGACGACTCCGCGGGCGCCGGCGGCCCGGCCGCTGGTCACGACGGCGTGGTTGCCGACGCACGACAGGCTCTGCAGCGCCTGGTTGGCGGCGTCGGCGCTGCCGAGGGCGCGGCGCTCGGTCCGGATCGAAACGCCCGGCTCGACATGGTCGCCGGCGATTCCGACGGCCGGATCGCCCATTCGGTGGTTGAGGACGATCCCGCCGGTGCCGGGAAGGGCGCGCGGGCGGCCGTCATAGCCGATCCGCCAGGGCGACCCGCGCTCGGTGGGAGGCGCGACCTCGCCGGCGACGCTGATCATGACCAGCTCGCGCGCATTGGTGCGCAGGCCGGTTCGCCGCCGCAGGATTGGATCGTGCCTCATGCCGCCGCCTCGAGCGCGGCGAACGGACGCCACAGCGCGCTTGCGCCGCGCCACGGATCGTCGGGGCCGCCGGCGCCGGATTCCTCCGCCTCGTCCATCTCCTCCCAGTCGGAATCGCCCCAGCCTTCCCCGATCGCGACCGCGACCGGAGCGACGACCTGGACGATGGCGGCGGCGGTCCCGCTCGCCGCCAGCGGCGCCAGCGCCGGAGCCAGAGCGAAGCCGATATGGTCCTGCGCCGTCCACGGTCGCTCGTGCACCGGGATGCCGCTTGCGGCGAGGAAGGCGAAGAGGGGCGGGGGGCCGCCGTCGGCCGCGCCGAGGGTGAGGATATAGGCCGGCTCGGGCTGGAGGGCGGCGGCGAGCGCACAGACGTCGCGGGCGCATTCCTCGAGCGGCGCGGCGGCGGAGTCGCGGCGGCGGCGGTCGAAGGCGGCGCAGATCGTCTCGAAGCGCGGCAGCAGCCCGTTGTCCGAGCGGTTGGGCAGGACGCTTTCATATTGGGCATCGCCGACCCAATGGACTCGCGACGACAGCCGGCCGTTCTGCCAGGCGCGGCGCCACGGATCGAGCTCCGCCGCCATCGCCTCGACGAGGGCAAGCCGCCCCTGCGCGTCCAGCCAAAGTCCGCCGATCGCCTCGGGTCGGCCGCGATAATGGGCGTCGTTGTCGAGCAGGGTGTAGAGTCCGCGCGGCAGCCAGACCTGGGCGGTGCGGGCCAGCGCCAGCGCCGCCAGCAGCCCCGCGGGCGAGAGCGCGAGGCTCGCGTCCACGATCACCGCCGGCGGCCCGGCGCCGAAGCGCACCGACACGGGAAGCTGCGGCCCCATCGCCAGCCCTTCCGGCCCGTCAGGCCGCGACGCGCGTGGCGGCGCGGGCGCTGAGGCCGGGCGACCAGGACAGGCGATCGAGATCGGTCGCCGCGAAGCGCCGGCCTTCCGGAGTCATCCGGTAGGCGGCCAGCCATGCCTCGGCCTGGCTGCCGATGACCCGGGCGTCGGCCTCGAAGGTGGCGGAGTCGAGGCCGGTGCGGAAATCGTTGTCCGCGATATAGCGCAGGACGCGCCGGCCGGCCTCGCCCATCTTCGCCCGCTGCGACATGTCGGCGGCGCCGCCGAGGTGGCGGGTCGACACCGCCTCGATCACGTCCCATTTCGTGTTGGCGTCGAACGAGCGCTTGATGTCGGGCGCATCGAGCAGGTCGAAGATCTGCTGGAGGTACTGGCCGGTCTCGCGGGTGAGGGCGAGGATGTTGCCGTAGCTTGACCGGTCGAGCTGGTAGCGCAGGTCCGTCCCGACCCGCTGGACGACGGACAGGGCCGCGAAGGGCCGGTCGTTGATCCCGCTCGCGCCGCGGATCACCTGGCCGATGGTGAGGTCGCGGAAATATTGCGAGACCGCGTTCATGAAGGCGACGAACTGGAAGTGGAAGTTGCGGTTGACCACCGCCCCCGCCGGCACCGGCGCCCGGCCGTAGCTGAACACCCGGCGGTAGGCGGAGAGCCGGTCGCGGCGGCGGTAGCGGATCGGCCGCCACTTCTCGAGGATGTAGAGGCCGCGGGCGCCGGGGCCGCGCTGGATCCGCATCTGGCCGTTCTGGAACAGCCGCCTCAGCACTCCGACCACCTGGAACAGCTTCATCCGCTCCATCTGGTAGATGTAGTAGAGCTCGGCCGCGGCCTGCAGCTGCGGCGGCATGACGCTTTCGTCGAAATCGTTGCGAAGCAGCGGCACCTGCAGCGATTCGAACGGCTTGACCGGCCCTTCGCCGAAACCGACGAGGTCGGAGAAGCTCGGCGCCGAGGCGCTCGAGGAGCGCTGCAGCAGCTCGCCGTAGCGGTCCTCGAACTCCGCCTCGAACGCCGCCCGCTCGGCCGGCGACAGGGACGGCAGCTCGTCCCGGAAGAAGCGCTGGAACAGCCGCTGGATGACTTCATTGCTGTCGTTTGCCATGTCGGACCTCATCTTGTTCGAATAGCGGAGCGCGATGCCGCGGGAGATCGCGCGGGTCTCCTCACGTCTTCGTCTTCTTCCTCGGGACGCCGGGTTGGGCGATTCGCGCGGCATCGTAGATGAAGGGGAAGGAAGCAGGCGTTATGGCGCTCATGAGCGCGCTACGCCCCTTGTTGACGAGCGGCCTGAGCGCCCTCTCAAGCCGGGTGGCGAACTGCTCCTTCGTGACGGCGATGATGTCGTCCAGGTGGGAGAATCCCGCTTTCTTGAACCATTCGCCCTCAGCAGCGTCTGAGGCGCCGCCGAACCCGCCGATCGCCAGAGTGAGGACAGCCGCAGCGTGCGCAAGCGCGGCGCTGTCCGGCTCGGGCTTCGGCTGAGGCGCCGGCGGTACCGGCACCGGCGGTACTGGCACCGGCGGCGGCGGCGGCACTGGCACCGGCACCGGCGGTACTGGCACCGGCGGCGGCGGCGGCGGAGGCACTGGCACCGGCGGCACCGGCACCGGCGGCGGCGTCGGACCCGGCCCGGCGCCGCCGCCGGCGTCCTTGGTGATCGCGTTCGCAATCCGTTGGGCATCCCCAGCCTGCCTGTCGAGAATCCGGTTGAGATCGCCAATGCCTTGCGAAAGGCCGCCGCGCCGGACCCTTTCAACGGGCTCCGGCTCGGACTCTGGGGGGACCCGCTTGACCGGCGGACGGGCGCGCTCGCGGACCCCGTTGACGCGGCCGCGGAAGCGAACCGCCGTCGTTTCCGTGCCTGAAGGAAGGTTGGCCATGGGATTGCTCCTCTCGCTGCCGGGTTTCAGCTCAGTTCCTGCGGTCGCTTCGGCCGCTTGCCAGCGTTGCCAGCGACGTCTCGAGGGTCGCCGGCATGGAAATGCCATCGGCGATGCCCGGTTTGCTGTTGAGCCGCTTCAGCGCTTCGCGAATGACGCTGCGGTTGAACGATTCACGCGTTTCGCCGTCGCTCGTGAAGCCGTCGAACAGAAAGCGGCTATGGCACGAGGCGGAGAGGGAGCGGACCAGCCGCTCGACATGGCCCTCCGCGAAGTAGAGCATCTGAAGCTCCGGCACGACGAAGTCGAGCGTCCAGGAATCGAATGGCGGCCCGTCGAGGTCGAACTCGAACAGGAGCTCGTCGGCGAGATCGGCCAGCGCCGAGGTCAGCGCCGGGCTGAACCCGCAGACGCTGGCCTCGTCCTCCTCCTCGCCTCCCACCATGCCGAGCGCGGTCTCGATCAGGTGACCGTAGGTGGCGGCCCGCTTCTCCGGATCGCCGTTGGCCGCGGCTTCGTTGCCGACGGCATAAGCGTCGATCGAACGGTCGATCAGGAAGAGCAGGAAATCGGCCAGGATCTGGCAACGCAGCGCGCCCTCGTCGCACTCGCAGCCCGACAGGCAGTCGATCTGTTCGGCGAGCGCTCCGCGCGCGATGGTCAGCTTCATCAGCCGGGCCGCGCCGGCATCCGCGCCGGCCGCGCCGTATAGGCCGTAGATGACGATCGGCGGCCGCGCGACGTAGAGCAGGCGGCTGCCGCCGCCGGTGCCGCTGAAGGCGTCGACGAACAGCTGCAGGGCCGAGCTGAAGGCGGCGAGCGCCGGCGATTCCGGCGAGTCGTTATCCGCCATGTCGACATCGTCGATTGCCACGCTCTGGCAGTATCGGATCAGGCGCTGGAAGCGCGCCAGCAGGAGCGCGGAGGCCGTCGAGAGCTCGCGCAGGCCTCCGATGTTCGCGCCGGCGGAAAGATCCACGAGGTCGTCCATTGCCGCCGACAGGCTGCTTTCCTCGATCAGAGCGCGCAGCTCGGCCTCGCCGCCGACGTCGAGCCGGCGGATCAGCCGGCGATAGGATTCGAGGCCGCGGGGCCATTCCTGCACACCGAATGATGCCTCCGTCGAGCCGGCGAGGCTGCGCAAGGCGTTGACGACCGCGTTGCGGCGCGACTGGAGCTCGCCGGCGGCGACCCGCACCAGCGACGTGCCCCGGGTGATGCCGGCCGCGGCGAGCCCTTCCCCGATCGCCACCAGGATCAGCCCGGCGAGGCTGTCGCAGCTCTGCGCCAGACGCCGGAAGGCGCCGCCGGCGCCGTCGGTCAGGGTGCCCACGTAGCGGGCGAGCCGGGCATAGCTGCCGAGCTGGCTGCGGGCGGCGAGCGCCCGGTCGAACTGCACGGCGTCGAGCGCCAGCCGGGCGGCGGCGAGGCCCTCGTCAGCGATCCGGCGGACGGCCCGGCCCCAGCCGCTCAGCTCGATCCGAATGTCCTTGAGCTGCGACGACGTCACCAGCGCCTGGGCGTCGCGCTCGAGATCGTCCTGCGCCTGCGCCAGCTCGGCCGTCGCCGCCACTCCGGCCATCAACGCGGCGGGAGTAAGCTCGGGCAGGCTCGAATGCGCCAGTCCCTCACGCTCCCGCCGCGCGCGGTCGGCCTCGCCGGGATAGCGGTCGAGCAGCGCCTTGGCGATCTCGTCGGGATTGCGCGGGTCGCCGACGCGCAGCGTCTTGCGCAGGAAATTGTCGACGGCGACGGTCCGCGCGGAGCGTGAGCGGGAGGAGGCGTTCATGTTGATGTCGGTCATGGCCTTTTCACCTCATGCGACGAGTGCGGTTGGAGTCGGCGTGGCGCCGCGGTTGCGAAGGCTCTGGCGGCGGGCGAGATGCTCGATGACGAGCTTGGAGAGGCCGTCGGGATCGGCGCCGTTCTCGAGCGCGAAGCGGCTCGCCGAGACGAGGTAGCGGGGCGGCAAATCGGGCAGCCGGCCGGCGGCGAGCGCGATTCCGCCGCGGCGGATCCTGGCCTCGTCGGCGCGGGTGAAGGGGATGGCGTCGGCGAGCGCATGCTGCCCGATCGCCCGGCGCGGCTGATAGGCGATCTCGTCGACGATCGCCGGAACGACCCGCGGCACGGCGGCGAGGAGGACGGGCGGCAGCCGATGGCCGCGAGCGGGATCGTAGAGGCCGCGCCAGACCTTCTCCGCCTTCGCCGCTTCCTCCTCGAAGCCCATTCGGCGCAGCATCCCGGTCAGGATCAGGGTGCGGATCCAGCCGGTCGGATGGGCGCCGCCCGGACGGTAAGTGAGCGCCCGGGCGCCGGGGTGGGAGAGGAATTCCATCATCCCCCAGGCGGTGGCGGTGCCGCCGAGCAGAAGGGCGGCGAGATCGGCGAAGATCTCCTTGTGCCAGCGGCGGAAGATGGTGACGACGAGGGGGTCGAAGCGCATCTGCGCGAGCCGGTTGGCGACCGCTCCGGCATTTTCCTGCCACAGGCCCATGTCGGCCTGGAGGTTGTGCGCGACCTCGTGGAGGAAGACGGGCTGCCAGGGATTGTCCCGGTCCCACGGCACCCGGATGACGGGAAAGGGATTGCTGTCGCCGAGCAGGCGGGTGAGCGAGACTCCGCGCCGCTGGGTCGCCGGCGAATAGCCGTGTTCCATGTAGGTGAGCGGCTTCAGCAGCGGTCCGGTGAACACGCCCGGCAGGGCGGCGCGGACCGCGGCGTAGCAATCGAGCGCGATGGCATCGTGGGCGGCCAGGGCGGGGGCGAAGGCGGAGCCGCGCTGCGACATCATCTCGAAGAACATCCCGAACGTGCGCCGAAGCCGGTCGACCCGGCGGTCGAGCAGCGCCATCTGGGTGAGGGCGGCATTGGCGCTGGCGGGCGGCCAGCCGCGCTCGATCTGGACGATATGGCGCTCGATCGAGCGGGCGATCCTGGCCAGCCGCGCATTGGCGGCGTGGAAGTGGGACCGCGGCGGCGCGTAGGGCAGATCCTCCGGGCGGAGGCCGATCCGCCGCGGAGTCAGGCGGTTCAGGCGCCGCGCCCTGGCCTTGAGGGCCGTGAGCTTGGTGTCCAGGAACCGCCTGGTTGAAGAGCCCGCACGCATCGCCGCGATCCTTCCTGTGCCTCGCGTGACGATCAGCGGCTGATGACGATGCGCCTGATCGGGCCGCGGATGACGATCCGCCGCCGACGACCGCCGCCGCCGCCGCCATAGCCGCCGCCGCCATAGGCCGAGGCGACTCCACGGGCGGCTCCAGCTATCGCTCCGGCGCCGGCGCGGCGAAGCACCTCGCGGCCGGTCGGCAGCGGCCGGGTCAGCTGGCGCTGAAGCCCGGTTCCGCGGCCGGCGATCCTGGCGGCGGTGCGCGCCAGCACCTGCGGCCGCTGGGCCGGCGGAGTGCGCCGCGCGACGGCGGTCCGCTGGACGCTCCGGGCCAGGCGCGGAAGCGCCCGGATCGCGGTCGGGCCGCCGTTGTTGACCAGCCTCGTCGCCGCCTGGCGCACGGTCCGCACCGCCTGCACGCGCTGGGCGGTCGGCAATCGAGCCGCCGACGGGCCGAGCATCCGGCGAGTGGCCACCGCCGCGGCGATCGGCAGAGCGGCGGGGTTGCGCACGGCGAGCTCGGCGAAGGCGTCGAGCACTTCCTCTTCCGAGGCCTCGTCGGCGCGAAGCCGGCCGAGCACGTTGGTGGCGACGCGCGCCGCGGCGCCCCACGGCCCGGGGATCATGCCGGCGATCGGCGCGGCGGCGCGGGCGATCCGCCCGACGACCGGCGCCACCCGCCGGGCGACCTGGGCGACCTGGCGGACGCCGCGGGCGATCCGCCGGAAGAACTCGTCGGTATCCTCGGCGGCCAGCGCGTGGGCCATCACCCGGTCGAGCCTTTGCGCCGGCGACGCGGGCGATTCGTCGCCTTCGTCGGTCTCGTCCCACTGGTCGGCCTCGTCGAACTCGTCATAGGCGTCGCTCTCGTCGCCCTCGTCGAACTCGTCATAGGCGTCGGTCTCGTCGCCCTCGTCGGCTTCGTCCATCTCGTCGCCGCCGTCGAGCTCGTCGAGCTCGTCCATCTCGTCCCCCTGATCGGCACTGCCCTCGGCCTCATCGATGGCGAGATCGTCGAACATTTCTTCGTCATACCCGTCCATGTCGGTAACTCCTCTTGAGCGGCGGTCCCGCCCCGAAGGCCGGACCGAGCGGGATACGCCCACGCCGAATGATCGGCCTTCGAGGTGCCGCCGCTCAAGTCGGCCAGAGCGGGTAGTCGAAACGGGGTCCCCACTAATGGGGACTTGCCTTGACCGGAGGCCCCCTCCGCGGCGGCCGCGCGCTGCGGCCTTCCCACGCCCGTCGTGCGTTGATAAGAGGTCGCGCACCCAAGGCACGAGGAACCAGCATGGCGGCGGAAGGCGAATTGGAGAAGGAAGTCGTCACCCACAGGAAGGGCTATGAGGGCTTCCTCTTCCTGATGAAGTGGGGCGCGATCATCTCCGTGATCACGGGCCTGATCGTCATCCTGCTGATCCGCGAATAGCCGCGAGGTGAAGCTCGCGGTCCTGAAGGAGACGGCGGAGGCCGAACGCAGGGTCGCGGCGACTCCGGAGACGGTGAAGAAGTTCATCGCGCTCGGAGCCGAGGTCGCGGTCGAAGCGGGGGCGGGCCTTTCCGCCTCGGTCGCCGACTGGGATTATGAGGGCGCGGGAGCGACGGTCGGCCCGCGCGACTCGGTGCTGGCCGGCGCCGGCGCGGTCCTCGCCGTCCAGGCTCCCGATCCCGGCACCCTGCAGGGCCTGGCGCCCGGCGCATTGGTCGCGGCGATGTTCGATCCGTTTCGACAGCGCGAGCGGGTCGAGGCCTATGCCGGCGCCGGCCTCGAGGCTCTGGCGATGGAGCTGATGCCGCGCATCACCCGCGCCCAGTCGATGGACGTGCTCTCCAGCCAGGCTAATCTCGCCGGCTACAAGGCGGTGCTCGACGCTGCGGCCGAATATGGCCGCGCCTTTCCGATGATGATGACGGCGGCGGGGACGGTGTCGGCGGCGCGGGTGTTCGTGATGGGCGTGGGCGTCGCCGGGCTCCAGGCCATCGCGACCGCGCGCCGGCTGGGCGCGCAGGTGTCGGCGACCGATGTGCGCTCCGCCACGCGCGAGCAGATCCTGTCGCTGGGCGCCAAGCCCGTCTTCGTCGAGGGGGTGGCCGGGATCGAGGGCGAGGGTGCTGGCGGCTATGCCGGCGAGACCAGCCCCGAATATCAGGCCGCGCAGGCGGCTTTGGTGTCGAGCCATATCGCCAAGCAGGACATCGTCATCACGACGGCGCTGATCCCGGGCCGCGCGGCGCCCCGGCTGATCTCGGACGCGCAGCTCGCGACGATGCGGGCGGGGTCGGTCGTCGTCGACCTGGCGGTCGAACAGGGCGGCAACGTCGAGGGATCGGTCGCGGGCGAGGTGGTGGAGCGGCACGGGGTGCGGGTGGTCGGGCACTGCAACGTGCCCTCGCGCCTGGCGGCGGATGCGTCGGCGCTTTATGCGCGCAACCTCCTCAATTTCCTGAGCGCGTTCTGGGACAAGGAGGCGGGGCGGCCCGTGCTGGATGCCGAGATCGGCGACGCGATCCGGCTGACCCAGGGTGGACGGATCGTCAATGCGCGTCTGATCAGCCAAGGAACCGCTTCATGAGCTTCGTCGCGATCCTGTCGATCTTCGTGCTGGCATGCTTTGTCGGCTATTTCGTGGTGTGGGCGGTGACGCCGGCGCTGCACACGCCGCTGATGGCGGTAACCAACGCGATCTCGTCGGTGATCATCGTGGGCGCGCTGATCGCCAGCGCGGCCGCGGGGGCGCCCGTCGCCAAGGCGCTGGGACTGCTGGCGGTGGTGCTGGCGAGCATCAACATCTTCGGCGGATTCGCGGTCACGGCGCGGATGCTGGCCATGTACAAGAAAAAGGAACGGCCGGTCGCGAAATGAGCGGTCGGGCGGGGGAGCGGTAGATGCACGAAGTCGCGGGAAGCCCCTGGGTGGCGCTGGCGTATCTGATCGCGGGGGTGTGCTTCATCCTGTCCCTGCGCGGCTTGTCGTCGCCCGCGTCGAGCCAGCGGGGGAACCGGCTGGGCATGATCGGCATGGCGATCGCGGTGGTGACGACGCTGGTGACGCACGAGGTCGCGTCGTTGCCGGAGATCCTCGTCGCGGTCGGCATCGGCGCGGCGATCGGGCTGGTCACCGCGCGGCGAATCGCGATGACGGCGATGCCGCAGCTGGTCGCGGCTTTTCACTCGCTGGTCGGGCTGGCGGCGGTGCTGGTGGGCGTGGCCGCTTATCTGAACCCGGTGGCGTTCGGCATCGCCGAGGTGGTGCGCGGGATCGTACCGATGCCGGGGCTGGGGCCGGTCACGGGCGGCGCGCTGTCGGTCATCGCCCCTGTCAGCCGGGTCGAGCTGGGGCTGGGCGTCGCGATCGGCGCGATCACCTTTTCGGGATCGGTGATCGCGTTCCTGAAACTCAACGGCAATATGGGTGGCAAGCCGATCCTGCTGCCGGGACGCCATGTTATCAACCTGGCGGTGCTGGCGGGCATCGTCGGGCTGATCGCCTGGTTCACGCAGGACCAGAGCCCCTGGGTCTTCTGGACGATCACGCTGCTGTCCTTCGCGATCGGGTTCCTGCTGATCGTGCCGATCGGCGGCGCGGACATGCCGGTCGTGGTATCGATGCTAAACAGCTATTCGGGCTGGGCGGCCGCCGCGATGGGGTTCACGCTCCACAACACCGCGATGATCATCACCGGCGCGCTGGTCGGCTCG
>DASVRO010000044.1:0-21810 GCA_036388575.1 Allosphingosinicella sp.
GAGGCCCCCGAGCAGCCAGCGCAGCGTGTTGCGGATGCGGCGGTACAGCTCCGCTTGCTGCTTCAGGATCTCCGGGCCGATCCGCAGGTCCTCGGCGGTATCGGAGTTCATGACCCAGAGGCGTAGGATGTCGGCGCCGTACTGCTCCACCACCTTCTGCGGCGCGGTGGTGTTGCCGAGCGACTTGGACATCTTCCGCCCCTGCTCGTCCAGCACGAAGCCGTGCGTCAGCACCGCGCGGAAGGGTGCGACGCCGCGCGTGCCGATGGACTCCAGCAAGGAGGACTGGAACCAGCCGCGGTGCTGGTCCGAGCCTTCGACATAGAGGTCGGCGCGGACGCCCTCCCCATAGCGCGCCTCGACGACGTAGCTATGGGTCGAGCCGCTGTCGAACCAGACGTCGAGGATGTCGGTGACCGGCTCGTACTCCTCGAGCCGGTAGCCGTTGCCGAGCAGGGCCTGGTGGTCGGCGTCGAACCAGGCGTCGGCGCCGCTCTCGTGGAAGGCGCGCAGGATGCGCGAGTTGACCGCCGCGTCCCGCAGATAGTCGCCGCTCTTCCTGTGCAGGTAGAGCGGGATCGGAACGCCCCAGGCGCGCTGGCGGCTGAGCACCCAGTCGGGCCGGTTCTCGACCATCGAGCGCATGCGGTTCTCGGCCTTCTCGGGGACCCAGCGGGTGTCCTCGATCGCCTTGAGGGCGGTCACTCTTAGCCCCTCTCCCTGTAGGGGAGAGGGAAAGGCCGCGTCAGCGGCCGAGGGTGAGGGACCGTCCGTGCCCTCACCCTGGCTCGCTCCGCTCGCCTGTCCCTCTCCCCTTGAGGGTGAGGGACGAGTTTCCATCGGGATGAACCATTGCGGGGTGCAGCGGAAGATGACCTTGGCCTTGGAGCGCCAGCTGTGCGGGTAGCTGTGCTCGAAGTCGGCGGTGGCGGCGAGCAGGCCGCCATGTTCGCTAAGGTCGGAGCAGATCGGCCCGTCGGGCGCGTTGAACTTGCCGTTGATCACCGAGCCCTGGCCGCCGAGCCACTCCCAGTCGGCCCGGTAGAAGCCGCCGGCGTCGACCGCGAAGACCGGCTCGATGCCGTGCGCCTTGCAGAGCAGGAAATCGTCCTCGCCGTGATCGGGCGCCATGTGGACGAGGCCGGTGCCCTGGTCGGTGGTGACGAAGTCGCCGGGGAGGAAGGGGCGGGGCCTGGCGAAGAAACCGCCGAGCTCCTCCATCGGGTGGCGGGCGACGGCGCCCTCGAGATCGCTGCCTTTGAACGAGCCGGCTTCGCTCCAGCTCAGGCGGAAGTCCGTTCCCTCGGGGGCCAGCGACGTGAAATATCTCTCGATCCGCTGGCGGAAGCCTTCGGCGAGGTCGCGGGCGACGAGGAAGCGGGCTCGGTCGAAGGCGCCCAGCGCCGCGTTGGTCTGGGTGTGGCGGGCGACGTTCGGGCCGTCGATCCCGCAGCCCAGCAGGGCGTATTCGACCTCGGGGCCATAGGCGAGCGCCTGGTTGACCGGGATCGTCCAGGGCGTCGTCGTCCAGGCGACCGCCCGGGCGCCGGCCAGCTCGGGCGCGCCCGGCGCCTCGGCGATCCGGAACGCGACGTCGATCTGGGTCGAGACGATGTCCTCATATTCGACCTCGGCCTCGGCCAGCGCGGTCTTCTCGACCGGGCTCCACATCACCGGCTTGGCGCCTCGGTAGAGCTTGCCCGCCTCGGCGAGCTTGAGCAGCTCCTCGGCGATCTTGGCCTCGGAGGTGAAGTCCATCGTCCGGTAGGGATCGTCCCAGTCGCCGGTGATGCCGAGGCGGATGAACTGCTCGCGCTGGACCTGGATCCAATGCTCGGCATAGGCCCGGCATTCGGCCCGGAACTCGCGCGGCGGCACCTGGTCCTTGTCGAGCTTCTTCTTCCTGTACTGCTCCTCGATCTTCCACTCGATCGGGAGGCCGTGGCAGTCCCAGCCGGGGACGAAGGGCGCGTCCTTGCCGAGCAGGGTCTGCGAGCGGAGGATGAAGTCCTTGATCGTCTTCATCATCGCGTGGCCGATATGGATGTCGCCGTTCGCGTAGGGCGGGCCGTCGTGGAGGATGAAGCGCTCGCGCCCGGCCCGCTCGCCGCGGAGCCGCCGGTAGAGGCCCATCTCGGCCCAGCGCGCGAGGATGGCCGGCTCCTTCGCTGCGAGGCCGGCTTTCATCGGGAAGTCGGTCTTCGGAAGGAAGACCGTGTCGCGGTAATCGGGTTTTTCGGACATCGGGGCGGGGCTTAGCGGGGAAGGCCGGGGAAGGGAAGCGCCCCCCTCCCTGCACGCAGGGAGGGGCCGGGGGTGGGTGCGCCGGCTGAAGAGTCACTGCCGGTTGCAACCCACCCACCCCTAGCCCCTCCCTGTATTCAGGGAGGGGAAGTCACCGCTCCAGCGCCCGCCCGACGGTGTAGAAATCCTCGATCCACAGATAGCCGCGGAAGTCGCGCGGTACCCTGGCGAGCTGCTCGGGCTGCTCGAGGCCGGCGATGTCGCCTTTTTCGTAGGGGCCGATCAGGATCACCTTGGTGCCGACGCTCTCCATCCGGGCGAGGAAGCGCTTGGGCCAGCCCCAGATCGCCCATTGGTAATTGAGCGGCACGGCGACGATCTTGTTGTGGCAGCTGACCGGCACGTAGCTCGTCCAGCCGAACTTCACATAGTCGGTGAGGCAGGCCCTCATGTCCTCCTTCCAGAAGGTGAGGGCGCCGGGGACCAGCTGCTTCATCCGGGCGGTGACCCTGGGATGGCCGTAGAAGACGTGCTTGTCGTCGATCTTCACCCCGGCGCGGGCGAAGGCTGCGACGAGGGCGTCGGCGTCCCTCGGGTCCCGGCTCTTGAAGTTGAAGAACAGCCGCATCCGCGGAGTCTCGCGAAGCGCCTCCTCGACGGTCGGCATCCCGCCGATGCCGCGTCCGCGCAGCGGGAAGGTGCGGCCGCCGTCGGCGGTGTAGCCGTAGCCGACGTCGAGCCGCTTGAGCTCGGCGAGGGTCTTCTGGCGGACCGGCCCCTTGCCGTCGGTTCGGCAGTCGAGCGTCCAGTCGTGGAAGACGACCATCTGCCCGTCCTTCGTCGGGTGGACGTCGAGCTCGATCGCGTCCGCTCCGAAATGACGGGCGTTGGACATCGAGCGAAGCGTGTTCTCGATGAAATCGTGCTCGGACGGGCGGATTCGGGTGGCGGTGCAGGTTTCGCGGCCGACGCCCTCGCGGTCGAATTGCTGGGCTAGGCCGCGGTGAGCGACGAGGACCAGCGGCCCCTTCGACCGGGGCGCGATCCAGGAGGCGTTGAGGAGCGAGACGATGACCGCGAAGGCGACGATTCCGACACCGAGCCATTTCCACACCTTCATGCGCCGAGCCTCCTTTTCGCTTCGTCGCAATCCGCGGCCATCTGGGCCTTGAGCGGCTCGATGCCGTCGAACCGCGCTTCCGGCCGAAGGAAGGAGATCAGCTCGACCTCGACGGACTGGCCGTAGAGGTCGCCGTCGAAATCGAAGAAATAGGGTTCGAGCAGCTCCCGCGGCGGCTCGAAGGTCGGCCGGATGCCGAGATTGGCGGCGCCCTCCAGCACCCGTCCGTCGCTTAGCCTGCCGCGCACCGCGTAGATCCCGAAGCGCGGGCGGAGATAGGGGCCCAGCGCGATATTGGCGGTCGGGTAGCCGATCGTCCGGCCGCGCTTGTCGCCATGCTCGACCACGCCCTCGATCGCGAACGGCCGGGTGAGGAGGCGGGCGGCAGTATCGCAATCGCCAGCGACGAGGGCGTCGCGGATCCGGCTCGACGAGATCGGCCCCCCGGAATCGCGGACCGGGCCGACGGCATCGACCGAGAAGCCGAGCCGCCTGCCGGCCTCGCCGAGCACCTCGACATTGCCGCCGCGGCCGCGGCCGTAGGTGAAATCCTCGCCGGTCACCACGCCCGCTGCGCCGATCAGCCGGACCAGCCGCTCGGCCGCGAAATCCTCGGCGCCGGTCGCCGCCAGCCCGGAATCGAAGCCAAAGACGATCATCGCATCGGCGCCGGCGGCGGCGAACAGCCGCTCGCGCTGGTCGAGCGTGGTCAGCCGGAAGGGCGGAGCGTCGGGCTTGAAGAAGCGGACCGGATGGGGATCGAAGGTCGCGACCAGCACCGGCCGCCCCTCGTCGCGGGCGCGCTCGACCGCTCGGCGCACCACCGCCTGGTGCCCGACGTGAAAGCCATCGAAATTGCCCAGCGCGACGATGCCCCCGCGAAGCGCCTGCGGAACCGCCGAGCCGCCGTCCAGCCGCTCCATCGGGGGCGTATAGGAGAGGGGGAGGGGGGAGGTAAACTGCCTCCCTGCCGCGAAGCGGTGGGGAGGGGGACCATGCGAAGCATGGTGGAGGGGTGACCTGCCGAGGCTTCCGCCGTCTCGCGCGTGTATCTCGGGACGAAGTGCCAGGTCACCCCTCCACCACGTTTCACGTGGTCCCCCTCCCCATGCTCCGCACGGGGAGGGAAGATTAGGGTAGGGCCGCCAGAAGCCTCAGCACGTTGCCCCCCATCACCTTGGCGATCCCCTCGTCGGTGAAGCCGCGGTCGACGAGGGCCTGGGTGAGGTTGACGAGGCCGGCGGAGTCGAAGCCGGTGGTCACCGCTCCGTCGAAGTCCGAGCCCAGAGCGACATGGTCGATCCCGACCAGGTCGCGGACATGGGCGATGGCGGCGGCGATGGCGGCGGGCCTCAGGTCGCAGACCGCCGCGTCCCAATAGCCGATCCCGACGAGGCCGCCGGTTCGGGCGACTCCCCTGATCTCCTCGTCGGTCAGGTTGCGGTTGACCTGGCAGGTCGCCTGCACTCCGCCGTGGCTGGAGACCACCGGCCGCTTCGCCATGGCCAGGATCTCGGCGACGGCGGCGTGGCTGGAATGGGCGATGTCGACGATCATCCCCTTCGCCTCCATCGCCCGGACGACCTGCCGGCCGAGCGGGGTGAGGCCGCTTTTTCTCACCCCGTGCATCGAGCCCGCCACCTCATTGTCGAAGAAGTGGGCGAGGCCGGCCATCCGGAAGCCGGCGGCGTGGAGCCGGTCGACATTCGCGAGCCGGCCCTCGAGATTCTGCAGGCCTTCGATCGACAGCAGGGCGCCGGTCACCCGTCGGCCGGCGGCCCGGTCGGCGAGCAGGCGGCGGACGTCGATGCCGCTTCGGACGATCCTCAGCCGCCCCTCGGAGCCGGCTTCGGCGCGCCGCAGCTTCTCGGCGTGCCACAGCGAGCGCTCGAGCAGCGAGCTCCACGTCCTGACCGGCTGCAGCTGGGCGACGGTCAGCAGTGTGATGTTGTCGCTGTCGGCGCCGTTGGAATCGTAATTCTGGCCCTTCGGCGTCTTCGTCACCGACGAGAAGACCTGGAGCGCGACATTGCCCGCCTCGAGCCGGGGCAGGTCGACCTGGCCGCGGCTGGCGGGGTCGAGCAGGCTGCGCTGCCAGAGCAGGGTGTCGGCATGAAGATCGGCCACGGCGAGCCGCGGGTGAAGCGCCCTGGCCCGGTCGCCGACCGCCGGCAGCGGCGTCGCCACCACCTTGTTCATGCCGCCCTCGACGATGCCCGGGCCGAGGATCAGGAACGCTCCGGCGGCGACGACGAGCAGGGCGAGCAGCCCGTAGACGTATTTGCGCATGCTTCCCCCCGGCGGCTTTGGAGGGAGTCATACCCGCCTCTCCCCGCCCTCGTCATGCTGAAACGAGTTTAGGGTACCGGGGGTCTCCTGCGCTCCAGCCTGACGAAGCTGTAGGCGGGCCGGCCGCCTTCCGCCGGATGATCCTCGCGCGACACCTCCCGCCACTCCGCCGGATCGAAGTCCGGCAGGAACGTGTCCGCCTCGGGCTGCGAATGCACTTCGGTGAGCTCGACCGCGTCGGCGAGCGGCAGATATTGGGCGATGATCTGCGCGCCGCCGATCACCGAGACCGGCCCGCCGCCCGCCAGGGCACGGGCGTCGCACGTCGTTCGCGCCGCTTCCGCCCCGTCGGCGCGCCATCGCGGGTCGCGGGTGAGGACGATGTGGCGGCGGCCGGGCAGGAGGCCGGGTAGGCTCTCGAAGGTCCGCCGGCCCATCACCATCGCGGTGCCCATCGTCACCGCCTTGAAATGCTTGAGGTCGGCGGGGAGGCGCCAGGGCAGGCCGCCGCCGAGCCCGATCGCGCCGTTCGAGGCTCGGGCGACGACGATGGTGACGGGCGAATCCATCGCCTCCGCCTAGCGGCTGGCGGGCCGCGGCGCTACCGTGGGACCGGCAATCCACGGGGAGAGCGATGCGGAACCTGCTTCACCTGATCGCCGCACTGGCGCTGCTGCTCGGCGCTTGCCGGGCCGTCGCCCAGCCCGAACGCCCACCCCAGGCGATCGCCTATCGCGGAGCGACGCTGGTCGACGTGCGGAGCGGCGAACTCCGCCGGGTCACCATCGTCGCGCGGGGCGAGACCATCGAGGCGCTGCTGCCGCCGGACGCTCCGATCCCCGCCGGGGCGAAGGCGGTCGACGTTGCCGGCCTATATGCCATTCCGGGGCTGATCGACGTCCACCAGCATGTCGAGAACGGCCGCGGCCGAAGGGCCGCGGAGGCGGTTCTCCGCCGCGAGGTCTACAGCGGAGTCACGGCCGTCCGCGACATGCTCGGCGATGCGCGCATCCTCGCCGATCTGTCGCGCGCCGCCCGCTTCGGCGAGCTGCCGGCGCCGGACGTCGATTTCGCGGGCTTGGTGGCAGGACCCGGCTATTTCATCGACGGCCGTCTGAACGACCTCGCCCGTGGCGGTACACCGGGCAAGGTGCCCTGGATCCAGTCGATCACGGCTGGCACCGACCTGCCGCTCGCCATCGCCCGGCTCGCCGGGACCGGCGCCCGCGGCGTCAAGATCTACGGCAATCTCGATTCGGCGAGCGTCGAGCGGATCGCCGCCGAAGCCCATCGCCAGAGCCTGGCGGTGTGGGCGCATGCGGCGGTGTTTCCGGCGACTCCGATGGAGGTGATCGAGGCCGGCGCCGACAGCGTCTCGCACGTCTGCATGCTGGCCTATCAGACGCTCGCCGTGCCGCCGGTCAGCTATCACGACCGGGCGCCGCTCGACCAGGCGGCGCTGATGCGCGGCCCGCCGCACCCCGCGCTGGCCGGGCTGTTCCGGGCGATGAAGGCGCGCGGGACGGTGCTCGACACGACGGTCTCGGTCTATCACCTCATCGAACGGCTCCGCCGGGAGCTGCCCGAGCCCAAGCCGCCGACCTATTGCGACAGCGCGCTGGCCGAGCGGATCGCCGGCCAGGCCCATGCGGCCGGAGTGACCCTCGCCACCGGCACCGACGCTCCGGCGCCGACGGCGAGCCCCTGGCCGGCGGTGTTCGACGAGATGGACCTGCTGCGCAAGGCAGGCCTGCCGCCGCTCGAGGTCCTTCGGGCGGCGACGGTGAACGGGGCCAGGGCGCTGGGGCGGGAAGGCGAGCTCGGCGCGATCGAGCCGGGCAAGCTCGCCAACATCGCCTTCCTGAGCGAGAACCCGCTGGCGGGGAGGGCGCAGTGGCGCTCGGTCGTCCTGACCGTGAAGCGCGGCGCGCCCTACTGGCGCCGCGACTACAGGCCGATCACGGCCGAGGAGATGGGGGAGTAGATCTTGTACTTTCGTCATGCCGGACTTGATCCGGCATCCACCTGGCTCTGTGTGGCGGCACCTCACAGGAAGGTGGACCCCGGCTCAAGTCCGGGGTGATGGTCTAGGACCCTATACCGCCACCTCGGCCTTGATGTGGGGATGGGCCTCGTAGCCGACGATCTCGAAATCCTCGTACCGATATTGGTCGATCGCCTCGGCCTTGCGCAGGATGTTGAGCCTGGGCAGCGGCTTCGGCTCCCGGGTCAGCTGGAGCCGGGCCTGGTCGAGATGGTTCGAATAGAGGTGGCAGTCGCCGCCGGTCCAGACGAACACGCCCGGCTCGAGCCCGCATTGCTCGGCGAGCATGTGGGTCAAGAGGGCGTAGCTGGCGATGTTGAACGGAACTCCGAGGAAGGCGTCGGCGCTCCTCTGGTAGAGCTGGAGGTTGAGCCGGCCGCGCGCCACCTGGGTCTGGAACAGGCAGTGGCAGGGGGCGAGCGCCATCCGCTCGATCTCCGCCGGGTTCCAGGCCGAGACGATCTGGCGGCGCGAGGCGGGGTCGCGCTTGATCTGGTCGATGAGGTTGGCGATCTGGTCGACATGGACCCCGTCCGGTCCTTCCCAGTCGCGCCACTGCTTGCCGTAGACGGGGCCGAGCTCGCCCCCCTCGTCCGCCCATTCGTCCCAGATCCGGACCCTATTCTCCTTCAGCCAGGCGATGTTGGTCTCGCCGCGCAGGAACCAGAGCAATTCGATGACGATCGAGCGCAGGTGCAGCTTCTTGGTCGTCAGCAGCGGGAAGCCGTCGGCGAGGTCGAAGCGCATCTGGTGGCCGAACACCGAGAGGGTGCCGACTCCGGTGCGGTCCTGCTGCTCGGCGCCCTCGGCGAGGATTCGGGAGAGGAGGTCGAGATAGGGCTGCATGCGAGCGACTATGGCGGGGGAGGCGGTGGTTTCCAAGCGAGGTTAGTTCCCCGGCGAAGGCCGGGGCCCAGATTCCCACGCGAGACTGGGCCCCGGCCTTCGCCGGGGAGCCTCAGCTCTTGCTTTCCCGCGCCTCCCGGATCGCGTCGCGCAGCGCCTCGTAGCCGACGGCGCCCTGGAAGATCTGATCGCCGACGACGAAGGTCGGGGTGCCGGTCGCCTCCAGGCTGGTGGCGAGCTGGAAGTTGCGTCTCAGCTCGCCGTCCGAGTCGGCGGCGGGCAGGTCCCCGCTCAGCCCGACGGCGGCCCGCGCCTTGGCGATGCTGTCGGCCGTCGGCCGGCCGGCGGCGAACAGGGTGTCGTAGAAGGCCTTGAAGCGACCGGCGCGGGCGGCGGCGAGGCTGGCCCGGGCGGCGGCTTCGCTGTCGGCTCCGAGCACCGGCCATTCCCGCCAGACCACCTTGAGCTTGGGATCCTCGCGGAGCAGCCGGTCGACGTCGGCATTGCTCTTGCGGCAATAGCCGCAGGCATAATCGAAGAATTCGACCAAGACTACGTCGCCGTCGGCCGCGCCGGCCCACGCGCCGGCGAACGGAGTCTCGAGCGCCGCTCGGTTGGCCGAGACGACCTTCGCCGCCTCCCGGGCCCGGAGCACGTCCATCGCCTCGGGCAGGATCTCGGGATTCTGGAGCAGATAGTCGCGGACCGACTGGCGCGAGCCGTAGGCGACGGCGCCGCCGCCGATCAGAGCCCCGATCAGGCCGGCGGCAAGCGCGGTCTTCCAGCCCGAATTGCCGCGGGCCGGCGCGGCGTCACTTGTCACGGTTCTTTTTCTTCCGCTCCACCTCGGTGCGCGAGACCATCGCGATATCCTGCGCGCGAAGCCAGTCCGGGGTGCCGGTGGGGACGGTCTTCAGCGCCTGCTCGGCATTCACCAGCGCCAGCCGCGGCTCGCCCTGGAGGTTGTAGCGCTCGGCGGTGGCGAGCGCCGCCCGGCCGGTATCGCCTTCGCGGTCGTAGACGATGCCGAGCTGGTACCAGGCGAACGGGTTGGAATTGTCGCGGCCGATCGCGGCTCGAAGCACCTTCTTGGCTTCCTCGAAATTATCCGGCTTCTCGGTCGAGATGAGGGCGTGGCCGAGGAGGGCGGCGATCAGCGGCTGGTCAGGCGCGTGGCGGACCGCCTGGCGAAGCGATTCGAGAGCGGCGGCGGGACGGCCCGATTCGAGCAGGATCTGGCCCTTCAGCTCGTGGAAATAGGGATCGTTGGGGTCGCCGGCGAGCAGGCTCTCGGCCTCGGCCAGGGCCTTTTCGGGATAGGCCCGCTTGTGCCAGGCATAGGCCCGGGCGTAGCGCGCCGGAACGCTCTTGTTGCTCTCGGGATAGAGGACGAGGGTACGCTCGGGCTCCTCGACATAGCCGGACAGCTTCGCCTTGACGCGCTGGAAGCGGGCCTCGAGCCGGGCGTCGGTGGCCTGGTTCCAGCCCGGCGCGTTCTTCACCGTCTGCTCGAGCGCGGCGAGGCGCTCGCCGGTCAGCGGGTGGGTCCGCATATAGCCATTGTCCTGCGGAATGGCGTAGCGGAATTCCTGGTTCTGGAGCTTCTTGAAGAAGGTCAGCAGGCCCTTGCCGTTGGTCTGCGATCTGGCGAGGAAGCCGGCGGCGGCGGCGTCGGCCGACGATTCCTGGGTCCGGCTGAAGGCGAGGAACTTGCCCATCGCCGCCTGCTGGCCGGCGGCGAGGACGCCCATTCCGGCCTCGCCGGCACCCGCCGCCATGGCGGCCGCGCCGAGGATCATCGACAGGATGAGGATGCTGGTGGCGGTCTTCACGCCCTCCTGCATCCGGATGATGTGGCCGCCGGTGATGTGGCCGATCTCGTGCGCGATCACGCCCTGGACCTCGTTGGCGCTGTCCGCCGCCGCGATCAGGCCGGAATGGATGTAGACGATCTGGCCGCCGGCGACGAAGGCGTTGATCGACCGGTCGTGGATCAGGACGACGTCGACATTGTCCGGCCTGAGGCCCGCCGCCTCGATCAGCGGCCGCGACATGTCGGCGAACAGCGCCTCGGTCTCGGCGTCGCGCAGGATCGATTGCGCCGCCGCCGGCCGGGCGGTGAGCGCGAAGCTCATGATGAGGAGAAAGGCGAGGCGGGCGGCGAACGCGCTCCACCGTCCCACTTTGTGCCCAGCTTTAGCCATGGCCTGTCCTATCCCGTCGCGGAACTGAACCTGACATGAGCGCGCCCGCCGGGGCAAGCGCGCTCATGCGTCAAGGGTCAGGCTCCGAAGGTCCGCTGCCACCAGCCGCGTCGCGGCTCGCCGCTCTCGCCGGCCTCGGCCTCGGCGGCCTCGGCGCCGGCCGTGGCCGTCTCCCGGTCGTTGGCCGCCTCGGGCGCAGGGGCTTCGGCCGGGGCTTCGGGAGGCGCTTCGGCCGGGGCTTCGGCTTCCGCCGCCTTCTTGCGGCGGGTGCGCTTGGGCTTGGCCGGCGCTTCCTCGGCGGCGGCCGGAGCCGGCGCCTCCTCGGCGAGGGGTTCCGGCTCGACGGCCGGGGCGGCCTCCGGCTCGGGCTCGGCGGCGGCTTCGACCGCCTCGGCGGGGGCCTCCTCGCCCTTCTTGCGGGCACGCGGGCGGCGGCGGCCCTTGGGCTTCTCCTCGGCCTCGGGGGCCGGCTCGGCGGCGACTTCGGGGACGGGCTGGGGCTCGGCTTCCTCGGCCGGCGGCGCTTCCGCCTCGACCGGCTCGGTCACGCCCTCCGGCTCGCCGGCCAGCGGCTCGCCGCCTTCCTCGCCGTCCCTCCGACGGCCGCCGCGGCGGCCGCGCCGGCGCCGGCGCTTCCTGCCGCGCTCCTCGCTCTCCTCGCGCTGCTCGCGCTGCTCGCGATTCTCCGGGCGACGGGGACGGGCCTCGGCCTCGGCCTCGACGGCTTCTTCCTCTTCCTCCTCGTCCAGCTCCTCGGCGATCTCCTCCTCGTCCACCTCGGGCTCGACGATCCGCTCGACGCGCGGGCGCGCCACGGGCGGCGGGCCGAACGATTCGACGGCCATCTTGGCGCCCTCGAAGCTCTCCTCGATCAGCACCTCGACGACGACTCCGTAGCGCGACTCGATCTCGCCGATCTCGCCCCGCTTCCTGTTGAGCACGTAGACCGCCGCCTCGCGCCCGGCGCGCAGCACGATCCGGCTGCCGCGGCCGCGCGCGGCCTCCTCCTCGAGCATCCGAAGGGCGGAGAGCCCGGCCGACGAGGCGGTGCGCATCAGGCCGCTGCCCTCGCAATGCGGGCAGGGGCGGGTCGAAGCCTCGAGCACTCCGGTGCGGAGCCGCTGGCGGCTCATCTCCATCAGCCCGAAGGACGAGATGCGGCCGACCTGGATCCGGGCGCGGTCGTTCTTCAGCGCCTCCTTCATCGCCTTCTCGACCTTACGGATATGGCCGTTCGACTCCATGTCGATGAAGTCGATGACGACGAGGCCGGCCATGTCGCGCAGGCGAAGCTGGCGGGCGATCTCGTTGGCGGCCTCGATATTGGTCGCGTAGGCGGTCTGCTCGATATTGTGCTCGCGGGTCGAGCGCCCGGAGTTGATGTCGATCGACACCAGGGCCTCGGTCGGGTTGATCACCAGATAGCCGCCCGATTTGAGCTGGACGACCGGCTGGTACATCGCGGCGAGCTGGTCCTCGGCGCCGTAGCGCTGGAAGAGCGGCACCGTGTCGACGTAATTCTGCACCCGCTTCACGTGGCTGGGCATGAGCAGCTTCATGAAGGACCGGGCGGCCTTGTAGCCGTCCTCGCCTTCGACGATCACCTCGTCGATGTCGCGATTGTAGATGTCTCGGATGGCGCGCTTGATGAGGTCGCTGTCGCCGTAGATCAGCGCCGGGGCGGAGCTGCCCAGCGTGCGGTCGCGGATCTCGTCCCAAAGGCGGGCGAGATAGTCGAAGTCGCGCTTGATCTCGGTCTTGGTGCGCGACAGGCCCGCGGTGCGGACGATGCAGCTCATCGAGTTGGGCAGGCTGAGATCGGACATGATCTGCTTGAGGCGCTTGCGGTCGGCGCCGTTCGAGATCTTGCGGCTGATGCCGCCGCCGTGGGACGTGTTCGGCATCAGCACGCAATAGCGGCCGGCCAGGCTCAGATAGGTGGTGAGCGCCGCGCCCTTGTTGCCGCGCTCTTCCTTGACGACCTGGACGAGAAGCACCTGACGGCGCCGGATGACGTCCTGGATCTTGTAGCGGCGGCGCAGATTCTGACGCTTGCGGCGAAGCTCGTCGGCGGCATTCTCCTCCGGAGCGCTCTCGGCGGCTTCGGGCGGGGCAGGGGCGTCCTCGTCGGAGGCCTCGATTTCCTCGCCTTCGTCGTCATACGCTTGCTCGGCTTCCCCGCGGTCTGCGTCCCGGCCTCGGTTCCGGCCACGGCCACGGCCACGGCCACGGTCGTTATCGCCGTCGTCCTCCTGATCGTCGCGGCTCTCGTAGCGGGCGTCCTCGGCGGCGCGCAGGCGCTCCTCCTCGGCGGCATGCTCGGCTTCCTCGCGGAGCAGGGCCTCGCGGTCCTCGCGCGGGATCTGGTAATAATCGGGGTGGATTTCCGAGAAGGCGAGGAAGCCGTGGCGGTTGCCGCCATAGTCGACGAACGCCGCCTGCAGCGACGGTTCGACCCGCGTGACCTTGGCTAGATAGATATTACCCTTGAGCTGCTTGTGCTCGGCGGATTCGAAATCAAATTCCTCGATCCGGTTTCCCTTGACCACGGCCACCCGGGTTTCTTCCTGGTGGCGCGCGTCGATCAACATGCGCATTGTCATTAAGATCACTCCACGCGCGCTGGGCCGTCCTTGCGGCGGCGGCGAGCGCGCGTTCGAATATGGACGAAGGCGCGCACCCGATGGCGCGCGGCTTCAATGTCCGGGTTGAAAAGAAAAAAGTCGCCTCTGCTGCGCGCGGCAGGCCGGTCCTGAAGTCCGGCCGCGATGCCCCGGCCGCAATGCCCATCCCCCTGCGGAGGGGCAGCGTCTGGGGGGAAAAATGCCTCATGCAGCGTCAACCTTGGTGGCCGGCGGATGCCGGCGCATGCGTTCGGGCCGAAATGAGAAGGAAGCGTCGCTCCTTCAACGGGTGCCGAGGCTTGGTGCTAGCATCTGCCATGGCCAGCGGCAACCTGTATCAAGATGCCTTTTCCCGGCGAAAGCCGGGATCCGTTAAACCGCTCGAGTCATTGGACCCCGGCCTTCGCCGGGGAGCAAAGTCCAGTGCGCGCAGAAGATTACAGCCTACTCCGCCGGAGCGGCGGCCTCGGCGAGGGCGCGCTTATCCGCCTCCTGGCGGGCTCGCATCGCGTCGCCGCGACGGGCCCGGGCGGCCATCGCGTCCCAGGCGGCGGCGGCCCTGAGGCAGCGGTCGCGGACGTTGGCGAGGGTGGCGGCTTCGGCGTCGGCGCGCGCCTCGGCGGCGCGGGCCAGATAGAAATCGAGCTGACTGGACATGGCGCGCCTTCTCTCCGGATTCGTCCTGCGAGTCCAGCAGGCGTAACGATCCCGACCCTCAGAGCGCCCGCCCCGCCTGGCAGGCCTCGAGCTCCACCGAATCGTGGGCGCAGACCAGCTTCACCTCGGCCGCCCGCTCGATCGAGAGCGTCCTGAGCCGCGCCTGGTTCGCCAGGCGGCGATCGCGGTCGACCTCCATCATGGTCTGGTAGCCCCGAAGCCCGGGCGTGCATTTGCGGTCGCGGCGGCGCACTTCGTGGCGGTAGAAATAGGCGTCGCCGGCGTGGAGCAGCCAGCCCTCGGCGCCGCGGTCGACGGCGATTCCGGCATGGCCCCAGGTGTGGCCGGGCAGCGGCACCATCAGGATTTCGGGCGGCAGCCCGTCGAGGGCTCGGACCGCCTCGAAGCCGAACCACGGCTCTCCCGACGGGCCGGCATAGCGCTGCCAGTCGCGCACCTCGTCGAGCTGCGACGGGCGGTAGCGGTTGCGCGGCACGAAGCCGCGGCGCGGCCCGGTCGCCTCGTCAAACTCCCGGGCCATGACGTGGATGGTCGCGGCTGGGAAATCCTCGAGCCCGCCGGCATGGTCGAAGTCGAGATGGGTGAGGACGATGTGGCGCACGTCGGCGGCGCTGAAGCCGAGCGCCTCGACCTGGCGCACCGCCGTCTCGGCCTCGCGCAGCCGGATGTTGAGCAGGGTGCGCATGAAGCGGGTGATGCGCGGGTGGGGCGGCCGGTGGGGATAAGCGACGTCCCTGAGGCCGTAGCCGGTGTCGACGAGGATCAGGCCCGATTCGTGCTCGATCAGCAGGCAGTGGCAGACGAGCCGGCCGAGCGGCCCGGCGCTGCGGCCGTCGAACAGCGCGCCGCCGAGAGGGCAGTCGGTTCCGCAGTTGAGATGGTGGACGCGCATGGGCCGGACCTTTCCTTTTCCGCCCGACCCGAAAACCGCGCTTTTCCCAATTCGGCGCCGTGCGCCATAACCTGGATTGGGGGCGGCGAGATCGACCCCGCCGCCGCCCTGCCCGATTCAGTCCTTCATGGCGGCGGAGACCTTGCCGCCATTCTTCTCGAGCTCCTCGACGACCCGCTTGTGGAGCCAGATGTTCATCTCGGCGCTGCCGTCCTTGGCGCCGGTATAGCCGAGCTCGGTGGCGAGCTCCTTGCGGTTGGCGAGGCTGGCGTCGAGGTCGAGCAGCTTCATCAGGTCGACGATCGAGGATTGGTAGTTGAGCTTCTCGCCCTTCTTCGAGGCGAGGTCGGCGAGGATCGCGTCGACGTCGACGTCGACCGGCTGGGCCGGCGCGGCGGCGGCCGGCTTGATCTGGGGCATGGCGGGCGTGCCGGGCTGCTGCGCCTGCGGTTGCGCCTGCGCCTGCGGCTGGGCCGCCTTGGCACGGCCGAAAATCGCATCGCGGATCTTGCCGAAGATACTCATCTTACGCTTCTCCTGTGGGGGAGGCCGCGCCTTGGGCGGCCGAAGGGGTAATGGGCGGCGGCGCCGGAAGTTGCGCCGCCCGGGCGGGAAGGCGACGAAGCGATTCGAGCGGCGGACGACCCGGAAGGCCGCAACCAAATCTCAAGCCCCGCCTGCTAGGCCGCTTTCCAGTCATGTCGCGCCTCAAGCCCTGGTGGGCCATCGCCCTCGCCTTCGTCGTCACGCTCGCCTTCGAGGCGGCGCTGGTCGAGCGCAAGCATGCCGTCTTCGCGGGCGGGTTCGGCCAGTCCAAGGTGGTCGACCAGGCCGGCGAATGGCTGGTCTTCGTGCCCGCCCTGCTGGTCGCCCACGCGGCTCAGATCCTCGCCTCCTTCCTCGTCCTTCGGGCCTTTCACGGGCGGCGGGCGGGGCAGGCCCTGTTCGTCCTCAACTTCCTGTTCCTCACCGTCGGGATCGGCTGCGCGCTGCTCGTCGCCAAGTTCGAGGCGCTCGCGTACTTCAGCGACGCGATGGGGTTCGAGCTGATCCGCAACCTCGGCGGCGGAAGCCTCGCGACGGCGGCCCTCTACGTGCTCGACGAGGCAGTCCTGCTCGGCCTCGCCGCCGGCGGGGCGGCGCTCGCCTATCTGGCCTGCTTCGCGCTGGTGAAACGCTGGCTGCCGGACTGGAAGCGGGGCGAGGACCCGCTCGGCTGGCGCCATCTCGCCGGCCTGCTCCTGCTCGCCATACCGCTCGCGCTCGCCGCCGACGGGCGGCCCGACGCGCGCTACGGCCTCTCCCGGTTCAACGCCTTCGCCACCGTCAACCGCGGCCTCCGGACGCTGACCGACTTCGATCGCGACGGCTACAGCTGGTTCAGCGCCCAGCGCGACCCCGCCCCGTTCGATCCGGCCCGGCACCCGCTGGCGCTCGACATCCCGGGCAACGGCATCGACGAGGACGGGTTCGGCGGCGACTTCCGCTTCACGGGGGGCGCCGAGCCGGCACCGGTGCTGAAGCTTCCGGCCCGGCCCAGGCATCTGGTCGTCATCGTCCTCGAGAGCTTCCGGGGCGACGCGATCGGCCGCACCGTGGCGGGGCGGCCGGTGACCCCGAACCTCAACGCCCTGGCGCGCGAGGGAACCTGGGTGCGCGAGGCCTACAGCCATGTCGGCTTCACCACCCAGTCGGGCAAGAGCATCTTCGGCGGCGCGCTGGAGCCGAAGCAAGGCGGGCCGTCGCTGTTCCGCGACCTGAAGGCCGCAGGCTACCGGATCGGCGTCTTCTCGGCCGCGCCGGAGGATTTCGGCGGCATTTCCGAGACGGTCGGGATGCGCTCGAGCGCCGATCTCTTCGTCGACGCCGAAGCGCTCAAGGCGGAGCGGGCGCACGAATCGGCCTCGCTCGGCTCGCTCGCCCTCGACGGGCGGATCGTGCTGCGCGAGCTCGACCGTCATTTCCGCGGCGCGGCCGACTGGGCGCGGCCGACCTTCCTCTATCTCAACATCCAGGAAGCGCATTTCCCCTACAGCCATCCCGACATGCCGCGCTTCCTTCCCGGGCGCCTGGCGAAGCGCAGCGAGATCGAGGCGGCGAACCGGGCGATGGTCGAGCGCACCTACTGGAATTCGGCCGCCTACAGCGACTGGCTGGTCGGCCGCGTCGTCGCCCGGCTGAAGGCGCAGGGCGTCTACGACCGCACCCTGATCCTGGTGACTGGGGACCATGGCGAGGCGCTGTTCGAGCGGGGCTTCCTCGGCCACGGCCATGTCCTCGACCGCGAGCAGACGCGCGTTCCCCTGATCCTCAGCGATCCGGCGCTGCGCGTGGCGGGGCCGGTCGGGCTCGCCGACTATCGCGGAATCGTCCTGCGCGGGCTCTCGGGCGATGCGCCGCCGCCGCCCCGCTCGTCCGTCTTCCAGTATATCGGCACGATCGACCGGCCCGCCGTCGTCGGGATCGTCGAGCCGGGCGGGGTGTGGACGACGCTCGACCTCGAGACCGAGGAGGTGTCGTTCAGCGACACCGGCCTTCGCGCCCGCTACCGCGAGCTGAGGGCGGGATCGGCCGAAAAAGCGCGCGCCGACCGCCTCGTCCACGAATGGGCGCGCCAGCGCTGGCTTGGGCGGAGCTAGCCCCCCTCCCTGCACGCAGGGAGGGGTCGGGGGTGGGTGCTTGCTCGAAGACTCATTGCCGGCGGAGGCCCACCCACCCCTAACCCCTCCCTGGATCCAGGGAGGGGGAGGTGGGGACGGCCGGCCGGTCTAGGCTACACCGCGGTCCTTCCATATTCCTGGTGGTTGTAGGGGTGGCTGATCGACAGGCCGCCGTCGACGACGAGGGCGTGGCCGTTGACGTAGCTGGCTTCGTCGGAGGCGAGGAAGAGCGCGGCGTTGGCGATCTCGTCGGGAATTCCGCCGCGCTTGAGCGGGTTGAGATGGCCGATCCGGTCCTCCTTGCCGGCGGCGCGGGCCCAGTCGTAGACGGGGCGGGTCATCCCCGTCTCGATCAGTCCCGGGCAGATGGCGTTGACCCGGATGTCGGATCCGGCGAGCTGGGTCGCGGCCACCCTGACGAGGTTGATGACTCCGGCTTTGGAGGCGGAATAGGCCGGGCCGCCGGCGCCGGCGCGAAGGCCGGCGACGCTTGCCGTGCAGACGATCGAGCCCCGGCCGTTCTCCTTCATGGCGGGCGCCGAATGTTTGATCGCCAGCGAGGGCCCGATCAGATTGACGCGCAATACCTCCTGCCAGTCCTCGACGCCCTGCTCGAAGATCGAGGCAAGGCCGCCGGAGACGCCGGCATTGGCGAAGAAGATGTCGAGGGTGCCGAAATATTGGAGGGCGGCCTGGACGAGGTCCTGGACGTCGTCCTCGCTGCCGGCGTCGGCCTGGATTCCGATCGCCGCCTCGCCGATTTCGGCCGCGGTCTCGTCCTGGCCCTTGAGATCGGCGCAGATCACTCTCGCCCCCTCGGCGGCGAAGCGGATCGCGCTGGCCCGGCCGATGCCCGAGCCGGCGCCGGTGATTATGGCGATCTTGTCGGCGAGTCTCATGGTCTGGCTCCCAAAAAGAAGGGTTCACGCGGAGGCGCGGAGGCGCGGAGGCGCGGAGGGTCCGTATTTCCAGTTCTTCTCCGGCGAAGCCGGATTGTTCGCTTTCCGCTTGAGCGAGAGGAAAGGCGGGGGCGGAGTGAATTGCGAATACCCTCCGCGCCTCCGCGCCTCCGCGTGAGCATTCTATAGTCCCACGCCCGTCGTGCTGCCACCGTCGACGACGATCGCCTGGCCGGTGACGAACGTCGACGCGTCGCTGGCCAGGAACACCGCCGCGCCGGCGATCTCGTGCGGCTCGCCGATGCGCTGGAGGGGGGTGTGGGCGGTGACCATCTTCAGCGTGTCCGGATTTTCCCACAGGGCCTTGGCGAAGTCGGTCCGGATCAGGCCCGGGGCGATGCAGTTGACGCGGACCTGGTGCGGGCCGAACTCGGCGGCGAGATTGCGGGCGAGCTGGAAGTCGGCGGCCTTGGAGACGTTGTAGGCGCCGATCACCGCCGAGGCCTTGAGGCCGCCGATCGAGCTGACGATGACGATCGAGCCGGCCTGGCGCTCGATCATCTCGGGGGCGACCATCTGGATCAGCCAATGGTTGGCGATGACGTTGTTCTCGAGGATCTTGCGGAACTGGTCGTCAGTGATTCCGGACATCGGCCCGTAATAGGGATTGGACGCCGCGTTGCAGACGAGGATGTCGATCCGGCCCAGCTGGCGGCGGGTCTCGTCGACGAGGTTCTGGAGGGCGTCCTTGGAGGAGATGGAGGCGGGGACGACGATGGCGGCGCCCGGATGCTTCGAGTTGATCGAGTCGGCGACTTCCCGGCACGCCTCTTCCTTGCGGCTGGAGATCACCACCCTGGCGCCCTGGTCGGCCATCGCCTCGGAGATGGCCCGGCCGATGCCGCGCGAGGAGCCGGTGATCACGGCGACTTTGCCGGTGAGGTCGAAGAGGGACATGTCGTTCTCCTGAGTCCGTCATGCCGGACTTGATCCGGCATCCATCTTTTCTTCTCCACCTCCGCAAGAGAGGTGGATCCCGGATCAAGTCCGGGATGACGCTACTTGAACACCACCACTGAACGCGCGGCGTCGCCGCGCTTCATCCGTTCGAAGCCTTCGTTGACTCGCTCCAGGGGAATCGTCTCCGCCACGATCGAGTCGAGGTCGAGCAGGCCGCGCAGGTAGAAATCGACGAGGCGGGGGATGTCGACCGGGAAGCGGTTGGCGCCCATGAAGGCGCCCTGCAGCTTCTTGCCGGAGAGCAGGTCCATCGCGCCGAGGCCGACCTTCTGGTCGAGCGGCATCATGCCGAGGATGGTGGCGGTCCCGCCGCGTCTCAGCGCCTTGACCGCGAGCGCCGCGGAGGCGGGGCGGCCGACCGCCTCGATCGCATGGTCGACCCCGCCTTTGGTCATCTCGACGATCCGGGCTCCGGCGCCTTCCTCCATTGGGTCGATGACGTCGGTCGCTCCCAGCCTGCGCGCCAGCTCGCGCTTCTCCGGCACCGGATCGGCGGCGATGATCCGGCCGGCGCCGGCGATGCGGGCGGCGTTGATCGTCGCGAGGCCGACCCCGCCGCAGCCGATCACCGCCACCGTCTCGCCGGGGACGAGCTTGCAGGCGTTGAAGATGGTGCCCGCGCCGGTCGTCACCGCGCAGCCGATCACCGCCGCCCGGTCGAGCGGCATCTCGCGGTCGATCGCGACGCAGGCATGCTCGTGGACCAGCATCGCCTCGGCGAAGCCGGAGAGGTTGAGCATCTGGTTGACGGGGCTGCCGTCCTCGCCGGTGATCCGGGGCGGCGCGCCGCGGGCGCGGCGGGTGTCGCCGCCGGGGCAGAGCGACATCCTCCCCGTGACGCAATATTCGCAATGGCCGCAGAAAGCAGAGAGGCAGGTGACGACATGGTCGCCGACCTTCACCGTCCGCACCTCGCTCCCGACCGCCTCGACCACGCCCGCCGCCTCGTGGCCGGGGATGCAGGGGAGGGGATGGGGGTAGGTGCCTTCGATGAAGTGGAGGTCCGAATGGCACAGTCCGCAGGCGGCGGTCCGGATCAGCACCTCGCGCGGGCCGGGGGAGTCGAGGGTGGCCTGCTCGATGGTCAGGGGTGACCCGGGCTGGCGGAGGAGGGCGGCCTTCATCATCTTGTTCCTCCCCGGAACGGGGACGGGGACCGCGACGCGAAGCGGCGTGGTGGAGGGGGCCCGGCGTCGGCGCGGCGGAGAGGTGGGCCCCCTCCACCATGCTTCGCATGGTCCCCCTCCCCGTTCGGGGGAGGAGCGTTCACGGCCTCAAGCATGCTTGGAAAACTCGATCCGGGCGATAGCGCGGTTGTGGACCTCGTCCGGCCCGTCCGCCAGACGCAGCGTCCTGATGCCGGCCCAGCTCTTCGCCAGCTCGAAGTCCTGGCTGACTCCGGCGCCGCCATGGGCCTGTACCGCATCGTCGATGATCCTCAGCGCCATGTTGGGCGCATAGACCTTGATCATCGCGATCTCGGCCGCGGCGGCCTTGTTGCCCGCCTTGTCCATCATGTCGGCGGCCTTGAGGCAGAGCAGGCGCGACATGTCGATGTCGATGCGGGCGGCGGCGACTCGCTGCTCCCAGACGCTGTGCTCCATCAGGCGCTTGCCGAAGGCGGTACGCGACTGGAGGCGCTTCACCATCGCCTTCAGAGCCTCCTCGGCGACCCCGATGGTGCGCATGCAATGGTGGATGCGGCCCGGGCCGAGCCGCCCCTGGGCGATCTCGAAGCCGCGGCCCTCGCCGAGCAGCATGGCGGAGGCGGGGATGCGGACGTCCTTGAGCTCCACCTCCATGTGGCCGTGCGGCGCGTCGTCATAGCCGTAGACGGTGAGCGCGCGCTCGACCGTCACTCCGGGCGCGTCGAGCGGCACCAGCACCATCGATTGCTGGCGGTGCTTGTCGGCGGACTTGTCGGTCTTGCCCATGACGATGGCGACCTTGCAGCGCGGATCGCCCGCTCCGCTCGACCACCACTTGCGGCCGTTCAGGACATATTCGTCGCCGTCCCGGGCGATGTCGCACTCGATGTTGGTCGCGTCCGACGAGGCGACTCCCGGCTCCGTCATCAGGAATGCGGAGCGGATCTCGCCGTTCATCAGCGGCCGGAGCCACTGTTCCATTTGCTCGCGGGTGCCGTAGCGGTGGAGCACCTCCATATTGCCGGTGTCGGGCGCCGAGCAGTTGAACGCCTCCGACGCCCACAGGATTCGCCCCATCTCCTCGGCGCACATCGCATATTCGAGGTTGGACAGCCCCGGCCCTTCGAACGCGAAGCTGTCGT
>DASVRO010000045.1:0-8603 GCA_036388575.1 Allosphingosinicella sp.
GCACAATGCCGACCCCAAGCCCTTCCGCTGGACCAAGTCCGCAGACCAGATCCTCGCTTCCATCGAACGCTTCTGCCTCTACAACGCACCCGCACCCGAAAAGCCGGCATGAGCCAGCGAACTTCTGAACCAGGACACTAGGCTCCCTCCGGCCTCGCCTCGCACAGGGTGCAGGCGACGCTGTAACGGTCGGCGAACCGCGCCTCGACGCGCTGGCCCGATCGGGCGTCGTGGACTCCGCCGACGGCGCCCGACGAGATCCACTGGCCCGGCGTGAGGGCTATCCCCCGCCTGGCCATCAGCTCGAACAGGAAGCGCGCTGCGCCGATCGCGCCGTCCGGAAAGGCCGAGGCCCGGCCGGAGCCTGCCTCGACTCCGTCGATCAGGGTCGTGACCAGCCAGGCCTCGAAACCGCTCGAGCGCCAGTCGGGGATTTCGGGCCCGACGACGAGGCCGTTGTTGTTGCCGAAGTCGGAGACGACCGCGATCGGGCCGATCCGGTTGATGCTGCCGAGCGGCGAGCTGGCGATCTCGATCCCGACGTGGACCGAATCGATCAGGTCGGCCGCCTCGTCCAGCGTGAACCGGGCCTGCCCGGCCGGCGAAGCTCGGCCGATGCGAAGCAGGAACTCGGCTTCTCCCGCCGCGAAGCCCTGGGCAAAGACCGGCATGTCCGGGCCCTGTCCGTCCGTGCCTGCCGTTTTGGCGGTGAAGATCGGTCCGGTCAGCCGGTCGGCGCCGAACCGCTCCGAGAAGGGCGGGTTGATCCGACCGACCTTCCAGCCGAGCACCGGCTTGCCCCAGGCGGCGATGGCGGCGTCCTGGACGGCATAGGCGCCCTCCAGGGTTTCCGGGAAGCCTCCCGGATAGCCGTCGAGGCCGCCCGCCTGCCGCCGCGCGGAAAGGAAGCGGCCGGCGATGGCCGCCGGATCTTCAGTCAGCAGATTCACCCCAGGACCTCTCGTGCTCTCTTTCGGCGATTTCTAGAGGAAACCGGTGTCATCCGCAACTGCGGACCGGCTCTGAAATCACATGCCGGGCTTGACCCGGCATCCACCTTCTTTTCGCCGCTGCAAGGGAAGGAGGTAGACCCCGGGTCAAGCCCGGGGTGACGATTCAGGTTTCCGCATTGCGTTCTCATGGCGCAGCGCGGCCGCGCGTTCGGCGCGCTCCCGGATCGCGGCCGGGTCGGCGGCTTCGCCCGTCGGGACGAGCCAGCTCCCGCCGACGCAGAGCACCGAGTCCAGCGCCAGCCAGTCCGGCGCCTTGTCCAGGGTGATCCCTCCGGTCGGGCAGAATTTGACGCCGCCGAAGACCGCGCTGAACGCCTTCAGCGCGGGCAGCCCGCCGGAAGCCTCGGCGGGGAAGAATTTCAGCCGGGAGAAACCGTGGTCGAGCGCTCGCATGATGTCGCCGGCCGAAGCGACGCCGGGCAGAAGCGGCACCGGGCCAGCTCGGGCCGCGGCCGCGATCGAATCGGTAAGCCCGGGGCTGACGGCGAATTCCGCTCCCGCCTCGACCGCCGCCTCATATTGAGCGGGGTTCAGCACCGTTCCGGCTCCGACGATGGCGCTTTCGACCGTCTTCATCGCCCGGATCGCGTCGAGCGCGACAGGGGTGCGCAACGTCACCTCGAGGACGGGCAGGCCGCCTTCGACCAGCGCCCGAGCCACCGGCACGGCGTCCTCGAGCCGCTCGATGACGAGCACCGGGATGACGGGGGCGGCGGTGAGGATATGGTCGATGTCAGGCATGAGCGGGCTCGTTCTCCAGAAGGGCGCGCGGTCCCTCCTCTCGCATCCGCGCCGCCGCCGATTCGACGGCGGTCCGGAACACCGGGTCGCCGGCCAGCTTCGGCGGGAAGACCTGGCGAAGCGCGAGGAAGGCTTCGACGTCGCCGCCCAGGCCGATGGCGGCGAGAGTCCCGGCCAGCGGGTCGACGATCGGCTCGCCGGCCCGCGCCTCGCGGCCGACGAACAGCATCCAGGCCGCGACCGGCACCGCCAGCCGCTCGACCGGCCGGCCCGCCGAGCGGGCCTCAGCGACCGTGTCGAGCAGCCGGTAGGGGAGCTTCTGCGACCCGTCCCAGGCGATCTGCGACAGCTTGTGACGGATCGCGGGGTTGCGGAAGCGTTCGAGGATCTCGTCGGCATAGGCGCGAAGGTCGAGCGGCGAGGGCTCGAGGCCGGGAGCGATGTCCTCGCGGATCAGCCGTTCGACGAACCGCGCCAGCCCGGCATCCGCCATCGCCTCGGCGACGGTCTCGTGCCCGGCCAGCAGTCCTAGATAGGCGAGGGTGGAATGGGCGCCGTTGAGGATGCGCAGCTTGGCCTTTTCCCAGGCGGAGACCTCCGCGGCCATGACCGCGCCGGCCGCGGCCAGGTCCGGCGATCCGGCCGGGAGCACGTCCTCGATCACCCAGGCCGAATAGGCTTCCCGGCTTACCGGAATGTCGTCGTCGAAGCCGTGCTGCCGGACCAGCGCCTTCAGGCGCTCGTCGGTCGCCGGAGTGATCGAATCGACCATCGTGTCCGGGAAGACGGCCTCGCCCGCGATCCACTCGGCGAGCGCCGGATCGAGCCTTGCCGCATAGGCCGCCACCGCCGCTTTGAGCTTGCGGCCGTTCGAGACCATGTTGTCGCAGCACAGCGGCGTGAACGGCGGCAATCCCGCCTCCCGGCGGTCCCCGAGCCCGAGCGCCAGCCAGCCAACGAGGCTCAGCGGACGTTCGGGCGAGGCGACGTCGTGGACGATGTCCGGATGGTCGAGGTCGAGGGTTCCGTCGCCCGCCAGGCAATAGCCTTTCTCCGTCACCGTGCTGGAGACGATTCTCACCCCAGGGTCGGCAAGCAGCCGCCTCACGGCGTCGCCTTCCCCTGGGCCGAGGAAGCGGGTGTGGGCGGCGATCGTCCGAAAGCGCGTCTCCTCGTCCAGGATGGCGAGCGTGTAGCGGCCCTGCTGCCGCTTCAGCGCCTCCACCGTCCCGCCGGACCGAAGCGATACCGCAGCGATGCCCCAGCGCGGATCGTCGCGGAGCAGCCGGTCGATATAGTCCGCCTGATGGGCGCGGTGAAAGGCGCCGGGGCCGAAATGGACGATCCCGGTCGAGCTCACAGCGTCACGCCGCGCTTCCAGATCGCGATCTCGCGCTCGCAATTGCGCTCGGCCGCCGTCTCCTCGCCCGAGGCGATGGCGGCGATTTGCCGGGCCAGCCGCTCCGCCACTGGATCGAGCCCTTCGCGAAGCACCGCGCCGGCGTCGAAGTCGATCCAGCCGCGCTTGCGCTGCGCGAGCTCGCTGTTCGAGGCGATCTTGACCGTCGGCACGGGAAAGCCGAGCGGCGTTCCCCGGCCCGTGGTGAACAGGATCATCGTCGCCCCGGCCGCGGCGAGGGCGGTCGAGGACACGGCGTCGTTGCCCGGTGCCTCGAGCAGGCTGAGGCCGCGCCGCCGCACCCTCTGGCCGTAGCGGAGGACGTCCTCGACCGTGCCGCGGCCGCCCTTCTGGACGGCGCCGAGCGACTTCTCCTCGAGCGTGGTGATGCCGCCGGCGAGGTTGCCGGGGGAGGGGTTTTCCGAGACCGGCTCGCCATGGGCGAGGAAGTAGCGCTTGAAGTCGTTGACCACGCCGACGATCGCCTCGAACACCGATCGGTCGCGGGCGCGCGCCATCAGCAGCCGCTCGGCTCCGAATATCTCCGGTATCTCGCTGAGGATGGCGGTGCCCCCGGCGCCGGTCACCCTGTCCGCCATCCGGCCGACCAACGGATTGGCGGTGAGGCCGGAAAAGCCGTCGGATCCGCCGCATTTGAGGCCGAGCACCAGCTCGGAAAGGCCCACCTCCTGGCGCCGCGCCAGCGAGGCGGTGGCGACCAACGCGTCGACCAGCGCAACGCCTTCCCCGATTTCGTCGCCGGCGCTCTGCGCGTGCAGAGTCCGCACGCGCCCACGGAGGCTCTGGGGTATCTCCTCGAGCAGCCGGTCGAGCTGGTTCGACTCGCAGCCCAGGCCGACGAGCAGCACGCCGCCGGCATTGGGATGGCAGGCGAGGGCGGCGAGCATCGAGCGGGTGCCGGCGAGGTCGTCGCCGAGCTGAGAGCAGCCGAACGGATGGGCGAAGGCGTGGACTCCGTCGACGGCTCCGGCATGGCGGGCATGGGCGATGGCAGCGATCTTCTCCGCCGTCCGGGCGACGCAGCCCACGGTCGGCAGGATCCAGATCTCGTTGCGGGTGCCGACCCGCCCGTCGCCGCGACGGTAGCCGCTGAAGGCGAGCGGCTGCGCCGCCTCGGCCGGGGCGGCGGGGGCGGGCTCGTAGCGATAGCCTTCGACGCCGCCCAGCAGGGTCGCGAGATTGTGCGAATGGACATGCTCGCCGGCGCGGACGGAGGCGGTGAGCATTCCGATGGGCCAGCCGAACTTGTGCACCGTCGCTCCGGCCGCGAGGTCCCGCAGCGCGATCTTGTGGCCGAACCTTATCGTCTCGCGCACTTCGACCGCCACGTCGGCACCCGCCAGCGTTTCGCCCTCCGCAAGCTCGCGAAGCGCGACCGCGACGTCGTCCGCCGGGTCCAGCCGCAGCAGGTCCCGGCCGGTTGCGTCGGGTTCGAGAAGATCGGCTTGAGTCATATCGGTAACCGGTGTCATACAATCACCGAGCCGAGGCCACAAGCAGAAGCGGCTTTTGCCGGAGCGGCGCGTCCGCTACTTCCGGTCGATTGGAGACAGGGGTGAGCAGCAAGGTGGACGAAAGCAACGGGCGGCGCCGGTCGGGCAAGCCGACGATCAACGACGTCGCCCGCCTCTCGGGAGTCTCCAAGAAGACGGTGAGCCGGGTCATCAACCGCTCCACCCTGCTCAACGAGGAGACCCGCAAGCGCGTGCTCGAGGTCATCCGCGAGCTCGGCTACGTTCCCAATCCGCAGGCGCGCGCGCTGGCGCTCCGGACCAATTTCCTGATCGGCCTGATCCACGACAATCCCAACGCCCAGATGGTTCTCAATGTCCAGCAGGGCATATTGGAGGCGCTCCAGGGCACCGACTTCGCGATGGTCGTCCGCCCCGTCGACCGCGGCTCATCAGCGCTGATGGACGACGTGCGCCACTTCCTCGAACGCCAGAGGCCCTACGGCGTCGTCATCCTGCCACCCCTCTCGGAGAACGACGCCATCGCCCGCCTCTGCGACGAGGTCGGCTGCCGCTACGTGCGAATGGGCTCGGCGGAGCTCGACGATCCCGATCACATGGTCGCATCCAACGATCGCGAGGCGGTCGTGGACGCGGTCCAGTATCTGATCGCCCAGGGCCACCGGATGATCGGCCTGATCGCCGGCCCGCACGGCTTCCGCTCCGCCGCCGAGCGCCGTCTCGGCTTCGAGGACGCGCTCACCGCCGCGAAGATCAAGCTGCCGCGCAGCCTGATCGCCGAGGGCAATTACACGTTCGAATCGGGGATCGCGGCGGCCGAGAAGCTGCTCGACCTGTCGCCGCGGCCGACCGCCATCTTCGCCAGCAACGACGAAATGGCCGCCGGAGTCGTCCACGCCGCGCGCGAGCGGGGCATCAGCGTGCCGGAGCAGCTGTCGATCGTCGGCTTCGACGATACGCCGATCGCCGGCCACATCTGGCCGCCGCTGACCACCGTGCGCTGGCCGATCGTCTCGATGGCCCGCGCCGCCGCGCTCAAGCTGCTGGCGAGCGAGGCGGAGGCGGACGCCGAGGTGCAGGAGCCGTCGCTGTTCCTGTCGAGGCTGGTCAAGCGCGCCTCGGTCGCCCCGCCGATGTCCTGAACGGCCGCGAGTTCCGCAGCCGTCGGCTTGCATAATGGCATGACACCGGTTACCGGCTCGCATTGCAAAGCGGCGGAGACCGTTGGCTCCACAAGCGTTTGGGACGAAGATGCCGAGGCCCCTGAAGCTCGATCCGGACCGACTTTTTCCGGCCGACGCCGGCACGCGGTCGCGCGCCCGGGACCTCTATCGGGAGGTCGCCGACCTGCCGATCGTAAGCCCGCACGGGCATACCGACCCGGCCTGGTTCGCCACCGACGCCGCCTGGTCGAACGCGACCGAGCTACTCCTCGCGCCCGACCATTATCTCTACCGGATGCTGTACAGCCAGGGCGTGCCGCTCGACCGGCTCGGAGTCCCCGATCGCTCCGGGCCGCCGGCCGCCGATCCGCGCGATTCGTGGCGGCTGTTCGCAAGCCATTATCATCTGTTCCGAGGCACTCCGTCGCGGCTCTGGCTCGACCATGTCTTCGCCGAGGTCTTCGGGTTCGACGTCGCGCTCGAGCCGGCGACCGCCGACCTCTATTTCGACGCTATCGCCGCGGCGCTGGCGACTCCGGCCTTCCGGCCTCGCGCGCTTTTCGACTCGTTCGGAATCGAGCTTCTCGCCACCACAGAGGGGCCGCACGAGGATCTGGTCCATCATGCCGCCATCCGCCAGTCAGGCTGGCCGGGGCGGGTCGTCACGACCTATCGGCCCGACGCGGTCGTCGACCCGGAGCATGAGGAATTCCGCCCCGCCCTGGCGCGGTTCGCCGAGCTGACCGGGGAGGATGTCGAGGGCTGGTCCGGCTATCTCGCCGCCCACGGCAAGCGCCGCGCCGACTTCCGCGCCGCCGGAGCCACGGCGACCGACCACGGCCATCCCACCGCGCTCACCGCCGATCTCCCGCAGGCGGAGAAGGAAAGGCTGTTCGGCCGAATCGTCGGCGGCACCTGGACTGCCGCCGACGCCGAGCTGTTCCGGGCGCAGATGCTGACCGAGATGGCGGCGATGAGCGTCGAGGACGGCATGGTGATGCAGATCCACCCCGGCTCCTTGCGCAACCACAATCGAGCGCTTCACGCGCGCTTCGGCCGCGACAAGGGCGCCGACATCCCGACCCGCACCGATTATGTCCGCGGCCTCAAGCCGCTGCTCGACCGCTTCGGCGACGAGAGCCGGCTGGCGGTCATCCTCTTCACCCTGGACGAGACCGCTTATGCCCGCGAGCTGGCGCCGCTCGCCGGCCATTATCCCTGTCTGAAGCTGGGCCCCGCCTGGTGGTTCCACGATTCGCCGGAAGGGATGCGCCGCTTCCGCGAGATGACGACGGAGACGGCGGGCTTCTACAACACGGTCGGCTTCAACGACGACACCCGCGCCTTCCTGTCGATCCCGGCTCGGCACGACGTCGCGCGCCGGGTCGACTGCGGCTACCTCGCCCGCCTCGTCGCCGAGGGGCGACTGGCGGATTGGGAGGCGGCAGAGCTGGCCCGCGACCTGGCCTACAATCTCGTCAAGCGCGCTTACCGCCTCGACGAAGCCAAGGCGGTGGCGGCGTGATGGCCGGTGTCGCCTATGCACTTCCCCTCCCTGCACGCAGGGAGGGGCTAGGGGTGGGTGCCTCTCCGGAGAAGACACCGCTCTTGACTGACGTACCCACCCCCAACCCCTCCCTGCGTGCAGGGAGGGGAGCCAAGTGACGGAGCCCTCCATGTTCGAACGCACCTATTACGCCACCCATCCCGACATGATGGAGTGCGTCTCCAACGAGGAGCTGCGCGACCGCTATCTGATCGAGGGACTGTTCCGTGAAGGGGAGTGCGTGCTCAACTACACCCACGCCGACCGCTTCGTGATCGGTGGAGTCGTCGTCGCCGGGGCCGACGTGCGCCTTCCCGAGCAGTCCGAGCCCGCGTCCGCGGCCGGCAAGCCGTTCCTCGAGCGCCGCGAGCTGGCCATCGTCAACGTCGGCGAGGCGACCGGTACCGTCACCGTCGACGGCGAACCGTTCGAGCTCGGCAACATGGACTGCCTCTACGTCACCATGGGCGCCAAGGACGTCGTCTTCGCCGGCGCCGGAGCGCGTTTCTACCTGGCTTCCTGCCCGGCCCATAAGGCGTTCGCCATCCGCAAGCTCGGCATCGCCCAGGCCAATGCGCTGGAGCGCGGCAGCCTCGAGGAATCGAACGAGCGGACCATCTACCAGCTCGTCATCCCGGGCGTCTGCGACAGCGCCCAGCTGGTCATGGGCCTCACCGTGCTGAAGCCGGGTTCGGTCTGGAACACGATGCCGCCGCACATCCACGAGCGGCGCAGCGAGATCTATTTCTATTTCGGCCTCGACGGCGGCAACGACCGGGTCTTCCACTTCATGGGCCAGGGCGACCAGCTCCGCCAAATCACCGTCGCCAACGAGGAAGCGGTGATCAGCCCGGTCTGGTCGGTCCATATGGGCGCCGGCACCCGCGCCTATGCCTTTATCTGGGCGATGGCCGGCGAGAACCAGGACTATACCGACATGAACGTCCTCGACATCTGCCAGCTTCAGTGAGGGGGATGGGATTGCGCAAAGCTCGTCATGCCGGACTTGCTCCGGCATCCACCTTCTTCCTCTTGCGCCCGGCAGAGGAAGGTGGATTCCGGCTTTCGCCGGAATGACGGCCAAGGAGCTAGAATGACCAATATCTTCGATCTCACCGGCCGAGTCGCGATCGTCACCGGCGCCAACACCGGCATCGGCCAGGGCATCGCCGTCGCGCTCGCGCAGGCGGGCGCCGACGTCGCCCTGGTCGGCCGCTCCAGCGCCGACGAGACGGCGGACCTGGTCCG
>DASVRO010000046.1:0-45192 GCA_036388575.1 Allosphingosinicella sp.
TTGGCGAGGCCGTTGCCGATCAGCGTCTGGCCGCTCCCGGAGGTCCCGGTCAGATTCTCGACGTCGGTGGCCAGCACATAGACGGCGAGCGCGGTGCGGACCTCGTCGGTGCCGGCGTCCGGATGATTCTCGTAGACGATATCGCCGGCGTCGACGATGTAGACGTCGTTACCGAACCCGCCGGAGAGCCCGTCCGCGCCAGCCCCGCCGTCCAGAATGTCGTTGCCGCCGCCGGCGACGATGCCGTTCGCGAGGCCGTTGCCGATCAGGGTCTGGCCGGCCGCGGAGGTTCCGATCAGAATCTCGACGTCGGCGGTGAGCGCATAGGCGGCGAGCGCGGTGCGGACCTCGTCGGTGCCGAAGTCCGGATTCTCGTGGACGATATCGCCGGCATCGACGACGTAGACGTCGTTGCCCAGCCCGCCGGAGAGCCCGTCCACGCCCGCACCGCCGTCCAGGATGTCGTTGCCGCTGCCGCCGACGATGCCGTTCGCCAGGCCGTTGCCGATCAGAGTCTGGCCGCTCCCGGAGGTCCCGGTCAGGTTCTCGACATTGGTGCTGAGCGCATAGGCGCCGAGCGCGGTGCGGACCTCGTCGGTGCCGGCGTCGGGATTCTCGTAGACGATATCCCCGGCATCGACGACATAGACATCGTTGCCGAGTCCGCCGGAGAGCCCGTCCGCGCCCGCCCCGCCGTCCAGAATGTCGTTGCCGGCGCCGGCAACGATGCCGTTCGCCAGGCCGTTGCCGGTTAGAGCCTGGCCGCTCGCCGAGGTCCCGGTCAGATTCTCGACATCGGTGGTGAGCGCATAGGCGCCGAGCGCAGTGCGGACCTCGTCGGTGCCGGCGTCGGGATTCTCGTGGACGATATCGCCGCCATCGACGACGTAGACGTCGTTGCCGTGCCCGCCGGCGAGCCCGTCCGCCCCCGCCCCGCCGTCCAGGATGTCGTTGCCGCCGCCGGTGACGATGCCGTTCGCGAGGCCGTTGCCGGTCAGGGTCTGGCCGCTCGCGGAGGTTCCCGTCAGATTCTCGACGTTGGTGGTGAGCGCATAGGCGGCAAGGGCGGTACGCACCTCGTCGGTGCCCGCGCCCGCGTGCTCGACGACGACGTCCCCGTGGTCGTCGACCGCATAGAGGTCGTTCCCCGGACCGCCCTCCATCTGGTCGGCGCCGGCGCCGCCGTCGAGGCGGTTGGCGGCGGCGTTGCCGACCAGGCGATCCGCGCCCGCGCCGCCGACGGCATTCTCGATGGTCACGTTGAAGGCGATGGCGATGTTCCTGGTCAGCCCGCCGGCATCGCTGAACGCGCCTTCGTTGAGGTCGATCAGCGAGGCCTCGCCGTAGCCGGACAGGTCGATCGTATCGATCCCGCCGCCGTCCCAGATCGCCACCACCGGTCCGGTCGTCACCGCGAAGTTGAACGGCGAGGACGCGCCCGTGTTCGAGTTGAACCCGTAGACGGTATCCCCCGCCCGGGTGGTCATGTTCGGGCTGTAGAGCGAATGCAGCGCGAGGATGTCGTAGAGGAGCGGAGTCCGCCCGGAGTAGAGGACGCTGCCGATGGTATGGTCCGCGCCCGTATTCGCCGCCCCGAAGTAGGACATGACCGAATATTGGGTCGTGTCCTCGACGAATTCCGCATCGTTCTGATAGGTCGGCCCCTGGCCGTTATAATTGCCCGGGTGCGACAGCCCCATGGCGTGCAGGACCTCGTGCAGCCCGACGAACGAGGTGAAGTCCTGGTGACCCTCGTTGGCCTGCCGCTGCGCGATCCGGGCGGTGTTGAACCTGATGTCCGCGCCGTGGATGGCGGGTCCTTCGTTGACCCGGTAGGCCAGCATGCTGCCGGAGAAAGAAAGGTCGGCGGTGTTCGCGTAGAAGGCGATGCGCGGGTTGGCCGGCCCCGGCTGCTGCTGGTTGTCGGCGACCTGGACGAACGTCAGGTTCACGACCTCGGCGATCACCGCGAAGGCACGCTCGACCGCCGCCCGCTGCGCGGGCGAGTAGGCGGCCCACGCCGGCATGTTGCCCATATAGGCGGGCTTCTGCTCGAGGAACGCATATTGGATTGGGTTCTGGGGCGTCGCCCAGAAGCCGGTCTGCACCAGGGCCGTGACATAGCCTTCCTTGGTGATGTTGGGCTTGTCCGCCATGGCCGCTCCCCTTCAGGGCGAACATCACGGAAAAACCTCGCCTGCGCAATCCCTTGACTCGTGCAGGGCTTGCAGGATCTGCGTCGAGGCAAGGCGCGACGACGGCTAGAGGATGAAGTCTCCGGCCGCCAGCGGCGCTCCCGGCTGGAGCACGATGACGAGATCGCCGTCGCCGTCGCCGTCGGTGTCGCCGGCGACCCAGCGATAGCCGTCCGCCTCGTAGCTTCGAAGCTCGCCGGCGACGCCGCTGAACGCGTTCGACCCGATCCAGCTGAAAGCCTGGTTGCCGTCCGAATTGGCGTTCGCGTCGATCCGGCTGAGGTCGATCCGGTCCACCCCGCTTTGGAAGTCGCCGATCAGGTCGGCCAGGCCGACCGAGTCCGAAGTCGCATCGTAGCGGAACGTGTCCGCTCCGGCTCCGCCGGTCAGGGAGTCCGCCCCCGCGCCGCCAACGATCAGGTCGGCCCCGTCGCCGCCGGTGAGGACGTCATGGCCGCCGCCGGCGAACAGGGTGAGGTTGCCGCCGTGCACCCCTCGGCCGTCGATAATGACCTGCTGGCCACCGGGGATCGAGCTGCCATTGACGATCAGGGTCGCACCCGCAGCGACGTTGCCGTTGTTGAGGATGAGCTCGTAGCTCGGCTTCTGCGTCGGATCCGTGGCGAAGCGGTTGTTCAAGGAGATCGACTCGATGCTGGTCAGAGCATCGGCGGCGAACTCGATATGTGTCATTCCGCTGCCGCCGCTGATCACCAGAGCGTCACGCCCCGCCCCGCCGTCGACCTTGTCGTCGGCGCCCCAGCGTTGGCCTTCGAAGAAGAAGGCGTCGGCGCCGTCGCCGCCGGTCAGATCGTCGACGCCGTGGCCGGCGTAGACGAGGAACCTGCCGTCCGTTTCGGCCAAGCCGTCGAAGGTCAGATCCTCGCCCGTACGCAGGGACTGCCCGTTGACGATCAGCTGCACGCCCGCCGGAGTGTTCGCGTCGTCCATGGTGATGTCATAGTCGTAGAAAGCGTTCGCCGTGTCGCCCCAGCGTGTGTTGGCGCCGCTCTGGAGCGAGAGGGATTCGATCCCCGCCATGTTGGTGGCGCTGAGCGCCAGATCATAATTGCCCTGGAGGACGAGAACGTCGCGGTCCGCTCCGCCGTCGGCGACGTCGCCGCCGGTGAAGGCGGAGCCGAAATAGAAGACGTCGTTGCCGCCGCTCCCGAGCGCGGCGTCGTCACCACCATCCTGGAGAAGGAGGAGGTCGTTGCCGACGTTTCCGGCGATCGCATTGGCCCCGGCATTGCCCCGGAAAACATGAGCTCCAGGCGCGGTCGCGGTGAGCTTCTCGACATTGGCCGGCAGCACATAGGAAGCCAGGCCCGTGCGGACCTCGTCCGTGCCCTCGCCTTCATTCTCCTCGATCGCGAAGGCCGCGCCGCCGATCGTATACACGTCGTCGCCGCCGCCGCCCTGCACCGGTCCGCCGACGGTGCCTCCGGCGGCGCCGGTGAAGCCGTCATTGCCGTCGCCGAGGCTGACCGCGCCGCCGATCGAACCATGATTGGTCAGCTCGTCGTCGCCTCCGCCGAGCGCGACGGCGCCGAGGATGGAGCCGCGATTCTCGACCTGCTGGGCAAGCGCTGCGATCTGCTCCGGATCGATCAGGTAGCGGTCCGAGAGGCTCGCGATCGTCGACGATTCCAGGATCGAGAGCCTGGTGCCGCCCGCTCCCACCGCGAGACCGGGCGTGGCCAGGCTTTCGAGCTGAAGCGTGGCGTTGCGCGCCGCCGGGTCGAGCAGGAGCCGCTGCGCGTCGCCGCCGATGCCGGTCAGGCTCATCAGCGTCGGGAGGGCGGCGGTGGAGAAGAAATGCTCGATCGTCTCGAACGACGTGAAGGCGGACAGGCTGGCCGTTGCCAGGAGTTGATCGACGCGCAGCCGGTCGCTGCCGCCGCCGCCGTCGGCCGCGCCGGGACGCGGCTGGTTCACGCCCCATTGCAGATAGTCGTCGCCGCCGCCGAGCGAGATGCTCGGGATGGCCGTGGCGACGGTGCCCAAGGCCGGAGGCGGCGCGTTCAGCAGGATCACCCGCTCGGCGGCATCGGTACCGACGATGCTCGCGTACGGCGCCTGCAGCGCCGTGGTGAAATTGCCGCCTTCGAGGTGAAGCGTTCCCCAGGGCGAGGCGGTATAGGGCCGGTAAAAGTGAGGGCTTGGGCCAGCGGGGACGGTCAAGGTCAGCCCCAGCGACAAATAGGTGTCGATGAAGAGCGGCCGCCCGCCGAAGCTGACCGAGGCGGTGCCCGAAAGCCGGAGAGTCTCGATGCCGATCACATTGACGAGCTCGACATTGGCGTCCCTGGTTATACCGCTGAAGACGAGCGTGTCGTTTCCGATCCCGCCGTTCCAGCCCACCGACTTGAGGTTGATTCGGCCGTTCATGTCGAATTCGATGGTGTCGTCCCCGCTGCCCATGTCCACCCGGTTGAAAGTGTCGGAGGGGATGCTGACCCGCTCGTAGAAATAATCGTCGCCGGCGCCGAGCTTGATCCTCCCGCTCGTATGGCCGTAGTTGAAGATCCGGTCCGAATGATCGGAGCCGAGGATGGCGGTCTCGTCCGTGTGAACGGTCTCGGGGTTCCAGATGGGCCGAGCGAGGACGGAGGCGCCCGCCTCGATGATGACGGTGGCGCCGGAGGCCTGGATTGCGATGGCCGCGCTGATATCGGAAGGCGTGCCCAGCGCCGCCTGCAGTTTCGAGCCCGCGCCGATGGTCACCGTCGCTCCGTCGGCGACGATGCGCATTCCCGGGACGCCGAAAGTATCGCCGCTGTGGGTATAGGGCCCCGGCTGGTCGACGAGGATCGATCGGGCGATCGGAAAGCCGAAGTTGTCGATGGTGAAGTCGGTGACGTTGCGGTTCTCGAAGCGGAACAGCGTCTGGTACGTGGTGTTCGAATAGGAATATTGGAGAAGGGCCGAGCTTCCGTCCTGGACGAACCTCAGCCCGCCGAACAGGAACGGGCTGATCTCCGTCCCGCTGGTCGCGACGCCGTAATCGATTCCGTCGAGGAGGTCGAGGAAGTCGCCGCCCGTGCCGGTCTGGAAATCGATGACGACGATCTCCTCCGTCTGGGTCTGGTTCGTGTTCGGGCCGAAATATTCGGGCTCCAGCCGGATGGTGTCGCGGCCCTCGCCGAGCGTCAGTCGCGCCGCGGCCTCGATCTTGAAGAAGTTGAACTGGTCGTCCCCGGCGCCGCCGTCGAGCGTCAGGCTCGCGGCGCTGTGGCTGGTGATGTCGAAGCGGTCGGCGCCGTCGCCGCCGCCGGCGAAGACCGTCGCTCCGGGAGTCCCGGCCGCCGAGCGGGTGATGACCAGCCGGTCGGCGCCGTCGCCGCCGTCCATCACGTCGTTGCCGCCGTCCAGATCCTCGATCACATCGTCGCCGCCGCCGCCGATGAGCAGGTCGTCGCCGCCGCCGCCGGAGAGCCGGTCGTGGCCTTCGCCGCCGTCGAGCGAATCCGCGCCGAGACCGCCCTCCAGCCGGTCGTCGCCGGCCAGGCCTGCCAGGCTCTCGGACCCGACCGTTCCGACGGCGACGTCGTCGCCTGCCGTGCCGGTGAAGCCCGGGCCGGCGGCGACCGCGCCGCCGCCCGGATCGAAACCGAGGAAATTCCCGGCGGTGAAGCCGAGCGGACCCGAGCCTTTGAGAGTCGCGAGCAGCGCGAAGCTGTCGCCGCCGCCGTTCAGGTCCACCCTCAGCGCCGTCTCGGTCGGCGACAGGGCGGCGAGCGCGAGGTGGCCGGTGGCGAACGGATTGTCCGCCTGGTTCCAGTTGCTCAGCTTGGCGGTCAGATAGGCCGCCAGGTCGATCTGGTCGCCGCCGGCGCCGGCCTGGAAGTCGGTGACGGTGATCGACCCGCCCGTCTCCGGAGCGAGCCGGAGCGTGTCGGCGCCGGCACCCAGAGTCAGCGTCGCCGTTCCCGAGCGGGCGCCGAGGCGCACCAGGTCGGCGCCCTCGCCGCCGTCGATGTTCAGCGTGAAGCCGTTGCCGGCATAGCCCCAGACATCGGTCAGCTGCGCGTAGACGATCTCGTCGTCGCCGCCCCCGCCGTTGAGGTTCAGAACTCGCTTCACCATCTTGTAGGCGCGCACCGCCTCGATGAGATCGTTCCCCTCGTCGCCGTTCAGAGTGTCGCCGCCGCCGGAATCGTCGACGAGATGATCGTTCCCCGCCCCGCCGAACAGCGTGTCGTGGCCGGTCTGCCCGTTCAGATGATCGTTGCCCTCGCCGCCGCGCAGGGTGTCGGCGCCGAAGCCGCCTTCGATCCGGTCGGCGCCGCCGAGCCCCTCCATGACGTTGTCGCCGGCGGTGCCGTAGAGCGTCTCGCCGGCCTCGGTCCCGCTGACCGTCGTCGCCGCAGCCGTCGCAGCGGTGGTGAAGCCGCCGAGCGCGGAGTCGCTAAGGCTGTTGAAGTGGACCTTGTCGAGGAAGAGGAAGCTCGCGAAATCGTTGAAGCCGCTGCCGTTCCTGAACAATACCTGGGCGTAGGCGCCGGAGCTGAAGGATTCGGCCCGCGCCAAGTTGGTGGTGAAGGGGTTCGCCGTCTGGTCCCAGCCCTCGAGGCTGGCGCCCAGCAGTGCATGGAAATCGAGGCGGTCGAAGCTGGCGTTGAAATCGTTGACGGCGGCGCTCGAGCCGGCGGTCAGCTTCAGGACGTCGTTGCCGCCGCCGAGAGTCACGCTCGCCGCGGCCTGGTCGAGGATGACGCGGTCGTCGCCCTCGCCGCCGTTGATATCGGCCCCTCCTCCCTTGATCCGGATCTCGTCACTGCCGGCGCCGCCGAGCAGGGTTGGGCGGTTCGCGGGCGACCCGACAGGCCGTTCCGCATACAGGCTATCGTCGCCCGCGCCGCCGTCGAGCGTGTCCTGGCCGCCCCACCGATCCTCGAGACGGTCGTTGCCGCCGCCGCCGAGGATGATGTTGGTCAGCGGGTTGCCCACCAGATGTTGGTCCGTCGCCGATCCGGTGAGGTTCTCGAGATGGCGCCCGAGCGTGTAGCGTTCGAGCGTCGTCGTCACGCCGTCGATGCCAGCGCCATCCTCTTCGACGACCAGGTCCGCCGCAGTGTCGACGACATATTGATCGTTCCCGGCGCCCCCGGCCATCCTGTCGGAGCCCTCGCCGCCGTCGAGCAGGTCGTCGCCGCCGGCGCCGGCAAGGACGTCGTCGCCGCCCATTCCGCGCAGGGTGTCGGCAAGGCCGCTGCCGGTCACCTCGTCGGCGAAGCCGCTGAGCCTCAGGTCGAGCTGCTCGATGCCGGTGAAGTCGAGGGCGTGGCCGGCCTCGGTGCCCAGCCAGCCGTCAAGCCCGCCGGCGGCGCCCGCCGCCATCGACAGAGTGACGGCCGAGGCCGCCGCGGAGAGGTTTGCCTCGAGCCGGTCCGTTCCCGCTCCGCCCTCCGCAGAATCCACTTCACCGGCTGGTCCAGCCAGGACAATCAGCCGGTCGTCGCCATCGCCGCCGCGCAGCGTATCCAGGCCGCTACCCGAGTCGAGGACGTCGTTGCCCTCGCCGCCCTCGAGCGTATCGTTGCCGTTGCCTCCGTGCAGGTTGTCGTCGCCGCCCAGGCCCGAGAGGCTGTCGTTGCCGTCGAAGCCCTGCATGTCGTCCGCGCCGACGCTTCCGGTGAGCATGTCGTCCCCCGCCGTCCCCGGCGCCGCCACGAAGCGTGCGAAGCGCACGCCGCTGTCGCTGGCGTCGCCGACTCCGCTATGGTCGGTCCAGGCGACGGCGAATTCGTTCCCATAGGCCGCGGCCGAGGCGACATATTGGTTCCCGGCCGTCGTCGTGTTGACGAAGAACTCGCCGCCGATCCGGATGCCGAGCGCGTCGAACGCCTGGGCCCGCACGCCGGCGCCGGACCCGTCCCGGCCGTCGCCGTCGCGCCAGTTGATGACGAAGCCGCCCGAGGCGAGCGCCGCGATGGCCGGGAAGGTCTGCAGTCCGGTCGTCCCGGCGTTGACGATGAACTCGGCGCCCTGGGGAGCGCCGTCGGCGCCGTAGATCCGCGCCCGCACCGCCGAGGCGGCGCCGTCGGCGCTGCGGCCGGTCCAGGCGACGACGAAGCCGCCGCCGGCAAGCGCGGCAACGGCGTTGTTCTGCTGGGCTCCGGCCGTCTCGGTGCTGACGAGGAACTCCCCTCCCAGTCGCGAGCCGTCGGCGGCGTAGCGCTGGGCGGCGATGCCGCTCTGCGGACCGAAATCGTCCCATACCGCGAGCCAGCCGCCATCGGCCAGGGCCACGACCGTGACGTTGCCCTGAGCGCCGGTCTCGGAGCTGTTGACCTCGACCGGCTCGCCGAGGGTGGCGCCGGCCGAATCGAAACGCTGCGCCCGCACGCCGACGGTCGAATTGGTCGCGTCCGCCGCCGGGTCCGCTCCGAAATCGTGCCAGGCGATGACGAAGCCGCCGTCCGCCAGCGCCGCTCCGGATGGCCAGGCCTGCTCCAGCGAACTGGCCGAATGAACGGCGATCTCGGCGCCGACCGGATCGGCGTCGGCGTCGAACACCTGCGCGGCGATGTTCCAGTCCACCGGATCGGCCGAGCTCGCGGTCCACGCGACAACGAAGCCGCCGCCGGGCAGGGCGAAGGCGAAGGGCGTGGATTCCCGCCCGGCGGCGGCGGTGATCGCGAACTCGTCGCCGGCCGCCGAGCCGTCGCGATTGTAGATGCGACCGCGTATGTCGTTCCCGGCAGGATTGCTGTCGTCCCGCCAGACGATCAGCAGCCGGCCGTCGGCGAGGAAGGTGATCTCCCCGGGCACCTGGAAGCCCTGAGTGATTGTGTTGGCGAGGGTGTCGGAACCCCGCCGTTCGAACGACAAAGTCATGGCGATCCCTCCCGGAGACGGACGGGTTCGCCCGTTCGACTCAATATCGTCTGTGGCTATTAGCCTGATTTTTCGAAATATTCCAGCTTCCTGAGATGCTGGAATCGTTGCTCAGCCGGCGCGTCTAGCGCGACTGCCGCGCCGCCTCTATCAAAGGTTCGTGGCCGGGGCTCTCCAAGGGATACGCATCGTCGAGCTGGCCGGCATCGGCCCGGCGCCGTTCGCCGGGATGATGCTCGCCGATCACGGCGCCACCGTCATCCGCGTCGAGCGCGAGGACCGCCCGCCCGTCATCCCGCCCGAATATGACATTCTCGGCCGCTCGCGCGCTTCCACGATCCGCCTCGACCTCAAGTCCGAGAAAGGCGCCGCCCGGGTCCGCGAGCTGGCCCGCGATGCCGAAGGGCTGATCGAGGGGTTCCGGCCCGGGGTGATGGAGCGGCTCGGGCTCGGGCCCGACCTGCTGCTCGAGGACAATCCGCGGCTGGTCTACGGCCGGATGACCGGTTGGGGGCAGGACGGGCCGCTGGCGCCGCATGCGGGGCACGACATCAACTACATCGCACTCGCCGGGGCGCTGCACACCTACGGCCGCGCCGGCGGGCCGCCGGTGCCGCCGGTCAACGCGGTCGGCGATTTCGGCGGGGGCGGGATGCTGCTCGCCTTCGGGATGCTGGCCGGGATCCTCTCCGCCCGGGCGACCGGCAAGGGGAATGTGATCGACTGCGCGATGGTCGACGGCGTCGCTTTGATCTCGGCTTTGACCTGGTCGCTCCGGGCGGCCGGGATGTGGAAGGATGAGCGCGGGGTCAATCTGCTCGACACCGGCCGGGCCTATTATGACGTCTACCAATGCGCGGACGGCGAGTGGGTGGTGGTGGGGGCGCTCGAGCCGGAGTTCTTCGCGGTTCTGAAGGAGAGGATGGGGCTGGAGTGTGGGCAGCACGATCCCGGCCTTCGCGACGAGCTCGAAGCGGCGTTCCTCCGCCACTCCCGGGAACATTGGACCAACATCCTCCAACAAAGCGACGCCTGTTTCGCGCCGATCCTCTCGCTTTCCGAGGCGCCTTCGCATCCCCACAACGCGATGCGCGGCACCTTCCTCAACATCTCGGGCGTCACCCAGCCCGCCCCCGCCCCCCGCTTCTTGTCCAAGGACCCCGACTGATGCTCGACACCTCCCGCCGGACCGCCTTCGCCCCCGAGCACGAGCAGTTCCGCGACTCCGTCCGCCGCTTCTTCGACCGCGAGCTGATCCCCCATATCGACCGCTGGGAGGAGGAGGGCATCATCGACCGCGCCTTCTGGACGAGGGCCGGCGAGGCGGGCCTGCTCTGCCCGACGGTCCCCGAGGAATATGGCGGCCCCGGCCTCGACTTCGGCTTCAACGCCGTCATCGACGAGGAGCTCGCCTATGCCGGCTCCACCGCCGGGATCACCCTCCACTCCGACATCGTCGCCGACTATCTCGTCGCCTACGGCTCGGAGGAGCAGAAGAGCCAGTGGCTGCCCCGGATGGTCTCCGGCGAGACCGTCACCGCGATCGCCATGACCGAGCCCGGCGCCGGCTCGGACCTGCAGGGCATCCGGACCACGGCGAAGCGCGACGGCAACCATTACGTCCTCAACGGCTCCAAGACCTACATCACCAACGGCCAGCATGCCGATCTCGTCATCGTCGTCGCCAAGACCGATCCCAATGCCGGCGCCAGGGGAGTCTCGCTGATTCTCGTCGAGGCGGACCGCGAGGGCTATGCCCGCGGCCGCAACCTCGACAAGATCGGCTTCCATTCGCAGGACACGTCCGAGCTCTTCTTCAACGACGTCCGGGTGCCGATCACCAACTGCCTAGGCGAGGAAGGCTCGGGCTTCGCCTACCTCATGAACCAGCTTCCCCAGGAGCGGCTCTCGATCGCCTGCGCCGCCCAGGCCGCCGCCCAGCGCGCCTTCGACGAGGCGGTCAAGTTCACCAAGGACCGCAAGGCGTTCGGGAGGACGGTGTTCGACTTCCAGAACACCAAGTTCACGCTCGCCGACCTCGCCGCCAAGCTCCAGGTCGGCTGGGCCCATCTCGACTGGGCGATCGCCCGCCACGTCGCCGGCGAGCTCACCGCGGCCGAGGCTTCGGCCGCCAAGCTGTGGCACACCGAGTTGCAATGGGAAGCCTGCGACGCCTCGCTCCAGCTCCACGGCGGCGCCGGCTACATGAACGAATATCTGATCGCCCGGCTCTGGCGCGACGCCCGGGTGACGCGGATATTTGGCGGCACCAACGAGATCATGAAGGAAGTCGTATCGAGGTCGATCTGAGCCGTTTTCCGTTGGGATTTCGTGTCAACGAGGAGCGGCACTTGCCGCAGGCGCGGCCGGGGCGGCGGCTCGGCTCCGCTGGATCATGCGTATCACCGTCGCCATGACGGGATCGTGTCCCCTGAAGTAATTCTGCGCCGTCGTGATAACCGGAGCGTGCGGATTCATTTCGCGTCGAAAATCGTTACCTCTGCGGCTGAGACTCCACCGCTTCGTCGAGATGCTTCCCCTGAGTCTGCTGAAGGGCAGAATGAAGCCGGAAGGGCTGCCGTAGAAGGTGCAGCATTCGCTGCTCGCCTCGCCGACGAAGGTCGCGCCGGCAAGCTGCTCCAGCTCCGTGATCAGATTGCCCGCGGCCGAATAGGTACGACGTCCGATCAGCACATAGAGCCGCCGACCCGGCAACATGCTGAACCCGATCATCGTGCGCAGGAATTCGGAATAGCCGGGGTTGTTCGTCGACCCGCCGGGATTGAGCCGCATGTCGAGAATGAGGTTTTGCGGAGCCGCCTGCGCCAACAGGATTCGCAGGCGCAGGGCATATTGGGCAAGGCTCTCGTCAGGCTCGTTCCCCACGCCATTCAGCTGCACATACAGCGCATCCTGCTCGGGCAGCGGCTGGTGCCAGTGAACCTCCTTTGCCTCTCGAAGGAAAAGAGGCGTTTCGACGCCGGTCATCGGCATGAGCCTGGCAGTCTCGCGGAAGGAAGAAGCTGCTACCGTCAGCGTCCGTCGAGGCTGCCTCTGCTTCTGGAGAGTGACCTGCACCGACCCGGTGGATTTCGCGATGCCCAGACCCCGCAGATAGGGGATCGAGTGAAGCAGGTTCATCCCGTTCAACAGATATTGGTTGTCGCCGTCCACGCTCTGGGTTTCGTTGGCCCTGCGCAACGCTTCCTCCGCAGGCACGCCTTCGATGCTGATGACTCGGGATCCGATCAGGTTCTTCTGCTGCTCGGCCGCGTCGATGATGAATATTCCCTCTGGAAAGAGATACATCTGAAACGGCAGCCCTTTGAAGGGTATGCGGCTGTCGTTGGGCGCATAGACTGAGGTGTGGCCTTGACGCAGGACGGCGAGCATGCGGTTCATTCCAACGAAGATTTCCTCGTCGGAAAGCCGAGGCACCTTCTCCTTGAGCTCTTCGTACCGCCGCTCGAATTCCGCCGGGAGGGGAGCCTTGCGATAGTCGGCGTTGAGACGCTTCACCTCTTCGCGCAGGAAATCCACGTCCCGACGCCAGCCATAGTCCCGCGACCACGACGTGGAATCGGGGCGGCCCGCGAGCTCCAGAAATTCCGGATCCGACCGCAGGGATTGGAGCTCCTTGTGGTCGTAAAGCCAGGAGCGATCCATCTCTCCGCCCCCCGAGACGTGCTGGCGAAGGAGGTCGAGGGCAGCACGCTTGTTTCCGGCATGAAGGTACGCCGCCGCGGCCTCGAAGGCGAGATCCTCCGAACTCCCCCACCAAAGCAATTCGCCGGCCCGCTGGTACGCAGCCGCTGACTCGAGAGGCTTGTTCAGCGCCTTCTTGACCTCGCCCAGCAGGAGCCAGTTTTCGCCGTCGCGAGGATATTCGCGGGTAACCTGCTCCGCCAGGGGCTCGGCCTCCGCCGCCTTCTTCTCGCTCAGCAATGCCCGGGCTCGCGCTCTCGCCTCGTAATAAGCGACAGCGTCTCCAGGCGCGACAACCAGCCTCATCGGCGACTGGGTCCGCGGATCGTAGCTCTGCGCGGCGGCCGATGCGGCGAAGAGCAGGGACGAGCAGGCGAGCCCCATGGGAAGCAACTTCGTAATCATCAACGTGGACTCCACTCGAACGAGGATCTGTAGCGAAAGGGATGGACGGCAGGGGGGCGTCGCCCGAAGGCTGGCTCTCCACACGCGGGCTATCGTAGAAGCCAGCGGCGGAGTTTTTCCCCGTTCTCGAATCCGAGGCGGGTATTTCGCGCGTTCCGGGCTGTTAAAATGGAGGAAACATACCTGCCGTGCGTCTCGACAAATTCGACCGGAAATTGCTGGCCCACCTGCAACGCGATGCGGACGTGACGGCCGATCGCCTCGCCGAAGCCGTCGGCTTGTCGGCATCCGCGGTCCAGCGGCGCGTGAAACGGCTGAAGGCGGAGAGGGTGATCAGCTCGACTGTCGCGCTCGTCGATCCGCAGGCGGTCGGCCGCCCCTCGTTCTTCATCGTCGGGCTGGAGATCGAAAGGGAGAGGCCGGAGCTGCTTTCCCGCTTGAAGGCGTGGCTGTCGGCGGAGGAAGCGGTGCAGCAGGCATTCTACGTCACCGGCAACTGGGACTATCTGCTCGTCGTCGCGGCCCGGGACGTCAGCGCGTACGACCAATTCATGTCACGTCTGCTGAACGACAATCCGAACGTCCGCCGCTTCAGCACCAACGTAGCCCTCAGCGTAGTGAAGCGCGGACTCTTCATCCCCATAGAGGATGATTGACTCAGGTGCGCACTCCGGCATTCGCCCGCGCCGGCCCGCCCTCAACCGGCATTGTCGAACAGCCGCACCTCCACCGCCCCCGCATCGAAGCCGTCGAGAAGCCTGGCGTTGACCCCCATCTTTCCGAAATCCTCGCCGAGCGTCCGCCAGTGGGTGCCGCAGCCGCAAGTCGGGCAGTGATGGATTCCGATCATTCGGTCGCCCCAGACGTAGGGCACGGTCTCGCCCTCCACCTTGACCGCGCCGTCGGGATAGTAAGCGACCAGCCAAGCGGTTTTCGTGCAGAGCGAGCAATTGCACGAGGCGACCCACTGCGGCGGCTCCGGCGCCTCCAGCCTCACGGCTCCGCAATGGCAGCTTCCGGCGACCGTCATCATCCCTCCCCTTCCCGGCGATACTCGTGTGCCGCCTCGATCAGCGCCAGCTCCTCCGGTCCCACCGGCCGCCACAAGGTGATCGTCTCATCCGCCATGCCCTATCGTAGGCCGCTGGAGCGGCCCTTGCCAGCCCGGCCTGTTGCGCGTCCGGTCGGGCTTCGACACTATGCGCTGCAAGCGGGGGAACGGGCATGAGGATCATCGGCAGCTACGTCAGCCCCTATGTCAGGAAGGTGCTCGCCTGCCTCGCGCTGAAGGGCCTGGATTATGAGATCGACCCGATCACGCCCTTCTACGGCAATGACGAATTCGAGCGGCTGAGCCCGCTTCGGCGCATCCCCCTGCTGATCGACGGCGATCTCACCTTGTGCGATTCCTCGGTGATCTGCGCGTATCTGGACGAGGCTTATCCGGAGCGCCCGCTCCTCCCGACGGGCACGAAGGACCGGGCTCGGGCACGCTGGCTCGAGGAATATGCCGACACCCGCCTCGGCGACGTCTTCATCTGGGGCCTGTTCTACCCGAGGTACGTCCACCCGATCGTCTGGGGCGAGCCGGGGGACGAGGCTCGGATCGCGAGGACGCTGGCGCAGGATCTGCCGCGCGAGCTCGACTGGCTGGAGGGTCAGCTGCCGGCCAGCGGCTTCCTGTTCGGCGGCGAAATCGGCCTCGCCGACATCGCCATGGCCAGCTTCTTCCGCAACGCCGCCCATGTCGGGGTCGAGACCGACCGGTCGCGCTGGCCGGTGACCGCCGGCTTCGTCGAGCGCGCGCTGGCCGAGCCCTGCCTCGCCGGACTCCTCCGCTTCGAGCAGGTCCAGCTCGGCCGCAGCCCGGCGGGCCGGCGGGCCGCCCTGCTCGAGGCGGGCGCGCCGCTCGCCCCCGAGACGATGGCAATGCGCGAGCCTCGCCGCGGGGTGATGCGCCTTTGAGAGCTCAGCCCCGCCCCTCGATCAATTCGAGCGTGCGACGGTCCGGCTCGCCGTCGAAGAAGGTGTCGAGGCACCGGCGGAACGGCGCTCCGCCGCCGGCCAGGTCGAACAGGGTCATCGACGAGCGCAGCTTCATCGCATCGACTTGACCGAATATCCGCTCGGCCGAACGGCCGGCGGCGGCGTTCACCGCCTCGGTGCATTCGTACAGCCGCGGCCCGAGGATCGGGTGGGCGCGGTAGGCGGCGGCTTCCTGCCTCGACTCGATGCCGTAGCGCACCGACATCGCGCTGGCGCCGAGGCCGCGCAGCTGCGGGAAGATGAACCACATCCAGTGGCTGCGCTTCCGGCCCTCGCGCAGCTCGCGCAGCGCGTCGACATAGACGGCGGCCTGAGCCGCGATGAAACGCTCGAGGCCCTCGCTCACTCGACCGCGGATTGCGCCGAGGACCAGTGGATGTGGACGATCTTCCAGGCGCCGTCGACGCGGCGCAGCACCATCGTCTCGTCGGTGACCCGGTTGACGTCGGTCCCGCGGTAGCTGCCCTTGGTGCGGCCCTCGGTCGAGATCCAGGCGAAATCGCCTGCCGCGTGCCCCCGACGCCGGGTGACGGTGCCGCGCACCGCCTGCGAGAAAGCGGCGTCGGCGGCGAGATGCCGAAGGGCATATTCGGCCTTGCTGCGTTCGGCCCGGCCCTCCTCGAAGACCAGGACGTCGTCGGTCAGAAGGGCGGAAGCGGCGGCGGTGTCGCCGCGGCGAAGCGCGGCGTGGAAGGCGTCGACGGTTGCCGCGGCGGAGGCTGAAAGCGCATCGGCCGGGGGGGCCGGGGGATCCGCCGCGGCGGGTGCCGCGAGTGCCAGGAGCGCGATCGCAACGGCCGCGCGCAACGAACTGGTCAACATGTCACCACCGATCCCTGATCTGACTGAAAAGACTTAATACATGATCGGCGGCCGAGCGCCACGGGTCGCGGATTGATCAGCGGCCTAGCAACCCCGGCAAGGCTGTCGTAGCGTCGGCGCGAGGGCCACCCGGCCCGCAACGAAGCGAGGTTATATTCGATGCCCGAGGGACAGAGCGGCCATATCAGGCTGACGTCGCATCCCGGCTCGCGCGGGGCGCCGCGCTTCCCGCTCACCTGGGGAGCGCCGACCGCGGCGGAACGCGGGCCGGTGATCGCGACCGTCAACGCGCGCGCCGACCGCAATGCGATCGGCGCCCATGGCGGATCCTATTCGATCTACCGGGCGCTGGCGATCTCGTCCGGGGCGATGGATCCGAACGCGAAGCCCGACTACCACGACACCTCGCCGGTCTGCGAGATCGGCCCGCACGCGCAATGGGGCGACCCGGCCAAGATCGTCTCGCTCGATCCCTGGGGCCATCGGGTGGCTCAGGATTTCGGCGCCGTCATCGAGGAGGGCATCGACATCCGCCCCTCGATCGCCATCACCAAGGCGAGGCTGACCCTGGGCGAGATCCAGTCCGCCATCGCGGCGGGGCGGATGGAGGTGGACGGCGAGATCGTCCACGAGGCGGGCGACGTCTCGGTGACCAAGATCGCGGTCGATCCCGTCTGGTGGCTGCCCGGAGTGGCGCAGCGCTTCGAGGTCGACGAGACCAGCCTGAGGCGCTGCCTGTTCGAGCAGACCGGCGGCATGTATCCCGAGCTGGTCACACGGCCCGACCTCAGCGTCTTCCTGCCGCCGATCGGGGGGATGACCCTCTACATCTTCGGAGATCCGGCCTTCCTCGGCGACCCCGGCAAGACCCTGACCTGCCGGGTCCACGACGAATGCAACGGGTCGGACGTGTTCGGCTCCGACATCTGCACCTGCCGGCCCTACCTCACCCACGGCATCGAGGAAGCGACCCTGGCCGCGCAGGCGGGCGGAGTCGGCCTCATCGTCTACAACCGCAAGGAAGGCAGGGCGCTGGGCGAGGTCACCAAGTTCCTGGTCTACAACGCCCGCAAGCGGCAGCCGGGCGGCGACCAGGCGGCGACCTATTTCGAGCGCACCGAATGCGTCGCCGGAGTCCAGGACGCGCGCTTCCAGCAGCTGATGCCGGACATCATCCACTGGCTCGGGATCAGCCGGATCGACCGGTTCGTGTCGATGTCGAACATGAAGTACGACGCGCTCGTCTCCGGCGGGATCGAGATCGGCGAGCGGGTGCCGATCCCCGACTGGCTGGTTCCCGAGGACGCCAGCGTCGAGATGGAGGCGAAGAAGGCGGCGGGCTATTTCACGCCCGAGGGCGCTCCGAGCGACGAGCAGCTGCGCTCCGTCGTCGGCCGGGACCTGGGGAAGTTCTAGGCCGCATGCCCGACACCAGCGAAGCGATACGCGGGCTGCTCAACGCCGCGGCGGTGCGCGAGCGGGCGCACGAGATGCTCGACCTCGCGCTCGAGGGAGGCATCGACGGGTGGACGGTCGACCTCGGCGGGCTCGAGGATGCGGCCGAGCTGACCGCAAGAGTGACCTGGGACAATTATCCCGACCTCGCCATCCCGTTCCACGCCCGGTGGCGCCATTTCGTCGCGGGACCGCCGCGGCTGCCCGACGGTGACAAGGCGGCGCGGGCGCGGGCGGCCTTCGACCTCGTCATCCTCTCGGTGCTGCTCGACGCCGGCACCGGCCCCGGCTGGCGCTTCGCCGACCCGGTCACGGGAAAGACGTTCACTCGCTCCGAAGGCCTTGCCGTGGCAAGCCAGCGGATGGCCGAAGCAGGGATGCTCGACGATCTCGCCGGGCTCGACACCGGCCTGCTGGCCGAGGGCTTCCAGGCCGGCAACGACAATCCGCTCGCCGGCCTCGAGGGACGGGCCGCCCTGCTCCGCCGCCTCGGCGCGCAGGTGCTGGCTCGACCGGATCTTTTTGCCAGTGGCTCCGAGCCTCGCGTCGGCGGGCTTTACGACGTGCTCGCGGCCCGCGCCGAGGGCGGCCGACTGCCCGCCGCCGCGATCCTCGAGCTGCTGCTCGAGGCGCTGGGGCCGATCTGGGCCGACCGGCTGGTCGTCGACGGGGTCCCGCTCGGCGATTGCTGGCGCCACCCGGCCATCCGGCGGGCGGATTCGAGCGACGGGCTGGTGCCGCTTCACAAGCTTTCGCAATGGCTCGCTTATTCGCTGATCGAGCCGCTCCAGGACGCCGGCATCGAGGTGGTCGAGATCGACGGCCTGACCGGGCTCGCCGAATATCGCAACGGCGGCCTGTTCGTAGACACCGGCGTACTCGCCCTCGCCGATCCGGCGGATTCGGCGCGCGCGCACCAGGTGTCGGGCCCTTTGATCGTCGCCTGGCGGGCGATGACCGTCGCCCTGCTCGACCGGATGGCGCCGCTGGTGCGCGAGCGGCTCGGAGTGAGCGAGGCTTCCTTTCCGCTCGCCCGGATGCTCGAGGGCGGCAGCTGGGCGGCCGGCCGCAGGATCGCCGCGCAGCTCCGCCCCGGCGGCGGGCCCCCTTTCACCATCATCAGCGACGGGACGGTATTTTAGACATGGACGGACTTACGATCGTTTCGCACCCCCTGGTGCAGCACAAGCTCACCCTCCTCAGGGACAGGAACAGCTCGATCCAGCTGTTCCGGGCGGTGGTGCGCGAGATCGCGACCCTGCTCTGCTACGAGGTCACCCGCGACCTGCCGACCGCTCTCGTCAGCATCGAGACTCCGATCACGACCACCGAGGCGCCGACGATCGCCGGCAAGAAGCTGGTCATCGCTCCGATCCTCAGGGCCGGCCTCGCCATGGCGGAGGGCATGCTCGACCTCCTGCCCTCGGCCCGCGTCGCCCATATCGGGCTCTACCGCGAGCCGGTGTCGCTCCAATGCGTCGAATATTATTTCAAGACCCCCGACGATTGCGCCGAGCGCCTCGTCATCATCGTCGATCCGATGATGGCGACCGGCCACACCGCGATCGCGGCGATCGACCGGCTGAAGGAAGCCGGAGTGACCGACATGCGCTTCGTCTGCCTGCTCGCCTCCCGGCCGGGGGCGGAGGCGGTCCGCGAGGCCCATCCCGACGTCCCGATCTGGGCCGCGGCGATGGACGAGTCGCTCAACGACCACGGCTATATCGTGCCGGGCCTCGGCGATGCGGGCGACCGGACCTACGGGACTCGGTGAGGCGGCCGAACTTCCGAGACCGTTGCGGACTCGCTTGAGCCAAGACGAAGTTCATGAAGTGCCGGGTGGAATTTCACTGTGACCTTCCAGCGGCGGGTCGCGTCTCACGGCACGCGCCCAGCGCGGATTTTCGATTCATACGGGCGTTCGGGATCAGCCGGACCGCCCACGTTCAAAGAGCCGACAATAGAACATATCATGAACTATGCGCTGGCGCAAGTGCCGGCTCGTCGCAGTCGCTAACCTTTGGTTTGGAAATCGCCGCTACGCTCCCTTCCACGGGAGAACGGCGATGATGAAAGCGGGTATGATCGCGGCCGCGTCCGCGGCCCTGTGGGCGGCCGCTCCGGCCGAGGCGGCCGACCGCTACAAGCCACAGGAGCTGTTCGACCGCAAGGGCTATAGCGAGAAGCGGCTCGGCGAGGGTCTGTGGCGGGTCCGGACCACGGTGAAGGACATGTCGAGCGCCGAGAACGCCCAGCAGATGGCGCTCTACCGAGGCGCCGAGCTCGCCCGGCAGGCGGGATTCGAATATTTCCAGATTCTCGGCGGCAAGAGCTGGATGGGCTATTCCACCCGCGGCCAGCGGATGAACGTCCACGCCCACGGGGCCGAGCTGAAGGTGCGCGGTGCCCGGACCTGGAAGGACCAGGCGCCCTGCGAGATGAAAAGCGGCAGGTGCCCCCTCTTCGGCACCGATCATGTGCTCCGGCGGCTTGGGCCACTGTTCGCGGGGCAGCCCTGAGCCGGGCGAAGATGGTGCCGAAAATGGTGTCAGACACCAATTTGCAAGCCATTGGAATCCTTGGGTGCGTTCCGTCGCCGGAGACAGTTGCTCCCGGCTGGCCCGTTCCTCCGTCGAAAGCGCGCTTTGCCGACTGCGCAGCGACGGATACAAGCTCGCTGAGGTTTCGCAGCGGGATGGAAAAGCCATGAAAAACCTGATCATCGCGGCGGCGCTGCTTGGTCTTTGCGCCCCCGCCTCCGCGCAGCCGGCACGACAGGCGCTCGAAGAGGATTACGACTGGCGCTCGGTTGCCGTCGACCGGACGAGGGGCGTGGCGGTGTTCGTCACCGAGCGGAGGCGAGCGGGCGATGCGGTGCTTTTCCAGGTCCTCAAGGTCCATCGCGACGTGCTCGGGCGCTCGCACCCGAGGTTCGACAAGGAGTTGAACGAGATGCTCGCCGACTGCGGCAGCCGGATGCTCCTGCAGTTCAACCATCGCAATCAGGTCGCCGATCTGGTGCAGCCGCCGCAGTTCACATACGCGGCCCCACCGGAGGTGCCCAAGGCGGGCAGCGAAGACGCCGTCGTGCTGACCGCGGCGTGCGGCGAGGGGCAGGACGGACCGATCGTCGCCGACCCTTATGGCTGGGCCAAGGCACGCCTTCGAGGCACCCACAAATAACGCCGCCTCGCTCCGCTTGCGCCCTTCCCCCTGTCCAGCTTCACCGTGACCCCTACGGAGGCCGGCCGGGAAAATGGTGTCAGGCACCAATTTCTAACTTCTTGGAATCGGGCGCCGCGTGAGCCAGAAAATTGGCTTCGGCAGCCCAGAGCGCGGCGAAAATGGTGTCAGACACCAATTCGCAAGGCGTTGGAATCCTTGGGGGTGTTCGTCGCGGTCCCGAGGGAACGGCGAAGCCCCAAGTCTTTGTCAGATAAACGGTCATCGGGGTTCGCTACTCCGATCTGCGCGGCCCGCGCACGCCGAAAGCCTCATTTCGCAGCATCCATTTGAAGATGGAGCCCCGATCAAGTCCGGGTGACGATCCAACGCGAAACGCCGATACGCGAAAGCGCTACCGGTTCCTCCGCCCCTCGATCAGCCCGTCGACCAGCGCCGGATCGGCCAGCGTGCTGGTATCCCCCAGGCTTCCGAACTCGTTCTCCGCGATCTTCCTCAGGATCCGCCGCATGATCTTGCCGCTGCGCGTCTTCGGCAGGCCCGGGGTGAAGTGGATGAGGTCGGGGGTTGCGATCGGGCTGATCTCGGTTCGTACGTGGGTGCGCAGCTCCTTCTCGAGCGCTTCGCTGCCCTCCTCGCCCTCCATCAGGGTGACGTAGCAATAGATGCCCTGGCCCTTGATGTCGTGCGGGTAGCCGACGACGGCGGCTTCGGCGACCTTGGGGTGGCTGACCAGGGCGCTCTCGATCTCGGCGGTGCCGAGGCGGTGGCCGGAGATGTTGAGGACGTCGTCGACCCGGCCGGTGATCCAGTAATAGCCGTCCTCGTCGCGGCGGCAGCCGTCCCCGGTGAAGTAGCGGCCCTGGTAGGTCGAGAAATAGGTCGACACGAAGCGCTCGTGGTCGCCGTAGACGGTGCGCATCTGGCCGGGCCAGGAGCGGGTGAGGCACAAATTGCCCGAGGCGGCGCCGACCAGCACCTCGCCTTCCGGGCCGACCAGCTGGGGCTCGACGCCGAAGAAGGGGCGGCCGGCGCTGCCCGGCTTCATGTCGTGGGCTCCGGGCAGGGTGGTGATCATCACTCCGCCCGTCTCGGTCTGCCACCAGGTGTCGACGATCGGGCAGCGGCTTTCGCCGACGACCTCGTAATACCAGCGCCACGCCTCCGGGTTGATCGGCTCGCCGACGGTTCCGAGCAGACGGATCGACGAGCGGTCGTGCTTCCGGACCGGCCCCTCCCCTTCGCGCATCAGGGCGCGGATGGCGGTCGGGGCGGTGTAGAAGATGTCGACCTTGCGCCGCTCGACCACGTCCCAGAAGCGGCTGAAATCCGGGTAGTTGGGGACTCCCTCGAACATCAGGGTGGTCGCGCCGTTGGCGAGCGGGCCGTAGACGACGTAGCTGTGGCCGGTGACCCAGCCGACGTCGGCGGTGCACCAGAAGACCTCGCCCTCCTTGTAGTCGAAGACGTAGTGGAAGGTGGCGGCGGTCCAAACCGCATAGCCGCCGGTGGTGTGGAGGACGCCCTTGGGCTTTCCGGTCGAGCCTGACGTGTAGAGGATGAAGAGCGGATCCTCGGCGTTCATCGGCTCGCACGGGCAGTCGTCGGGGACGAGCCCGGCCATGTCGTTGAACCAATGGTCGCGGCCCGCATGCCACTCGACGGCGGTGCCGAGGTGGCGGACGACGAGCACCGCCTCGACCGGGGTCCCCTTCGCCAAGGCGGCGTCGACATTGGCCTTGAGGGGGACCAGCCTGCCGCCCCTCTTGCCGCCGTCGGCGGTGATCACGAAGCGGCTGGCGCAATCCTCGATCCGGCCGTGCAGCGCCTCGGGCGAGAAGCCGCCGAAGACGACCGAATGGACGGCGCCGATCCGGGCGCAGGCGAGCATCGCCACCGCCGCCTCGGGGATCATCGGCATGTAGAGGGTGATCCGGTCGCCCTTGCCGGCGCCGAGCGCCTTCAGCGCATTGGCCATCACGACGACCTCGCGGTGGAGCTCGCCGTAGGTGACGCTCCGGCCGCTGCCGGGCTCGTCGCCTTCGAACAGGATCGCGGCCTGGTCGGCCCGCTCCTCGAGATGGCGGTCGACGCAATTGTGGCAGAGGTTGAGGATTCCGTCTTCGAACCATTTGATGTCGACCGGATCGAACGACCAGTTGCCGATGACGGTCGGAGCCTCGACCCAGTCGATCCGCCGCGCCTGATCGGCCCAGAAGGTGTCGGGATCGTCGAGCGACTGGCGGTACATCGCCTCATAGTCTTCGGCGGTGCAATGACTGGCGCGGGCGAGCGCCTCGGGCGGGGCGATTCTACTGTCCATGCCGCCTCCTAGGCCCGGACGGCGGCCCGGGCAAAGGCGCAAAAATGCTCGGCCGCCGGATTGGCAAGTCCGGCCGTTCCGGAGCGCTGCCGGGATCGACATTCAGCCGTCCAGCCGACTTCCCTCTCCCGTAAGGACGGGGTTGGGGGTCGGGGGCTCGTTGGCTCGGGACTTAACCTTGGTCAGCCTGTTTGCCCGGAACTAGCGATTGTTTCCGAGGGTTTTACGCGGGTCATGACGCCCCCGGACCAATCCTCATCGCTCGCCGAAGCGCCCGCCTCCGCAACCGTGCTTCCAACCCCCCTCTTCTTCAGCTCGGGCAGCGATCCCGGGACCGATCAGCTGACCGCCGGAATGGCCGTCACCGAGGTCGGGGTCTATCGGGGGCCCCATTACTACAGCCACACGCCGATGATCCGGATCCAGCTCGATCTCGGCCGGCTCGAGCAATGGCCGACGAGCCGAATCCCCGGGTTCACCGACGCGCTGCTGGCGGCGCTTCCAGGGGTCGGCCGGCACGGCTGCTCGCTGAGGGTCCGGGGGGGCTTCGAGCGGCGGCTTCGCGACGGCACCTGGCTCGGCCACGTCACCGAGCATGTCGCGCTCGAGCTCCAGACCCTGGCCGGATCGCGCGCCACCCGCGGCAAGACCCGCTCGGTCAAGAACCGGCCGGGCGTGTACAACGTCATGTACGCCTATAACGAGGAGAAGGTCGGGCTGATGGCCGGGCGGATCGCGCTCGAGCTGGTCGATTCGCTGCTCCCGCCCGAGCTTCGCGGAATCGGCGGGCTCGACCGGATCCAGGCGATGGAGGGCGGCTTCGACCTGCGCCGCCGGCTCGACGCGCTGAGGCGGATGGTCCGCCGCACGGCGCTGGGGCCGTCGACCCGGGCTCTGGTCGAGGAGGCCGAGCGGCGCGGCATCCCGGTGATGCGGCTCGACGAGAAGAGCCTGCTCCAGCTCGGCCACGGCCGGCATCAACAAAAGCTTCGGGCCTCGATCACCGGCAGGACCTCGCTGGTCGCCGCCGACCTGGCCGGCGACAAGGCGATGACCAAGAAGCTGCTCGACGAGAGCGGCGTCCCGGTCCCGCGCGGGATCGTCGTGCGCGACGAGGACGAAGCGGTGCGCGGAGCCAAGAGGCTGCGCTACCCGCTCGTCACCAAGCCGCTCGACGGCAATCACGGCCGCGGTGTTACGATCGGCATCGGCAACGAGGAGCAATTGCGCTTCGGCTTCCGCGAGGCGCAGGCCCAGGCCAAGGGCCGCGACGTCATCGTCGAGCAGTATTTCGAGGGCAACGACCACCGGATCCTCGTCGTCGCGGGCAAGATGGTGGCGGTCGCCGAGCGCATCCCGGCGCGGGTCGTCGGCGACGGCATCAGCACCATCCGCCAGCTCGTCGCCGAGGTGAACCGCGACCCGCGCCGGGGCGAGGGCCATGAGAACGTCATGACCCGGATCCGGATCGACGCCCATGTCGAGGAGTTCCTCGCCCGCTCCGGCCTCACCCCCGACAGCATCCCCGACACCGACGAGGTGGTGATGCTGCGCGCCACCGCCAACCTCTCGACCGGCGGAACGGCGGTCGACCGGACCAACGAGATCCATCCCGACAATGCCGAGATCGCCCGGCGGGCGGCGCTGATCGTCGGGCTCGACGTCTGCGGAGTCGACTTCGTCTGCCCGGACATCGCCCGCTCGGTGCGCGAGACCGGCGGCGGAGTGATCGAGGTCAATGCCGCTCCCGGCCTGAGGATGCACATCGAGCCGTCGGAAGGGGCGCCGCGCGACGTGGCCAAGCCGATCATCGAGATGCTGTTCCCGCGCGGGCGCTCGTCGCGGATCCCGATCGTCGCGATCACCGGCACCAACGGCAAGTCGACCGTCGGGCGGATGACCAAGCACATATTGCGCTACACCGGCTGCGCCGTCGGGCTGACGTCGACGACGGGGGTCTACATCAACGACATCCTCACCCACGAGGGCGACGCCACCGGCCCGCGCAGCGCCCGAATGATCCTTCGCGACCCGACCGTCGAGGTGGCGGTGCTCGAGACGGCGCGCGGCGGGCTGCTGCGCGAGGGCCTGGCCTACGAGGAGGCGGACATCGCCGCCTGCCTCAACGTCACCGCCGACCATCTCGGCCTCAAGGGGATCGAGACGGTCGAGGACCTCGCCAACGTCAAGCAGGTGGTGGTCGAGGCGGTCCGGCGCAGCGGCCACTCGATCCTCAACGCCGACGATCCGCTGACGGTGAGAATGGCCCGCCGGGCCGGCGGCCGGATCATCTGGTTCTCGCTGTGCGGCGGAGCCGAGATGTCGCCGATGCTCCGCGAGCATCTCGACGAAGGCGGCATGGCGGTGGTGCGCGAGCCGGGCCACGACGGCGGCACCATCGTCCTCTACGACGACAGCCGGCGCGAGCTGATCATGAAGGCGGGCGACATCCCGGCGACGCTCCACGGCATGGCCGAGTTCAACGTCGCCAACTCGCTCGCGGCCATCGCTATCGCGCTGGCCCACGAGGTGCCGATCCTCACCATCCGTTCGGCCATGGCCCAGTTCCGCTCGACCTTCGAACAGAATCCCGGCCGGCTCAACGTCCACGACGCCCACGGCTTCCGGGTGATCGTCGACTATGCCCACAACGCCGCCGGGCTGGAGGCGCTCGGCAAGGTCGTCCGCGGCCTCAGCCACCGCTACAAGAGGACGATCGGCTCGGTGTCGATGGCCGGCGACCGGCGCGCTGAGGACATCGTCGAGCTCGGGCGGATCGCCGCCACCATCTTCGACGAGCTCATCTTCCGCGAGGACCCCTATACGCGCGGCCGCCCGCGCGGCGAGGTGATGAACCTGCTCAAGAAGGGGGCGCTGGAGACCGGCCGCTCCGCGGAGCATCTCCACCTGATCGCCGGCGAGGCTCAATCGACGGCGGCGGCGCTCGCCATGGGCCGGCCGGGGGATCTCGTCGTCATCACGCCGACCGACGTCAGGGGGGCCTGGCAGCAGGTCAACGACTTCAGGCCGGCCCCCGAGCGGGCCTCGGGCCGCGCCTCCTTCTTCGCGGCGGAATAAAATGACCTATCCTCAGGAGGGCGGCTGGGCCCTCATCGTCCACGGGGGCGCCAAGGAGATGGAGCCCGGCGAGGAGGACGCCAACCGCAACGGCGTCCTCGAGGCTGTCCGAGCGGGCATCGCAGTGCTGGAGAAGGGCGGCAGCGCGGTCGACGCGGTCGAGGCTTCGATCCGGGTGCTGGAGGACCTGCCGGTGTTCAACGCCGGACGGGGCTCCGCCCTGAACGAAGCCGGCGAGATCGAGATGTGCTCCGGGCTGATGGACGGGCGCGACCTTTCGGTCGGGGCCGTCGGCGCGATCCGCAACGTCCGCAACCCGGTCAGCGTGGCGAAGCGGCTGCTTCCGGAAAAGGAGATCCTCCTCGTCGGCGAGGGCGCGACCCTGTTCGCCAAGAAGGCCGGCCTGGAGATGGTGGCGGAGGAGGCGCTGGTCACCGAGACGCGGGCCGACGCCCTCGAGCACATGCACGACACCGTCGGAGCGGTGGCGATGGACCAGGGCGGCAACCTCGCCGCCGGCACCTCGACCGGAGGCCTCACCGGCGCGAAGGTCGGACGGATCGGCGACAGCCCGATGCCGGGCAACGGCCTCTACGCCAACAACCATATCGGCGCCGTCTCCTTCTCCGGCGACGGCGAGAGCATCGCCCGGCTGATGCTGGCGGCGCAGGTGATGGCGAATATCGCGAAGGACGGCCCCGAGGAGGCGATCCGCAAGGCGGTGGACCAGCTCCCCGGCGTCGGCGGCGCCTCGGGCGACGGAGGCGCGATCGCGATCGGCAAGGACGGGCGGATCGGATGGGCGCACAACAGTCCCGCTTTCGCCATCGCCTATGCGAGCGCCGACGCGCCGGAACCCAGGACATTTCTGAAGAAGGATGAAGAGAAGAGTGGCTGACGGGGAACGGCGCCGGAAGGGCTGCCTGATCATCATCGGCGGCGGCGAGGACCGCGATCCGAGGGGCGATCGCAAGATCCTGCGCGAGGTCGCGCGGCACGTCAATGGCGGCAAGCTGGTGCTCGCCACCGTCGCGAGCCACCGGCCGGAAGGCTATTTCGACGAATATGACAAGGCCTTCGCCGATCTCGGAGTCGGCGAGCTGGTCGAGCTCTACGTCGAGGAGCGCTCGCGGGCCGGCGACAAGGAGAAACTGTCGGTGCTCGACGACGCGGCCGGCATCTTCTTCTCGGGCGGCGACCAGCTTCGCATCACCAGCCAGATCGGCGACACCGGGATCGAGGCCAAGGTGCGCTCCATCTACGAGCGCGGCGGGGTCGTCGCCGGAACCTCGGCGGGCGCCTCGGTGATGAGCGACACGATGGTGATCAAGGGCACCAGCAAGATCACCCACCGGATCGGCGACCTCCACATGGCCCCCGGCATGGGGCTGATGCGGGACGTCATCATCGACCAGCATTTCGCCGAGCGCGGCCGCTTCGGCCGGCTGATCGGAGCGGTGGCGCACAATCCCCGGATCCTCGGCCTCGGCCTCGACGAGGACACGGCGGCGGCGGTCGAGGGCGACATGTTCAGGGTCATCGGCAGCGGCGCCGTCTACGTCGTCGACGGCGCCGGGATCAGCTATTCGAACGTCGCCGAGGCGCGTTCCGACCATGCGCTTTCGATGCACAACATGCGGGTCCACGTCCTCGCCGACGGCGACGGCTTCGACCTCAAGACCCGGCGGCCGATTCCTCCGGGGCAGGATTGAGCGGAGCCATCGCCGCGCCCGGCGGTCGGACCGCGATGTGGGACTCGACGACCGTGGATCTCGGCTCCGGGCGGAGCCTCCATGCCGTCCGGCGCGGCACGGGCGCGGACGTGCTCCTCGTCCACGGCGCGCTCAACACCCACCACGACTGGCTGGCCGGCCCCGCCGACGCTCTGGCCGGCTCGGCCCGGGTCACCCTGATCGACCGGCCCGGCCACGGGCTCAGCCGGCGGCCGCGCTTCGTCGGAACGCCGCGGGACCAGGCGGCGCAGATCGCCGCCGGCCTCGACCGCCTCGGCATCGGCCCGGCGGTGGTCGCCGGCCACAGCTTCGGCGTCCTCGTCTCGCTCGCTCTGGCCGAGCAATTCCCCGACCGGGTGGCGGCGCTGGTGCTGGTGGCGCCGCTCGCCTTTCCCGAGCCGCGCCTGCTCGAGCACAGCCTGCTGGCGCCGCGGTCGATGCCGCTGCTCGGCCCGCTGCTGTCGCGGATCGGCCGCCAGAGCGGCTTCGACCGGGCCGCGCTCGAATGGATGCAGGCGCTGATGTTCTCGCCGGATGCGGTTCCGGCCGGGTGGAAGCGCGACTTTCCCTACGAGCGGGTGCTCGACCCGGATACGCTGGTGCTCGAAGGGGAGGACGCCGCCTCGATTCTGCCGCTGTCGCCGGCCGGAACCCTCGAACTGAGCCGGATCGAGGCGCCGGTCCACATCCTCACCGGCACCGACGACCGGATCGTCGAGCAGTCCCGGCAGGGCAAGGCGCTCGCCCGGCTTCTGCCGAACGCCCGGCTGACCGAGATCGAGGGCGCCGGCCACATGCTGCATCACAGCCATCCCGATCTCGTGTTGCAGGCAGTCCACGACGCCTCGTCACCCTGACCCCTCTCCCGTCTTCACGGGAGAGGATCGACCTGACGCTCCTCCATCGCTAACCGCCGGCTCATGGACGCGGACTTCCTGATCGTCGGCGGCGGCATCGCAGGCCTTTCGGCGGCGTCGCGGCTTGTCCGCCACGGCAGCGTGGTCGTCCTCGAGGCGGAGGACGCGCTCGGCTATCACAGCTCCGGGCGGAGCGTCTCGTTCAGCCATTTCGGCAACGGCAACGCCGCCGTCCGGGGCCTTACCGCCTGGAGCCAGCCCTTCTTCGAGAGGCCGCCCGAGGGCTTCTCCCCCTCCCCGCTCGCGCGCACCTTCCAGTCGCTCTATTTCGCCTTCGAGGAGGCGCTGCCCGCGTTGGCGGAGCTCGAGGCGGACATGGCGCGCTTCACCGATCGGATCCGAACGGTCGACCCGGCGGCGATGGCGGCCTTGTGCCCGGCGCTTCGCACCGGCGCCGGCGGCGCCGTCGCCGGGCTGCTCGATCCGACCGGCCTCAAGCTCGACGCCGACGCGCTCCTCCAGGGCTATGCGCGAGCCGTCCGGGGCGGCGGCGGTGAGCTTCTGAACGGCCGCCGGATCGCGTCGATCGAGCGGCAGGGCGAGGGCTGGCGGGTGCGAAGCGAGGACGGCGGGCAATGGACGGCGCCGGTCCTGATCGACGCGGCCGGCGCGTGGGCGGACCGGATCGCCGCGCTGGCCGGGGTGGCGCCGCTCGGCCTCCAGCCGATGCGGCGGACGATCATCGTCGTCGACCCTCCGGCCGGCACCGACGTCGCTCGCTGGCCCTTCGCCCACAGCGTCGCCGGCGATTTCTACATGCTGCCCGAGGCGGGCCAGCTGCTCGCCTCGCCGGTCGACGAGGTGGCGGACGATCCCTGCGACGCCGCGCCGGACGATTACGACGTGGCGCTCGCCGCCGACCGGCTCGAGCATTACACTCATGTCCCGGTCGCCCGGATCGCCCACCGCTGGGCCGGGCTTCGCTCGTTCGTCGCCGATCGGATCCCGACCGCGGGCTTCGACCCCGACTCGCCCGGCTTCTTCTGGCTGGCCGGCCAGGGCGGCTACGGCCTTCAGACGGCTCCGGCCATGGCGGCGGCGGTCGAGGCGCTGGCCACCGGAGGGCCGTGGCCGGAGGGACTGGCCGAGCTGGGCGTGCTGCCCGAGCATGTCCGGCCGGAGCGGCTGCGATCTTCGCGGCCGGCGGCAACCTGAATCCCTCCGGATCGTTCCCCGGCGAAGGCCGGGGTCCAGCCCTTGCCGGCCGGTGCCGCTGCGCCCCGGCTTTCGCCGGGGAACAATGGCTTAACTCCCGGACAAGATGCTCTAAGAAGAAGGAATGCGTTTGGACCAGACCGCCCAGTGGCAGCCGACCCCGGCCCCGTATCAGGCCCCGGGAGGCTCCGCCCTGCCGCCAACTCCGCCGACTCCGCCGCGGAGGCCCTGGTATCATCCGCTGAGATGGGGCTGGCGGCGGATCGTCCTCGCCGTCCTCGCCTTGTTCATGCTGATCGTCGCCTGGCTGGCGATCACCGCGCCGCTCTCCAAGTCGCTCCAGCCGATCGCCGCTCCGAGCCTCACCCTCGTCTCGGTGGAGGGGACTCCGATCGCTCGGCGCGGCGCCGACATCCGCGAGCCTGTCAAGGTCGCGGCGCTGCCCAAGCACGTCCCGAACGCCTTCATCGCGATCGAGGACAAGCGCTTCAACGACCATCTCGGGATCAGCGTCCGCGGAATCGTCCGGGCCGCCTGGCGCAACCTCGGTGCCGGCGGGGTGAGGGAGGGCGGAAGCACGATCACCCAGCAGCTCGCCAAGATCTCCTTCCTCACCGCCGACCGGACCATGGCGCGCAAGGCCCAGGAGGTGCTCATCGCCTTCTGGCTCGAGGCTTGGCTGACCAAGGAGGAGATACTCGAGCGCTACCTCTCCAACGTCTATCTCGGCGACAACACCTACGGGCTTCGGGCCGCCTCGCACCATTATTTCAGCGTTCCCCCGGAGAAGCTCACCGTCCCGCAGGCGGCGATGCTGGCGGGCATGGTCAAGGCGCCGTCGAGGCTCGCTCCGACCCGCAATTACAAGCTCGCGAGGGAAAGGGGCAGGATCGTCATCGCCTCGATGGTCGACCAGGGCTTCATCACCGGGCGGGAGGCCAACCGGCTGAGGCCGGTCCGACTGAAGATCGAGCGGACCAAGGTGGTGCCGACCGGCACCTATTTCGCCGACTGGGTGCTGCCGATGGCCCGCGCCCGGGGCGAGGTCGGCTATGGCGACCAGCAGGTCCAGACCACGCTCGAGAGCCGGATGCAGACCCTGGCGCTGCAGACCGTCCGCCGGGCCGGCCTCGGCCGCGCCCAGGTCGCGCTGGTGGCGATGCGGCCGGACGGGCGGGTCGTCGCGATGGTCGGCGGACGCGACTATGCGAGGAGCCCGTTCAACCGCGCCACCCAGGCGCGCCGCCAGCCCGGCTCGGCGTTCAAGCTGTTCGTCTACCTCGCCGCGCTTCGCGCCGGGATGACCCCGGACAGCCCGATCTCCGACACCCCGCTTCGGGTCGGCGACTGGCAGCCGAGGAATTACGAGGACCGCTACCGCGGCACCCTCACCCTGCGCGACGCGCTCGCCTTGTCGAGCAACGTCGCGTCGGTGCGGCTGTCGGAGCGGGTCGGCCGGCAGAACGTCATCCGCGCCGCCCGCGACCTCGGCGTGAGGAGCCCGCTGAACGACAATCCCAGCCTCGCGCTCGGAACGTCGGGGATGACCCTGCTCGAGCTGACCTCGGCCTATGCGGCAGTCGCCGCCGGCGCCTATCCGGTGCGGCCGAAAGGGCTCGAGGACGAGGAGAAGCCCTGGTGGCAGCGGATGTGGAACAAGGCGACCGGCACCAGCAGCGATCCCGCCTTCGGCGAGATGCGGGACATGCTCGGCGCCGTCGTCAGCCAGGGCACTGGACGGGCCGCGGCGCTCCAGGTCCCCGCCTTCGGCAAGACGGGGACGACCCAGGACAGCCGCGATGCGCTGTTCATCGGCTTCGCCCAGGATCTGGTGGTCGGGGTGTGGGTCGGCAATGACGACAACAGCCCGCTCGCCGGGCAGATCGCCGGCGGCGGCCTTCCGGCGCGGATCTGGCGCGACTTCATGACCAAGGCGGTCGGCTCGGCGCCGGCGCAGAATCTGGCGCCGCCGCTCGCCGTTCCGGTGTCTACCGAAGGGGTGAACGGCTCCCTGACCGTTCCGATCGACGGCGCCGGCTACGAGGTCGGGCTGCAGGTGGACGAGAACGGCTTCACCGTCTCGGCCGAGCCGCTGCCCATGCCGGACGAGGAGCTGCCGCCGCGCGGCGAGCGCGAGCCGACCGACAACCCGCGCCGCGAGCCGCGCGATCCGCGCGACGACCTGGGCCCGCCGCCGAGGGACGAGCCGCTGCCCGAAGACGAAGAAGGCATGTTCTGACCGCCATGGCGGAGGGCGCGAAGGAGAAGCTCGCCGAGGAGCGGACCGACCTCGCGGAGGACCGGACGATCCTCGCCAACGAGCGGACCTTCGCGGGATGGATGCGGACCGGCTTCGCGGCGGTCGGGATCGGCCTCGGCTTCCAGGTGCTGTTCCAGGCGATGGAGCCGAACTGGGTGCCCAAGGCGATCGCCACCGCCTTCCTGCTGGCGGGCGCCTACGTGATCGTGGTCGCCGAGCGGCGCGCCGCGGCGGTGATGGAGCGGTTCGACAAGCACAGGGCCGCCGAGCTTCGGCCGGTCAACCTCAAGGTGGTGACGTGGACGGCCGTCGCTGCGACCCTTGCGCTGATCGCGGCGATCTGGCTGCTGGAGATGAAGCCGGCGTAGGGCAGCCATGGCCTCCAAGCGCCGTCATGCCGGACTTGATCCGGCATCCACCTTTCTTGACCCGCCGGCGGGACGTGAAGAAGGTGGACCCCGGATCAAGTCCGGGGTGACGATTGACCTTGCCCTTGCGTCAGTAGGTGCGGGTGGGCCTCGGGGCGCGGTTGCGGCGGTCCCAGAGCTTCTTGGCGACCCAGGCACCGCCGACGGCGAGGCCGAGCGGGCCGAAGGCTCGGCGGGCGATGGCCGGGGCGAGCGCGCCGACGAGGAGGCCGGTGCCGCCATTGTAACGTCCCGCCAGCCTGCGGCCGAGGGCCGCTCCCGCGATTTTGCCGATCATCTACTCAACTCCTTGAAAGGGCTCGGGGTGAAGAGCGCGGGAGGGCTCCACTTGTTCCCCTCCCTGCAAGGGAGGGGGGTCAGTCGAGGAACAGCTCCGCCGCCGCCTCGACGATGGCGTCCACGTCGAGCCGGTACTCCCGGTAGAGGTCGAGGAGCGTTCCGGTCTGGCCGAAGCGCTCGATGCCGAGGGGGCTGACGCGGTGGCCGATCACTCCGCCGAGCCAGGAGAGCGAGGCGGGAGCGCCGTCGAGCAGGGTGACGAGGCCGGCGGACGGCGCGAGCGGCGCGAGCAGCTGCTCGACGTGAGAAGGCGCCGTCCCCTTCCCTCCCCACCGGCCCCGGCGCCGCTCGCTCCAGCCGCGGTGGAGGAGGTCCGGCGAGGTGATGGCGAGCAGGCCGAGGCCGGGGACGTCGTCCTTCAGCGCCTCCCAGGCGGCGAGCGCCTCGGGGGCGAGGGCGCCCGAATAGACGAGGGCCGCCTCGGCGCCGGCGGCCGGCTCGCGCAGCCAGTAGCCGCCGGCGAGGGCGCCGGCCTTCCAGCCGTCGTCCGGCCGCTCCGCCTGGCGGATCGTTCGGGTGGTGAGGCGCAGATAGACGCTCTCGCCGTCCGGCGCCTGGATCAGCCGGAAGGCCTCCTCCATGAACAAAGCGAGCTCGTCGGCATAAGCGGGCTCGTAGTGGCGAAGGCCCGGCTGGCCGAGCGCGATCAGCGGCGGGTTGATCGACTGGTGGGCGCCGCCCTCGGGGCCGAGCGTGACGCCCGACGGGGTGGCGACGAGCAGGAAGCGGGCGTCCTGGTAGCAGGCGTAGTTGAGCGCATCGAGGCCGCGGGCGATGAACGGGTCGTAGACGGTGCCTATCCGGAACAGGCGGGTCCCGAACAGGTCGCCGGCGAGGCCCAAGGCGGCGAGCATCAGGAACAAATTGTTCTCGGCGATGCCGAGCTCGATGTGCTGGCCGGCGTCGGTGGCGCCCCATTTCTGGGCGGAGGGGATCTTCGCCGCGGCGAAGACGTCGGCCAGCGCCTGGCGGCGGAACAGGCCGCGCTGGTTCACGAAGGCGCCGAGATTGGTCGAGACGGTGACGTCGGGCGAGGTGGTGACGATCCGGTCCGCCAGCGGCCCGCCGGCTCGGCTGAGATCGAGCAGGATCCGGCCGAACGCGGCTTGGGTCGACTGCTCCTCGCCGGCCGGGGCCGGGATGGCCGGAACCTCGACCTGGTTCCAGGCCCGCTCGCGTTTCGAGCGGGCGATTCGGCTGTCCTCGACCAGCGCCTTGACGGCCTCCGCCGAATTGCCGCCGAGCCCGGCCCAGGGCTCCCACTCCTCGCCTTCCGCGATGCCGAGTCGCTTGCGCAGGGCGGCGGTCTGGCCGGGGTTCATCAGGCCGGCATGATTGTCCTTGTGGCCGGCGAAGGGCAGCCCGAAGCCCTTGATCGTATAAGCGATGAACAGTGTCGGCACGTCGTCGCGGGCGCCGTCGAACGCCTCGACCAGGCTCGCCATGTCGTGACCGGCGAGGTTGGTCATCAGGGCGGCCAGCGCCTCGTCGTCGAGCGAGCCGAGAAGCGGCTCCGTGCCGGGCGCTTCCTTGAGCAGCCGCTCGCGCCAGGCGCCGCCGCCGAGATAGGTGAGCGCGGCGTAATCGGCGTTGCCGCAATCCTCGAGCCAGGCCTTCAGGGCCTCGCCGCCGGGCTCGGCGAAGGCCGCCTCGAGCGCCTTGCCGTATTTGAGCGTGACCACCCGCCAGCCGCAGCTCGCGAAGATCTCGTCGAAGCGGCGGAACATGCGCTCGGCCGTCGTCGCATCGAGCGACTGGCGATTGTAGTCGACGATCCACCAGCAATTGCGGATGTCGTGCTTGTAGGCTTCGATCAGGCATTCGTAGATATTGCCCTCGTCGAGCTCGGCGTCGCCCATCAAAGCGACCATCCGCCCCGCCTCCTCCGGCGCGATCTCGCCATGGGCGAGCAGATAGTCCTGGACGAGGCTGGCGAAGGCGGTGACGGCGACCCCGAGGCCGACCGAGCCGGTCGAGAAATCGACCGGGATCCGGTCCTTGGTCCGGCTCGGATAGCTCTGCATGCCGCCGAAGCCGCGGAAATTCTCGAGCTGCTCGCGGCTCTGCGAGCCGAGCAGATAGTGGATGGCGTGGAGCACCGGGCCGGCGTGCGGCTTGACCGCCACCCGGTCGTTGGGGCCGAGCGCGTGGAAGTAGAGCGCCGCCATGATCGCCGTCATCGAGGCGCAGCTCGCCTGGTGGCCGCCGACCTTGAGGCCGTCGGGGCTCTCCCGAAGGTGGTTGGCGTTGTGGATGGTCCAGGCGCTGAGCCAGCGCAGGCGGTCGTCGAGCAGGCGAAGCGCGTCGAGATCCGGGGCGGAGGTCTTCTTCAGCATGGCGCGGGCCTTAGCCGCGACGCCCGCGAAAGGCGACAGCGACGAAGATATCCTGACAAGTCCGACAGCTGCCATCCGTCTGTGACGCCTTTGTCAATTTTGTCGCCTTTCATGATCCGCCCAGGGATCGAACGCCGTCGCTCCCCGGGGCGTCGGGCGGGACGCCTGCGGCGGCGGACCGGCGGCCGGTCCGGAGCGCGCCTGGCGGGCGAAAAGCTGAGCCGAGTCCCAAGCGGCGGCAAAGTCTTCCGCCCCGGCGCGTTTCCTCAGCTTATAGGCGGACTGGCGGCTCATCCCGAGCCGGGCGGCGGCCCGTCCCGGCGTCAGCCCTTTGGCGAGACCGACGACGAACCGCAGCTGCCGCTCGTGCGACCAGCCGTCGTGGCGGGCACCGCAGGGGACGGGCCGGAAGGCGAGAAAGCCGGGGACAGACATTCCGCGGCCATAGCATATTTAGAACATAAATAGAACAACAATCGTGCCCGTCGGTCTTGCCGATCCCAGAGTCTATTGCGAACCACGCGCATCGCCGCCGGTCTTTACGTCGATCACACGGCGGCCGTCGTAAGCGAGAATCCCCGGCACCGGCGCGAGCCGGTTGACGGTGGCCGCACGGCCGTCGACGAAGCGGCCGATCGCGCGATAGTGCGCCGGCCGCACGTTCATTCCGCGCAGCGCCTCCGGCACGGTCGAATCGGGCCGTACCGGCCGGACGGTGGCGCCGAGCGGCGCGATGAACGCGACGGCGCCCGAGCCGAAGCCGGATTCGGCGGTCAGCTCCGGGATCTTCGAGACCTTGTCGACTCGATCGCCCATGAAATAGCCGAGATCGGTGATCATCCCGGCCGGTGCCGTGAAGCCGACTGTGCCGAGGCACATGCAGGCGATGAGCGATGGCTTGAGCGCCGCCGAACCGTAGTTGGCGCCGTACAGCACGAAATCGCCCGGCAGCACCTCGACTAGATAGACGCTCTCGGGCCGGCCGCTCACAAACGCCTTGTCGGTGTCGACCCGCCGGACATTAGCGACCTCGTCGTAGACGAAGTTGAACGTCTCGATGCTCGGCGGCGGCGGAACGTCGCCCTTATACTCCCGCCCCTCGGCTTCCGCTTCCGCTTTCTTGCGCAGCTGCGCTTCGCGCTGACGGATCAGCGCCGGCTCGCCGTGCAGCCAGGCCTGGCGCCGAGCCGCCTCGTAGCGGGCCAATTCGGATTCGCTTGGAATCCGCATGAATATTGGTTCGACGGAGAGGACGCCCTCCGGGCGAATCCTGCGGAAGAGGAGATAGGCTCGATCGGACCGAAGGGTGAGCGGCTTGCCGGCTTCGATCTCCACCATCTCATCGATCGGGACCGAGCGCGCGCCGGCCGGCAACGCGAGCAGCAGGAGCGCGAGGAGCAGCCTCATCGGGCCACCGGCGCGGCTTCGGCGGCGGACGTGGAGGCGGCTTTCGCCTGCATCGCGACCGACCGCTCCGAATAGCCGTCGACCAGCTCCTTCCAGGCCTTTTCGGTCAACGGGTAGCGGACATAGCCTCGGGTCTCGAGGCAGCGTCTGACCGGTGCTTGGCGGGCCTTGCGCTGGAGCGGGCCGAGGAAGAGCGCCGCGATCCCCATTCCCACGAGGCCGTAATTGTAGGTCGGCTGGACGCGCTCGATTCCGGGCTTGTCGCGCCACGGCGCGAACATCGGCAGGGTGGAGACGGCGCCGCTGGGAAGGTAGCGATAGCATTCGCTGAAGTCCTCATAGGCTTGCGAGTAACTGACGCCGGCCATGCGGAAATAATAATATTTAGGATCGGCGTCGCCGCCCTGGTCGGCCGGCGCGGTCAGATCGGGGAGCGAAACCCCGGCCGGATCCGGCGGCGGGCCGGCCTGCGCCGCCCAGGCGGAGGCCGCCGCCAAGATCGTCACCGCCCTCAACAGGCTCGAGCGTCCAGTCATCCCGCCTTCTCCCCCGGGCGGAGGCTAGCCGCAGCCACGCGTGGGAAACAAGCGTTCGTTTGGGCAAGCCGTGCCTGTTGCAGCGCGTCATTTGTCGAACCGATCAGACACGGCGGGTTTAGCCGTTTGTCCGATGCCGCTTGCGGGCCTAGCAGGCAGGCTGACTGCCGCCTCCCCGGCGGCGCGACTCGCGAGAACGAAAACCGGAGAGGATCAACATGGACGCGAAGACCAGCGGCAGCCCCCTGAGCGACCCCGGCAAGGAACCCGCCGCCCTGAGAACCCTGCTCGGGCGCACCAACCGCGACTGGTGGCCGAACCAGCTCTCGATCGACATCCTCCACCAGCACGGCAAGAACGGCGATCCCTACGGCGCCAGCTTCAACTATGCCCGCGAGTTCGAGTCGCTCGACTTGTCTGCGCTGAAGCGCGACCTCACCGCCTTGATGACCGACAGCCAGCCCTGGTGGCCGGCCGATTACGGCCATTACGGCCCCTTCTTCATCCGCATGGCCTGGCACAGCGCCGGCACCTACCGGACCGGCGACGGGCGCGGCGGCGCCTCGTCCGGCGGCCAGCGCTTCGCTCCGCTCAACAGCTGGCCGGACAATGCCAATCTCGACAAGGCGCGCCGGCTGCTCTGGCCGATCAAGCAGAAATACGGCCGCAAGCTGAGCTGGGCGGACCTGATGATCCTTGCCGGCAACGTCGCCATCGAATCGATGGGCGGCCCGATCTTCGGCTTCGGCGGCGGCCGGGTCGACGTGTTCGAGCCCGAGAAGGACATCTACTGGGGCACCGAGGAGGAATGGCTTGGCGAGACCCGGATCCACGAGGAATCGGGCAAGGCGCTCGAGAACCCGCTCGCGGCGATCCAGATGGGCCTCATCTACGTCAACCCGCAGGGGCCCGGCGGCAATCCCGACCCGATCCAGTCGGCCCGCGACCTGCGCGAGACCTTCAGCCGGATGGCGATGAACGACGAGGAGACTCTCGCTCTCACCGCCGGCGGCCACACGTTCGGCAAGTGCCACGGCGCCGGCGACGCCTCCAAGGTAGGCGCCGAGCCGGAAGGCGCCGACATCGCCCAGCAGGGCCTGGGGTGGACCAGCAGCCACGAGAGCGGCCTCGCCGACCACACCATCACCAGCGGCCTCGAGGGCGCCTGGACGCCGACCCCGATCCAGTGGTCGATGAACTATTTCCGGATGCTTCTCGAATATGATTACGAGCTGGTGACGAGCCCGGCCGGAGCGCTGCAATGGCAGCCGGTGAACCAGAGGCCCGAGGACATGGCGCCCGGGGCGCACAGCCCCGACCGGCGCTTCCCGACGATGATGACGACCGCCGACATGGCGTTCAAGATGGACCCGAAATATCGCGAGATCGCCGAGCGCTTCTACCGCAACCCGGACCAGTTCGCCGACGCCTTCGCCCGCGCCTGGTTCAAGCTCACCCACCGCGACATGGGGCCCAAGGTCCGCTACCTCGGGCCGGAAGTGCCGGAAGAGGATCTGATCTGGCAGGATCCGGTTCCGGCCGGGCAGCCGCTCGGCGACGGCGACGTCGCCGACCTGCGCGGCAGGATCGCGGACTCCGGCCTCAGCGTCGCGCAGCTGGTCAAGACGGCCTGGGCTTCGGCCGTGACCTATCGCGGCTCCGACAAGCGCGGCGGCGCCAACGGCGCCCGCATCCGCCTCGAGCCGCAGCGCAGCTGGGAGGTCAACGAGCCCGAGGAGCTCGCCCGGGTGCTTCAGGTCTATGAGGATATCAGGGCCGGCTCCGGAGGCCGGGTCAGCCTCGCCGACCTGATCGTGCTCGGCGGCTGCGTCGGGGTCGAGCAGGCGGCGCGCGCGGCCGGCCGCGAGGTGACCGTTCCGTTCGCTCCGGGCCGCGGCGACTCGTCGCAGGAGCAGACCGACGTCGAGAGCTTCGCAGTGCTTGAGCCGATGGCGGACGGCTTCCGCAACTATCTGCAGGTCCGCTACAGCGTTCCGACCGAGGAGCTGCTCGTCGACCGGGCGCAGCTGCTCCAGCTGACGGCTCCGGAGATGACGGTGCTGGTCGGCGGGCTGCGGGTGCTCGGCGCCAACCACGGCGGGTCGAGGCACGGCGTCCTCACCGACCGGCCGGGGCAGCTGACCAACGACTTCTTCCGCAACCTGCTCGACATGGGCACGGCCTGGCGGCAGGTCGACGAGGAGGCGGACGAGGTGTTCGTCGGCACCTGCCGGCGGAGCGACGAGGAGAAGTGGACGGCGACCCGCACCGACCTCGCCTTCGGCTCCAACTCGCAGTTGAGGGCGATCGCCGAGGTCTATGCCTCCGACGACGCGGCGGACAAGTTCGTCGAGGATTTCGTCGCGGCCTGGGCCAAGGTGATGAACAACGACCGCTTCGACCTCGCCGATCCGAAGTGCCACGCGCCGGAGGAGGCGGCTTAACGAGAGGAGAGCGCGATGCGCCGGCATGAGGTCGAGGGGCTGGATTCCAGCCGGACTTACTGGGTGCCGGCGGTCGTCGCGCCGCGCCGGGACTGGGCCGGAGCGCCGGGCTGCCGGCGGGGCGCGAGGTTCGTCGTCGACCCGGAGACGATGCACGCCTCGCGCGACTCGTTCGGCCCGTTCGACAGCCGGGCCGGCTGCCTCGACTGGATCATGCGCCATCGCTCCGAGCTCAACCGGACCCTTCCCGGTACGCCGGTTCGAGCGGTGATGCTGGACCGCTGGCTGCTCGGGCTGGAGTGACGACTCAATTCCTCCCCAGGATTTCCTGGGGAGGGGGACCAGGCGAAGCCTGGTGGAGGGGTTCTTCATACTCTTCAAGAACCCCTCCACCGCGCTTCGCGCGGTCCCCCTCCCCCGCAAATGCGGGGGAGGAATTGGGTCAGGCGAAGCGGTTCGAGCCTCGCCGCACGCTCATCGTGTTGCGCGCGGCGAGGCGGGTGGAGCGGGTTCGGACCGTCTCGAGGGACAGCCAATCGCCGGTGGCGCGCTGCGGGGTCAGGGCGAGGGTGAGGTAGCCGCGCCGCCTGAGGTCGACCCATTTGAGCGCCGGGTTGCGGGCGCGGACGGCGCGCTCGACGTCGGCGGGGGCAACTCCCGCCGCATAGGCCTCGATTCCGGGCGAGGTGACGCTCTGGCCGGCGAACTCGGCGCCGGCCGGCGTTCCGGCGAGGTCGAGGTCGAAGGCCCAGCCGTTGTGGCTGTCGCCGGAGAGGACGAGGAGGTTGGCGTCGGCATCGAGGGCGGAGCGGAGCAGCCGCTCGCGGGCGGCGGGATAGCCGTCCCAGGCGTCGAGGTTGAGCGGAAGCCCGACCTCGGACGCGGCGGCGCCGATCGCGGTGATCCGGCGGACCTGCTCGGGGGCGTCGGCGCGCATCCAGCCGCGCGCCTCGACCGGAAGCGCCCAGGACCCCATCACCGTCTGCTGGGCGAGCAATTGCCAGCGCGTCCCCTGCCCCGCCGAGCTCCTGAACCCTTCGGCGAGCAGCGATTCCTGGCCGAAGCCCATCATCGTGCGCTTGGGATCGCGCCAGGGGCCGTCGCGGAAGCGCATCAGCGACGCCTTGAGGTCCTCGCCGCGGCGGAGCGCCTCGGCGAATTCGAGCGGGCGGCTGCGCGCGACGAGCCGGGTCTCGGGCCGGAACAGGGTGGCGAGATCGCCGATCTGGTAGCTTTCGAAAGGCTCGTCCGAGACGGGCAGCCATTCGCGATAGGCGCGAAGGGCGTCGTATTTGCGGCCGACCCACGAGCCTTCCGTGGCCGGATCGTGATTCTCGGCGCCGCCCGCCCAGCTGTCGTTGGCGGTCTCGTGATCGTCCCACATCATCACCATCGGAGCGGAGGCGTGGAGGCGCTGGAGATCGGGATCGGAGCGGTAGGCGGCGTGGCGGAGGCGATAGTCGGCGAGCGCGACCGTCTCGTTGGCGGGATCGAGGATCCGGCCGGCCAGAGCCTCGCCCGGGGACGGATATTTGCCGCTCTGATATTCGTAGAAATAGTCGCCGAGGTGGACGAGCAGGTCGAGGTCGCGGCGCTCGGCGGCGTGGGCGTAGGCGTTGAAGAAGCCGAAGGCGAGGTTGGCGCAGGAGAAGACGCCGAGGGTGAAGCGGGGCGTCCGGCCTTCCGGAAGGGTTCGGGTCCGGCCGACCGGGGAGACGGCGCCGCGGGAGTCGCGGAAGCGGTAGTGGTACCAGCGGCCGGGCTCGAGGCCGGTCGCGACCGGCTTGACGCAGAAATCGTGCTCGGCCTCGGCGGCGACGTCGCCCTCGGCGGCGATCCGGTCGAAGTCCGGCGTTCGCGACACCTGCCAGTGAAGCCGCCCGCCGGGGACGTGGCGGGTCCACAGCATCACCGAGCGTGCACGCGGCTCGCCGCTGGCGACGCCGTGGGCGAAGCCGCGCTCGGCAGTCAGCTGGGCGATGCCGGGCGCGGCGAGGCCGGCGAGGCCGAGGGTGCCGGCCTTGAGCAGGAGGCGGCGGTCGAGGGAGATGGTCATGGCGGAAGGTTGTGCAGATCAACTCCCCTCCCTGCAAGGGAGGGGGGATCAGGCCAGGAGCTTGAGCGGGTTCTCGACCAGCTTCTTCAGGTCCTGCATGAAGTTGGCGGCGTCCCAGCCGTCCACGACGCGGTGGTCGCAGCTGAGCGAGAGGTTCATGCGCTTCCTGATCTCGAGCTCGCCGTCGATCGGCACGACCTTCTCATCGACCTTGTTGACCGCGAGGATGGCCACCTCGGGGCGGTTGATCACCGGGGTCGAGGCGATTCCGCCCATGGGCCCGAGGCTCGAGATGGTGATGGTCGAGCCCGACAGCTCCTCGCGGCTCGCCTTGCCGGTTCGGGCGGCTTCGGAGAGGCGGAGGATCTCCCGGGCGATGTCCCAGATGGAGAGCCGGTCGGCGTTGCGAATGACCGGGACCATCAGGCCGTTCGGGGTCTGCGTCGCCATTCCCATGTGGACCGCGCCGGAGCGGTGGAGGAGGTTCTCCTCGTCGTCGTAGCGGGTGTTGAGCTGCGGATAGTCGGCGAGGGTGCGCGCCATCGCGGTGATCAGGAAGGGCAGCAGGGTGAGCTTGGGATTGCCGCCGCGGTCGGCGTTCATCATGCCGCGGGTCTGCTCGAGCGCGGTGACGTCATATTCTTCGACCAGGGTGAAATGCGGGATTCGGCGCTTGGCCTCCTGCATGTTCTCGGCGATCTTGCGGCGGAGGCCGACGACCTTGACGGTCTCGTCGGCGCGGCGGGCCCCGGCGGAGCGTGAGGCGCCGCCGCCGTTGTACAGCAGGTAAGAGTCGAGATCGGAGTGGCGGATCCGGTCGCCGGCGAACTTCACCTGGGCCAGGTCGACTCCGAGATCGCGGGCGCGGGCGCGCACCGCGGGGGAAGCGAGGATCCTAAGCCGTTCCAGCCCGGGCGGCTCCGGCTGCGGGTTGAGGCCGACCAGATCGCCGGCGTCGAGGATCTTGCCCTTGTCCTTCGGCGGATCGGGCTGGGGATTGAAGCCCTTGGCCTCGCCGGGGCTGACGGGCGCACCGGCTTCCCGCCGTTCCCCCTGCCGCCGGTCGGGATCGTCGCGCGGCTCGACCCGGCGGTCCTCGCCGTCGCGGCGGTCGCCCTGGCGCTGCTCGCCGGTGCTCGGGATCGCGGCCTCGAGCTCGGGCCGCTCCTCGACCAGCCCGTCGGCGAGGGCGACCTGGTCGTGGCGCTCGCCGTCGGCGGCGGCTTCGTCGGCGCCGGCGCTCGCCTCGGCCTCGGTCTCGATCACCACGAGGACCGAGCCGATCGGGATCTGGTCGCCCACTTCGCCGGCCAGCTCGAGCACCTTGCCGGCGACCGGGCTCTCCATCTCGACCGTGGCCTTGTCGGTCATCATGTCGGCGAGCTGCTGGTCCTCCCTGACCTGGTCGCCGACCGCGATGTGCCAGGCGACGATCTCGGCCTCGGCAATGCCTTCGCCGATGTCGGGCAGCTTGAATTCGAAGCGCGCCATGCCGTCCTAGTCCTCCAAAGCTTTCTTCAGCGCCAGCCCGAGCCGGACCGGGCCGGGGAAATAGGCCCATTCCATCGAATGCGGGTAAGGCGTGTCCCAGCCGGTGACCCGGATCACCGGGGCTTCCAGATAGTAGAAGCAGCGCTCCTGGACGAGCGCGGACAGCTCCGCGCCGAAGCCCGAGGTTCGGGTCGCCTCGTGGACGATCAGGCAGCGGCCGGTCTTCTTCACCGACGCCTCGATCGCGTCGATATCGACGGGCACGAGGGTGCGAAGGTCGATCACCTCGGCGTCGACTCCCTCGGCCTCGGCGGTGGCAAGGGCGACGTGGACCATCGTCCCGTAGGCGAGGATGGTGATCGCCTCGCCTTCGCGGACGACCGCCGCCTTGCCGAGCGGGACGGTGTAGTGGCCGTCGGGAACCTCCGCCGCGGGATGCTTGGCCCAGGGCGTGACGGGGCGCTCGTAGAAGCCGTCGAACGGGCCGTTGTAGATCCGCTTGGGCTCGAAGAAGACGACCGGGTCGTTATCCTCGATCGCGGCGATCAGAAGGCCCTTGGCGTCGTAGGGGTTGGACGGGATCACCGTCTTGATCCCGGCGATGTGGGTGAACAGCGCCTCGGGCGACTGGCTGTGCGTCTGCCCACCGAAAATGCCGCCGCCGTAGGGCGAGCGGATCACCATCGGCAGATGCCATTCGCCTGCCGAACGGTAGCGCATCTTGGCGGCTTCGGAGACGATCTGGTCGAAGCCGGGGTAGATGTAGTCGGCGAACTGGATCTCGGCAACGGGGCGGAGGCCGTAGGCGGCCATCCCGACGGCGATGGCGACGATCCCGTTCTCGCTGATCGGCGAATCGAAGGCGCGCTCCTTGCCGAACTTCTTCTGGAGGTGCTCGGTGACCCGGAAGACCCCGCCGAAATAGCCGATGTCCTCGCCGAGGACGACCATGGCCGGATCGCGCTCCATCATCACGTGATGGGCGGAGTTGAGCGCCTGGATCATGTTCATGACGCTCATTTGCGCTTCGCCTCGCCTTCCGCGATCGCCTGGGCCTGCTGTTCCTTGAGGTGCCAGGGGAGCTCCTCGAACACCTCTTCGAACATCGAGGCGATGTTCAGATAGGGGTCGGACTGGAGCGTGCCGAGCTTCTCGGCCTCCTTCTGGGCGGCTCGGACCTCGGCGTCGAGCGAGTCGAGCTGGGCCTGGTGGCGCTCGTCGTCCCATTCGCCAAGGGCGACGAGATGCTGCCTCAGCCGGGCCACCGGATCGCCAAGCGGCCACTGCGCGCCGGCATTCTGGGGCCGGTAGACGCTGGGGTCGTCGGAGGTGGAATGGCCCTCGACGCGGTAGGTGAAGAATTCGATCAGGGTCGGGCCGAGGTTCGAGCGGGCGCGATCGGCGGCCCAGCGGGTGGCGGCGTAGACGGCGAGGGCGTCGTTGCCGTCGACCCTGAGACCGGCGATTCCGTAGCCGACGGCGCGGGCGGCGAAGGTCGTGAGCTCGCCGCCGGCGATGCCGGAGAAGGTCGAGATCGCCCACTGGTTGTTGACGACGTTGAGGATGACCGGAGCCCGATAGACCCCGGCGAAGGTGCAGGCGGCGTGGAAATCGCCCTCGGCGGTCGAGCCGTCGCCGATATAGCCGGCGGCGATGCGGCTGTCGCCGCGGATCGCCGAAGCCATCGCCCAGCCGACCGCCTGCGGGAACTGCGTGCCGAGATTGCCCGAGATGGTGAAGAAGCCGTGCGACTTCGACGCGTACATGATGGGGAGCTGGCGGCCCTTCAGGGGATCGCCGCGGTTGGAATAGACCTGGCACATCATCTCGGTCAGCGGATAGTCGCGGGCAATCAGGATGCCCTGCTGACGATAGGTCGGGAAGCACATGTCTTCGCGGTCCAGCGCATGCGCCGCGGCAACGGCGACCGCCTCCTCCCCCGTGCATTTCATGTAGAAGCTGGTCTTGCCCTGCCTTTGGGCGCGGTACATGCGGTCGTCGTAAACGCGGACCATCATCATGTCGCGAAGCATGC
>DASVRO010000047.1:0-43387 GCA_036388575.1 Allosphingosinicella sp.
CCGGAAAGGCGAGGGCGCCGATGAACAGGCTCATCGTGAAGCCGATCCCGCAGAGCATGGCGACTCCCCAGACCTGCAGCCAGGTGGCGCCGCGAAGGCAGGAGGCGAGACCGAGCCGGACGGTCAGCCAGACCGCTCCGAAGATGCCGATCTGCTTGCCGACGAACAGGCCGGCGGCGATTCCGAGCGGAAGCGGCGCCAGCAGGCGGTCCAGCCCCACTCCCGCCAGCGAAACCCCGGCATTGGCGAACCCGAACAAGGGCACGATGAGAAAGGCGACCCAGGGGCTGAGGCCGTGCTCAAGCCGGTGGAGCGGCGAATCCGCCGAGTCCGGCGTTCCGGGCGTGGCGACGATGGGAATGGCGGCGGCGGCAAGGACACCGGCGACGGTCGCGTGCACCCCCGACAGGAGCACCGCATACCAGAGCAGCCCGGCGCCGATCAGATAGGGCCAGAGCCGGCCTACGCCGCTCTTGCCCATCGCGTACATGACGAACAGGATCGCGGCCGCGGCGCCGAGCGCCACCGTGTCGAGCGACGCCGTATAGGCCAGGGCGATGATGGCGACGGCGCCAAGATCGTCGGCGATGGCGACGGTGGTGAGGAACAGCTTGAGCGAGGTCGGAGCCCGGCTGCCGAGCAGCGCCAGAACGCCGATGGCGAAGGCGATGTCGGTCGCGGCCGGGATCGCCCAGCCGCGGCTGAGCCCGTCCGAGCCCGCGGTGAAGGCAAGGTAGATCGCGGCCGGAACGACCATTCCGACCGCGGCGGCAATCACCGGAAGCCGCCGCCGGTCCCAGGTCGACAGCCGCCCGTCGACGAACTCGCGCTTGATCTCCAGGCCGACGAGCAGGAAGAACACCGCCATCAGCCCGTCGTTGATCCACAGATGCACCGTCATCGGCCCGAGCTTCGGCGACAGCTCCGGCCCGGTCTCGAAGTGCAGGAGATGTTGGTAGGCCTCAGCGAGCGGCGAATTGGCGACGATCAGCGCGAGCGCCGCAGCGGCCATCAGGACGACCCCGCCCGCCGCCTCGCTGCTGAGGAACGCCCGCAGCGCCGATCGGGGCCTTGCGCTTCTTTCGTCCGCCATGGCGCGGCCCTAGCGAGCCGGGCGAGGCAGGGGAACCGGTCTGAGCATCAGCCGGGAGCGGCGTCGCATCCGAACTTCGCTTGTTTTTGAAAACTGCTTGTCAAAATTTCAGCTAAAGCGGATGATAAGTCGTCCGATCAGGGGGCGGGATCGATGGACGGGGCGGGGCCGCTGTTCGGCGGCGTGGATTTCATCATGCGCGAAGCGGCCTTGTTCGCCGCCACCGGCTTCCTGATCCTGGGGCTGAGCGATCTCGCCGTCGACCTGACGTGGATCGCCCTGCGGCTTCGCGCCCTTGGCCGCCGCAGGCCTTCCATCGACGAGCTGCCGCCGCCCGGGCGGCCCGGCCTGCTCGCGATCTTCGTGCCCGCCTGGGACGAAGCGGCGGTGATCGCTCCGATGCTGCGCGCCGCCGCCGCCGCCTGGGGTGACGGCGACTGGCGGATCTATGTCGGCACCTATCCCAATGACCCGGCGATGTAGCGGGCCAAAAATTTAGGCCAAAAATTACCGGGCACAAAGCGGCTTGAAAGGGCCTTTAAACGCCCCTGCGGCGGCGCTCTGAAGCCCGCCGCGACCCACCTTCACAATGTCAAAGAGCCTGCCCGTCGAGACGCTACAGCGCCTCGTGGACCCGCGCCGCCACGGCCTCGATCATGGCGTTCGTCCACATCCTCGCCGCCGGGTGCGGCATGTCGATCTTCGGCCCGAACTCGTAGCCGCTGCTGGCGTATGTCGCCTGTGCGACCTTGCCGCAGACGAGCAGCAGGGAGAACGGGGCGAGCAGCTCCAGGTTCTCGCGCAACCACGCCGGGTCGGGCGTCCCATGATGGCTGGCGGAGCCGCAGAGTTCCCGGCATGCGTTGGTGACGAGCAGATCAGCGCCGCGGCCGACAATGCGGTACAGCCGCTTCCCGCTGTAGTTGTCGGGGTTGATGCGAAAGGAGCGGGGCGCCTCTTTGTACCCCGCTCCGCTCGTCATTTGCCGCCAGTCCCACATGGACTCGAGGACCGCGACAATCCTCTTGCCGCCGTTCACCTCATCCGCAATGGCGCCGGCGTCGGCCATCAGTCAGCGAGCCCGGCGGCCTGGCCGCCGTCCTGGGCGGCCGAGCGGAAGTCCCGGCGATAGGCGGCGAGGCGCTGGGCGAAGGCGGCACGGTAGGCCGGGCTGCGCCCCTGCAACGCCCGCTCGACCTCGGCCGCGCTCAGCAGCCGGCCGACGAAGCCGCGGTTGGACTTCTTCAGCGCCTTGCGGTGCTGGACGAGGCAGGTGGTGACGATGTGGACGACGCCGTCCTTCTTGTCGTCCGCCTTCTCGAGCTGGCCGGTCTGCGCGACAAAGCCCCGCTGCCAGGGCCGCGCGTCGTCGTGGCCGTCAGCGAGCTTCGCGCTTTCGGGCGGGTCGGCCGGCGGCGTCCTCGCCAGCAGCGACGCGGGGATTAGCTCCTCGCAGGGCGGCACATCGTTCGCTGTCACGGTACGAACGCATCCCGCAGACAGCACGGTCAGCGGCATCGTTGCTATTGCCAGCCTCAGCCTTGTCGATCGCATCGGTTCCCTCCTCGACGGTTTCATCGATGGCCTCCGAGGCGGCCATCACATTGCTCATGGTGTTGCCGACCTCACCGGCCGACTTGGTCATCGCCTTCCCCTGCCCCTTCGCGATCCGCGCCTCCTTCTTGGCGCTCAGCAGATTCTGGATCAGCGCCGGGCCGCCAAAGACGACCAGGGCGAGCAGGGCCGCGGCGACCAGGCCGAGGACGATCTTGATTGTCAGGCGGGCGGGCATGGCTACTTCTCTCCTCTCAGGACACCACGACGCCGACGAGCGCGAGGACGGCGACCATCGCCAAGCCGCCAACGATGATCGTCGCGCGCCGGATCGTGCGATTGGAAAGCGAGTACCCAGCCACGCGGGTCACTCGACCCTGAAGTCGGTGACGACCAGCCGGGCCGGGCCGGTCGCCCGCGCGCCGTGGCCGTAGCCGACCTCGTTGCCGCCGAAGACGAAGCCGACGCAGCAGGCGTTGTCCTTGGCCGCAGCGAAGCCTTTCGGATTGCTCGCCGTGGTCGACGTCTGGGTCGCGGTCCAGCCGGCGTCGAGCGGGACGACCAGCTCATGCTCGCCGGCCTCGAGGACGACGGAGCCGCCGTTCTGGGTGGCATACCAGCGGTAGGCTTCGTACTTGCCGCTGGCGGTCCAGTTGTCGCCTTCCTGCTGGAAGTAGAGCGTCATCGAAGCCTGGTAGCGGTTGGTGGCGTCGACCTCGGGGACGGCGAGGACATCGACGTCGGCGGCCTTCTCGAGCCGGTAGCGCATCCGAATCTGGCGCTTGCCTGTCAGCGGGCCATGCCTGAACGTGACGTAGTCGACCTTCGGCCCGCTCCGCAGGGGAAGGTCGACGCCAATCGGGAAGTCGAAGCCGAAGCCGGGGATGTCCGGCGCCGGATGGGCCGGCATCCCCGGCGACTTGTTGCCGCCCTGGCGCTTCGACAGGACCGGGCCAACGAACCAGGCAAGGGCCTCGATCGTGCCGCCGGGATGCGCCTTGGTGCCGCAGGTCGACGCGGACCTCTCCTTGCCGCGCTTCCATCTCAGGCCGAACAGGGCGAGGGCCGGAAGTCCGATGAACAGGACCGCGAGGAGGAAGGCGTTGCCGTTGCTCATTTGAAGGCTCCTTCGGTGAGGCGGATCGGGCGGAAGATCATCGGCCAGGCCCCCACGGCGAGCAGCTTGGCGACCAGGGCGTCGAAGCGCCGCTTGCGGTCCTCGAGGCCGTTGGTGCCGCCGTTGACCCGCTTGCTCTCGTCGGCGACGCCGGGCGTGTCCGCGAGCCGGTTGAGGTCGTTGGACTCCCAGAACCAGGCCGCGGCCATGACGCCCCCGGCGATCGTGCGGCCGTAGGACAACGCCGCCTCGACCGAGAGGCCCATCGCCTTCGCGAAGCCGGTCCAGTTGTTGCGGCCGGTCAGCTGCAGCGGGCCGCCGCCGCGAAAACGGTAGCCGTCGCCGCTCGCTTCGTTCCCGTTGCCCATCCGCGAGGCGTAGACTCGGTTCGCCAGCTTCTCCGGGCTGCGGAGGCAGGGCTTGGCCGCGTCGAGCGTGCGGAAATACTTCGGGAAGACGGCCCGAAGGCGAGCTGCCGTCGTGTAGTTCAGGTTCTCGCCCGACTTGGTGAAGCCCTGGCTCTCATGGGCCATCTGAGCGACGAAAGCCGCCACGCGGCGGACGGTGTTGATCTCGTAGCGGTGGCAGGCGTCTTTGATCGCCGGAAGCCAGAGCGCGAGCTTCTCGATCGGCGTCTCGGGACAGCCAGCCTTCAGGACCTCGACGCTCAGCAGCTCGACCACCCGCGGAACGGGTCCGACCGGCGCCGCGATCATCGCGAGGGCATGTGCCGGCGCGGCCGCGGGAACGCCAGTGGTGACCTCGCGCGCCGGAGCCGGCTCGGAGACCACAAGGGCCGCCGGGGCGGCCTCCGCAGGCGCAGGCGCCGTGCCGGGCACCGGAACCGGCTCAGCGGCCGCGGCAGGCGCTGGGGCGGCTACAGGGGCCGCCTTGGGCGCCTCAGCGCCAACGCCCGCGATCGAGGCCGTCTCAGCTCGCGCCGTGGGCGTTGCGATCGCGGACCTCGAGGCGAACGTCACGCCGCCCTTGAGCGCCTGAACCGTCGCCAGCATCTTCGTGGCCTGCTCGGCCGAGGGGGCGATCAGGTAAAGGGTCAAGTTGACCAGGACGATGATGACCAGCCAAAAGCCGAGGTTATAGAGGGCCTCGATCGCATGAAGGGTGATCTGAGCGCCGTTGGCGGAGTCGGCCGAGGCCAGCGCCCTCGTGGCGATGCCGTGGAAGATCGCGATGATGATGCCGAGGCCGATCGCGCACGAGGCAACGCCGGCGAAGATCAGGATGCGGCGGTAGAGCCAGTTGCTCTCGGGAAGCGGGTCCTGCGGGTCGGCAGTCGGTGGAGGCCCTGCGGTTACGGCGGGTTTGGTGTCTCCGCTATCCATTCTGATGGCCTCCACCGACCTTCGCAAGGGGACCCTTCCCCGAAGTCTCGGTTGTCGCGCCGATCAGGCCGCCGGCGCTCTGTCCGCTGGCGGACATCTAGAGCCACTCTTTCATGGAGAGCGCCCAGCGCGTCATCTCGGGCGCTTGGCGCTGGTAGGGCTCGAAACGCTCGAAGAGGCCGTAGTGGATCTCTTCGTTCAGCCCTGCCGTCTCGCCGGTCTGCTCGACGACCAGGATGGGCTTGCTCTTGCCCACGCCCCAGGTGATCGCCCACAGCGCCCGGCGCATCACCGCGGTGAGGTCGACGAAGGTCCACTCGAGGCGGGCCTTCACAACGCCCTCGCCGATACCAAAGCCGCCATCGCGCAGCTCGTCAACCGCGCTGGTGTCGATCGGCTCCCGGCCAGAGCCGAACTCATAGGGCCAGACGAAGGCTTTCGCGAGCATCAGGATCCCTGCCTGCATCGGGGTCACACCAGCTTGTGTCGGGGTGATCCTGAAGTAGCGGCTGTTCACCGGCACGGGGAGGAAGGCCAGCGCATGGTGGCGCGGCCCGAGGCTATCGGCCGCCCGCATCAACGTCCCGGCCGGCATGATAGAGGTCAAGCCGGTGCCGAGGCCGGTTGCCTTCTCTATCCCCCAGGTCGCGCCTGCCGCCGCGTTCGTGAAGCCGAGGAAGAAGGTGTCCACATCCTGGGCGGCGCCCAGGTCGATGTCGATCGGGTACTGGCCCGCCACACCCGTCGCCCAAACCTCCTTCGGGCTCGGAGTGAGAAGGTTGGCGGCGCCGGTGCCGCCTACGGTCGGCGTCGCGGCGATCGGGAGACCCCGCGCGATGATCATGTCAGCTTCCTCAGAACGGTCAGGGTGGTCTGGTCGACGGCCGCCAGCTCCTCGACGCCGATGACGAAGACAACGACGCCGGCGTCATAGCCAAGCCGGTCCGCCTGGATGGTGACCGGCTGACCCAGCAGATCCGCGCGGAGGCCGTCGACCAGGTGAGTGTCGACCACGAGCGGCCCGGCGAGGAAGGCGACCTGGCGCGCGGCCTCGGCAGTGGCGCCGGCGAGGAGGGCGAGCGGGCTCTGGATCTCCGTGGATCGCCCGAGGGCGCCGAACTTCGCCGCCACGCCAGCGTCATCCGCCGACGCGAACTTGACGCCTTCCTTCAGCCAGCGGGCAAATTCCAGATCGACGGTCATGGGGACGACGGCGCTCCTCCGGAGCCAGCGGCGGCCGGCGCGAACTGCGGCAGAGGATCCGGGTCCTCCTGCTCAGGCTGAACGTAGCCGGGCTCGCCCATGTCTCGGCGGAGGGCGTTCGCCATCTTCTCGCCGCGACCGTCGCGGAAGAAGAGAAGCCCCAGCTCGCGGTCGTAGAAGAGGGCAATGCCGGCCATCACTTCTTGGGCGGCCGGAAGTGCGATGCCGGGGTGGGTGCGTTGCGCCCACATCGCCTCCAGGATGGCGGCGTTCCGGTCCTGATTGTTGTGTCCCGGCCCGTCCCAGCGGGCGACTTCGGTGCGCACCTCCTCGGGCAGCTGACCCCAGCTTTCGCGAAGCAAGGCGTTAAGATCGCGGCTCGGCTCTGCAAGGTCGTTGTAGATCTTCATTGGGTTCACTCCTCCCTCTTCAGCTTCTCGAACGGCAGCTTCACCGGCGCTCCGCTCCACCCATCGCGCAGCGCCTTCGCCTTCTCGGCTGCGGCGACGATTCTATCGACGCTTGCGGCTCGGGCGACGATCAGCGCTGCCGCCTCCTTCTCCAGGTCGAAGTCCTCGGCTGCCGCGTCCGCCGCCGTGAAGGTGCGGCCGATCGAGTCCACGATCGGCAGTCCGTCCTCGGCGCGGAGCGCTTGGCCTTGCTCGTCCACCGGCGAGACGGAGACGCTTAGGGCGAACTGGCCGCTCTGCACGTCCGTCTCTCCGTCCGGCGCTTTCACCGCGCCCGGCCGTCCGAAGCCGATCTGCGCCTTCACCTTGCGGCCGCTTGCCATCTCGAAAAACTGGTAATGGGCGCCCTGCCCGTTCGGACGGGCGATGCTTTTGAGGCTCATGTCTCGCTCCTCATGGGATTTGGCCGCCGCCGCCGCCGCCGCCATAGCCGCCACCGCCGAAGCCACCGCCGCCGCCGCCCGAGGACGGCGCCGCTGGAGTGATGCCTTCCGCGACGCGGTAGCGTCCGGGATAGAGGAGGTTGCTCGGGTCGGCGGTGATGCCGATGGTGGGCGTCGCCACGCCCACCAAGTTCACATCGTCGATATAGGCCCACCACGGGGAGGCGTGGGTCCAGGTCGTCTGCGTTGCCCCGTAGCTGAGCGGCTGCGGACCGCTCGGCCCGGCGACCTTGCGGACATGGCCCGGCAGGTTGATTGTGACGTTCGACGCGCCGTTCGTGTAGGCCGGGACTAGATTGGTGGCGTCGGTGAGGCCGATGATCGCCTGCGTGTTGTAGACCAGCGGGTCGGACACCCGCCCGGCGGTGTTGAGCTTGGCGATGCGCCCCTTGTTGGTGATGCGAGCGTCGTCCTCCAAGGAGACGGCATTCAGAGTCGCGAACGCGCCACGGCCCACGAAGTCCGCCGCCACTCCGAATTGAGTCACCGTGTTGTTATTGGTGAGGGTGAAGCTGTTGGTGTCGTCCGCGATCTGAGCGGCTGCGACGCCGAGTTGCAGGTAGCCGGTGGTATCGAACCTCAGGTCCGCCTTGTTCTTCGTCGCAAGGGCGCCGCGGCCGGCGAAGTCCGCCGCCATGCCGAATTGAGTGACCGTATTGTTATTGGTGAGGGTGAAGCTGTTGGACTCGTCCGCGATCTGAGCGGCTGCAACGCCGAGTTGCAGGTAGCCGGTTGTGTCGAACCTCAGGTCCGCTTTGTTCTTCGTCGCGAGGGCGCCGCGACCGGCGAAGTCCGCCGCAATGCCGAGAGGCGTCTTGAAGTTGAGCAGGGTCGCGGTTGCCCCGCCCAGCGCCTCCTTCAGAGTGGGCGAGCCGAAATACAGATAATCCTCGGTCGCCACGTCTCCGAGGCCCGCGACGTCCCCCACCTGCAGGATGGCCGAGATCTCCGCGTCGCCGTGGGTGCGGTAGCTCCGCTGATAGCCGAGCCGCCGCGTCTTCACCGGCGCAAACGAGCGGAGCCGGCGGACATCCCTGGATGTCAGCGAGGCCACCGGCGCCGCAAAGGTCCATTCGCGCAAGCGGATGGTCCCGGCCGGCTCGAGCAGCCAGAGAAGCGACACGCCCAGGAGGAGGCGGTCTAGTGCCTGGGCGGTCGTCTCGCTGTCGTCGCCGACGTGCAAGCCGGCCGCGGCCGCCCGAACGGCCGCCATGGCGCTGACGTTGGCGATCGCCGGCCCGGCACCGGCCGCCGCCACCCTCGCGGCGATCTCCGGCGCCGTCTCGACGTAGCCGGTGCCGATCTCACCGCGGACGTCCGCGGTGAGCGGCCCGACAGGTTGCGCCCACCACTTCGCACAGCAGATCGAGGGCGCGACGACGCCGCTGCCGCCAACGCAGACGGCGGCCTTCAGCGCAGTAAGCGTGGCGGCGACCGAGCCCTGCCAAGCGAGTACGGTCACCGCCGGCGCGGCGTCCCTGCCCTTGTCGCGGACGATGTCGATCGCCTGCCAGGGAAAGGCCAGGTCGCCGAACTCGAAGACGTTGTTGGCCTTGTCGAGGACTCGCCCCTCGACGTTGTAGGCGCGGCCCCAGGTGCGCCGCTTCACCCGGCCGGCCGCCTCCGTTCCTCCCTCAACGCCTCCGCTGCCGGCGAAGCGAGCGGTGATCAGCGGCCGGTCAACCGCTTTCGACAGGTCAACCAACGTCAGGACCGAGCCGTGATCTGCCTCTGCGGCGTTGGCGATCGTGCCGGTGAGAACGGTCGAGTACGGACCTCCCTCCGGACCGGTTTCCACGGTGACCGCGGCATCATTCCAGAGCAGCCCGCCCAGCTCGTCCAGCAGCGCCCTCTGCGCGGGCTTGAAGACGAGGGCGCCAGTGGTGGGCACAGTGCCGCCGGTCCAGCCATTCTCGTCGAAACCCAGCTCCGCCTTGAACCTCGGCTCGGCCACGACTCCCGCCCGGTAGTGGTTGCCGCCGCGGTAGAAGGCTGTCGACGCGCCCCCGCCGGCCAGGCGGACCGTTGTGGTCGCCCCCGTCGCCGCCACCCTCGGCGTTGCCGTGATCCAGACGACGCGCATCAATAGGGCCTCACGTTGACGGAGCGGCCGACGATGATGCTGCCCGCGCTGCCACGCCCGCCGACCGCGGCGACGGCCGCGCCCGCGGCCTCGAGCCGCTTGATCGCGTTGAGAGTCTCGGCAGCGATGTCGTTGCCCTCGTTGAGCAGGCCGTTGGTCGCGTCGAGCTTCTTGTTGGTGTCGAGCGCGGCGGCCTGGGCGGCGCGGATCCGCTCGTTCTCGATCGTGATAATCTCCTCGGCGGCCGACCGAGTGGTTTCGCGATCGGTGGCGAACTCCGGCCCGGCCGTGCCGAAGGCATCTTTGCTGAGGGAGAGCAGCTGGCGACGCAGGCCGGCAACCTTGTCGCCCGCGCCCTCGACCCCGGCCTTGGCGTCCGTCTCCGCCTTCGCGATCTCGACCAGGAGCGCCTTGCGCTGGTCGACGGCCGAGCCCTCAAAGAGGTCGCCGAAGTTCATGCTGTCGAGCAGGCTCTGCAGCTGCCCGATCTGGCTCTGGATGATGCGGTCGAAGATCTCGGTCCGCTGCTTCCCGTTGACCTCCTCGAGCTTGACCAGGTCGAAGCCGTACTTGGCAGCGACCCGCCGCCGCTCGGCCGCCACCAGCTCGAAGTCCCTGAACGCCTTCTTCAATGCCCCGTCAGCGCCGCTGAGCAGCAGCTCGAGGTCCTGGACCTTCAATGCCTCCTGCAGTGCCTTGTTGATGTCCGTCGAGCTTTGGAGGGCCTTCTGGACCGCTGCCGACAGACCGGAGATGACGCCGTCCTTGATCGCATCGAGGGCGGCGAACGCGATGGCCGACGCCTGGTCCTCGCCGAAGTCGATCGCCCCCTTCTTCGTCTTCACGTTGCCGCGGCCGCTGGTGTCGACGCGGTAGGCGCCGTCCTTGATTCCAACCGAGACGCTCGGCGCGCCGGTCACCTGACCGCCGAGCTGCGAGGCGATCGATTGCACGGCGTCGATGATGCTGTTGGCCGCGGCCGACGCCGCCGTCCTGAATTGAGCATTGTTGCCGCCGGTGCCGGAGACGCCCAGCTCGCCGTTCGAGACGCCGATCGTCGCGGACCCGGCCTTTGAGGATTTGAGCATTCCGCCCACCACGCTGCCGAGGAGCCCGCCGACGATTTCGCCGACGATGGGCGGGAGCCCCACGGCCGACGCGGCAAAGCCCCCGACCGCGCCGCCGATCTGGCCGCCGGTATTGGAGCCCTTCACGCCCAGCATCTTCGAGACGCCGGCCACCATGCCGCCGACCGCGGCGCCCTCGAGTCCCTTGCTCGTATATTTGCCGATCGCCTTGGCCGCGTTCTCTCCCAGGACGCCCTTGGCGAGCTTCTCGATCGTGTAGTCGAAGAAAGCGACCGGGTCCTTGGGGATCCTTGAGCCGGTGACGACGATGTCCCCCTCCCCAGCGCCCTCGGCCATGGCGTCCGCGATCGAGTCCCAAGCCCCGCCCGGCGCCGTCGCGCCGCCGCCCGCCACGCCAGCGGTGGCCCTCTCCGCCGCAGACCCCAAACGAAGAATGGAGGCCGAAGCCTTGTCCACCGCGTCGGCCATTCGCTCGGCTGCGTCCTGCGCCACGTCGGCGCCGGTGATTTGGTCCTCAAGCTTGCGGAACGTGTCGCCGAACAGCTTCTCCTCGAGGACCCGGCCCTGCAGCTGCTTGAAGGAGGCGATCAGGCGCTTCGGCGCGTCCTCGAGCGCCTCGAGGTCGCCGGAGAGGATGTCGGTGACCAGCGACCGCATGTCGCCCAGGGTGTCGAGGTACTTCTGCTGCTTCTCGCGGTTGACCTCGAACTGCCGCTCCTCGGCCCGGAGAGCCTGGACCGTGGCGAGGATGGCATCCTTCCGCTCGAGCGACAGCTCCGTGCCGTTCTTCTCGAGGCCGATGATAATGCGGAGCGCGTCGGCCTCGTCCTGGTGGCCGCCAGTGATCAGCCGCTGGATCTCGAGCGCCTGCCCCTGGCTCTCGATGAACTCGTTATAGGGGCGATCGAGGCCGTCCTGGATGGCTTGGCGGGCTTCCCCGATCTGCTGGATGAAGCCCTCGAGGCCCGGCGGCTGCTGCTTGGAGAAATCGGCTGCGACCTGGTCGAGCGCCCGGAAGGCGATTCGCGCCTTGTCGGCGAGCGTCTCCGACTTCTCGAAGGGCTCCGCTATCCCGGCGATCAAGCCCGCCCGGATCTGCGTTCGCGCCGTCTCGGCGTCGGCGAGCAGCTCTTGCATGTTGAGCGGCTTCTTGCGGCGGATGTCGTCGACCAGGTCGTCGAGCGCGGCCATGGCCTTGCTGGCTTCCCCGATGATCTTCGGCTGATCATCATCGATGAACCGGGCGGCTATGCCCGCGATCTTGTCGGCCGCGTCCTCGCCGAACTCCTCGAGGCGATCGGTCTTGCCGCCGCTGCCACGAGCCCTCGGCGTCTTCTTCCTCGCGCCGCCGCCCGATCGCCGGAGCTCCGGCGCGAGCGATCCGCCATCCAGCGACTTGTCGATCAGGCCGGCGACGATGTCGTTCTGCTCGGCTGTGGCGGTGTCGATCAACGCCTGGCGCCAATCTTTCGACGACACGCCAGTCAGGTTCCGGACGACGTCGGTATTTCGCGACGTGGCCTCCCTGAATTCCGTCTGCTGAAGCGCTCGCTCGATTGCCTTCGAGCGCTCCTCGGCGGACTTGGCCCCCTCGATGGCCCGGATGTGTTTCCCGACCGCTTCGTCCTGGGCAGCATCCGCCGCGTCGCCGCGCCCACTGGACCAGCCGAGGAAGCGACGGAGGCCGCCTTTCACCCCGCCTCCGTCGTTCTGCATGTCGCTGAACGTCTCGCCCGCGGAGGCCCGCTTTGCCATCGCGTCGGCCCTGAGGTTGATCGCCGTCAGCCGCGCATTCGCTATCAGGAGTGCGTTCTGCCGCTCGATCTTCCCCGAGGTCATGTCGAAGATGCTGCCGAGGACGCTCTGCGCCTGGCCCAGCGCATCGGCGCCCAACTCTGCCGCCTGGAATGCCTGCTCGCTCACGAAAAGAGAGTCGATCAGCGCCGTTAGGGCGCCCGAGACCAGCTCGCCGATGACAAGCCCGAGGACTCCGCCCAGCATTCCGGCCAGCGCCAGGCCCTGTTTCCCGCTGGCCGCCATCCCCTCGCCGGCCTCCCCGGCTCCTTTCCCCAGGTCCATCAGCGGCTCAACGCCAGCCTTGAGCTGCTCCGCCATTGTGTCCGCGGCCTTGCCGCTGTCGGTCATGGCCTCGCTTGTGCCGCGCGCCGTCTCGCCGAACTGCCCGGCCTCGCCGGCGGTGCCCCTCGCAGTGTTGCCCAGCTTCGCCAGCGCCGCCTCGAAAGCCTCGACCTTCGAGCCACCCTCGCCGGCATTCTGCGACGCCTCGGAAACCTTAGCCAGCTCCTCGGAGGCGGTTTTGGCAGAGCCCCCGACCTTCTGGAGCGATGCGTCGGTCTCGTTGAGGCCAGCTGCGGCCGCCTTTCCGGCCTCGCCAGTCTTGGCCGTCTCGCCGGCGAGCTGGCCGGCAGTGCTCGCGAAATCCGCAGCGGTCTCCTTTACCCGCTTCAGCGCCGTGTCGGTATCGTTGAGCATGCCGACGACGCCACTGCCGTCCGCCTTGACCCGTACCCCAAAGACGAGATCCGTCATGCCCGCGCCGCCAGCACATTAAGCGCCGCCAGCTCCATGTCGCGGAGGTCGGTCAGCAGCTGCGGACTCATCGGGATCTCCAGCATGGCGGCGGTGGGCGGAATGGCGAGGTAGTCGAGGCCGAGGCGGCTCCCGCTGATCGGGTGCCGCCTCCACTGCGTGTCGAGGGCGAAGAAGAGGCCGGCCGGCTTTGCCTCATCCTCGACCAGCTCCAGATCCTCTTCGTCCGCGCGCTCCCGATGGGGCAGCTCGGACTTCTGAGTGAGGGCGTCATCGGCCACGATCGGCTTGCCGCCGCGCCCGCCGGCCCAGCGGCGCGCGACGGCCTTCAGTTTCCCGAACGGATATCCTTCCCTCCGGCGCGGACGACTCGGTACGCGTCGATCGCGGCGTTGAAGACCGATGGCTCGTTGACGAGGAGGGGAATGTTGGCCGGCTCCCACTTGAGCGGCTCGTCATTCTCCATCAACACTCCGCGCCAGTCCGTCGCGATCTTCTGCAGGAACTCGGTGTAGAACCCGGAGAGCACAGACCTTTCCAGGGCCTTCCGGTTCTCGTCGTCCTGCTCGCCGGCCATCACGTCGGCGATCTTCTGCCGCGCCTTCTGAGGCAGCTCCGCCGCCTCGGCGATCAGCAGGACGAAGTCGTCCTCGGTATGGATGATGAACCGCAGCTCGATCGAGTTCTCGACGATCTGCCCCTCTTCGGTGACACTGTTCCACTTCACCAGCCACCAGGCCCGGCGATCCTTTACGATTCTGTAGGTCAATTGATCGTCCCCCCTTACTTCGCGGTCAGAAGCAGGTCGTCCTGCCCGTTGCGGATGTTGAGGCCGACCGAGATGTCCAGCATCATCACGTCGTCCTCCTCGGTCCTGGTGATCTTCAGGATCTGGAGGTAACTGGTGTCGACCTGGATGATGTTGCCCGCGACCGTGCCGTGGACGAGCTGCGTCGCGATCTCCGTCCCGACGTCGAGCGTCGTGAAGTAGTTCTTCGACGCGAGAGCCGGCGCTTCGCAGATGACGCGGCCGGTCATGGCGTGGTCGCCGCGCTGAATGTAGTTGGCGCCGACCAGGTTCCGCGGCTTGACTTCGGCATTGGCGTCCAGCGTGAACTGCTTCAGCACGGCCGCGAAGCCGTCCAGAAGGAAGTCGGTGTTGGCGGTATTGACCTCGAGCGGCTCGAGCCACCGGGTGAAATCCGGGTTGCCGACCGGCGCCGTGCCGTCGATCGCCGGGCTCGGCGGCAGGATGGCCTGCATGTCGACCTTGGCAAAGGGCACCGCCCCGGCCGTGAAGTCGACGCCGAACGTGCCGCGCGATCCGAGCCCGCGAGCGCGCTGACCTCCCATCCAATGATGACAGGTGCCGGCGGACAGGGCGGCCCCCGCGGCGGCGAACTTCTGCTCCGCCTTGGTCGCCGCCGTCAGGACCGGCGCAGCCATGCCGCAGCACTCCAGATGCTCCATCCAGGGCGCAGCCGTGCCCGCGGCGCCGGATCCCGCCATCTCCAGCTCATAGCCGAAGGCGGTGCGCCGGTTCGTGGGCGAGGACTTGCGGCGGCCGCGACTCGGCGTGTCGAGCTTCCGCTCGAGCTGGTCGACGACGATCGGCTCCGCGCTGAAGTTGCGAGTGACCACAGCATTGGCAGCGGTCGTCGGCGCCGCGTCGGTGCCGTAGGTCGTCTCTTTCTTGAAGAGGATCGTCTTGAGGGTGTCGGGCATCGATGCAGCTCCTTACTCGGCGCCGCCGGCGGGCTCGCCAGCGCTGTCGGTCCAGTCTTCGGGATGGGTGAGCGGGTCCTTTTTCCCCCGCTCGGTCAGTGCGCGGATCCGGGCCGGTCCGGAAAGGGGGAGGCCGAACGCGTCGAGCTGCCGGCCGGTAGCCTGGTCGACCGGCCGCGGCCGCGTCGGCTCCTCCTGCGTCGTCTGCTTGCGGGCCTCGAGCGCGGCCTCGATCAGCGCGATGATGGCGGGGTTGGTCGCGTCGGCCGGCACCTCGATCTCGAGGCCGGCTGCGGTCTCGAGCAGCTCGGGCTTCGTCTGCTTGCTCAGCGGCTTGGTCGAGAGGGGGGTGTCGGTCATGCGCTTGCTGCCTTCCTGATGTGGCGACCAGTCCTGAAGGTGGTCATCCAGTTGAGTGTATGTCCGTCCACGGACAGAAGGCGCCCGCGGACGGCCTCACACGCGCGCGAGGCGTCGGGGTGGGTCCAGCCGACCAGGGCGTCGATCGTCCTGCGCTCCTCGGCCTCGAGGTCGTCGGCGATCGCTGCCTGGTTGAGCGCGGCCGCCTGCAGCATGTGGATCACGCCGAAGGTTTCGGAGAGGCTCTGGTCGTGGACGCCTATGCGGTTGTTCGGAGTGGCGTCCCAGCCCTCGGGGACGACGAAGCGGGCCGGGAGCTGAGCTGGCGCCGTCTTCAGACCGGCGAACTCGAGCGCGCCATAAACCCGCCCGAGCTTGGCCGCCTTCATGCAGTCGACGATCGGGACGAGCCTCATGCCGGACCTCCGACGGTGCGGCGCGCGTCCAGCGCCTCGAGGAGCGTGGACAGCTTGCAGCCGGCACAAATGACCGTCGCCGGCGCCACGGTGACGTCGCAGGGCAGGGTCACTTCACTGGCGGTGATCAGTTCGGCCGCGCCGGCAGTGATGACCAGCCCGGCGATACGGCGACAGATTGTCTTGGTCGCGGCGCTCTCCCGTTCCCAGGATATCGACCGGCCCGCAGGGTAGAGGCCGAGGTGAACGACCTGTGCGAAAACTTCCTGGAGGTCTCCGGTCATGCGGGCGCTCCCGAGCTGCCGCCGGTGATGCTGTTGCGGAGGTGGTTGCTCAGCGTCTCGACGATGAACTCCGGATCGTCGGCTTCGAAGCCCATATAGGGCCGGGCCGGCATGACGACTCGAGCGAAGAGGCGGCCTGCGAAGCTAAGCGCCTTCTTCACCTTCGGGACGATGATCCCGCCGAGCTGGTGGATCCGCGCGTAGATGGCGGCACCGCCCGACGCCTCGGGGCCGGCCGCCGCATAGTCACGGCCGAAGTCCTCGCGAATCGAGTTCTTGAGGTCGCCGCTTTCGGTCAGTGTCTGGCCGGCCTCTTCTCGGGCACGGCGAGATTTCTTCCAGGGCGTCCCGTCAGGGCCCGCCTCTCGCTCGAAACGCAGCTTGGCGGCGCCCGAAAGATGGACGGCGATCAACTTCATGGGCCCGCTGAAGTCCTGGCCGGCGGCGATGCCGCGGCTGAGGGCCTCGGCGAGGTTCTCCTCAATGACGAATTCCAGGACGAGACCCTCGCTCATCTCAATAGTCCTTCAGGCCGTCAGGGTACTGGCGGCGGCCGGGCTGGATCAGGATCGGCGACGAGCTGGGAGCGGCCGCGATCGGCGCGGAAGCGGGCAGGGGCAGCTGACCCTTCGATATCCGCTCGAGCAGCGCCAGGGCGGCCTTGCGGGCGCCGTCAATGCCTTCCGGCGCCCCGCGGGGATAGAGCCTGGCGCGGGCCATGTCGGCGATCGCCACCTTGACGATCTGCGGGACCTCCGCGAGCGGCACCGCATAAACGGCGCTGATGAAGGCGTCGGCGACCGCCTGGGCGTCGCCCAGGGCGCCGACGAGGAGCCCGCGGTCAATGCGGCCGCTCCCGTCGACGTCCGTCATGCGGACCGTTTCCTCGAGCCCGCACTTGGCGACGAACTCCGCGATCGAGAGATAGGGGGCGCCGCCGTCCGGCGTCGTCCAGGCGCCGTCGAGGACGACCAGCTCCAGCTCGCCCTCGCGGGTCTCGCCGGCGGCGTCCTCGACCTGGGCGGTGATCAGGTAGCGCTCGCCATCGGTGCCGCCGCTGACGTGGATGAACAGGGCGCCCGCGGTCAGGGAGCCGGCCGCGACGATCGGCGCGCTGCCGGCGACCAGGCCGCGGCTCGCGGCCGTGACGTCGATGATCGCGACGATCGCGGCCGCGCCCTCGATCGGCAGCTGCCGCTTCAGCGCCTCTGAAGGCTGTTTGACGAGGGCCTGCATCAACGCTGCCGCCTGCGATGCCGGCGACGGGTCCGGCGGCTGATGTGCAGCCGATTCGGCCGGCCCCGGCGATCATGGGGACGCCGCCTCGAGCGCCGCGGCCGGCGGCGCGGCTCGGGCGGATCGGCCGCCAGCTCGAGCATCGGCGCGGTGGCGAAGGGGGCGGTCGCCGCGGCTGCAAGACAGCTGGCCGCGATGATGGTGTGGAGCCGCCGCCCCAGCATGCCTTAGCCCTCCTTCTTCGCGCGGTGCGCCACGATCGCCGCGCGGAGCTTCGCCTCGTCCTTGATCAGGCCGAAGCCGGGGACCTTCTCCGCCTTGGCGGTGGCCTTCAGCTCGTCGAACGACTGCTCCTCGAGCGGCTTGGCCGGCGGGTCCTGCTTCTCCGCCTTCACCCTGGCGCCGGCCTTCAGGGCGCCGATGCGGACCAGGGCGTCGCCCTCTTTCTCGTCCAGCTCGACGGTGCCGCCGGGCGGGATCGGCTTGGGGCCGCCGTTGCGAAGGGGAGTGACGACTTCGTATGAGCGCTTCGCCATAGAGAGGCTCCTTCAGGAGGGAGGAACTGCCGCCGAGCGATGGGGGGGGATGAAGTCCCTCGCCCGGCGGCACCAGGTCGGTCGACGGACTAGACCGCGTCCTGGATCAGGAAGCCGGCGTCGGCGCCGACCAGCTCCGGCGACCATTCGTCGAAGCAGTCGTTCATCCAGCTGCGAACGCTGCGCTCGAAGTAGGCAGGCTCGACGAAAGGATGGCCGCGGAGGCGGTAGGTGTAGCCGAACGCCGGGACGCGCATGCCGCGCTGTCCCGGCGCCGGGACATAGGCGAGGATCGCGTCTTCGCCCCAGACGTCGAAGGAGGCGTTGTCGTCGTCGTCGTAGATCATGTCGCCGACCAGCACCTTCTTCACGTTGAAGAAGGTGGCGAGCATCTCATCGCTGATGGTTGCCGCGGTCGTATGCTTGAAATGGTCCTTGACGCGCGGATGGACCCTCAGCTTCGAAGCGGGCTCCGCGCCGATCGCCAGGGTGTTGGGCCGGCGGCCGGTCCGCTTGCGGATGACCTCCTTGGCATCGTTCACCAGCTCGTCGGGCTTGGAGGCCGGGTCGGACCATTTGTCCGGCCCTGCCAGCGCCGTCTTGTTCGTCGCGGCATAGGCGGCCGGATTGCGGGCCGCCTCCGCCTGGCTGATCTCGCGGTCGAGCGCGATGACGTTGAGGACGGTGTTGACGCCCTCGGTGAGGAGGTCGATGCCCGGCACCTTCTGCGCCTCCTCCATATGCTCGACGGGCGTCTTGGCGCCCAGGGCGCGCTGGATGAGGGCCACCGGCTTGCCCTCGTAGCCGACCTCGATCTGCGCGATGCGGGATCCCGGCGCGCGGATGATCTTCGGCCGCCGGAATGAGCTGCGGTCGAACTCGATGCGCTTGGCGGCGCGGGTCGGCATGGAGACGAGCGGCATCAGCTCGTCGCCGATGTAGCCGTCCTGGCTGTAGCCGCGCGCATGCTCGGAGAGGATGGGGTCAACGACCCTGATTTCGCCCATATCCATTGTCTTGCAGTTCCCTCGCTGTGGTTTGCCTCAGATCCCAAAGCGGCCCGGTCGGCGGCTTTGGGAACCGGCGGGGCCGGGAGCCCCGCGCAGCCCCTGCCTACGGCAGCAGGACCTCGATGACGTGGCCGTCGCCGTTGGCGGCCTGGAGCGCGTAAGCCGCGATCTCGCCGGCGCCGCCGTGCGGGATCGCCTTGCCGTTGGCGTCCGTCTTCACTGGAGTCAGGCCCTTCGCCCCCAGGGGGATCGCAGCGCCCGCCTCCACCTTCGTCGTGCCCAGGACGTCGACGGGAAAGGCAACGCCGACCGCGGCCTTGTTGACGGAGACGCCCAGCGGCTTCGCGCCGGCGACGTCGCACTGCGACCCGTCGAAGTCGCAGAAGCGATTGGCCGCGACGGCGGTCGCCGCGATGCTGGTCAGGGTCAGGATGGGTGTCTTCTGCATCGGTGCTTCCCTCGTTCAGTTCCCAAAGCGGTCGGTCCGGCCGCTTGAGGAACCGGCGGGGCCGGAGCCCCGCACGGTCGCTTGATCAGCCGCCGACCCGTTTGACGGCCTCGACCAGGGAGAGGCCCGGCTCGGCCGCCTGCAGCTCGTGCGCCTTGCTGAGGAGGGCCAAGGCCGCCGGGTCGGCCGTGAAGCCGGGAGGCGCGGCGAAGCTGTTGGCGCCGCCCTGGTCCTGGTCGTCGGACGGCGCAGCCGCCTCGCCGAACTGGATCAGCGGAGCCGAGCCCTCGAACAGCTTCTTGAACGCGGCGACGGGCGCCATCTCGCCATTGCCCTCCCCGAAGCTGACCGTGGCGGTCGCCTCGAGGTTGTCCATGACGCCGACGAACAGGTCCCTGCCCGCGGGAGCGAGGCGGCCGGTGGCGACGAGCGTCTCCGCGAAGGCGACGTTGGAGGTGTGGAGCGCCTGGCGGATGGTCGCATTGGCGGTCCGCTCGCGCTCATCGGCGGCGGCCTCGCGGTCGGCGGCATCCTGCAGGCGGCGCGCGAGGTCCGCCTGCTGCTCGGCAAAGTCGGTGGTGTCTTTTTCCTTGGTCACGGCAGTCTCCGTTTCGGTTTCGATGGTTACGAGCCCCCGCTCGTCTTCCTCTGCGAAGTGAACGAGGCCGAGGCCCTTCACCGCCGGCGCCGCGGCGCCCAGGAAGCCGACATGCTTCAGCGAGAAGATGCCCGGCTTCGGATTGTGGGGATGGTCCGGCGGATAGAAGCTGGCCGAGACCTTCGAGTAGCGGCCGTCGCGGACCGCGTCGGCGAACTCCGGGGCGACCCTCTCGGGGTAGGCGATCAGCTCGTCGCCCTCGACGGCGAGGCTCCCGACCCAGCCCCAGGCCGGCGCGTCGAGCTTGGGGTGCCCGACGACCAGCGGCGCCGGATCCGTCGCGGCGTCATAGGCCGCGGCCGACGCCTCGAGGTGGGCGCGGGTGAACTCGAGCGTCGTCCCGTCGACCGCCGTATGGCGCCCGGGCTTGAAGATCCTGATGTGCGGCTTTCCATCCATGCCGCTGTGGTTAAGGGGGGAAAAGGCCCGGAGATGGTGTCCGCTGGCGGACAGAGCGTCGGGCCGGTTCCCCAACTGGTTTGACGCCGTTTTCGTCCGAACGCAATTCCCGGCGCAAATTGCACCGGGACCCTCGATCCAAATGGCCGCTGGAGCGCTTGGGCAGCGCGCCCAGGGGGGTGACGGGCCGCGCGGCGGCCGGAGGCGCGCCCCCGGCCCTCTTGCGGCCTTCTACGGGCGATTTACGGGCATTCTAGCGCGGGTCGGATTTCCCGGCTTCAGCGGCGCCCGCGGGCCTCCGTTGCGCGATCCTGGTATCCGTGCAGGTAGAAGAGGCACAGGCTGCGCGCCCTCGCCTTGCCAAGTTCCGACATGCCCAGGCTCGCCATGCGCCGCTCGAGCCAGTCGAAGTCCCGCCGCTTGCTCGCTTGGACTGCCTGCCGGCAATTCTCGGTGAAATCGGCGATGAACTCGACGGCCGTAGGCTTCTCCGCCTCGATCGGCGGCGCGGCTTTGGCCGGAGCGGGAGATGCAGCCAGGGCACCTGCGATAATCAGCTCGAGCATCCGAGTTCCTCCTGTCCGCAACAATGCCCGGCTGGCCCGGAAAAATCGAGAGGGACGCAAATTGAGGGTTTCCCTCGGCGGGACCAACTGCCTAGCAGAACGGAACAAACTAGGTCCGATTCGGAGGTATCGTGCGTCGCAAGGTGAAGATGGGGTTCGAGCATCAGCACCGCCGGGAGCCTCGCTTCCGCCTCCCGCCACCTTCCCCCGAGCATCGGGCGGTGTTGGATCGGCAGCGGACGCGAGATCGCTACCGGGTCATGGTCTTCGCCCGCGCAGTGACGCCCTGGGCGAGCCTTGGCGAGACGCAGCGCGCGGCGATCCGCGCCGGTCACGGCTCGGTGTGTGAGCAGAGCGGACTGCTCTACATGACGGTGCCGGCGTGGCTGCAGCGCAAGACCATCGATCACTAGGCCGCCACATGGACCTTCTCGCTCCAGACAACTGCGCCCAGCAGCTCTAGATCCGCGGCTTCATCGTTCCGATCGACCACGATTGGCTCATATGCCGGGTTGGTGCTGACCAGGCGGATATTGCGGCCCTGGAACTGGACGCGCTTCACCAGCAGAGCGTCGCCCAGGCGAACCGCGTAGAGGCCGTCGCGTGGATCTCGCCGGCGCCGGTCGACCATGACCCAGTCACCGTCGCTTAGCTCGGGCTGCATGCTGTCGCCGACGACGCGCAGCAACTCGAGCTGATCTTCATGACCGAACGATCGGCGGAGCCAGGAGCGAGGAAACCTCCACAGCGCCTGGGTGGCGGCGTCCCCGGCGATCGAGCCCGCGCCGGCCGCGAGCGTCGGCGTGAGCATTGGCAGGCCGACCAGGTCCTCATCCGCTTCGCTCGGAACGCCTTGGCCGCGGCCGGTCAGGATCCAATCAAGGGAGACTCCGACCTTCGCGGCGATCGCCGCCACGCGAGAGATTCCAGGATCGCCGTCGCCGGCGAGTATATTGCCGAGGGTGTTCTTATGCATCCCCAGCTGCTCGGCCAGCTTTCGCTGCGAGCCCCAGCCATCGGCTGCGAGCTTCAGGCGCTGAGCCGCCTCCCGCGTCCATGCTGATGTGAGATCGCCCACGGCAGTCCCTTTAAATTGTGACTTGACACATTCTATTGTGACAAGGCACACAACCAATTGTGACAGACGAAGCCCAAATCGCCGCCCTGGACGACTGGCATCCAGAGGACATCAAGGCCGCGGTGCGGAAGCAGGGAAGCACCCTCGCCGCCATCGGCCGCCTCGCCGGCATGTCCCGTCAGTCGATCGCTCTCGCCCTGGTGAGGCCCAACGAGAAAGGTGAGGATGCGATTGCTCGCTACCTCGGCCTGAAAGCTCAAGTCATATGGCCCTCCCGTTACCACGCTAACGGACGTCGCCGGCGACCCCAGCCCGCCGAGAACTATCATCCGGAGCCTCGCTTCGCCGTTTGCGAGGCTCAAATATGATTTTTGGATACCAGAGCGGGATTAGCCTGTCTCGCTTCTCACATTTTACTGTGTCTGAAATAGAGACGGCACATTTTGTTGTGACGGCGGCCAGTTGATGGTGGGCCGGGGGACACATCTAAGCGCCGCTCAGCTCGCGGAGCTTCAGCTGCCGGGCCTGCCCGGCAGCAAGCGCGGCATCAACATGCTCGCCGATCGGCTCGGCTGGGCTTTCACCGAGGAGCGGGCGCGTGGCGGTTGGTGCCGTCTCTACGACGTGGCCCAGCTGCCCGAGCAGGCTCGCGCGGCGCTGGAGGCCAAGCGCGCCAAGCTCGTGCCGGCCAACCTCCGGCCTGTCGGCCGCCCTAAGGGCTCCGACTTCTTCACCCGCAATCCAGACGTCGCCGACGCCGTCGAGGCCCTGCTCGCCAAACAAGAGTTCGCCGCTCCCCGCATCCTAGAGCTACTCGCGCCCACCTTCGGCCTTCGCATTCCTACGCGGCGGACGCTCGCGCGCTTCATCCTTAAGCTTGAGCAACAGAAGGCGGCGCTCCTCACCTCCTTCCGCGATCCCGACGCCTTCAAGAGCAAGTACAAGATCGCGCTCGGCCGTGCCGATGGCGGCGTAACCTACGCCCACGAGGTGTGGGAGCTGGACACCACCAAGGTCGACGTCCTTACCAAGGGCGGCCGCAAGATGGTTTTCGGCGTGATCGACCGCTACTCGCGCCGCGCCCGCTTCATGGTCGGCGAGAGCGAGAGCGGGCAGTCGGTGCGCCGCCTCCTCGTCGAGACGATCCGCGCCTGGGGCGTGATGCCGGAGATGATCGCGACCGACAACGGCTGCGGCTACATTAACGCCTCGATCGTCACCGCGCTCGAGACGCTCGGAATCAAGCACTGGCGCTGCCCGCCGGGCACTCCCGAGAAGAAGCCGTTCGTCGAGCGCCTGTTCGGCACGTTCACCCGCGAGCGGGCCGAGCTGCTCGCCGGCTATGCCGGCCATAGCGTCGCCGAAGCGCAGAGGCTCCGGGGCCGGGCGAAAAAGGAAACCGGCCGCGCCGTCATCGTGCCCGAGCTGACACCCGAGGAGCTGCAACAGATCCTCGATGCGTGGGTCGACGGGGTCTACCACCACCGCGAGCATAGCGGCATCCGCACCACTCCGTTCCGGCGCTGGCAGTCCTCCCCGGTGCCGGCAACGGCCGCGCCGAGCGATGAAGTTCTGAAGGTCGCCCTCTCCGCGCTCGTCGGCAGCTGCGTCGTCGGCAAGAAGGGCGTCCGCTGGAAGCGCGGCTCCTATTGGTCGCCGAGCCTCGTCCCCTTCATGGGCCGCGCCGTGCAGCTGCGCCGCGACGAAGACGATCTCGGCGCGCTGTTCGTCTTCGACGAGGACGGCCACTTCATCGACACGGCTGTGAACGCCGAACGAGCGGGCCTGTCCGAGGAAGAGTTCGCCCGCGCCGCGAGCCGCCAGCAGACCGAGTGGATGAAGACCGCCCGCGCCGAGGTGCGAAGGAAGCAGGGCGCCTTCCGCTTCGAGGATGCGCGCGACGCGTTGCTCCGCTCCGATGCCGAGGCCGCCGGCCGTCTGGTCAACCTTCCCCCGCCCGCGACTGCGCGGACCACGCCGCAGATGGACAGCATCGCTCGCGCGCCGACGCCGCCCGTTCCGACCGCCGCGGCCATTGAGGATGCGGTCCGCCGCACAGCTCCGCGGACGAAGATGCCGGAGCTGACGCCGGCCGCGAAGGTCGCATGGGCCGACCGCATCATCCAGGCCGCCAAGGCCGGCGCCGCTGTCGACCCCGACGAGCTGAAGCGGGCGGAGCTGTTCGCCGCCTCGACCACCTACCGCGCCGAGAAGCTGATCAGCGGCCACTTCGGCGCCGCCCCTCTCCCGATCCACGACCACCGGAGGCAAGCATGACCGTCCTACCTCTCCAGCCGCGGCTCCAGCTGGGCGACCGCCCGGCCACCGGCTTCGCGCAGCTCACTAACATGGGCCTCGGCCTGCGGACCTACCTCGACTGCGCCGAGGCGCGGATGGGCCTGCCCCGGATCGGCGTCCTCTACGGGCCGTCCGGCTACGGCAAGAGCGTGGCGATGGCCTTCACCGCCCAGCGCACCGAGGCGGTCTACCTCGAGGCTAAGTCGATCTGGACCCAGCGGTCGCTCCTCGAGGCGATCGCGCGCGAATTGGCAATCAGCGCCTTGGCCCGCAGCGCCCCGGCGATCCTCGACCAAATTCTCAACGAGCTGAACCGCGAGCCCCGCGGCCTGATCTTCGACGAGATGGACCACCTGGTCCGCAAGCAGCACGTCGAAATCATCCGCGACATTCACGACAACACCGGCGTTCCGATCCTCCTCGTCGGCGAGGAGTCGCTGCCGGCCAAGCTCACCGAATGGGAGCGGTTCCATAACCGCATCCTGGTCGCCACTCCGGCGATGCCGGCGACGCTGGAGGACGCGCTGAAGCTGCGCGACCACTATTGCCCGCGGGTCGAGATCGCCAACGACCTGGTCGCCCGCATCGTCAAAGCCTGTGCCGGCGTCACCCGGCGGATCGTCACCAACCTCGCCAAGGCCGAGAGCCTTGCCCTCGAGGACGGCCGGGGCGCGATCGATCTCGAATGGTGGGCCGACCGGCCCTTCAACACCGGCGAGGTCGTAACCCGCAGGATGGCCGCGTGATGGCCGAGGTCACCGAAACCGATCGGCGGCACCTGGCCTACGTCTTCGACCGGGTCGGCGGCAAAGCCTGGGAGCCGCCGGCCCCGTTCCACCCTTGGCTCTCCAAGCTAGTCGAGGCGGGCCTGCTCGAGCGCAAGGATGGCCGTTGCGGCTTCGAAGCATTCAAGGACAGCTTCGTCGACTTCACTGCCGCTGGGCGCCAGGCGGTGGCGGACTACAACGCGGCCGCGGCCGGGGCCGTTTCCTGATGTTCGGCCCCGGCGAAATCCTCTGGATCGAGCGGCCGGACGGCGCTGCGGTCGCCCACAAGGTCCGCGCGATCGAGCCCGGCCGCAAGACGACCAAAATCGTCCTGCTCGACGGCAGCGGCGCCCGCCACGACGTCCCTACGGGCGATCTCACGCCGGCCGCGCCGGTCACCGCCGCCGAACGGGCCGAGTATCACCGCCTCGACGCCGAGCTGGCCGGGACGATCGGCGACAGCCGCAAGCTGCGCCGGTTCAACATGCTCCGCCTTCGCTGGATCGTCTGCGGGGAGGCCGCCTGATGAACTATGCGAAGTTCTCCCCGACAGGCGAGGTCGCCCTCCCGCTTTGGCGGGCGCTCCGCCGGGCGAAAGCGCCCGCCACGGTCGGCGAGCTGCACAAGGCCAGCAACGCTCATCCTGCCGCCATCCAGGTCCGCCTGCAGCGCTGGAGGGCGGCCGGCTTCGTCGACGTCCTGCCGCCCGAGCCGCACCGCTACGAGATCGCGCCGGCCTTCGCCTCGCAAATCGAGGCGCCCTCGTTCGGGACGCTCAGCTCGGATGCCTGGACGGCGCTGCGCCGCCTGGGCCGGCCGGCGACGCTCGAGGAGATCATCGCCGCCTCGGGCGTCGCCGATCGGCCCCTCTACTGCCGGCTGCTCCGCTGGCGCCGCCGCGGTGCCATCGTCAAGCACGAGCAGCTGCCGAGGCGCTATGCCCTCTCGCCCGCGGCGCCGGACGTCGCCGAGCCGCCGCAGGTCGCGCCGACCGGCGAGGTCAGGGAGCAGCGCCCATCCGCCCGCGAGCGCATGTGGCGAGCGATGCGCATCCTGAAGCGCTTCGACGTCCCGGTCCTGATGATGACGGCGGAGGCGAAGCGCCGGTCCTGCGAAGACTTCATCAACCTGCTCTCGCGCGGCGGCTATCTCCGGCGGCTCGACACGCCTGCCAAGCGCGGCCCGACGTTGCGCGTCGGCACCGACGAGCGCGGCCGCGGCCTCTCGGCCGCATCGCAGGCCAACCTCAACTTCACCCGCACCTGGTCGACCTACCAGCTCGTCCGCAACACCGGGCCGAAGGCGCCGACCATCACCAATCCCCGCGGCGGCGAGCGCCAGCTCCTCGACGGCAACACCGGCGAAGCGGTCACGCTGAAGCCGCTGCGGCGCGCGCGCGAGGTTAACCATGGCGAGTAACCATATCCTCACGACCAACCTCGAGCGCGCCAGGCTGGCGTGGGGCGGCGAGGCTATGCCGAGCTGGGTCCGGCTCCTCGCCAGCGCCTGCGACGCCACCAACCAGCGCCAGGTCGGCGACGCGCTAGGCAAATCGAGCGGCTACATCAGCCGCGTCCTCAGCCGGAAATATGAGGGCAACTACGACGAGGCCGAGACGATCGTCCGGGCCGCCTACGGCAACGAAGACGTGGTCTGCCCGATTTGGGGCGCGATCCCCCTCGCTAGCTGCGTCCGAAACCGGCGGCGCAAGGACCCGCCTCAGAATCAGTCGCACCGGCTCCACGCTGCGGCTTGCCCCACCTGCCCCAACAATACCGACCGCGGCGCGGCCGCCGAGGAGGAGTGAGCATGCCCGTTTCCAAGGATCTCCGAACGATCACCGCGCGGCTAAGCGTCGCGATCGCGGGCGACGACACCTACGGACGGACTGAGTTGTCTCGCCTCCGCCAGGAGTTGGATCTGCTCGCGACCGATGCTGAGGCCAGCGAGGGCGCCCTCCGCGCCGTCGACCAGGTCTTCGCCGAGTTGAGCGAGGGCCTCGAGCGCGGCATCGAGGGCCTGCAGCGCCTTGAGCGCCGTGCCCGGCTGGGAGCCGGCCAGTGAGCGTCGCCATGCTGACCTCGCGGCCGCTTGGCCCCTCCGCCCTGCATGAGGCAGCGATCCAGCTCGACATTGCCACGACGGTCCTGAACGGCCTCGGCTCGGAACAAGCGCCGGGCGACTTCGCTGCGGCTCAGCGGCAGTACGATGCCGCCTATGATGGCTTCCTGCTGGAGCTGGAGCGCGCCACCGGCATCGAGGCCGGCGATATCGCCGACCGCCTCGAGGGGCGCAATCCAAAGCCGATCGCCGCGCTGGCGCCGACGCCGCAGCCGCCGTTGATCTGCCATGAGACGCGGACCATCAACCTCTCGCCCGGCCGGCTCGCGGCCCTGTGCTTCGGCGCGGCCGCCTTCGTTCTGTTCGTCTGGATCTACCTGATCGTGACGCCGGCATGACACCCGGCGCCTACATCCGCCTCCGTCGCGAGGCCGCCGGGTTGACTGCGGCCGGGGTCGAAGCGGAGCTGGGCGACAGCGTTACCCAGCTCGGCGCCGCCCTCGAGTTCCTCGAGGCCGACCGCGTGAAAGCGACCTACGCCGATGCGCGGCTCCTCGGCCGCGTCTTCCCGATCTCGCCGGCGATCGTCTCCGAGCTGGGCTGTGGAACGAGCCCGGCCATCTGCCGCGGCTGCGGCTGCAGCGAGTTCGACCCCTGCGATGAGGGCGGCCGCGCCTGCGCCTGGGCGGAGCCCGACCTCTGCACATCCTGCCTTCCCGATCCCGCCCCGCCGGGCGCCACCGCTCTCGCCGCCTGAAAGGAACCGCGTTGACCGGTCGCAAAGCACCCAAGCAGCAAGCGCCTCAGACGATCGAGGAGGCCACCGCGCTGCTCGGCCGCTACTCCGGCTTCCTGACCGAGGCGGAGCAGCTCCGCGCCGACGCCGACGCGGCGATCGCCGCGATCCAAGCCGCGCGCGACGCCGCCTTGGCGCCGATCGAGGAGGAGGCAAAGGGCCTCTTCCTGCAGCTGCGGGCCTGGTGGGGCGTCGCCGGCGAGACGCTGACCGAAGGAAAGCGCAAGAGCCATGAGCTGGCCGGCTGCGTCCTCGGCGAGCGTACCACGCCGCCGAGTCTGAAGCTGCCGGGCAAGACGAAAACCGAGGAGGCCGCCGTCCTGCTGCTCAACGCCGGGCTGGCCCAACTCTGCCGCCACAAGGTCGAGGCCGACAAGCCAGCCGTTCTGACGGTCTTCGCCGGCGAGAAGCTCCTGCCGACCCTCCGCGAGTCGGCGAAGAACGTGGCCGCGCTCGAGCTGGTAGCGGGAATGGAGCAAGTCCTCGACACGCTCCGCGACCTTGGCTTCCGGCCGGTCCAGAAGATCGAGTTCTTCATCGATCGGGCCGGCGCCAAGCCCGCGGCCGTCGAAGAGGTCCCGGTCCAGGAGGCGGCGGAATGACCCGCGGCGCTTTCTACGACCGGCTCATCGCGGCGGCCAGCCAGGGCGCCGAGGGAACCGCAATCCTCCTTCGTCACGCCACCGAAGCCGACGAGCCCTATGGGACGTACAACGGCGAGGAGCCCATCGAGAAGCTCTGCGACGCCGCCAAGCTGGCGATCGAGGCCGGCGGCGAGGACGCCCTCAAGGACCCCGAGCTGAACCAGGTCTACGGGGCCCTGCAGCGGTTCCTCGAGGGATGGATGGGATGACCTGGGCTCGCCAGCTCATGGCTGGGGTCCCGCGGGACCGCCGCATCCTCCTTGAGGACGGCGCCGGCAACTTCGCCGTGGCGAGCTGGCGCGCGGTGAAGGCCCGTTCGCCAGCCTGGGTGGTCTCGGCGGGCCGCGGCGTGGTCGTCACCTTCGAAGACCCCGCCGCCTGGTACGACCTACCGGAGGCGCGGCCATGACGCCCGAGCAGCTGCGCCTCCTCGACTTCATCCGCGAGCAGATCGCCGACAACGGGCTTGCGCCGAGCTACCCCGAGATGGAGCGCCTTCTCGGCAGGAGCCGCTCGAGCATTCACCGGCTCGTGACGGGCCTTGTCCACAAGGGCCTGCTGATCCGGCACCGCAACCAGGCGCGGGGCCTGACCCTGCCGAACGAGGCGAATATCGCCGGCATCCCCACAGACCGCCTCGAGGCGGAGCTCCGCCGCCGCGGCCGACAGCCGGCCTGGTCCCGAGAGTTCCTCGCCGGCTTCGCCCGGCCGGAATTGCCCCTTCATCGTCCGGAGGACAGTCATGGCTAGAGAACGGCGGAGGCGCCCGCTTCCCCGCGCTGACCAGCTGCGGCGGCACCGCGAGGAGATGCAGTTCGCGCTGGTCAATAACTGCTCGCTCGAGGAGGCCCGACGCCGGCTCGCCAGCTATCGGGAACATCTGCCACGGCTCGCGGCGCCCCTCGAGGACGTCGTAGCCGAGCTGCCGCTGGCGGCCGCCGAGACGGCCGATCGCCCCCTCCAATGGTGGCAGCGGGACTGATGGCGAAAGCGTTCAGCTCCATCGCTGCCAAGGCGCTTCAATCGGCTGCCGGCAAGTCCGACAGCCGGGCGAAGCTGATGGGCGCGATCCGCGCCGCCTGCAATCGCAAGCAGATCTCCGACGACGACCGCAAGGCGATCCAGCTCCGGATAACCGGCGTCGCCTCGATGGCCGACATGGAGATCGGCGACCTCGCCAAGCTGCTCGACCACCTCAACAGCGACTGGAAGGGGCCGATGGGTCACCGCGCCTACGTCGGCAAGACGAAGGCGCTTTGGTGGAGCCTCTACTGGCTAGGCGCGATCAACGAGCCCGGCGACGCCGCCCTGGACGCCTTCGTGAAGCGGCAGACCGGCAAGAGCTACCTCCGCTTCCTCGGGCACCGAGAGGCGTTCCGGGTGATCGAGGCGCTGAAAGCATGGGCGGCTCGGGAAGACGTCATCTGGCCGACCGAGGAGAAGCTCCAAGAGCGCCAGCGCACCGACCCCGGCGTCGACATGGCCCAGCTCGAGCGTCACGCCGTCCTCGAGGCGCTCTCCGTCCGCCTGCGGCGCTTCGGCGCGATGAGCTACTTCTACGCGCCCTACTGCGAGGCGGCGCTGAAGCTCGCCCCCAACCACTTCACCTGGTCACCCGTCGAGCTGGACGCCTGCATCCGCCTCCTCGGCAAGCGCCTCCGCCGCGAGCTGGGCAAGAGGGAGGCGAGCCAGTGAGCCTGTGGCCCTTCGGTCAGTTGTCGATGTTCGGCTACAGGGTGATCCTTGCCGATCCGGCATGGGCCTTCGAAAACTACTCCGAGGCTGGTGAAGGCCGGAATGCCAACCAGCACTATCCGACGATGACGCCGGACCAGGTGGCCGATCTCCCGGTCGGCCACCTCGCCGCGCGCGACTGCGCGCTATTCCTCTGGGTGACTGACCCTCTGCTCGACCGAGGGATCGAGGTGCTGAAGCATTGGGGCTTTCGCTACACCACCGTCGCCTTCACTTGGGCGAAGCGGACGTCGACGGACGCCAGCTGGCATATGGGGACGGGGTACTACACCCGCGCCAACCCGGAATCCTGTCTGCTCGGGATCGCCGGCGAGATGGGCCTGCCGAAAAGTCGTGCTGTCCGCCAACTGATCGTCGAGCCGGTCCGGGAGCACAGCCGCAAGCCGGACCGCATCCGCCCCGACATCGAGGCGCTGTTTGATGGCCCTTACGTCGAGCTGTTCGCCCGCAGCCAGCGTGACGGCTGGGATTGTTGGGGGAACGAGACAGGCCGATTCGCCGAGGCGGCCGAATGAGCAAGTACGGCGACGACTTCCGCAAGGGCGCCTCGCTGGTGATCCCGGAGGACATTCAGCCGGGGCCGGGCTGGACGGAGCAGATGCTCGAGCTGGCGGACCACATCGGGAACCGCGCGACTCTGCAGCTGGTAGAGCGGTTCGGCGGTGAGCAGCTCTACGTCCCGGTAGATCCGCACTCGGGGGACGTAGCGGCCCGGATCCGGGAGGTCATCGGCGCTCGAGCGACGGAAATCCTCTGCAAGGTCTATCGCCGGGAGTTCATCGAGATCCCGGCCGCCAAATACGCGCTCGCCAGAGCCCAGCGGCATGACATCATTGCCGCAGTGCGATCCGGCGATATAAGCGTCAGCCGAGCAGCACGGATCCTCGGCACGTCGAGGACCTATCTGTCCTTCCTCGTCAACCAAACCGACGAGGGGACCGAGGGCGCGGGATGGTCCGCGTCCAGGTCCGGCACGGTCCGACTGCCAGGCCAGCTCGACCTGTTCGGGGAGCCCGAGGACGAGGAAGACTCTGTCCGCTGACGGACACCATCTCTCCCTCTGAAACACCGCCAATAAGACCCTGCATGCAAGCACTTGCGGAGTGGGGCCGTGGATTGGTTCAAAATTGTACAAACGGCTTGGCCCATCCTGGTGGTCATCCTGTCTCTCGCATCCTTCGCGGTCCTTTTGTGGCTGCGGTCGCAGTTCCCGACGAAGGTCGATCTGAAGGCGGCGGAAGAAGGGATCCTCGCTCGAATCGACGCGCACCAGGGGCGGCTCGATCAGGGCTCCGAGAAGATCGCGGGCCTCGATAAGCGGCTCGCGGTAATCGAGGATGACTGCGAAAGCGCGCCCTCCAAGGCGGACCTCAATCAGGGGCTTTCGGTGGTGGCGGGGCGAGTCTCCGGCCTGGAGGCCAGCGTAAGGGGCGTTGAGAAGCAGGTCGGGACCGGAAATCGTCTTCTCGAGCTACTGCTCGAGCAGGGCCTCAAGACGGGGACGAAGGCATGACCATCGCCCCACTTCTTCTCCCCTTCATTCGCCGCGCGATCCTCGACCTCCTGAACGACGCAGGCGGCGAGCATAACGACGAGGTCCTAGCGATGCTGCTGGTGCAGCTCGGCCACCGCATTGCTCGCCGGGACGTCCGCGAGCAGCTGCGCTGGCTCGCCACCGCCGGCGGGGACGATTGCCAACTCGTCGCCCTCGAGACGCTCGACCCCTACCTGGTTGCGCGGATCCGGCCCGATGGTCGCGACGTCGCCGATGGGCGGCTGCTCGTCGACGGCATCTGGAAGCACAAGACCGGGGAGTGAGGCATGGGTCAGCGCTCCTCCATTGACAGGCTTCCGCCTGACGCCCGCGTCCAGGTCGACCAGGCCATCCATGACGGCGCCACGATCGACGAGATCGTCGGGCTGCTCCTGGACCTTTCCGACCAGGGCAAGCTGCCGGAGGTGCCGTCGCGCTCGGCCGTGGGCCGTTACTCGAAGGAGTTCCGCCAGCTCGCCGCGCGCCAGCGCGACGTCTCTTCCGTGGCGAAGGCGTTCGCCGGCGAGTTCGGCAGCGAGGAGGATCACCAGGTCAAGCTGCTGCTTCAGATGGCGACGACCACGCTGACGCGGATCGCGATGTCGACTGCGATGGGCGAGGACGAGCAGCTCCCGGCGCTCAAGGATGCGGCCTTCCTCGCGAAGTCCATCAAGGACCTGGTCTCCGCCGCCAAGATCGACGTCGACCGCGAAGCGAAGATCCGGGCGGAAACCGCCGCGGCGGTGAAGGCGGCCGCGGCCGAGGCTGCCGCGAGCGCCGTCAGGGCCGCAGGAGCCTCGGACGAAAGCATTCGGCGGGTGAGGGCCGAGATCCTCGGCATCGAGCTGTGAGCGGCCGCAGCGCGCCGCGTGAACGGCAGTTTGACCGGATCGTCGCCGGGGCGCGGGGAGCCCAGGTCCCACATGCCACAATCGGCGCTCTCGCGATCAGGCTGCGCGACCAGGCTCAGCAGCTCGGATTGCGGCCGATCGCTCTGGTATCTTCCCGACTGTGTTGCTCCGGCGCCCGCTATCTGACTCTCGCCGATCGCGCCGGCCGCGAGTGGAAGATTCGGGTGGCGGGCCACTTTCTGCCGCGCCGAACCGGCCATCCCGAGCCGCACCTGGACTTCGTTTCGCTCGACGGCGCCGCAGGCTTTGACGACGCCTGCGGCTGGCTGGGGTTGATCAGCCGCGGCGAGATCGAGTGGTGGAAGCCCCAGCTGCGGCCGCGGCGCAAGGGCGTCCGATGACCGAGGTTCCAACGGTCCTCCTGTCCTACCAGGCCGAGGCGGTGGCGCTCAGCCACGAACATGCGCTGCTCGTCGAGGAAAAGGGCCGGCGCACCGGCCTGACCTTTGGCTTCGCCGGCGACGCCGTGCTGACCTCGGCGCCCGCCAAGGGCGGCATGGATAGCTTCTATATCGGCTACAACTTCGACATGGCGCGCGAGTTCATCGACTACTGCGGTCGGTTCGCGAAGGCCTTCCACCATATTGGCAAGTTGTCAGAGTTTCTCTTCGACGATGGGTCCGAGCAGGGCATCAAGGCTTTCCGGGTCGATTTCCCCTCCGGCCATGCGATCGTTGCGCTCTCGTCGACGCCCAGGTCGCTCCGCGGTAAGCAAGGCCTGGTCATCATCGATGAGGCAGCTTTCCACGACAATCTGGACGAGCTGCTCAAGGCCGCGCTGGCGCTGCTGATGTGGGGCGGCCGGGTCGTCGTGATCTCGACCCACGATGGCGCGGACAACGCCTTCAACACCTTGGTCGAAGATATCCGCGCCGGGAAGCGGAAGGGCCATGTCCACCGGACCACGCTGAAGGAAGCCCTGAAACAGGGGCTATTCAAACGCATCTGCCTCGTCACCGGCAAGACCTGGTCGGCCGAGGCCGAGAGGCAGTGGGAAGCGGATCTGCGCGCCTTTTACGGAGAGGCCGCCGAAGAGGAGCTGGACGTCATCCCGGCGCGCGGATCCGGGACCTACATGGCGCGGGCGACGATCGAGCGCGCCATGTCGCCCGAGCTTCCGGTCATTCGCCTCCGCTGCCCTGACGGCTTCGAGCGCGAGGAGGACGCCTTCCGGCAGGACTTCATCCGCGAGTTCCTCGAGCAGGAGGTGCTGCCCTACCTCCGCGACTTCGATCGGAGCCGGCGCACGTTCTTCGGGCAGGACTTCGCCCGCTCCGGCGACGTCTCCCCTGTCGCCTTCGGCCAGTACGACGAGATGATGCGGCTGGTGGCCCGCTTCATCCTCGAGATGCGGAATGTGCCTTTCCGCGACCAGGAGTTCGTCCTCAACTGGATCCTAGAGCGCGTCCCGCTCTTCGCGGCCGGCAAGATGGATGCCCGTGGCAACGGCTCTTACCTGGCCGAGGCGCTGCAGCAGCGCTGGGGCTTCGACCAGATCGAGGCGGTCATGGCCTCGGACAAGACCTACCTCGCTTTCATGCCGAAGCTCCGCTCCGGGATCGAGGACCGCACCTTCATCATCCCGAAGGACGAGGGCACCCTCGACGATCTGCGGATGGTCAAGCTGGTCCGCGGTGTGCCGAAGATTCCGGACCGCTCCGTCATGTCGAAGGCGGACGGCGAGAAGCGCAAGCGCCACGGCGACAACGCGATCGCGCTGATGCACCTCCGCGCCGCGGCCGACGAGGATCCGGGCGAATTCATCTTCCGATCGGCTGGGAAGCGACTGTCCAGCGACAGCGACCGGAGCATCATCAGCACCCGCGGCTTCGGCACGATCAGCCGGATCAGCCGCCGTGACGACTTCGGAGGGTTCAATGGCTAAGCGTCCCCGTTCTCAGAGGAGCCGCTCGCTGGTTCCGGCCGACCGCGGCGCCAAGTCGCTGCCGGCTGAACTCAGCCAAGTCATCGCCACCACCGCGAACGGGCGGGACATCACTCGGCCTTATACGACCGAGCTGGAGGAGTTCCGCGACCAGCGGCTCATCGGCGCCTTGGACTGGGGCGTCTACGACCGCATCCTGCTGGACGACCAAGTCAAGTCCTGCCTCGAGCAGCGCCGCAGCGCCGTCGTGTCGCGCGAGTGGAGCGTCTCGCCGGGCCATCCCACCGACCCGCGGGCGCAGGCCGCTGCCGACGCCCTCGAGGCGAACCTGCTGAGCTGCTCCTGGGACCGGGTCACGGACAAGATGCTGCGGGCGCCGTTCTACGGCATCGCCGTTGCCGAGCTGAGTTGGGGACCCTGGCAGTGGGAGGGGCGCACCCTTTGGGGTTGGGTGCCGGCGCCGAAGATGCGGCCAATCCACGTCCGCCACGCCCGCCGCTTCCGGTACGACAAGGACGGCCGCCTCCGGCTGATCACGCTCAAGGACCCGATGGGCGAGATCATGCCGGACCGGAAGTTCTGGGTGGTCACTGCCGGCGCCGACGACGACGACCAGCCCTACGGCCGCGGCCTGGCCGAGTGGCTATACTGGCCGACCCTCTTCAAGCGTAACGGGCTCCGCTTCTGGAACACGTTCCTGGACAAGTTCGCCGTCCCCACGGCGAAGGGAACCTATCGGCCCGGCACCCCGCGCGAGGACATCGAGAGGCTGCTCGACGCCCTGCAGTCGATCGCCAACGACACCGGCTTCGTCATCCCCGAGGGCATGGCGGTCGATCTGCTCCATGTCGCCACCGCGGGCGTCGACTTCGACAAGATGCCGAGCTTCATGAACGCGGCCATCACGAAGATTATCCTCTGCCAGACGATGACGACGGACAGCGCCGGCGCCGGCCTCGGCTCCAATCAATCGGACGTCCAGGCGGGCGTGAAGCAGGAGCTGGTCGTTGCCGACGCGGATCTGCTGACCGACAGCTTCACCGCCGGCCCCGCGCGCTGGTTTACCGACTACAACTTCGGCGCCGACGTCGCGGCGCCGATCGTCACCCGACTCGTCGAGGAGGAGGAGGACACCAACACGGCGGCCGAGACCGACGCGAAGCTGGCTCAGATCGGCTGGGTCCGCACGGAGGAGAGCCAGCGCGACCTCTACGGCGACGGCTACGTGCGTGAGGAGCCCAAGCAGCCGCTTCTGCCGGGTCGCAACCCGACCGGCCGGGAGCAGCTGCTTCTGCCGGCGCCGGACGAGGCGGACTTCGCCGAGGGCACCTTGGCGGGAGACATCGTCGACCAGGCCGTCGCCCAGGTTATGGCGGAGGAAGGCTGGCGGGTCGGCATGGCACCGATCGTGGAGCAGCTGCTCGCCGAGTTGCTCGCCGCCGGCAGCGAGGAGGAGGTTGCCGCCATCCTCGCCCGCGCGGCCGAGCTGGACGACGAGGCCGCCTTCACCGAGGCGCTCGCCCGCAGCGCCTTCGCTTCCGCATGGCGGCCGCGGCCGGCGCGGATGGTGGCGCCGCGTGAGCAGCATCCCGAGACCACGCGGCATCCCCCGCTACTGGCGCCGTCTTGTCGTACGCAACCGCAGCAAGGTGGGCGAAGCCCTTCGAAAGTTGGGCTTCGCGTTCGATGATGGCGATCCAGTAGACTGTGCTGCCTGGGTCGCGCCTGGCGGCATGATTCGCCGGATCGAAGCTCGCTATCGTAACGGCGGATATGCTTCGCTCAGGGTTGATGACCGCGGCCGTGGCAAACCTTCGGCAGGGCCTATCTGTCCAGCTGGTCGCGACTCGAGCGGAGTTGCTCGGCCGTGGCTAAGCTCCCCTCCCAGTCCCGCCTTCCACCCCGACCCATGGCGGACGGACGCAGCATGAGGGTTCTGGTCGCCTGCGAATGCTCCGGCACGGTCCGGAATGCCTTCATTGCCCGCGGGCACGATGCTTGGTCCTGCGATCTCAAGCCCGCCGAGGATCGCACCAATCGGCATATAGTTGGCGACGCAACCGAGCTGCTCGGCGATGGGTGGGATCTGTTGATGGTCGCGCACCCGCCCTGCACCCGCCTCTGCAACAGTGGGGTGAGGTGGTACACCAAGCCGCCGCGCGACAAGACGCTCGAGCAGATGTGGGCGGAGCTGGACGAGGCCGCCGCCCTCTTCTCGACCTTCTGGAATGCCCCGATCGAGCGGATCGCCGTCGAAAACCCGATCATGCACCGCCACGCCAAGGAGCGGATCGCCGGTTATCGAGAATTCGCTCAGAGCGTACAGCCCCACGACTTCGGCCACCGCGAGGTCAAGCGGACGTGTCTCTGGCTGAAGAACCTGCCGCGCCTCGTCCCGACGACGCCTTGGCTGAAGCCGCCGTCCGACGCGGCCGAGCGCGAGACTTGGCAACGGGTTCATCGCGTCAGCGGGTGGATGGCAGCTGCTGATCGCCAACGAGAGCGGAGCCGCTTTTTCTCCGGCATCGCCGACGCGATGGCCGACCAGTGGGGTGGCGATCTCGTGGTTAGGATGGCCGCGTAATGGCTGACAAAGTGAAGATAGGCGCGGTCATCAACCTGCCTCCCGAAGAGACGGTCCGCGCCTTCGACGCCCGCGGTGAACTCCGCACGTCCGTCCGCTGGAGCGAGATGTGGCACGAGGACCACGCCCGCGCCTTCACGGTCGCCAAGGTGGCGAAGCTGGACCTCCTCGAGACGATCCGCACCTCACTAGCGGACGTGATCCATAACGGCGGCACCTTCGAGCAGTGGAAAGCCCATATCGTCCCTGACCTGGAGCGGGCCGGTTGGTGGGGTCGCGTCCAGGACCGGGAGCTGACCGGGACGGACGAGGCCGTCACCATCAGCCCGAGCCGGCTGCGGACCATCTACTCGACGAACCTCCGCATCAGCCGCGCTGCGGGCCAGTGGGCGCGCATCCAGGAGCTGAAGGACGTCGCCCCCTACCTCCGCTACTCGGCCGTCATGGACCGCCGGACCCGGCCGCTCCACCGCGCCTGGCACGGCGTCATCCTTCCGGCCGACCACCCCTGGTGGGACACCCACTTCCCGCCCTGCGGCTGGAATTGCCGCTGCACCGTCATCCAGCTCTCCGACCGGGATCTGAAGAAGAATGGCTGGACCGTGGCGAAGGAGCCGCCGCCGGCCGGGCCCCCGCAGACCTTCTTCCGCGCCGGGTCGACGAAGCCCGAGATCGTGCCGGCCGGGATCGACCCCGGCTTCGCCTACAACCCCGGCAAGGCCAGCATGCGCGCGATCGCCGACAAAGCGGCCGCGACGCTCGAGCGCGAGGCCGGGCGGGACCTGGGCGGCGCCCGCGCCGCTCTGCGCGACCTGGTGGACTCTCCGGCCTTCCTAAAGGCGATGGAGGATCCGGACACCAGCTTCCCCGTCATGCTCGTAGACCAGGAGCTGCGGGAGCTCCTCGGCGCCTCGTCCCTGACGGCAACCCTCTCAGGCGGGACTTTCCGCTCTCATAGGCTCGCCACGCCCGACATTGGTCCGAGCCAATTCCGTCAGTTGCCGGAGATCGGCGCGGCGCCGGACCTAGTCTTCCTGCAGGGCGACCAGCGGATCCTACTCAGGCGAACGGCAGACGGCCGCTGGTTGAAGGCGGTGGTCAAGGTGACTAGCGACGGCGCTCCGATGCCCGTTGAGAGCTTGGCCTGGGCGGACGAGGCTGAGGTGCGCGCCATGCAGGCCACGCACCAGCTGGTCTCCGGCTCGCCGCTAGGCGATGCCGAATGATCCCTGCAACGACCTTGAAACTCCCCGCCGTGAGGCGGGGGCCGGAGCGCGCTAACGCTCCGAGCCGGCGGAAAAGACCCGCCATGATCCGGCCGTACCAAGCCGGAATCACCCCGCCACCCGCGCACGGGCCGGCGGTTCGTAAGGAAAGCCAACTAGTGGAGTCGAGTCCAATAAACCCCGCTGCAGCGGCGCTGCAGCCTGTTCAACCTGTCCGCCCCGCCGCGGGCTATATCGGCGGCAAACGCAATCTCTCCCGCCGCCTTGTCGCCCTGATCGGGACGATGCCTCACGAAATCTACGCGGAAGTGATGGTCGGCATGGGAGGCGTTTTCCTCCGCCGCGATCGACGGCCCCGAGGGGAGGTCATCAACGACTGGTCGGAGGACGTGTCCAACTTCTTCAGGATCCTCCAGCGCCACTACGTGCCGTTCATGGACATGCTCCGCTTTCAGCTGACGACTCGCGCCGGCTTCGAGCGGCTGATGCGGACCGACCCGTCGACCATGACGGATCTCGAGCGAGCGGCCCGGTTCCTCTACCTCCAGCGCCTGGCTTTCGGCGGAAAGGTGGCCGGCCGGAACTTCGGCGTGACGGTCAGCGGCCCCGCAAGATTTGACGTTACGAAGCTGGGGCCGGTCCTCGAGGCCCTGCACGATCGGCTCGCCGGCGTCATCATCGAGCGGCTCCCCTGGGCGAACTTCCTCACCCGCTACGACCGGCCGGGGACGCTATTCTACCTCGACCCACCCTACTACGGCTGCGAGGGCGACTACGGCGAGGGCATGTTCACTCGCGCCGACTTCACGTTGATGGCAGACAGGCTCAGGAGCCTGAAAGGGCAGTTCCTCCTGAGCTTGAATGACACGCCGGAGGTGCGAGAAATCTTCGCCGGCTTCACCTTTCTGGAGGTCGAAACGACTTACACGGTTGCAGGGGGTCCGCATGCCGGCAGTGCCGGCGAATTGATCATCTCTAGGTGACCCGCGGAAGTGGGAAGGGGAGGGGGAAGAGGCTGGCGCCCGTTGCGCCGCCTCACCGCCGCTAAATGGCTGATTTCCGCCAGACTCTCGAACCGGGAAGCGGCTAGATCGCTAAAGTGGGAAATTCGCGCCGGTTTAACGGGCGCTGCACAGGGGATGCAGCTGAGCGGAAACGGCCGCGGAGCGCCCGCAGGCCAGAAAGGTCTTTATATGGATTTAGGGTTGGTCACAGGGACGCCGAGCCGCGGAAAACCGCCAGTTCTGGCCCGATATATCCCGGCGTATCCCACGAAATCCCGGCCCTCTGCCCTCGCCCAGCGTTCCCACCTTTAATGGCCGGTCACAGGCGACGAGGGCCGCGGCCGCCTCGGCGGCGGGGCCGAGGGTCCGGATCGTGACCGGCGGCGAGCCGGGGCCGACGACCAAGGCCGACTGCCTCAACCTGCTGTGGCGGGCGCTTCTGACCGACGAGGCGGCGGAGGGGCGGCGCGCCAAGGCGATCGTCCTCCACGACGCGGAGGACGTCGTCCATCCCGACGAGCTTCGGCTGTTCGACGGCCTCGTCGAGCGCTTCGACCTGATCCAGCTGCCGGTGCTGCCGCTGATCGACCCCCATTCGCGATGGCTCGGCGGCCATTATGCCGACGAGTTTTCCGAATCGCACGGCAAGGAGCTGGCCGTGCGTGGCGCGCTCGGCGCCGGCCTCCCCTCGGCCGGCGTCGGGTGCGCCTTCTCCCGCTCCTCCCTCGAGCGCCTCGCCGCCGGGCGCGGCGGCCTTCCGTTCGACGCCGACAGCCTCACCGAGGATTACGAGCTCGGCCTCAGGATCGCCGAGGCCGGCGGCCGCTCGATCTTCCTGCGCATCGCAGGCCCGGACGGTGGGCTCGTCGCCACCCGCGAATATTTCCCGGGCACGCTTCGCGCCGCCGTCGCCCAGAAGGCGCGGTGGATGACCGGGATCGCTCTGGCCGGCTGGGACCGGCTCGGCTGGCGCGGCGGCCTGGCCGAGCGCTGGATGCGGCTTCGCGACCGCCAGTCGCTGCTCGCCGCCCTGCTGCTCTTCGCCGGCTATCTGGCGCTGCTCCTGTGGCTGGCGCTGAAGGTCCGCGAAGGCGCGACCGCAATCCCGCCGGCGCCGCTGCCCGACGGGCTGGCGTTCTTAGTCGCCGTCAACATGGCGCTGCTCGCCTGGCGGCTGGCGCTCCGGGCCGGCTTCACCACCGCCGCCTACGGCTGGCGCGAAGGGCTGCGGTCGGTGCCGAGGGCGGCGATCGGCAATGGCGTGGCGATGCTCGCCGCCGCCGCCGCGCTCGGCCGCTACCGGGCGCTCCGCCGCGGCGGCCGGCCGCGCTGGGGCAAGACCGCGCACATCTTCCCGGCGGTGCCGCCGGCGCGATGAGCCGGTCGCCGCCGCTGCGCTTCCTCCTTCTGCTGCTGGCCGGCTGGACCGGGTCGCGGGCGGCCTGGCTGGCGCCGGGCTGGCGGCCTGCGCCCGCCGAGGCCGGCGGCGCGGCGCGGACCGGCGGTTTCCGGCCCGAAGCGGCGGTGCCTTCGAAAGCCGCGGAGCCGATCGCGCGGCCGCCGGTTCGAACCGCCGCCGCGGAAGCGCCGCCGGCGAGCCTGCGCCGTCTCGCTCCCGCGCCGGGCGCCCTGCCGCCGGCAAGCGCGGCGCGCCTGCCCTCCGAAGAGCCGCTTTGGCCCGTGCTGCCATGGCAGCTTCCCGCGAAGGACCCGATCGACCGCCGCCGCCCCGTGCCGAGCCCCGGCGGCGCGGAGCCGTCGCCGGGAAGCGCCCCCTCCCGCTGGTCCTTCGCCGCCTGGTCGGTCCTCAGGCGAGGCGGCGCCGCGACGCTGGTCCCGGCCGGCACCCTCGGCGGAAGCCAGGCCGGCCTTCTCGCGCGCTTCCGGCTGAACGGCGATCCGGCCCGGCCGCTCGCGCTCGCGATCCGGCTGTCCTCCCCCCTAGAGCGGCCCGCGGGCGCCGAGGCGGCGGTCGGCATCGACTGGCAGCCGTCGCGGCGGGTACCCGTCCACCTCCTCGCCGAGCGCCGCCAGGGCATCGGGCGCGAGGGCCGCTCGGCCTTCGGCCTCACCCTCCATGGCGGAGTGAGCGACTCGCGGTTCGGCGGCCTGCGAGTCGAGGCCTACGCCCAGGCCGGCATCGTCGGGACCCGCTCGCGCGACCTGTTCGGCGACGGCGCGCTGCGCCTGTCCGTCCCGCTCGGCCGGGTCCGGCTCGGCGCCGGCGCCTGGGCGGCGGCGCAGCCGGGAGCCGCGCGACTCGACCTCGGCCCCCAGGCTCTCCTCCGCCTGCCCGTCACCGGCCGCAATGTCGCAATCGCCGCCGACTGGCGCTTCCGCGCCGCCGGCCATGCCCGGCCCGGCTCCGGCCCGGCGCTGATGATCGCGAGCGATTTCTGACCCGCCTTCCGCCGCGCCGCGCCAGCGGCTAACCAGTCGGAGTGGACATCTACCTTCCCATCGCCGGCCTCTCGGTCAACGCGCTGGCGATAATCCTGCTCGGCGGAGTGGTCGGACTGCTGACCGGCATGGTCGGAGTCGGCGGCGGCTTCCTGACGACTCCGATCCTGATCTTCTACGGCATCCCGCCGCCCGTCGCCGTCGCCTCGGCGACGACCCAGATCACCGGCACCAGCGTCTCGGGCGTGCTCGCCCACCGCCGCCGCAAGGGCGTCGACTATCGGATGGGCGGCGTGATCATCGCCGGAGGGCTGGTCGGAGCGCTCGCCGGCGGCGGCCTGTTCCGGCTTCTCCAGGACGCCGGCCAGATCGATACGGTCATCTCGCTGCTCTACGTCATCCTGCTCGGAACGGTCGGAGCGATGATGGCCAAGGAGGCTGCGACCTCGCTCGACATAATCAAGCCGAAGGAGAATGCGAAGAAGCCCAAGCGGCACAACCCGCTGATCGCGGCCCTGCCGATGCGCTGGCGCTTCTACCAGTCGGGCCTCTACATCTCGCCGCTGGCGCCGCTGCTGCTCGGCTTCGGGGCCGGGATGCTGACCGTCCTGCTCGGAGTCGGAGGCGGCTTCATCGTCGTGCCGGCGATGATCTACCTGCTCGGAATGTCGGCCCAGGTCGTCGTCGGCACCTCGCTCCTCCAGATCCTGTTCGTCACCGCCGCCACCACCCTCATCCACGCCACCACCACCAAGTCGGTCGACATCGTGCTGGCCGGCCTGCTCCTGCTCGGCTCGGTGATCGGCGCCCAGTTCGGCGCCCGCCTGACCCAGAAGTTCAAGCCCGAGCTGCTTCGCATGTTCCTCGCCATCATGGTCCTCGCGGTCGCTTTCCGGATGGCGATCGGCCTCGCCTGGCGGCCCGAGGAAATCTACACCTTGCAGGTGCTCTGAAAATGGGCCTGGGCCGAGCCCTGCTGCTGGCGTGCGCGGCGCCGCTTGCGATCGGGGCCGCCAAGCCGCGGCTGGTGCCGGACGTGTCGCAGGACCGGGTCGAGATCCGGTCGACCTTCAACGGCGCCGAGTTGCTTCTGTTCGGCGCCGTATTGTATCCCGGCGGCCGCACTCCGACCGAGCATGCCGACATCGCGGTGGTGGTGAAGGGGCCGGTCCAGCCGCTGGTGGTGCGCGAGAAGCAGAAGGTCGCGGGAATCTGGATGAACGTCGAGGCCGCCCGCTTCCGCTCGGCCCCGGCCTTCTACGCGGTCGCCTCCTCGAGGCCGATCGCCGGGCTGGTCGACGAGCGGACGGCGGCGATCTACGAGCTCGGGCTCCAGAACCTCTCGCTCTCCCCGGGGGCTGGAAAGTCGGCCGAGGTGCAGCGCCGCTTCGAGGCTGGCCTGGTCGACCTGATGCAGCGCCGCCAGCTCTATATCGAGGATCCGGACGGCGTGAAGATCACCGACCACGTCCTCTACCGGGGCCGGGTGTCGATCCCGGCGCGGGTGCCGGTCGGCGACTATACGGCCGAGACCTTCCTCATCAAGGACGGCCGGGTGATCGCCGGTGCCCAGCGCGAGATCAGGATCGAGAAGCTCGGCTTCGAGCGCGACGTCGCCGAGGCCGCCGACCGCTGGTCCTTCGCCTACGGCATCGCCGCGGTGGCGCTGTCGCTCCTGCTCGGCTGGGGCGGCAGCCTGGTGTTCCGGAAGGGGTAGTCCGCCCCTTCGACAGATGGGGAGCAACCGTCTTAGGCGTAGGCCCAGGGTATGTTTGTGCGGAGGATGGCGTTGAGGGTGACGATCATCTTTCGCATGAGTGCGACGAGGGCGACCTTTGGGGGTTTGCCGGCGGCGAGGAGCC